>NZ_LT670847.1:1866058-2488077 GCF_900142895.1 Vreelandella subglaciescola
TAGCAAAGCTAAAGCTTGCCTGAAAAGCCGGTGCCAAGGCAATTCAGCCGCGCAGCGCCTCACCGGCAAAGTGCCGGCAACGCGCTAGAATTAATCCAAAGCATCACAGCAAAAAACTTGATAAAGCTGACCACATGGTCAAGAATTGAAATGTCCTCTACACTCGGCCAACAGCATAATCCGCCACGACAATGACAACCGGAGCCGACCATGATTGATTTCTACCTCAACGGTAAGCGCCAGCGCCTGACCAGCGTCAGCGCCGATACCAGCATTCTGGAGCTGGTGCGCGAGCAGCTCGGCCAGACCGGCACCAAGGAAGGCTGCGCCTCTGGCGACTGCGGCGCCTGCACCGTGGCCATCGGTGAGCCCGACGCCAACGGCACGCTTCACTACCAGAGCGCCAACAGCTGCATTACCCCGGCCCACCAGCTTAACGGCTGCCATCTGGTCACCGTGGAAGGGCTTGCCGACGATGCGCATCTGCATCCGGCGCAGGCGGCCATGGTCGAGTGCCACGGCAGCCAGTGCGGCTTTTGCACGCCGGGCATCGTGATGTCGCTGTTTACCCTATATGAAGATCAAAACAAGCATGAAGAGCAGAACCAGCGCCCGGCTCCGCTAACCCAGCAGCGGATGGAAAGTGCACTGGGCGGCAACCTGTGCCGCTGCACCGGCTATCGCCCGATCCGCGACGCCGCGCTCACCATGCAGGACTACCCCAAAGCCACGCCCGACTGGGCCGCCAATGCGGCACTGGGTACAGACGTCGCGGCGCTGGCCAAAGACGTCAGCGACACCGGCACCGACAGCGACACGACGGGCTACGCCATGCCCCGCGACATCGCCGCGCTGCGCGAGCTCAAAGCCAAGCGCCCGGGCGCGCGTCTGGTCGCCGGCGGCACCGACCTGTGGCTGGAAACCACCCAGCAGGTGAAGGATCTGGTCGATATCATCGACGTGCGCCAGGTGGCCGAGCTGACCCGCGTGGAAGACACCGACAGCGGCTGGTGGCTCGGCGCCTCCGTGACGCTCTCACAGCTTACGCCGCTGCTGGCCGAGCACTATCCGGCGTTCGAGCACTTGATGCACCGCTTTGCCTCATCGCAGATCCGTAACCGCGCGACGCTGGGCGGCAACGTGGCCAACGCCTCCCCCATCGGCGATACCCCGCCGGTGCTGCTGGCTCTGGACGCGCGGCTGCGACTGGACGGCCCCCGGGGCAGCCGCGAGCTGGCGCTGGCGGACTTTTTCCTCGACTACAGGAAAACCGCGCTTGAGGCAGACGAATTCATTGCCGCAATTTTTCTCCCGCGCCCGGCTGCCGACCAAAACCTCAAGGTGTGGAAGCTGTCCAAACGCCGTGAGGACGATATTTCCGCCGTGCTGGGCGCGTTCGCCTGGCGCCTGGAAGACGGCCTGATGCGCGACGTCCACCTCGCCTTTGGCGGCATGGCGGGCATCCCGCGCCGCGCACCGGCCGCCGAAGCCGCGCTTGAAGGCAGCCGCCCGGATGCGGCGTCGTTTGCCCACGCCCGCGCCGCCTTGGCCAAGGAGCTTAAACCCATGGCCGACGTGCGCGGCAGCGCCGAATACCGCACCCTCGCCGCCGGCAACCTGCTGGAACGGCTACGCCTGATGATCGCCGCCGAATCCCAGCCCGCCTCCAACGACGGCGGCGACAAGCACAACGACAAGAACGGCACAGCAACCAAGGTGACTCTCGATGCGTACGCTCACTGATCTCGACCAGCCCCGCGGCACTCAAGACGGCACTCAGAACGACATCCGGCACCGCAACCAGGGCGATGCGCCCCTTGCCCGCGATGCCGTCGCCAGCCGCGGCGGTGCCGGCCATGCCCGCGCCCACGAGAGCGCGATCAAACACGTGACCGGCCGCGCCGACTACATTGATGACCTGCCAAGCCCTGCCCGCACGTTGCACGTCATGGTCGGCCAGTCACCCGTGGCCCACGGCCGCGTCACCCGCATGGATCTGGAAAAGGTCAAGGCCTACCCCGGCGTGGTTGACGTGATCAGCCTTGCCGACGTGCCCGGGCACACGGATATCGGCCCGGTATTTCCCGGCGACCCGATCTTTGCCTATGACGACATCAGCTACGTCGGCCAGAGCCTGTTTGCCGTCGCTGCCGACAGCTACAAAGCCGCGCGCCAGGCGTTACAAGCCGCCGTGGTGGAAATCGACGAGCAGCCGGCAAGCCTTGACCCGGTGGCCGCCGCCGAGCGTGAAGAGCTGGTGCGCCCCACCCACGTGCACGAACGCGGCGACTGGCAGGCCGCCCTTGACGGCGCTACCCACGTGCTTGAAGGCACCCAGTTTGTCGGCGGTCAGGAGCACTTCTATCTGGAAGGTCAGGCCTGCCTGGTCGAGCCCAGCGAAGACGAAGGCGTTGTCGTACATACCTCCAACCAGCACCCCAGCGAAACGCAAAAGCTGGTGGCCGAAGTGCTGAACATTCCGTTCCATGCCGTGACCGTTTCCACCCGGCGCATGGGCGGCGGCTTTGGCGGCAAGGAAACCCAGGCCTCGCCGTGGACGTGTATCGCCGCGATTATTGCCCGGCGCACCGGCCGCGCGGCCAAGGTACGCGTGCCCCGGGCCGACGACACCCGCGCCACCGGCAAGCGCCATCCGTTCCATAACACTTACAAGCTGGGCTTTGACGAACGCGGCGTGCTGACCGGCGGCGATATTGACGTGATCGGCGACTGCGGCTACTCGCCCGACCTGTCCGAAGCGGTGGTCGACCGCGCCATGTTCCACGCCGACAACGCCTACTCGCTGGGGTCAGCACGGGTCACCGGCAAGCGCGCCAAAACCCACACCGCGTCCAACACCGCGTTTCGCGGCTTTGGCGGTCCTCAGGGCATGATGATCATCGAGCGCGCCATGGACGACATCGCCCGCTACATCGGCGAAGACCCGCTGACCGTGCGCAAGCGCAACCTCTACCGCGAAAGCGACGCCGACGGTACGCCGCGCAACGTCACCCACTACGGTCAGCGCGTCGAGCAGCTCAGTCTGCTGCACGATATCGTGGCCCAGGTGGAAACCGAAAGCGACTACTGGAATCGCCGCCGCGAAATCACCCACTTCAACGCCCAGAGCCCGATCATCAAGCGCGGCCTTGCCTTGACGCCGGTGAAGTTCGGTATTTCGTTCACCGCCCAGCATTTGAATCAGGCCGGCGCGCTGCTGCACGTGTATACCGACGGCAGCGTAATGATCAACCACGGCGGCACCGAAATGGGCCAGGGGCTGCACACCAAGGTCTGCCAGGTGGTGGCTCGCGAACTGGGGCTCGACCTTGAACAGGTGCGCATTACCGCCACGCGCACCGACAAGGTGCCCAACACCTCGCCCACCGCTGCCTCCAGCGGCACCGACCTGAACGGCATGGCCGCCCGGGACGCCGCCAGCAAGCTGCGCGAGCGCCTGTTTGATTTCGCCGCCGTGCACTTTGAGCACGACGCCGGCGGGCTTGACCGCGAAACCATGCGCCTGGAGCACGGCCAGCTGGTGGCTGGCCTGGGCGAGGCCGAGCAGCGCATCGACTGGGGTGAACTTGTCCAGGCCGCCTATCTCGGGCGCATTTCGCTGTCCGAAAAAGGCTTCTACGCCACGCCGCTGATCCACTACGACCGCGCCACCGGCCGCGGCCGCCCGTTCTACTACTACGCCCACGGCGCCGCGGTGTCCGAGGTCGAGGTCGATACGCTGTCCGGTGAATATCGCGTCAGCCGCGTCGATATCATTCACGACGTAGGCGACTCGCTGAATCCGGCCATCGATATTGGCCAGGTCGAAGGCGGCTTTATTCAGGGCATGGGCTGGCTAACCAGCGAAGAGCTCAAGTGGAACGATGCCGGCCGGCTGATTTCCGACGCGCCCTCGACGTACAAAATCCCCGCGTTTGGCGATTTACCCGAGACGTTTAACGTCAAACTGCTGGAAGGCCACCCCAACTCCCAGGCCAACATCTACCGTTCCAAAGCGGTGGGCGAGCCGCCCTTCATGCTGGCGATTTCGGTGTGGTCAGCGCTGCGCGACGCGCTGGCGAGCCTTGCCGACTACCGTTTCTGCCCGGTGCTGGATACCCCGGCCACGCCCGAGCGCGTGTTGATGGCCGCCGAGACGCTGCGTCAGGCAAAACGCAGCCGTTACAACGACAGCGTGAGACCCGACCATGAACCGGTCTGACGTCTGGCACAGCGCGCTTGATCGCCTGCAGCGCGAAGCCCGCCCCCACGCGCTGGCAAGCGTAGTCGGGGTGGCGGGCTCCACCCCGCGGGAACCCGGTGCCAAGATGGTGATTACCGGGGAGGCCATCCACGACACCCTCGGCGGCGGCAACTTCGAGCTGCAGGTCATCGAGGCCGCGCGCGACGCGCTCGCCCGGGGCGAAAGCGGCACCCGGCTGGAAGCGTTTCCGCTGGGCGGGCGCAGCGGCCAGTGCTGCGGCGGCTACGTCCACGTGCTGCTGGAGCTTTATGCCGGTGCCGAGATGCGCGTGGCGCTGTTTGGCGCCGGCAACGTCGGCCGGGAACTGGCCGGGCTGCTGGCCCCGCTGCCCTGGCAGCTGCTGTGGTTTGATAGCCGTGAAGACGCCTTTCCCGACGCGCCGGGCAGTGATCGCCAGCAGCGCCGACGCATCATGCCCGGCACCGGCGGCGAGCCTGATATGGCCAGCGCCGTTGCCGGGCTACCCTCTGGCTGCCACGCGCTGGTGATGACTCAGGATCACGGTGAAGACCGCGCCATTGTCGATGCGCTGCTCAAGCGCGGCGACTGCGCCTCCATCGGGCTGATCGGTTCACGCTCCAAATGGGCGAGCTTTCGTCGTCGGCTGCAGGATGCCGGCCACGATGACGCCGCGCTCAAGCAGGTGCGCTGCCCCATCGGCGTCGCCGGCGCCCACGGCAAGCGCCCCTATGAAATCGCGCTGGCGGTGACCGCCGAGCTTTTGACCTTCAAGCCCGCCGACGCTCACCCCGACCGCCGTGGCGTCGCCCCCGAAACGCTGCGCGCCGCCTTTCATCCGGTCGCGCCCGGCCCACAGAAACAACGTGCCTGACCCGACGGAGATTTTATGACCGACCTGACGACTGACACCCGCGTACTGCGCGGCCCGCTGTTGAGCTTTGCCGCCGACCCCGGCGACGGTGACACCCCTGCACCGGGCAGCGTTCGCCACCTTGAAGACGGCGCCGTGTGGATGGTCGACGGCCATATTCACGCCGTGGGCGACTACGCCGAGCTGGCACCGCACCTGCCGGCCGGCATCGACGTGGTGGACTATTCCGGCAAGCTGATGATGCCGGGCTTTATCGACAGCCACGTGCACTACTCGCAGCTCGATATCATGGCCTCCTACGGCCGCCAGCTGCTCGACTGGCTCAACGACTACACCTTTCCCGAAGAGTGCCGCTTTGCCAATCGCGTTCACGCCGACGCCGTGGCCGAGGCGTTTCTCGACGAAACCCTGCGCGTGGGCACCACCACCGCCCAGGTCTTCTGTACCTCGCACCCGGGCTCGGTGGATGCGTTTTTCAGCGCCGCCAATCGCCGCGGGCTGCGCATGCTGGCGGGCAAGGTGTTGATGGACCGCAACGGCCCCGATGCCCTGACCGACGACACCCTGGGCGGCCTGGCCGACAGCGAACGGCTGATTGCCGACTGGCATGGCAAAAACCGGCTGGGCTACAGCCTGACACCGCGCTTTGCGCCAACCTCCACCCGGGAGCAGCTGGAAGCCACCGGCGCGGTGCTGCGCAACGCCCCGGACGTGCACCTGCAAACCCACCTGTCGGAAAACGAGGGCGAAATTGCCTGGGTATCCGAACTGTTCCCCGAAAGCAAAGACTACCTCAACGTGTATGAGCGCTACGGGCTGGTGGGGCCGCGCAGCACCTTCGCCCACGGCATTCATCTGGACCAGGGAATGCGCCACCGGCTGGCAGACGCCGGCGCCAGCATCGCCTTTTGCCCCACCTCGAACCTGTTTCTGGGCAGCGGCCTGTTTGACCGTCAGGCCTGCCATGAGGCCGGCCTGGCCACGAGTTTGGCCAGCGATGTGGGCGGCGGCACCGATCTGTCGGGGCTGGCGACGCTCAAAGGGGCGTATCAGGTCGGCCAGCTACTAGGCCAACCGCTTACCGCCTGGCAGGGCTTTTACCGGCTGACGCTGGGCAACGCCAAAACCCTGCACCTTGACCAGCACATCGGCCAGATCCGCGAAGGCGGCGAAGCCGACATCGTGGTGCTCGACCCTCAGGCCACGCCGCTGCTGGCGCGGCGCACGGCGCACTGCCAGACGCTTTCCGAAACCCTGTTCGCGCTGATGATGCTCGGCGACGACCGTACCGTTTACGCCACCTGGGCCGGCGGCCAGCGGGTTCACGCCCGGGACGCCGCCTAGGTCGCCCGCTCATCGAGAAAGCGCACCAGCGGGGCGAACAGCGCCTCGCGTATGGGCTCGGCTTCGTTGACCAGATGGTGGCGCGCCAGCGGATGGCGATACACCTCGGCACGCGGAAATTTTTTCGCCAGCACGCCGAGGTTATACGGCCAGTCGACGGTATGATCCTGCTCACCCTGAATCATCAACACGGGCAGCGAGCGTGGCGATTGTGCCAGCAGCTGCGGCATCCAGCGGCGCATGGCGCTGACCCAGGCAAGGCTCAGCTGCCCCGGCTGCAGCGGATCCTGCTGGTGCAGAAAGGCGACAAAGGCGGCATCGGTGGAGTTGGGCCGGTAGCGCCGCGGCACCGCGCGCACAAAGGGGCTGACCAGACGATGCAGCGCACTGGCCTGATGCCACCCCCAGGGGCGCACCAGCGGCGCCAGCAGGATAAGCCCCTCCCAGGGTGCTTCATCTTGCAGGCGGAGCGCATCGGTAGCGAGTATCGACGCGCCGGTGCTCTGCCCGATCCCCACCCAGGGCGCGGGCGCCAGCGCCTGCGCTGTTAACGTCGCCTGCACCACGTGCAGGCAGTGGCGGTAGGTCTCAAAATCATCGATCGCTGCCCGCTCGCCGCTCGACAGGCCGTGGCCGGGCAAATCCCACAGCACCACCTGCCAACCGCGCGCCAAAAGCTCTGCCAGCAGATGGCGATAAAGCCCCAGATGGTCAAAATAGCCGTGCACCACAAACACGGTACCCACCGGCTTGAGTGGCGCCCAAACCTGGCACCAGAGCGAAAACTGCCCGCTTTCGATAAAGCCCGCGTAAACCTGCCTGGCCCCCCGCCAAAGGGGCGTCAATCCGTAGCGGTTAAAGTACGGCTCTACCGCCCGGGCCTCGCCGCTGCCCGGCGACAACGGCACCAGCCGGACGTCTCCCGCGTGGCAAAACGCGGCCTTCAGCGCGTCAAACTCGTTCATCCGCCCTCTCTTGCTGTGTGACCGTTGCGACCCGTTTGTCGGCCCGGTACTCGACCTAATTCTCATCGCGATTTAACAATGCTCGCCAAATAAGGTAAAATCGTCCGCATTTGGTCGAGCCTCCTGCCGCACTGTCAAGCAAGCAAGAGCGACGCTATTTACATGCCTGCACATTTATGGAACTATTTTCCACAAGTTTTCCATAACTTATGCTGCCGGCATCTGCGTCAGTGCTGTCATTTGCACTTCGACCGGCATGAAATAGTAATTGAGACAGTGGTTGAGACGGTCGTTGAAACAGCCGTCGTATGCACTGTTGTATTCACTATGGCCGTGGCGGGCATCTGGTACCACGATTGGCCACGGACACTCTAAGGGAGAGTTTCCATGAGCGAGCGTATCACGCGTCACCGTTTACAGGTGGCAGCTGAACTTGATCGCTTTATCAACGAGCAGGCGCTGCCTGGCACAGGCGTTGATCAAGCTGCCTTCTGGGCGGGCGTTGACGCGCTGTTCCACGATCTGGCGCCGAAAAACCGCCAGCTGCTCGACGAGCGCGACTCGCTGCAGGAAAAACTCAACGCCTGGCACCGTGAAAACCCCGGCCAGATCAGCGACATGCCGGCCTACCGCCGCTTTCTCACCGATATTGGCTATCTGGCCAAGGTGCCTGCAAAAGTCGCCACCACGACCGACAACGTCGACCGCGAGCTTTCCGTGCAGGCCGGCCCCCAGCTGGTGGTGCCCGTCAGCAACGCACGCTACGCGCTGAACGCCGCCAACGCCCGCTGGGGCAGCCTCTACGACGCGCTCTACGGCACCGACGTCATCTCTGATGCCGACGGCGCGGAAAAGACCCGCGAATTCAACTTCAAGCGTGCCGAGAAAGTCATTGCCTACGCCCGCGGCGTGCTGGACCGCATGGCCCCGCTGGCCACCGGCTCTCACCGAGACGCCGTCAACTACGCCATCCGCGATGGCCACCTGAACGTCACGCTGGAAGGCGGCCGCGATACCGGCCTGCAAGATGCTGCCAAGCTGATTGGGTTTGAAGGCGACGCCGCCGCGCCGACGTCGATTCTGTTGGCCAACAACGGCCTGCACGCCGAGATCCAGATCGACGGCGAAAACCCCATAGGCAAAACCGACCCGGCGCGGATCAAGGACGTGGTTGTGGAAGCCGCCATTTCCACCATCATGGACTGCGAAGATTCCATCGCCGCCGTCGATGCCGAAGACAAGGTTGGCGTTTACACCAACTGGCTTGGCCTGATGAAGGGCGATCTGCAGGAAACCATCGTCAAGGGCGACAAATCGTTCACCCGTGAACTGCACGGTGATCGTACCTGGCAGACCACCGACGGCAACAGCGTCACCCTGCAGGGCCGCTCGCTGATGTTCATCCGCAACGTGGGCCATCTGATGACCACGCCGGCGATTCTCGACGAAAACGGTGCTGAGCTGCCCGAAGGCATTCTCGACGCCGCCGTGACCTCGCTGATTGCCCTGCACGACCTGCAGAAGAGCGCCGACCAGCCGCGTAACTCGCGCACCGGCTCGGTGTACATCGTCAAGCCGAAAATGCACGGCCCCAAAGAAGTCGCGTTTGCCGACGAGCTGTTTGGCCGCGTCGAAGACATTCTCGGCATGACGAAAAGCACCCTGAAAATGGGCATCATGGACGAAGAGCGCCGCACCAGCGCCAACCTCAAAGCCTGCATCAACGCCGCCAGCGCGCGCGTGGTGTTCATCAACACCGGCTTTTTGGACCGCACCGGCGACGAGATGCACACCATCATGGAAGCCGGCCCGGTCGTGCGCAAAGGCGACATGAAAGGCACCGCCTGGATCGGCGCCTACGAGAAGAACAACGTGCAAATAGGCCTGGCCTGTGGCCTGCGTGGTCGCGCCCAGATCGGCAAGGGCATGTGGGCCATGCCGGACCTGATGCACGACATGCTGGAAAAGAAAATCGGCCACCCGAAAGCCGGTGCCAATACCGCTTGGGTACCGTCCCCCACGGCGGCCACCCTGCACGCGCTGCACTACCATCAGGTAGACGTGGCCGACGTGCAGCGCGAGCTTGAAGGTCAGGGCGAGCCCGATCTGCTCGACGACCTGCTCAGCATTCCGGTAGAAGCCAACCCCAGCTGGAGCGCAGACGACATCCAGCAGGAGCTGGACAACAACTGCCAGGGCATTCTGGGTTACGTGGTTCGCTGGGTTGAGCACGGCGTGGGCTGCTCCAAGGTGCCGGATATCCACAACGTCGGCCTGATGGAAGACCGCGCGACGCTGCGCATCTCCAGCCAGCACATTGCCAACTGGCTGCACCACGGCATCGTCGAGAATGCGCAGGTAGAAGACACGCTCAAGCGCATGGCCAAGGTCGTCGACGAGCAGAACGCCGGCGATCCCAGCTACACGCCGATGAGCTCGCACTTTGACGATTCCACCGCGTTCAAGGCCGCGTCTGACCTGATCTTCAAGGGTCTGGAACAGCCGTCCGGCTACACCGAGCCGCTGCTCCACGAGTGGCGCCGGATAGAAAAGACAAAAGCGGAAAAAGCCAAAGCGGCAAAGGCCAGCACGCAGTAACACGCGCAAGGCGCTAGCCAAACCCCCTCATGGCCCGTCCTGAGGGGGTTTTTGTTTATGGCGTCGGCGGTTTGTTATCTTGACGTCGCTGGCCTGCAGGCGGCAATGCCCAGCGCCAGCCAGCCGGCAATCAGCAACAGGCCGCCAAGCGGGGTTAACAGCCCCACGCCCAGCCCGCCCAACGCCAAAGCGTAAAGCGAGCCGGAAAACGCCGCGATACCCAGCGCCCACAGTGCCATGACCGGCCACAGGCGTGCTTGTGGCTCAAGCCGCTGCCAGATCAGCACCGCCACGAGCGCCAGCGTGTGCCACATCTGATAGCGCACGGCAGTATCCACCGTGGCGATCGTCGCCTCGCTGGCCCACGCGGACAGCCCGTGGGCGGCATAGGCGCCGAGCATAACGGCGGCCGCGCCGGAGAGCGCCACGCCACACCACGCGGCCTTGTGGTACCCGCGGGAGGCGCTGGGCTCTTGGGGTATACGTTTTTCTGACGGCACGAAAGTGCTCCTGTGTTGTGGGCCACGGATTGTTGGCCACACGCTGTATAACGCGCAAGCGTTGACGCGAGCAGCTGCCGGAAAGCGCTAAAATCGCTACAATAGCGCGACTGCGACACCCACTAAAGCGGTAGGAAAATGACTGAGATGACAACGCATGCCATTCAGCTCAACGGCGAGCCCCATTCTCTCGCGCCCGATACCAGCGCTGCCGATCTGGTCGCGCAGCTCGGGCTCGGCGGCCGCCGCATCGCCGTTGAAATCAACGAAGAAATTGTTCCCCGCAGCCAGCTCGCCGAAACGCGCCTGGCCAACGGCGACAAGGTCGAGATCGTCCACGCCATCGGTGGCGGCTAGGGCGGGCACACTCCAAGGAATATTTATGACAACACTCAACGACGCGCCGCTGACCGTTGCCGGCCGCGACTTCCATTCTCGCCTGCTGATCGGCACGGGTAAATACAAGGATTTTGACGAGGCCGGCGCGGCGATCAACCAAAGCGGCGCCGAGATCGTCACCTTCGCCGTGCGCCGCACTAATCTGGGCCAGGAAGCCGGCGCGAACCTGCTCGACGTCGTCTCACCGGATCGCTATACGCTGCTGCCCAACACCGCCGGCTGCTATAACGCCAAGGACGCCGTGCGCACCTGCCGACTGGCGCGCGAGCTGCTCGACGGCCATAATCTGGTCAAGCTTGAGGTGCTGGGCGACGATGACACGCTCTACCCCAACGTCACCGAAACGCTCAAAGCGGCCAAAACGCTGCTCGACGACGGCTTCGACGTCATGGTGTATACCAGCGACGACCCCATTGTCGCCCGCGAACTTGAAGCCATGGGCTGCTCGGCGATCATGCCGCTGGGCTCGCTGATCGGCTCCGGCCACGGCATTCAGAACCCGCACAACGTGCGCCTGATTGTCGAGCGCAGCAATGTGCCGGTACTCGTGGACGCGGGCATCGGCACCGCCTCGGACGCGGCCATGGCCATGGAGCTGGGCTGCGACGGCGTGCTGCTCAACTCGGCCATTGCCCACGCGCGCGACCCGGTACGCATGGCCCGCGCCATGCAGCAGGCGGTACAGGCCGGCCGCGACGCCCTTCTCGCCGGGCGTATGCCGCGCCGCCAGAGCGCTGATCCTTCTTCCCCCTTTGCCGGCCGTATCAACGGCTGATGGATGCTCGCAGTAACATGACCGATACACATACAACCGACGACGACGCGACCACCGGCCCGGAAAGCGCCGATGCCCCCCTGCACCGCCGCGGTATCAAAAGCTACGTGATCCGCGCCGGGCGCACCACCCAGGCACAAACCCGCGGCCTGATGGATGTCTGGCCGCGTCTGGGGCTCAACGTTGCCGACGGCCGGCAGGATCTCGACGCCCTGTTTGGCCGCCGCGCACCCCGCGTGGTCGAAATCGGCTTTGGCATGGGCAACTCGCTGGTCGAGCAGGCCGAAACCCATCCGGATAGCGACTTTATCGGCATCGAGGTGCACGCGCCGGGCGTGGGCAAGCTGCTCGACGAAGCCGACAAGCGCGGGCTGACCAACCTGCGGATCTACCGCGAAGATGCCCTGGCCGTGCTCGAGCAGTGCCTGCCCGAAGGCAGCATCGATACCCTGCAGCTATTCTTCCCCGACCCCTGGACGAAGAAAAAGCACCACAAGCGGCGCATCGTGCAGCCGGCCTTTGTCGAACTGGTGCGCTCGCGCTTGGCACCCGGCGGTCGCTTTCATTTGGCCACCGATTGGGAAGCCTACGCCGAGTGGATGGCGGAAGTGCTGGACGCCGCACCCGGCTTTGCCAATACCGCCGACGCCGCCACGGCGCCCTACGTGCCGCGCCCGGCGTTTCGCCCGCTGACCAAGTTTGAGTTACGCGGCGAGAAGCTGGGCCACGGCGTCTGGGATCTGATCTATCGCCACGACACAGCGCCCCACGAGGCGCCATAACGGCGCCAACCGCGCAAAAAAAAGCCGCTCTGAAAAGAGCGGCAATAAGACCGTGACTAGCTATCATGAATAGCCGTCTTGACTAGCAATGAGAGGGAGAAACCATGGCAGTTAACTGGCGGTTACTGCCGTGATTTGCGGCGTCTCATCAAACGCCACCCCTGCAATGTAATCATTCTCATTTACCCCGTCAACACAAATGCGACGCTTTTTTATTTAACTCTTCTTATCAGGCGACCAACTGCAGCCATAGCGGCAGGGTGAGCATCGCCAACAGCGTCTGCCCGGTAATAATGGCGGCCATCATCTCGGCATCGCCGCCCAGCTGGCGCGCCAGAATATAGGCCGACGTCGCCGTCGGCAGCGCGGCAAAGAGCAGCGCCACATCGCGGCTGACGGGGTCCAGATGTAATAGCCAGGCAAGCGCCAGCGCCAACCCCGGCATCAACACCAGCTTGACGCCCGCCGCGGCAAACACGCCCCGGTTCAGGCGCAAGAGCGCCGGCAAGCGCAGTGCCACGCCCACCGCCAGCAGCCCGAGGGGCAGCGCGGCGCGACCCACCAGCGTCACCGTCTCTTCACTCCAGCCGGGAAGTCCCACGCCGGAAAGGTTAAGCCCCACACCCAGCAGGCAGGCAATAATCAGCGGATTTTTCATTAGCGCCAGCGCGCTTTTCCCCAACCCTCCGCGCCCCAGGGTGCCGGCGGCCACAAACCCCGCCACGCAAATCACGTTGACCGTCGGCACCATCAGCGCCACCGCGACCGCCGCCACGGTCGCGCCCGGGCCGGCGTGAAGCGCGGCGGCACCGGCCACGCCCACATAGGTATTAAATCGCAGCGCCCCCTGAAACACCGAGGTAAACGCGGCGGCCTCAAGCCCCAGCCGATGGCGCAGGCGCCACAGTGATAAGGCAAATACCGCCATGGCGCCCAGCAATACAATGGCCAGACGCCCCACGGGTACCCGGCTGATTTCCGCCGTGGCAAGCGTTCCCACCAACATGGCGGGAAACAGGACGAAATACACCAGCCGCTCCAGCTGCGGCCAGAAACCGGCCGGCAGAAAACGCCCCGCGCCCAGCACGGCGCCCAGAGCTATCAGCGCAAAAAGCGGCCCCAGCGCGTCAATGATGCTCGTCATGCATATCTCCCATAGGCCACCCTCTTCCACATTACGTCAGCTGGACAGAGCCCGCTAACCTGCGACATCCCAGCACAGGGGGGCCGGCGTAATAGCTGCTACCATGTGAGAATTGATGCTGCCTTCCCGGCGCTATCTTTCTCCCATCGCTTGGGTAGCAATAAATGTTGACTCTGTCATGAACCTTGCCAAGAGCCCTGCCATGAAACAGACGCCAGATCCCGCCGATGGCGCGCGCTTCCCCGTTCTCAGAGTGCTGATTCTGGTCACCGGTATCGCGCTGGCGGCGTTTAGCTGGTATGCGCTGTCCAACTGGCTGCGCAGCGACGACGATGTTACCTGGTACCCTCCCACGCAGGAATGCAACCTTCATCAGGGGGCCTGCTCCACGGCGCTGGGCGATAACGGCCGACTCGCGCTTCAGGTGCCCGTCAGCGGGCGTATACAGGCGCTGGAGCGGCTACCGCTAACCGTTGAGGTCGAAGGCGTGAACGCTCAGGCTGCAGCGGTAGACTTTATTGGCCGCGGCATGGATATGGGGCTTAACCACTTCCCCCTGCAGGCCGCCGGACAGGGGCAGTTCAGCGGGCAGGGGCAGGTGGGTGTCTGCACGCAGGACATCATGCCGTGGCGCGCGCGGGTGATTCTGGACACGCCCGACGGGCGCATTGGCAGCTGGTTCGATTTCGACGTGGCAAGGAGCTAGGCCATCGACCACGGCGAGATTCTTGAACAGGTATGCTTCCACCAACCCCGAAGGGCTGGTGGAAGCATTACAGGCCGCATTGGAACGGCAGGCTTAGCGGGGGGTATCCGGCGATTCCTGCAGGCGGCCGAGCATGTCCAGCAAGGCGCCGGCCTGAGTGCCGTCGCGGGTATCATGAAGCGGGTACAGCTGCCACGAGCTTTCGGCAAAGCCCCACCAGTCCCAGCAGCCCTGCGGGTTGGCCAGCGAGCTTTCGGCCTGGGGATAAAGCACCACTTCGTCGTGGGCGTCAGCCCAGGCATTGAGCCCGCTGTTTCGAGCGAAGGTATCGCCAAGGGTCTCGGCACTCATCTGGCAGCCGTGCAGCGCCAGCGTCGCGCCGCAGCCGCCGGCGGTGCACGCCTCGGGCACGTAGACGTAGCCACTATCGGCAAGCCCGCGGGCTTCAAAATCGCTTTGGTCAAAGGCGCGCAGCTCACCGGCAGCGGACGCTTGTTCAGCGCGACGCTCCGGATACAGCCAGTCCAGCATGTCGCCGGCCACCTTGTCCGCCGCTTTCGGCCAGCCGTGGCCCGCCTGCTCATCACGTTCAACCTTGAGCTGATCGCTGCTGGCCAGCCACTGATCAAGCTGTTCGGCCAGCAAATCGCCCAGCACCGGTTCAATGACGTCGTCTTGCTGGCCGTGCCAGACAAAGGCGCGCAGCCGGCTTAGCGCGGCGTCTTCGCCCAGCTGCCCCCGGGACTGATAATCAGCGCGACGCTCGTCAAGCACCGCCAGCGACGGCTCGCCGACGCGCGTCATCATGCACTGGTTGAGCGCCAGGCTCAGCTTGCCCTGCGCGCACCCCCAGGGGCCTGCGGCCAGCACGCCAAGCCCGTGAAAGCGCTCCGGCCAGGCCACCGCCAGCTGGGTGGCCATGTAGCCGCCGGACGACACGCCCACAACGCTTGCCTGATCGGCCACGGTACCCAACGCCGGCAGTGCCGGCGGCGGTATTGCCTCTTCCGCAGCCGCGCTTGATAGCGGCACGAGAAGACCTGCGACCACCCCTAGCCACGGTGCCATGGCTTACTCGTCGTCCTCTGCATCCTTCTTGGTGTCCGCGGCGCTCTCGGCTTGCTCGGCGCTCTCGACGTCCAGCAGTTCAACGCGGAAAGTCAGCACTTCGTTGGGGCCGATGGGACCCTGGCCGCGCTCGCCGTAGGCAAGCTCTGCGGGGATGTAGAGTTTCCACGTATCGCCCACGCTCATCAGCTGCAGCGCTTCCTGCCAGCCTTCGATCACCTGATTGACCTTGAAGCTGACCGGCTCGCCGCGCTCGATCGAGCTGTCGAATACGGTGCCGTCCAGCAGCGTGCCTTCGTAGTCGACCTTGACGGTATCTTCCGCACCCGGGGTCTGGCCGTCACCGGACTCAAGCGCTTCGTACTGCAGGCCGGAATCGGTCACGGTTACCGCATCGCGCTCGGCATTTTCTTCCAGAAACGCTTTACCCTGCTTCTGGTTTTCCGTGGCGACCTGCGACGCTTCTTGCTGGCGCGCTTCCATGGCGTTTTGCTGGAACGTCGCCAGCGCGTCAGCCATTTCGTCTTCGTTCAGGGCCAGTTCGTTGTCGTCGAACACGTCGCGCATGCCCTGGGTAAAGGTGTCAATATCCAGATCTTCGACATCGGCGTGCATGCTTTCGCCAAGGGTGACGCCAAGGCTGTAGGCCAGGCGCTCTTCTTCGCTTTCCGGAGCGGCAAGCGCCAGCGGGGCGGCCACCAGAGCGGCCAGCGAAACGGTAGTCAGCAATGTTTTCATGGCAGAGCCTTATCAATAAACAAAATGGGTGACTTGGAGCGATGCTTTGCGTCTCAAACATCGCATATCAAACATCGCGTTACCATAGCAGGCGAAGCGCACAGACGCACCTAAACCCCCGTTCTATTGGCTAAAACCCGGACCTTTACCTTGACATAACGCCATGATTACTCTTCTCTAAGTATGTCATTACAAAAAGGAGCACAATAATGAAACTGCACAAACTAGTAGCCGGTATTACCGCTTGCGGTCTTCTCAGCGTTGCCGCGTCAGCGAACGCGGAAACGTGGCGTTTTGGCCTCGAAGAAATCGAGGGCAGCGTGCAGGACGGCTATGCTCAGGAATTTAAAAAGCTGATCGAAGAAAAATCCGACGGTGATGTTACCGTTGAGCTGCTGCCCTACGGCTCTTGGGGATCAACGTATTCCGCCCTTTATGATGCAGTACAGAATGGCGCCATTCCGCTTGGCTTTGGTTCAGGTGCCCTAGGCGGTACCGTGCCGGAAAGCCAGCTGCTCAGCCTGAACTTTGTTATGCCCGCCGATCAGATGGAAACGGCAAAAGTGCTGAACTCCGACGAATTTCTCAAAAGCGACGCTTGGCAAGACTCGTTCCGCCAGCGCGGCCTGGTGCCCATCGCCGAACTGGCGGAAGGCTATCAAGTGTGGACCACTAACAAGGAAATCCGCGAGCCCAAAGATATGAAAGGGCTGAAAATCCGAGTGATGGATAACAGCCTGCTGCGCGAAGGCTATAAGGCCTACGGCGCTGCCCCCATCACCATTGCTTACGGCGAGCTTTACAGCGCGCTGCAGCAGGAGCAGGCAGACGGCAACATCCAGCCGGTCTTTGCCCACGAAGAAATGGGCTTTTATGAAGTCCAGGACTACATGATCTTTGCCAAGCAGTCCCAATTCGTCGCCACGCTCATGGCCAACGAAGAGTGGTACGACGGCCTTAGCGACGAGCAGCAAAGCATGCTCGACGACGTGACCGGCGAGCTGGTCCAGACGGGCTACGACATCCAGGACAAGTTCAATAGCGAGCGCCTGGAAACCATCAAGGAAAAGAGCGATATCGAGATCATCGAGCTTACCGATGAGCAGCGCGACAAGTTCCGCGAAATGGCCAAGCCGGTACGTGACAGCTTCGTTGATGACGTAGGCGAACGCGGCGGTAAAGCACTCGATGCCCTGCTTGCGGCCTTCGATGAAAAAGACGGCGACTCTGCCGACATGAAATCGTCTGACAAAGATTCTGGCGACATGAAGTCTGACGACGACATGGAATCTGCCGACATGGAATCAGAAGAGAAATAACGCGCTGCATCAGCACGCGGATCGACCCGCCGTAAAAAGCAGGTCGTAAAAAGCAACAAAGCCGAGTGGTTTTCACCACTCGGCTTTTTTTATCGATGCTACATTGTTCACTGTTCCGTATGCCGCGTTAGCTACATGTTAGTTACCCAGCGAAGGCAGCAGTAACGAGATCTGCGGGAACACGATGAGGAGTATCGTCGCCAACAGCATAATCACGATAAACGGCGGCGTGCCACGAATGACGTCCAGATAAGGCCGACGGAATACCGCAATCGCGGTGAAGATATCGCAGCCGAAGGGCGGCGTCGCCGAACCGATAGCAGCCTGCAGCGTCACGATAACGCCCACGTGGATGGGGTCCAGCCCTGTTGATATAACCAACGGCTTGAAGATCGGCACCAGGATCAGGATCACCACAATGGGGTCAACGAACATACAGCCCACGAAGAACGCCGCGGCAATCAGCGTTAATGCCAGTAGCTGACTATCACCGATGCCGTCGATCAACGGACCAAGCATCTGCTCGGGCACACCGGCGGTCCCCAGTGCCTGCGAGAACGCCGCGCCGATGGCCACCAGAATGAACACCACGGCGGTAATCATGCCGGTAGACAGCGCAAGGCCCCCCAGGTCGCGAATCGACACCTGGCGGTAAATGACCACTTCAAGAAGCAGTGCGTAGGCAACGGCAACGGCCGAGGCTTCTACCGCGCTGAAAAAGCCGCCGTAAATACCGCCAACCACCAGCACCGGAAAGCCCATCGGCAACATGACTTTGCGAATCGCGTAAAAACGCTCTTTCCAGGTTGCACGCGGTTCCGGCTCAATGCCTTTGATGCGCGCATCGATATAGCAGTAGATGGCGAACAGCATCAGAATCATTACGCCGGGCAAAATACCCGCGAGAAACAGGTCGCCGATGGATTCTTTCATCACCACGCCGTAAATGATAAAGCCGATGCTCGGGGGAATGAGCAGGGCAATATCACTGGCGTTGATAATCAGCGCCAGCGTGAAGCTATCGGTATAGCCTTTTGCCAGCAGGCGTGGGCGCATGGGGCCACCCATGGCGACTACCGTTGCCTGGGTCGAGCCGGAAACAGCGCCGAACAGCGCACAGGAGGCGGCGGTCGTTATCGGCAGGCCGCCGCGAATGTGGCGGGTAAAGGCATCGACCACGTCGAGCAGCCGGTTGGCCGTATATCCCTTGGTCAGGATGTCGGCGGCAAAGATGAACATTGGCACCGCCGCGAGTACCCAGCTACCGACCCCGTTAATCATCCAGCTAACGGCCTGATCGGGGCCAAAAAAGGTCATCCCAGTGAACATCATGTAGAGCGTTCCTGCGGCTAACGGCACCATCATGGGGAACCCCAGCAGCAGCAGCAGCAGCATCATTATCCCGAGTACAGCTAGCATGCGATTATCCTCAGTGTTGTTATTGGCATTGCGCTACAAGCTACAACATGGGTTAGCCACGCCGACGCTAAAGGCCTGGCGACGCGATCAGATACCGTCCGTCGGCACATCAGTAAACTCTTCTTTTTCCCTGAAGTTGCGATAAATATCTTTGCTGATCATATTGCGTACGGCGGTGAGCACGTACTGCACGCCGGCAAGCGTAAAGCCAATCGGCAACGACGTGTACACTATCCACATGGGGATATGCAGCGCGGAGCTGGTACGCCCACGGCTCTGCATCGTAGTGACGTAGCCCAAGGATTTGTAAGCAAAGTAAAACATCAGCGCGGCGGTGCCGATGCAGATAATAATCAACAGGCCCTTGCGCAGCCGGCCGGTTAACTGCTCGTAAATGGCCGACATGCTGATATGACGCGCGTGACGCGCCGCGTAGCTCACCCCCACAAAAGTGATGATCACGATCAGCATTTCGGTCACCTCGTAGGTACCGGAAATCCCCGCGTTAAAGATCAGGGAGCTGACCACGTGGGTGCTCATCAAAAGCGCCATGCCCAGGATGCTTACGGTAATAATCCACTTTTCGATGGTGCCAAGAACCCTGTCAAAGACGCTAAGCGCATTAAGGAGGGCATTGCTTCGCTGAGGTTTCGTTTGGGGCTGTTGGGTCATAGTGATTCACCTTAATGGCTTGCCGCCAAGATGCGGCGGCGATCTCAAGCCAAAGCCCAAAAGCAGCAGGATGTGGCTACTTTGGCTTGGCGCATTGTTGACGTTATTAGCGCGTTGGGTCATCCGTATGTCGTCGGGCTGTCGGTGGTCAAAGTCATTGGGCGTCATACTTATCACAGCATAGCGCAAGGTCGACGAGTCGCTTGCACGAAGCCGCATTTATCGCGGCAAACGCTAAAAAATCATCGCCCTACGGCTTTAACGTTAGCGTACCCGGGCAGGTGCTTCAACGCAGCGGCTCCCTCGACTGCGCCCAAAGCGCTGTCAGATCGCGCGACTGTGCCTGCGTATCAGCAAGCGGATGCGCCTCGTTGGGGAGCGCTTTCTGAACGTATCCGGCCTGCCGGGAAAGTGCCTCCAGGCGGTTAAGCGCGACTTTTTCCGCCATCAGCTCGGCCTCCTTGAGCGTGTGGCGCAGGCGTGCCAGGGCGGGGTCATCCGCCGCGGCAGACTTTAGCCAGCGCCGCCTGTCGCGCAGCGGCCAAGTATAATCGCGCTGCCAGGCGACCACCTCAGCCAGCGCTTTTTCGGCTTTTTCTGTAGGCGCCAAGCCGTGACCGTTCAGCCACAGACGCCACAACAGTACACATACATCCATACCAACCTCATCCTGCAGACGCAGCAGGCACTGCGATACGCCGGGGCGCGCGTAAAACACCAGCGCGAAATCCCACAGTGAATTCTGCTGAATGCCGGCCAATCGGGTAGAATCACGCATCAGCTATGTTCATAAACTATTTTCACCCACCATCTTCATAAATGATGCCCACCTTTTTCGGGAGAACGCATGATCGCACTGCGCCAAGTCGCTCTGCAACGCGGCACGCAAACGCTCTTGGATAACGCCGACCTGATGCTGCACGACGGCATTAAAGCCGGCATTATCGGCCCCAACGGCACGGGCAAATCCAGCCTGTTCAAGCTTTTGCTGGGCGAAATCGGCGCTGACCAGGGCGAGGTTGAAATGAGCGGCGGCCAGCGCATTGCGCACATGGCGCAGGAAATTGAAACGCTAGACCGCTCGATTATCGACTACGTGCTGGACGGCGACTACGCCCTGCGCCAGGTCGAGGCCGACCTTGACGCCGCGCGCGCGGCCGATGATGCCCACCGAGAAGCCGAACTGCACGGGCTGATTGATAACCTGGACGGCTATACCGCCGAGCCCCGCGCCGCCCAGTTGCTGGTCGGGCTGGGGTTTGTGCAGGCCGACCTGTACCGCCCGCTGTCCGATTTCTCCGGCGGCTGGCGGATGCGCGTCAACCTGGCCCGCACGCTATTTACCCCGTCGGATTTGCTGCTGCTTGATGAGCCCACCAACCACCTCGACCTGGACGCGCTGCTGTGGCTTGAGCAGTGGCTAGTGCGCTACCCCGGCACGCTGCTATTGATCTCTCACGACCGCGACTTTCTCGATGCGGTGTGCGACCACATCGCTCACATGCACCATCAAACCATCGAGCTTTACCGCGGCAACTACTCGCGTTTTGAGCGCACCCGCGCGGAAAAGCTCGCCCTGCAGCAAGCCGAAGCCGCCAAACAGCAGGCGCGGCGCGCAGAGATCGAGACTTTTATCACCCGCTTCAAGGCCAAGGCCACCAAGGCGCGTCAGGCACAAAGCCGGATCAAAATGCTCGAGCGCATGGAAGACATCGCCATGGCGCACGTCGATTCGCCATTTTATTTCACCCTGCCCGCCGCCGACAAAACCTCGCACCCGTTGCTGGTGCTCGACCGAGCGCGGCTGGGTTATTCAACGGATGACGGCGAGCGCGTCCAGCTTGACGGCGTCAACCTGACGCTGCTGCCCGGCAGCCGCATCGGCCTGCTCGGCCCCAACGGCGCGGGCAAGTCGACGCTGATCAAAGCGCTCACCGGCGAGCTTGCACTGCTCGCCGGTGAGCGCGTGCCCGGCGAGCACCTGTCGATCGGCTACTTCGCCCAGCACCAGCTTGAAGGGCTGGATGTCACCGCCACGCCGTTTGTTCACGTGCAGCGCCTCTCGCCCACGGCCAGCGACCAGTCCATTCGCAGCTTCCTGGGCGGCTTTGGCTTTAAGGGCGACAACGCCTTCGCCACGGTGGACAATTTTTCCGGCGGCGAAAAAGCACGTTTGGCACTGTCGCTAGTGGCATGGCAAAAGCCCAACCTACTGCTGCTTGATGAGCCCACCAACCACCTGGATCTGGACATGCGCGAAGCGCTGACCCAGGCCATTGCCAGCTTTGACGGCACGGTGATCATCGTCTCCCACGACCGCCACCTACTGCGCGCCAGCGTCGATGACTTCTGGGTCGTGGCCGATAACCGGGTCGAACCGTTTGACGGCGATCTGGACGACTACCACGTCTGGCTGAAAAAGCGTCTCGACGCTCAGCGCCGCGAGAGCAAACGTAAAAGTCTGAGCGCAAAGAACCAGGGGAAGGCAGCAGCCGAAAGCCAGCATCAAGAAGACAAAAGCCCGCCGACCGCGCCAGAAAAAAGTCCGGCCGCCAGCGACGAAGACCGCAAGACCTCACGCAAAGCCGCCGCCGAACAGCGCGAAAAACTGCGCCCGCTGAAGAAACAGCGCAACAACGCGGAAAAGACCATGGAGCGCGAGCAGCAGGCGCTAAAGGCGCTGGAAACTCAGCTGGGCGACCCCGCGCTTTACACCGACGCTGCGCGTAAAGACGAGCTCGCCGAGACGCTTAGCCAGCAGGCCGAGGGCAAAGCGCGGCTCAATGCCGCCGAGCAGCAGTGGCTCAGCGCCGAAGAGGCACTCGAGAGCGAGGCCTAAGCGTCGAGCAGAAACGTGACCGGCCCGTCGTTAACCAGCGCCACCTGCATGTCCGCGCCAAATTCGCCGGTGGCCACGGGTAGCGCATGGGTGCGCGCCTGCGCGACCAGATAGTCAAACAGGCGCTCGCCGTCAGCCGGCGGCGCGGCGCTGGAAAAACTCGGGCGCAGCCCCTTGCGGGTATCCGCCGCCAGAGTGAACTGCGAGACCAGCAGCAACCCGCCGCCGGCCTGCTGAACGTTAAGGTTCATCTTACCCTCGGCGTCGCTGAACACGCGGTAATGCAGCAGCTTGTGCAGCAGTTTATCGGCGTTGGCCTCAGCGTCGCCTTTCTCCACCCCAATAAGCGCCAGCAGGCCGCCGTCGATGGCGCCCACCGTGCGGCACCCTCCTGCCTCACCGTTTATCTCAACGCTTGCGCGGCTAACGCGCTGAATGAGTGTTTTCATTTGGCCCTACCTTCTTAAAAAACTACCACCAGGCGTGAAAATGGTGCACCGGCCCGCGCCCCTTTCCAACGCTTAATCGCTCGCTTGCCTCAAGGGCTTCGTGCAGCCAATCCTTGGCTTCGCTAATGGCAGCCACGGCGTCGGCGTCAGTGCTTTGCTCGCTTAGCTTGGCAAGGGTCGCGGTAATCGCCGAAGACAGCGAACAGCCGGTGCCGTGCAGGTTTTTGGTGGCAATGCGCGGCGCAGAAAGCCACTGAAAGCGCTCGGGCGTGGCCAGCAGATCCGGGCAGCGCGCGCCTTCCAGATGTCCACCCTTGAGTAGCGCATAGGGCGCGCCCAGGCGGGTTAGCTCGGGCACCAGCGCTTCCATCTGCGCCATGGTGGTGGGCGTGGGCACGTCCAGCAGCACCGCTACTTCGGGCAGGTTGGGAGTGATCACATCGGCCAGCGGCACAAGCACATCGCGCACCGCGCGGATACCCGCGTCATCGACCAGTACATCGCCGCTTTTAGCCACCATGACCGGATCCAGCACGATCCAGCGCGGCCGGCGTGCGCTCAACGCTTCAGCTATAAGCTCGGCCACCTCGCGGCTGGCGACCATGCCGATTTTCACCGCATCGATTGCGATGTCGTCGAGCACGGCGTCAAGCTGCTGGGCGATAAATTCGGCCGGCACCGGATGCACGCCACGCACGCCCTGGGTATTTTGCGCGGTCAGCGCGGTAATCACGCTGGTGCCATAGCAGCCCAGCGCCGAGAACGTCTTGAGGTCGGCCTGAATGCCGGCCCCGCCCGAGGGGTCGGAGCCGGCAATGGTCAGCACCCGGCGAATGGAAGAGTCGGTGGACATAACGCTCCTTGTCAGCAAGCAAGAATGGGAAAGGAAATCGCTGGCCTAGCCAAACTGCGCCGGCAGCCAGGTGGCCAGCCCCGGAAACAGCGCCAGCATCAACAGCATCGCCAGCTGAATCAGGATAAACGGCGCCACGCCGCGGTAGATCGAGGCGGTCGTCACCGAGTCCGGCGCCACCCCGCGCAGGTAGAACAGCGCAAAGCCGAACGGCGGGGTCAGAAACGAGGTCTGCAGGTTGATGGCGATCATGATACCCAGCCATATCGGGTCGAGCCCCATGGCCAGCAGAATCGGCCCGACGATGGGCACCACCACGAAGGTGATTTCGATAAAGTCGAGAATAAAGCCGAGCAGGAAGATCACCAGCATCACGATAAGCGTCGCGCCCACCACGCCGCCGGGCATCTGTTCAAACAGCGCGGTGACCATTTCTTCGCCGCCGTAGGCACGAAACACCAGCGAGAACAGCGCCGCGCCAATCAGAATCAAAAACACCATGCTGGTCACGCGGGTGGTGGAGCGCAGTACGTCTCGCAGCGTCGCCAGGCTCAGCTTGCGATACACCAGCGCCAGTACCAGCGCGCCGAAGGCGCCCACCGCAGACGCCTCGGTGGGCGTCGCGATGCCGGCAAGGATCGAGCCGAGCACCACCACCATCAGCACAATCGGCGGCACCAGCCCCTTGAGCAAGAGTATGCCAAGCCCCTGGGTGTGGCCGAGTTCGTCCATCAGCGCCTCGCGCGGCACCGGCGGCGCGCTCTCCGGGCGGCGCCAGGCGGTGAAGGCGATGTAGAGCATATACAGCCCTACCAACATCAGCCCCGGCACCAGCGCGCCCATGAACAAATCACCCACCGAGACCGTCTTGGGGCTGAAAATGCCCATGGACAGCTGCGCCTGCTGGTACGCCGACGACAGCACGTCGCCCAGCAGCACCAGCGCGATCGACGGCGGAATAATTTGCCCCAGCGTACCCGTGGCGCAAATGGTGCCGGTGGCAAGCGACGGCGAATAGCCGCGCTTGAGCATAGTTGGCAGCGACATCAGCCCCATGGTCACCACCGTGGCCCCGACGATACCGGTGGACGCCGCCATCAGCATGCCTACCAGCGTAACCGCAATGCCCAGCCCGCCGCTGCGCGAGCCAAACACCAGCGCCATAGCGTCGAGCAGGGTTTCGGCGACCTTGGATTTTTCCAGCAATACGCCCATCAGCACGAACAGCGGCACCGCCAATAACGTGGTATTGGTCATTATCCCGTACAGGCGATTGGGGTACGCCGCCAGATAGCCGGCGTTGAAGTTGGCGTCGACTCCCAGCGACTCAAGCCCCAGGCCCAGCCCGGCAAACGCCAGCGCCGTGCCGGCCAGCGAGAGCGCCACGGGAAAGCCCAGCAGCAGCACGACACAGACGGCGACAAACAGCACCAGAGGCATCAGTTCAAGCATCAGACGCGCTCCTCAAGATGATTGTCATTCTCCGTTGTGGCGCTAATGCGCCCGGCCACGATATAGGCGTTGCGCACGATCTCGATACCGCCCTGCGCCAACATCATCACGGCAAAGGCGGGTATCAACGTTTTCAGCAGGAAAACGCCGGGAATACCGCCGTAGTTGGCCGACGTTTCCAGAATTTGCCACGATTTTCCCACATAGCCCGCGCTGGCAGCGATGATAAAAATCATCACCGGTATCAGCAGGGTGACGATACCGAAAATATTGATCAGCGCCTGGCGCCGCGGCGTCAGCCGGCGATAGACGATATCCACCCGCACGTGGCCATCCGCGCGCAGGGTATAGGCGGCGGCGAGCATGAACAGCGTGGCGTGCATGTACATCACCATTTCCTGCATCAGAATGCTGTTGATGCCCACCGCGTAGCGCAGCACCACTACGGCAAACTCGATCAGCAACATGGCCAGCATCAGCCACGACAGCGCGTGGCCAAACCGCTCTGACGCGCGATCCAGCGCGTTAAGCCAGGGCGGCAACGGTAGGGGTTGGGGCATGATGGAGTGTCTCGTGCGTCAGTTTTTGTTGAGCCGGCGATGTGCTGAGGAGGCTTTTTAGGCAGGCTATAGCCGGGTATTGCGTATCGCATCCAGGCACGCCAGCGGCAGCGGCAAGTCTACGGCGATCGGCAGGTGATCAGAAAACAGGTGATCGAGCACGCGCACGTCGGCGGCTTCCATGCTCTGGGACACCAGAATATGGTCCAGCGCGCGGCGCGGCTGCCAGGACGGGTAGCTCATCAGCGGCTTGACCGGGTGCAGCGGCAGCGAAGTGCGAAAGCGTTCGTGGGCGTTGATCTGAGCGGGCGTCGAGTTCAGATCGCCCATCACCACCACGTGGCGCAGCGGCTTGATGATCTCGCTCAGGTAATCAAACTGGCGGCTGCGGCCGCGCTGGCTAAGTGCCAGATGCGCGACAAACACGTGCAGCGCGTCAGGGCCTTCGCCAAAACGCGCGTGTATCGCGCCGCGACCGGGGAGCATGCCCGGCAGGCGGTGCTCCTCCACGGCGTCGGGCGACAGCCGCGATAGCAGCCCGTTACTGTGCTGGGCCACGCGCCCGAGGTTGCGGTTGAGCTGCTGATAATGGTGCGGAAAGCCCGCCTGCGAGGCCAGGTATTCCACCTGATTGACGCGGCTGGAACGAAAGCTGCCGCCATCGGCTTCCTGCAGCCCCACCACGTCAAACTGGCTTAACACATCGCCGATCAACGCCAGCCGCTTGATGCGCCGGGGATTGGGCAACAGATGCTGCCAGCTGCGCGTCAGGTAATGATGATACGCCGAGGTCTGGATCCCCACCTGAAGATTAAACGTCAACAGACGCAAATGACCGCTGCTTAACAGCGACGACGGGGTATCCAGCGAGCTCATAAAAAAGCGCCTCTCAGCGGGTGGCGTTACTCGGCGCGAGGGTTATTCAACACGCTCATTCAGCACGGTCTTCGCGCACGCGCTCGACCAGAACATCGGCAATCTGGGGCATGTTGTCGAGGCTGCCGGCACTTTGCGGCGTGACCAGATAACGGCCGTCAATCAGCAGCGCCGGTACGCCTTTCAGGCGCATATTGCGCAGGCGTGCATGGGCACGATTGACCTGAGACTTAACCCCGAACGAGCCCAGCGCTTCGCGCGCTTCATCTTCGCTGACGCCGTAGTTGGCAAAAAACGCCGCCAGCTTGTCGGTATCGGTCAGCGAACGCCCGTCTTTGTGGATCGCGTCGAAGAAGTCCTGATGCAGGTCTTTTTCAATGCCCAGCGCCTCGGCGGCATAAAAAGCCGCGGCGTGAACGTTCCAGGCGCCGCCCATGGTTGCCGGCTGGTGAACCACGCTGACGTCATCGGGCAGGGTCTCGTACCACTCGGCCGCCAGCGGCTGCAGGCGGTAGCAGTGCGGGCAGCCAAACCAGAACACTTCGGTGACTTCGATCTGGCCGTCGTCCACCCAGGTTTCCACCGGCGTTTCCAGACGCTCGTAGTCTTCGCCTTCGGTCAGCGTCTGAGCGCTCACCGCGGCCGAAAGCCCCAGCCCGGCAAGCGCGACAATGATTGATTTAAACATAGACTCATTCTCCCTAAAAAAGTTGGCCAAAGGCCACGCAGCGGCGCATAAAATGCGGCTTGCCCGCGCCGCTTAGCGCAGGTTTAATGCAGGCCCAGCACGTAGTTGGCGACCGCTTCCATGTCGCTATCGCGCATTTTGTCAGCGATATCGCGCATCACCGCGCCCGGATCGTTAGCGCGCTCGCCGGCGGCAAAGTCGCTCAGGGTCGAGACGACATACTCCGGATGCTGACCGGAAAGAGCCGGATAAACGGCGCTGCCGATGCCCGCGCCGGTGGGCGTATGGCAGGCGGCGCAGGCCGGAATACCGTTGCTCAGATCACCCGCGCGATACAGAGTTTCACCGCGCGCCAGCACCTCGGCGTTCTCGTCGTCGGCCTGACCCTGGCTGGCCGTCTGATCGGCGAAGTAGGCCGCCACGTCCCAGGCGTCCTGATCAGAAAAATCGTCAACCTGACCGGCCATCTGCGGCACCGGGCGATCACCGTCACGGATATCCATGATCTGCTTGGCTACATACGACATCTGCTGGCCGGCGAGGTTCGGAAACATCCCCATCTGGCTGACGCCGCCATCCCCGTGGCAGGCCGCACACGACTGCGCCATTTCCTTGCCTGCCGCCGCGTCAGCGTTGGCGGAAAGCTCCGCCGTTTGTGCCTGAGCCGTGCCCACGGCTCCCATAATCATTGCCAGGCTTGCCAGTAACTTCCTCATTGCGACTCCACTATCCCGTTGTTTGGTCCCGTTGATCGGTGACGGATACGCACCCTGGGCGCTGCCCGGGCTTAGCAATACGCCAGGATCAGCAGGTTATTATAGGGCTGTCGCCGATGGTAACAGCGCAGTGGTAGACTAGCGCCCCAGGTCGCAGGTATAAACCCGCCTGAGTATACCGAATCACCCAGGCCGCGGGAATGCACCACCACGCTGCTTTCGCGGTAATTCCCCAAGGACTTGCCGTTCGTCATGTTTGCGACGGCCGGTGCGCCGTGCCCCACCATCGTGGCCAGCGGCCCGCTTTTTGCCAGGATTAATGCCATGCCCGCAACGCCCGCCGTCAAGGCGCTGAACTATGCCACCGCGCGTTTCATGAAAAGCGCCCCGACGCTTGCGCTATGCCCGGATGACGCCGGCGCTGAAGTCGCCTTTGCCGGGCGCTCCAACGCCGGCAAGTCCAGCGCCATCAACGCGCTGACCCGGCAAAAAGCGCTCGCGCGCACCTCACGCACGCCGGGGCGCACCCAGCTGATCAACAGCTTTTGCCTGGGCAACGACGAAGCCCTGCGGCTGATTGACCTGCCCGGCTACGGCTACGCCAAAGTGCCCGGCGCGGTTAAACGCGAATGGCAGGCGCATTTATCCGACTATTTATGCAACCGCCAGAGCCTGCGCGGGCTGGTGCTGATGATGGACGTGCGCCATCCGCTCACCGAATTTGACGAGCTGCTGCTGAGCTTTGCCGACGAGCGCGACCTGCCGGTGCATATTCTGCTGACCAAAGCCGACAAGCTGAAAAAAGGCCCCGCCAGCGCCTCGCTGCAAAAAGTCCGCAAACAGCTGATCGAATGGGAAGATCTGGTCACGGTACAGCTGTTCTCGGCGCTGAAAAAAGACGGGCTGGAGACGCTTTCCGCACAGCTGGATAAGTGGCTCGACAGCCCCGAACCGGCAGACGAGGATCACTGAAAAGTGAGGGTCGCTGAAAAAAAGTAGCCCCCGTAAATAACGCTACGCCGCTGGCTTTTAGCTGCCGGCTTGCCCTCTGCACGCTTTGCCCCTACACCTAAGAGGAACACCCTTTCCCCCGTATCGGGGCGAATTCACAAGGGACGATGGTGGCCAACATGGGTCAACCGGAATCAGCACGCGCTCGGCATCAGGGCAGGCACAGCGGACAACCGCCCCGGGGAGCGCGCGGCATGCTGCGCTTTCTCGGGCTGGTGGTGCTGGGCGCGCTGATAGGCAGCCTTGCCGCGCTGGCCGCGGTGGGGTTTGTCAGCGCGGTGATCTGGCTCAATGATCTCTTATTGATCTCGCCGCGCGGGCGCATGATGTTCGACCATCCGGAGGCGCTGGCGATCGCCACGGTTGCCGTACCCACGTTGGGCGGGCTGGTGGTGGGACAACTGCATCGCGCTATCCGCGAGCGTCGCCCCCACACGCCTGCCGACCTGATCGCCGCCGTGCAAACGCGCCGAGGCCGCCTGCCGGCCCGAGCCGGCTTTCTCTCGGCGCTTTCCGGCCTGATCTCGCTGGGCAGCGGCGCGTCGGTTGGGCAGTACGGCCCGCTGGTGCATATGGGCGCCAGCCTGGGTTCACTGGGGGCAAAACTGCTGCGTTTGGGCCGCTCCGACGATAACGTGGCCATCGCCGCCGGCGTGGCAGCGGCTATTGCCGCGGCCTTTCATGCGCCGCTCGCCGGTATCGTCTTCGCCCATGAGGTCGTGCTACGCCACTACGCCCTGCGCGCCTTCGCCCCCGTGGCCGCCGCAGCCATTGCCGGTCACGTCATTGCCACGCAGGCGCTGTCGCGCGGCGCGCTTTTCCACGTCGCCGATACCGCCGTGCCGCGCCCCTGGGAGTTTGTGGCGTTCATCGTCATCGGCGGTTTGGGGGCACTGGTGGCCGGTGCCTACATGCACGCGATTCTCGCCGTGAGCCGCTGGGCCGCGCGGTTACCGGTCATGGCCTCACTACGCCCGGCATTGGCGGGAGCGGCTCTGGGGCTGGTGGCGCTCTGGGTGCCGGACATCCTCGGCATGGGTCAGGAGACACTGCGTTTTGCCACCATCAAGGGCGCGTTCAGCAGCCTTGATCTGGTCGTCGTACTGGTGCTAAAGCTGGCCGCCACGGCAATGTGCATCGGCATGGGCTTCGGCGGCGGTGTCTTCAGCCCGGCGCTGGTGATCGGCACCCTGTTTGGGGCGCTCTGCGGCACGCTGGTCGCTCAGACCGGCCTGGCCGGCGATACCTTTGTGTTTTATGCCGTCTGCGGCATGGTCGCGGTCACCGCGCCGGTAATTGGCGCGCCGTTGACCACACTGCTGATCGTCTTCGAGCTCACCGGCAGCTATGTGCTGACCACCGCCGCCCTCGCCAGTGTGATACTTGCCAGCCCCATCGCCGCACAGCTTTTCGGGCGCTCCCTGTTCGATACCCAGCTCGCCCAGCGCGGGCTGGACCTTTCCGCCGGACGCAGCCGCGCGCTACTGCAAAGTGCCTACCTCAAACCCTTGTTGAGTCAGGACTGCGTGACGCTGAACCCGCACGACAGCGTACACCAGGCCGTGATAGCCCTGAGCGAAGGCGGCCATGGCGAGGCCTACCGGGTCGATGACCAGCAACGCTATCGTGGCAGCGTGACATTGGCCGACCTGGAGGTGATGCGCGGCAAGGGCCAAGGCCATCTGCGCGTCAGCGAATGTCCGGATACGCCGCGACCCGTATTGGATCCCGACGCCTCGGTGTGGGACGCCATGCATCATCCGCAGGATGTGACCGGCGAGGCCATTGTGGTGGTCGACGACAAGGCCGGCGACATCTTCCTCGGCGTGGTGTATGAGGCCAGCATCACCCGCGCCTACATGCAGCACAGCGAAGAGCTGCAACGGGAGGAACATGGCACGGGTTGATCAACCGGAAAAGCGGGCATTCAACGGCCTTGCCCGAGTGCTGACACTCATGCTGATGGCCTTGATGTCGCTGGCTCAGGCGAGTGGCGCGGAACCCACGGCCGAGCCGCTGGACATTCTCAGCTGGGGCGGTCCCTATGAACGCGCTCAGCGCCGCGCCCTCTTCGCGCCGTTTACCGAGGCCACGGGCATACCGATCCAGGTGCATCGCTACAACGGGGGCTTATCCCAACTGCGTGAGGCTATCAGCCGTGGCCAGGTGCCCTGGGACCTGATCGACATGCGTCGCAGCCAAGCCCAGACCGGTTGCGCCGACGGCCTGCTGCAACCCCTGTCGCCGGAGATCCTCTCCCCCTCGCCCCAAGGCACGCCGGCCAAACGCGACTTCATCGACGGCGCTTTGAACCGCTGTTCCATCACCCACTCGATATTCGCCACCGTGGTCGCCTACCGGCGCGATGCCTTCCCCGGGCAACGGCCCACCAGGATCGCCGACCTGTTTGATCAAGCGCGTTTTCCCGGCCCCCGCGCGCTGCAGGGCGACCCGGCCGTCAATCTGGAGTGGGCGCTGCTCTCCTACGGGGTTCCCGAGCAGGAAATTTACCGTCTGCTGAGTACGCGTCGCGGCCTCTCACTGGCGCTAAAGCGCCTCGACGGCCTGAAAAATCTGCAGTGGTGGGAAGCCGGCGATACCCCCGTACGCCTGCTGGCCGAGAACAAGGTGGTCATGGCCTCGGGGTATAACGGGCGTTTCTTTGACGCCATCGTCAATCGCGGCCTGCCCCTCGAGATTATCTGGGATGGCCAGGTTCAGGAACACGAAGTCTGGGCGGCACCCCGGGGAGCCAGGCAGAGCGAAAGCGCACGCAAATTCATTCGTTTTGCCACCGCCACCCAGCGCCAGACCGCGCTGGCCCAGCTCATACCCTATGGCCCTTCGCGGCGCTCGGCCACGCTGCAAGTCAGCAACCACCCCGATAGCGGGGTCGATATGCGCCTGCACATTCCCACTCACCCGCTGAACGCCGAGCGCGCCATTACCAAGGACGTTAACTGGTACGCGCGCACCCATGCGCGCATCAGCGAATACTTCCAGGAAGCCCTATTCGGCGACCCACCGGGCGATAATGGCGACCCATGATGCCGGCAGCCGTGTATCACCGCGATATTCTGCCGGTAGACAAAACGTCACGCCGGCACAGCAATGCTGCCCCTATCGTATAATAGCGCGAGTCAACCGACCTGCCTGCCAGCGGCAATCGTCATCTCGGTGGCCCGTTGCTCGGGCCGGATTTCCCCCGGATAAAAAGAGCGTGCCATGCACTGGAAAGTAGTCGTGACAGGCCTTGCGGGCCTCCACTCTTCGTTAGCCATAGCGGACTACGATCAGGGCGTCAGAGAGTTTCAGCAAAACAGTTACGCATCGGCGCTGCATGAGTAGACCGGAAATAGTCGACGACCCCACGCTCGGCATGCGACAAAAAACGGGAGCATCGGCCAAGCCGACACTCCCGCTATTTAGGCTTTCGCCCTAAAAAAACATGGCTCTTCGTCGTTAGGTGTGGAATTCGCCCCCTAAATTAGGCCAAAATATGGCCTCCACAACGACAGGAAATATGACATGGATGGCACTCAGATTCTGACCCTCGGCCTGGGCCTTGAAGCGCCCTGGATTCTCAAGGAGCAGCACCTGGATACCGCCGTGTCACCTCACCCCGCCTTATTCACCGGGCTGAGACAGAAAAGAAGATGGCGAGCAGTTTCTCTTGTAGAATCAATATGTTCCTAACCGAACTTGACTCAAGAGGACCACTCGCCATGGGTGAAAGCCTATCCCCCTGGACCCCGTCATGCAACGGGTCCATCCGCGTCGAGCTCAGCGGCCATCGCACCACCAGCGACAGCGGTGCTTTGCTGTTGCGTGAAGCCCTCGACAACAGCGGCATGATCGATGCGCTGGACGACCATCTGGTCGATCATCGCGACCCGGATCGCGTCCGCCACTCGTTAGCCAGCCAGCTGCGTACCCTGGTGCTGCAGCGTTCGATGGGCTGGATCGACCTCAGCGATACCGATACGCTTCGCCGTGACCCGCTCTGGCAGCTAGCCTGCAGTGATGCCCGCGGGACAACGCCGTTGGCTCAGGACCGGCCATCTCAAGCGACGCTGTCGCGGCTGCTGACGTGCCTGGGCCGCGACGACAATATCGATACCGTGCATGAGGGCCTGCTGCGGCTGGCGGTCTGGCGACTGACCTCGCTGAACGGCGGCGAACGCCCCGAGCATCTGACGCTGGACATCGACGGCTTGCCGATCGACGTTCACGGCCACCAGGGCGGTTCGGCGTTTCATGGACTTTACGGGGCCAGAATCTACTCGCCTTTGGTGGCCTCGCTGGCAGAGACCGGCGACATGGTGGGCGGTCTGCTGCGTGAAGGTAACGCCGGCCCAGCCGAGAATGCCGATACCTGGATCCCACATCTGGTGCGGCGACTCAACGAGAGCACCGGGGCCAAGGTCAAGGTACGCATCGACGCGGGTTTCACCGACAACGACACGCTTGAGGCGCTGGAAGATCGCGACATCGAGTATCTGGGCCGGTTGCGCAGTCATACGGGCCTGCAGACACTGGCAGCGCCACATCTGAAGCGGCCACGCGGCCGGCCCCCCGAGCAACCTCGGGAATGGTGCCATGACCTGGCGTACCAAGCCGGTACCTGGCCGGCGCCGCGGCGCGTGGTGCTGGTGGTACAAGAGCGGCCCGATGATCTGCTGCTGCATGCCTTCTTTTTGGTCACCAACCTCGGCAAGTTCAACTGGCCGCCGGAAAAGGTCCTGGCGCTTTATCGCAAGCGCGGCAGCGCCGAAGCCCACATGGGCGAGGTGAAGTCGGCGCTCGACCTGCATCTCTCCTCGACTGATCGCGGTGTCTCCACCGTCCAGGACGTCATGGCCCGCAACGAGGTAAACCTGCTGCTGACTCTCTGCGCTTATCAGGTGCTACACGGGCTGCGTTGCCTGTTGGAACGACAGACCCGGCAGGGCTGGAGCCTGAAGCGGATGCGCGAGCAGGTGCTTAAGGTGGCCGCCACGCTGACAGTGCACGCCCGGCGCATCACCGTGCACCTCGGCGATGCCGCCGATAAATGGTGGCCATCTTTACTGAAAGGGTTGCCGCGGCTGACGGCATTGACCTGACACGTCGCATTACTCAGCCTTTTCCAGCAGACAAAACGGCCACTATGGAGGCCGACGACCACGGCTGCGCCGTCACTCGAAACCAATGAACTTCAGTTATAAATATCACGGCATTGATACGATAAAGCTATGTGCTAATCGGCTACTCAGCGACCGTATGACATAAAAGCCGGTCGGTCCCGGTCACCACGGGACGTAAAACGCTCGTTCGGCGTCCTGATGAATAAGGCGGGCTCACCGCTTGAACCTCACCGTCGAGGCAGAACGTGGCAGCCTTTACCCTTGCCCCGAGTGTGGTGACGCTTGCCCGGCGCATGATTTTGCCGACAAGACCTGGCGGCACCTGAACTTCTTTCAACATCACTGCTATCTGCATGCGCGAGTGCCGCGCACCAAGTGCCCCACGCACGGCATTAAGCGGATCGAAGTCCCCTGGGCCCGCCCCGGTAGCGATTTCACCCTGTTGTTTGAGCAGGCCGCCATGGCTCTGGTCAGGGAGATGCCGGTGCTCGCCGCCGCCCGCCTGATAGAGATCACCGACAAGCGGTTATGGCGTATCGTGCATCACTATGTCGGGTGCATGCTCGACCAACTTGACCTCTCTCAGGTTAAGGCCGTGGGGCTTGATGAAACCGCCGCCAAGCGCGGCCATCGCTACGTCACCGTATTTCTGGATATGCAGCGCAAGAGCGAGCCGGTTGTCTTCGCGATACCCGGCCGTGGCAAGGCCACCGTCAAGGCCTTCAGCGAGTTTTTGGCTGCACATCAGGGCGACCCTCAGGCCGTTCAGGAAGTGGTCTGCGATATGTCGCCAGCCTTCCTCAAAGGCGTGGAAGAGCACCTGCCCAAGGCCGAGGTCACCGTCGACTGGTTTCATATCGTGCAGATCTTCACGCGCGCCCTTGATGACGTCAGAAAGCGTGAGCGGCGCGAGCAGGAACCCCCCAAGCACTTACGCTGGGCTGTCTTGCGCAATGCCGACGCCGGCAACTTAACGGCTAATCAAATCGCTGCGCTGCAGGAACTGATGGCCGACCAGAGCGCCACGGCCGACGCTTGGATCATCAAAGAGAAACTGCGCTGGATTCAGCAGGCACCCACGCTTCGCGGGGCTCGCTGGCGAATCACGCGCTTCCTCAATTTTGCCCGAGAGGCGATCGCTGGCAAGGGCCTGCTGTCTCCGATGAATAAGGCGCTGAATACCCTGGAACGGCATACCGACCGCGTTATCCGCCGCTGGTTATCGGGCCTGACCAACGCACGGTTGGAAGGGATGAATAGCCTGTTTCAAGCGGCCCGATCACGCGCTCGCGGCTACCGAAACGAGAGCACTTTCATCACCATGATCTACCTGATTGGCAGCCCTGTGGGCAGCATGCTGGATCAGGCCAAATCCACATGAAACGTCGAAGAGCCAAAAACATTAACAACCTCTACATAAGAATTGCATCTTCAGTCTGGCTAATGCCCACCTCGGACACCTCGACGGTATAATCGCCGGTAGAACCGCTATAGGTAGAACCCGATGCTTCCAGGTAGTAGGTGTCGTCAGCCTCGGCAATATAGGAGAATTCAGCCCCATCGCGGAGACGTCCAGACTCCAGCAAATCAAGGTAATCGCCTCTTTGGCGGTGGAGCGTTACATCCCCATTTTCCAAGCCTTCAGATGCCATATCAAACAGGTAGCGCTGGCCTTCTTCCAGATCGATCTGGAGGAAATCTGTATCAGAAACAACTTCAACGCTACCTGCCATCGCTTCGCCTAGCGTCAGAGCCGTTGCACCGTCCGGGGTATCGGAATGATCATCATCCAGCAACACCTCGGACACCTCGACGGTATAATCGCCGGTAGAACCGCTATAGGTAGAACCCGATGCTTCCAGGTAGTAGGTGTCGTCAGCCTCGGCAATATAGGAGAATTCAGCCCCATCGCGGAGACTTCCAGACTCCAGCAAATCAAGGTAATCGCCACTTTGGCGGTGGAGCGTTACATCCCCATTTTCCACGCCTTCAGATGCCATATCAAACAGGTAGCGCTGGCCTTCTTCCAGATCGATCTGGAAGAAATCTGTATCAGAAACAACTTCAACGCTACCTGCCATCGCTTCGCCTAGCGTCAGAGCCGTTGCACCGTCCGGGGTATCGGAATGATCATCATCCAGCAACACCTCGGACACCTCGACGGTATAATCGCCGGTAGAACCGCTATAGGTAGAACCCGATGCTTCCAGGTAGTAGGTGTCGTCAGCCTCGGCAATATAGGAGAATTCAGCCCCATCGCGGAGACGTCCAGACTCCAGCAAATCAAGGTAATCGCCTCTTTGGCGGTGGAGCGTTACATCCCCATTTTCCAAGCCTTCAGATGCCATATCAAACAGGTAGCGCTGGCCTTCTTCCAGATCGATCTGGAGGAAATCTGTATCAGAAACAACTTCAACGCTACCTGCCATCGCTTCGCCTAGCGTCAGAGCCGTTGCACCGTCCGGGGTATCGGAATGATCATCATCCAGCAACACCTCGGACACCTCGACGGTATAATCGCCGGTAGAACCGCTATAGGTAGAACCCGATGCTTCCAGGTAGTAGGTGTCGTCAGCCTCGGCAATATAGGAGAACTCGGGCCCGTCGCGAAGGGAATTATATTCCAGATAATCTAGCCAGTCGCCGTTCGAGCGATGGAGATTTAGCTCTCCACTTTCCAAGCCTTCAGATGCCATATCAAATAGATAGCGCTGGCCTTCTTCCAGGTCGATTTGGAAGAAATCTTTGTCATTGATCACTTCGATGCTACCCGCTACCGCTTCGTCTAGCGTCATGGCTGTTGCACCATCCGGCGTATCGGCATGGTCATCATCCAGCATCACCTCGGACACCTCGACGGTATAATCGCCAGTGCTAGAGTAGCCTGATGCCTCCAGGTAGTAGGTGTCGTCAGCCTCGGCAATATAGGAGAACTCGGGCCCGTCGCGAAGGGAATTATATTCCAGATAATCTAGCCAGTCGCCGTTCGAGCGATGGAGATTTAGCTCTCCATTTTCCAAGCCTTCAGATGCCATATCAAAGAGGTAGCGCTGGCCTTCTTCCAGGTCGATCTGGAAGAAATCTTTGTCATTGATCACTTCGATGCTACCCGCCACCGCTTCGTCTAGCATCATGGCTGTTGCACCATCCGGCGTATCGGCATGGTCATCCAGAGTCGGTTCAGGTTCGGGAGTAGGGGGCGGAAGATCGTCGTCTTGATGGATAATAACGTTATCTACGCCCGAGAATTGATCAGCGTTTTCCAGTCTGGAAATGTCCAGTTTTCCACCGAAAACGTTCAGTGCCCCGCCATTGAGACTGATAGAACTGTCGGCGGACAGTTCAAGTACGCCAACATCATTTAATCGAGTTTGTGTAAAATCAAAAGTTAGATTGCCGCCGTCAAGGTCAAAGGCTAACGCTATTGGATCTTGAGGGGGGGAGGCACTGAAAAAAGTAACGAGGAATTCGCCTGGACCTGTAATTGAATACCCTGAAGTATTAAATGTTTCTAACACATCGAAATCGGCCGAAACCTCGACTCCTTCATCTATGAAAATTTGCTTTTCATTAATAGAAACGGTTGTGTTGTCGCTTTCTTTCCAATATTTAAAAATACTATCGTCTTCGGTCAACATGCCATCTGCAACGATGCTGAAAACGGGCTCGGGCTCGGGTTCAGGCTCGGGCTCGGGCTCTGGTTCCTGCGCAACCAGGCCGCCGTCCTCATAGATGTAGGTCGTATCTGCCTGAGCTTGACCATTAATCGAGAGGCCGCTCACCGTCACTGCAAAATCATCGCTCGGTGATTCATCAAAACTGAACGGCAAGTTCAGTATTCCCGTGCCCTTCCCATTACTCGCAGTGATGGAATACGTCGCCGTCGTCACACCACCTATCGTTGAGCTTGACGCGGATGTCGACATTGACCCGCCACCCTGCAAGGAAACACCTTCCAGTTCAGCCTCTGAAGGAAATGTCAGCTCGAAACTTACCGTATTGCTGCCGGCACTCCACGCATCCGGGAAGGACAGCGATAAAGCGGTATCTTCAGGCTCGGGCTCAGGCTCAGGCTCGGGCTCGGGCTCGGGCTCAGGCTCAGGTTCCGGTTCGGGTTCGGGCTCGGGCTCGGGCTCAGATGTATTGAGCTCTTCCACCTTTTGCTGCAATGCGGCCTGATCCTGTTCCCCTGTTCCCCTGCGCCCTCTGCGATGGCAAAGGCAATGTTCGCCAGGTCCAGCGTGCCGCTGGAAAGCTGCTCGACCCAGTAATTAATGCCCTCTGTCTCAGCATCACGGGAGAAGAAGCTTTGATAGAGCGCCCCCACTTGCTCCTCATCGCTCAACGATCCGAAACGCTCGATATACTCGTCAGACTCACCAAATGCTTGGATGACGTGATCGAGATTGCCATATGACTGCTGGATCTGCTCGACCCAATAATCACGGCCGTCTTCATCAGCCGCGCGGTCATAGTAACCCGCATAGAGCGTATCAATTAGTTCTCCATAGGATGCCTCGGTTGCATCATCGATACGCGCAGCTATCGCTTGTTGATCACTACCCTGGGTTCCATCACGAATCTCACGTACCAGATCCGCCGGAGTGGCACCTTCATTAAGTCGTCCTTCCCAGAAAGCAAGCCCGGCTGGCTCCGGTGCGCGCCCTAGCAGGTGCTCATAAAGGTAAGAAACCTGCTCTTTATGAGTGAGCCCGGCATAGATCTCATCAAATTCGGGTGCCTGAGTGAACGCATCAGCGACGGCGTCAAAGTCCTTCGTTTCCAGCTCTGCGGTCCAGTACTGCAGACCAGCCCAATCTGCAGGCCGTTCATAAATGGTGAGATACAGTCCTTGAATAATATCGGTCGATGACATCTTCTTCCCCTGAATGAAGTAATTTTTTTTAAATTTAAATTAATATATACACATAAACATCTCACTTATCACACAGGTAAGCAATCCATTCTCTGGGCATGGCGAAACTTTCTTAGGGACACGTATTTTCTTCCTGATGCCCTAATCATCACCCATTGCAGTAGTCAAAACTCGGGCGATGGGCGCATAAGCTCACTGGTAAAGGGCAGCGCCTGTCCAGCTACGCTTTAATGCAACCCAGCTGCCTAAACCGATAATTCAGCACCAGTTTCCTGAGCGCTTTTCGAGCCACTCGAGGAGCGCGGGGAGTTCTTTGACGTGGGCAATGCGCTGGACGCGAGGGGGCAACGGGCGGTCGTGGCGCTCGGCGATCCAAGCGGCATGCATGCCTAGCCGCTGGGCGGGGAGAACGTCTTCGTCCCACGAATCCCCCACGTGCATGGCGTGCTCGGGAGCGGCATCAAGGCGTGCAAGCGCAGTGAGAAAGGCCCTGGGATCGGGTTTGGGGGCGAGTATCTCGCCGGCGGCGATGGCCACGGGAAAGTGGTGCGCCAGCGGCTGGCGCGCCAGTTGAATGTTGCCGTTGGTGATCGCTGCCAGCCGGTAACGCTGGGCAAGCGTGGCCAGTAACGCGTCGGCTTCGGGGTGCGGCATGACTTTTAACCGCAGGCGGTGAAACTCGTTCATCGCCGCCGCCGCCAGCATCAGCGCGGCGCGGTGGTTGAGCCCGCAGGCTTCCAGCTGCTCGTTCAGCGCGTGCCTGCGCAGCCAGGTAAAATCGCCCCGCCGCTCGGGCACCTCAACGGCGAGGCGCTGGCGGCGGGCGAGATAGTCAGCCAGCCCGTTCGTTTGATTAAGCTCGGTGCCTCCAAGTCTCAGCGGCGGCTCGGCGCGCGCGGCTCGCCATGCCCCAAGTGCTGCCAGCAGCCAGCGATAGTGGCCGTGCTCGGTGCGCTCCATCACGCCGGCGTTGTCCCACAGGGTATCGTCCAGATCGAAGGTAATCGCGTGCAACATGGCGGTTGGCTCCTGGTTTTACTCTGACTCTTCGCGCCGGCGTTTGGCGCGCGGGTGGGCGGCGTCATAGCTCGCGGCCAGATGCTGCCAGTCAAGGCGCGTATACACCTGGGTGGTCGCCAGATTGGCGTGACCCAAAAGCTCCTGCACCGCGCGCAAATCCTGGCTGGATTCGAGCAGGTGACTGGCAAAGGAGTGGCGCAGCCGGTGTGGGTGAAGGTGCTCGGGCAACCCGCGCTCCAGCGCCAGCCGCGCCAGCCGCTTTTGAATTGCGCGGTGGCCAAGGCGGGCGCCTCGCCGGCCCACAAACAACGCCGGCTCCTCAGCGTCGGCAAGCACGCCGCGCACCTTGTGCCACTCGGCCAGCGCGTCGGCGGCGCGGCGCCCCACCGGCACCTGACGCGGCTTGCTGCCCTTACCCATCACCCGCGCACGCGACGCGTTGACATCGCCCGTATCCAGCGCGGCAAGCTCCGCCAGGCGCAGGCCGCTGGAGTAAAAAAGCTCCAGCATCGCCTGATCGCGCAGGCCAAGCGGGGTGTCATCAAAGGGCGTATCGAGAAAGCGCGCCAGCACGTCGACGTCCACCGGGCGTGGCAGGTGACTGGGCTGTTTGGGCGTACGCAGAAGCGCAATCGGATTATCCGCCAGCAGGCCTTCTGCTACCGCATGCTCACAGAAGCGCGACAGCGCTGCTCGGCGACGTGCCAGGCTGCGTGGGGCCAGGCCGCGGCTGCGTTCAGCGCCGAGAAACCGGCGCGCCAGCGCAGTATCCACATCCCCCGCGTTTGCAATACCCTGCCGCTCGGCAAACGCCGTGAAGGCGGCAAGATCGCGCCGGTAGGCGGCAATGGTTGCGGGGCTTGAGTGCTGGCCCAGCGCGGCGAGAAACGCCTCGATCTGGCCGCCAAGCGCCGCACTATTCATTCAGCGCCTCACTCATGGGGCGCCAGCCGCACCAGCAGCCGGGCGACGATATCCCCCAGATACTCGGTGAACTGGGTATCCATGCTGACGCGATACTGCTCGGGATCAGGGCTTGCCAGCAGCAGGTAGCCCAGCGCGTCACCGGCGGCCAGCCGCGTCACCGCGCACGAGCCGGGCTTACGCGGCGGCGCCACGTGGGGCAGCAGGCACTTCCAGTCGCTCACGCCGAGTTTGGCGCAGCGGCTGGTGCGCCCGTCAAGCAGCGCGGCAAGGCGCGTGCCGGCGTGGTGGGACAGCACCTGACGCGGCGGCTGCGGCGGAGCGACCTCTGCGTCGCTGAGCTCGGCCGCGCACCATAGCGCGACGGCCGGTGTGGCAAAGCGCTCGCTCATTTGCGTGGCCAACGCCTGCGCCAACGCGTCGCGGTCGGGCGCTTCCACCAGCGCCAGCAGCGTTTCGCGCAGCCGGCGATACTGCGCCTCGCTCTGGCGCGCAGTGCCGAGCAAACCCTCAAGGCGGCCTTCTGCTGACTCGGCGCGAGTGCGCAGATCCAGCACCAGCCGTTCCAGCAGCGATACCGCGCCGTCAATATGCGGGTGTGGCACCTTGAGCTGCTGCAAGAGCCCTTCGCGGCCGACAAAAAAATCGGGATGGCGCGCCAGCCAGAACGCTACTTGATCGGGATCGAGTGTTTTGCGTGGTTCAGGGGCTTCGGACATCGCCATTCTCCTTGAGCATTGGGTTCGGGCGCCGGAATCAAACGTCGGCTTAGCCCAGCGTCACGCGGCCGTCAAACACCCGCGCTACCGGCCCCACCATCACCAGCGGAGCTTCGGGGCCGGCCCATTCAATAGTCAACTCGCCGCCGGGCAGCACTACCCTGACCGGGCTTTTCAGCAGCCCCTGACGAATGCCGGTGGCCACCGCCGCGCAGGCGCCGGTGCCGCAGGCAAGCGTTTCACCCGTGCCGCGTTCAAATACCCGCAGGCGGAGTTCGCTGGGTGAGACAACCTCCATGAACCCCGCGTTGACCTTGTTGGCAAAGCGCGGGTGCGCTTCGATCAGCGGGCCCAGCCGCGCCACCGGCGCGCTGTCTACATCCGGCACCTGCAGCACCGCGTGGGGGTTGCCCATGGATACCACGCCAATCTCGAGCGTGTCGTCGCCTACGTCCAGCGCGTGCAGCGGGCGGTCGCCGGCGGCGTCAAACGGCAGCGTGGATGGCGTAAAGCGCGGCCGCCCCATGTCTACGCGCACCTGGCCGTCGTGCTGCACGGTCAGCGCCAGCGGCCCGCCGGCGGTTTCCACGCGAATCTCGCGCTTGTGCGTCAGCCGCTGGTCACGGACAAAGCGGGCGAAACAGCGCGCGCCGTTGCCGCAGTTTTCGACCTCGCTGCCGTCAGCGTTATAGATCCGGTAGCGAAAGTCCATGTCCGGATCGCGGGGCGGCTCGACGACCAGCAGCTGATCAAAGCCGATGCCAAAGCGACGATCGGCAAAAGCGCGCACCTGCTCGGCGTCGATGCGGGCGCGCTGGGTCACCAGATCCACCATCATGAAGTCGTTGCCCAGACCGTGCATCTTGGTGAAGTGCAAAAGCATCAGCGGGCCGCTCCGGCGTCAGGCAGCAGCGCTTCGCCGGCCCACAAGTCCTCGACGCTTTCGCGCTGGCGAACCACGTGGCAGACGTCGCCGTCGACCATCAGCTCAGGAGGGCGCGGGCGGCTGTTGTAGTTCGACGCCATGACAAAACCATAGGCGCCGGCGGAGCGCACCGCCAGCAGGTCGCCTTCGGCAATCGCCAGCTCGCGGTCCTGGCCCAGAAAATCGCCGGTTTCGCACACTGGGCCGACCACGTCGTACACCGCCGGTTTGCGCGCCGTGCGCGTATCCACCGGCACAATGGCCTGCCACGCCTGATACAGCGCCGGACGAATCAAGTCGTTCATGGCGGCATCGACAATGGCAAAGTTTTTGCTCTCGCCGGGCTTCAGGAACTCGACCCGGGTCAACAGCACGCCGGCGTTGGCGGCAATCGAGCGCCCCGGTTCGAACAGCAGCGTGAGGGTTTCGCCACCCTTCCAGCGCGACAGACGTGCCAACAGCTGGCTGGCGTAGTCAAACGGGTGGGGCGGCGTTTCGTCGCGGTAGGTCACGCCCAGGCCGCCGCCCAGATCCAGATGTTCGATCTCGACGCCGCGCTCGCGCAGGCGCTCCATCAGCACCAGCAGGCGCTCCAGCGCGTCGAGAAACGGCGCAGTTTCGGTCAGCTGCGAGCCGATGTGGCAGTCAAGCCCGACCACGTTCAGATAGGGCAGTTCGGCAGCCAGCGCGTACACGTCCAGCGCCTCGTCGACCGGAATGCCGAACTTGTTGTCCTTCAGCCCGGTGGAAATATACGGGTGCGTGCCGGCGTCGACGTCGGGATTGACCCGCAACGATACCGGCGCCACCACGCCCACCTCACTGGCCACCGCGTTGAGCCGCTCAAGCTCGGAGCGCGATTCGACGTTGAAGCATTTAATCCCCACCTCAAGCGCGCGCCTGATCTCGTCGGCCTGCTTGGCCACACCCGAAAACACTACCTTGGCGGGGTCGCCGCCGGCCTTCAGCACGCGCTCAAGCTCGCCCACGGAGACAATATCAAAGCCCGCGCCAAGCCGCGCCAGAAGCCCCAGCACCGCGAGGTTGGAGTTGGCCTTGACCGCGTAGCAGATCAGGTGCGGGTGGCGGCCCAACGCCTCGGTATAGGCGCGAAAGTGGCGCTCAAACGTGGCTTTGGAATAGACATAGCAGGGCGTGCCGTGCTCGGCGGCGATGCGCGCAAGCGGCACGTCCTCGGCATATAGCTCGCCGTCTTTGTCGTTGAAAAAATCCATGCGGCTCCTCTTTATCGATCAGCTGTTTCGGCCGGCTCGATAGCATCAGTCGGTTCGACGGCGTTTTCAGCTGGCGCGGCGTTCTCGGCGTCCGGCGGGTACAGCGGCCCTTTCTGGCCGCAGCCGGCCAGCATCATCGTCATGCCAATCAGCAACGCAGCCCCAGCGGTGCTTACCGCCCTGAGTGATAAACGGCTCATGTGCTGGCCTTGATGTCGGCGAGAGCGGCACGAGCGCGGCTGGCGGCGGCGCGGACCTGATCCGGCGCGGTGCCGCCGATGTGATTGCGCGCGGCGACCGAGCCTTCAAGGGTGAGCACGTCGAACACGTCGGGCTCGATCACCTCGGAAAAGCGCTTGAGCTCGTCCAGAGTCATTTCCGAGAGGTCCTTTTCCTGCTGCAGGCCGTAGGCCACCGACTGGCCGACGATATCGTGGGCATCGCGGAAGGCCACGCCCTTGCGCACCAGATAGTCGGCCAGGTCCGTGGCGGTGGAGAAGCCCTGACGCGCCGCTTCGAACATGTTGGCCTTTTTCGGCTCGACGGCCGGCACCATGTCGGCAAAGGCTTTGAGGCAATCGAGCACCGTGGTCACGGTGTCAAACAGCGGCTCTTTATCTTCCTGATTGTCCTTGTTGTAGGCCAGCGGCTGGGACTTCATCAGCGTCAGCAGGCTCATCAGGTGGCCGTAAACGCGCCCGGTCTTGCCGCGCACCAGCTCGGGCACGTCGGGATTTTTCTTCTGCGGCATGATCGAGGAGCCGGTGCAGAAACGGTCGGGCAGGTCGATGAAATCAAACTGCGCGCTGCTCCACAGCACCAGCTCTTCGCTCATGCGCGACATGTGCATCAGCAGAATGCTGGCGAAGCTGGCGAACTCGATGGCGAAGTCGCGATCGCTCACCGCGTCCAGCGAGTTTTCCGCGGGGCGCTCAAAGCCCAGCAGCTCAGCGGTGACGTGGCGGTCGATGGGGTAGGTGGTGCCGGCAAGGGCGGCGCTACCCAGCGGCAGCACGTTCATGCGCCGGCGGCAGTCGAGCAGGCGATCGTGATCGCGGGCGAGCATTTCCTGCCACGCCAGCAGATGGTGGCCAAAGGTCACCGGCTGGGCGGTTTGCAGGTGGGTAAAGCCGGGCATAATGGTGTCAGCTTCGCGCTCGGCAAGCGCCACCATGCCGTCGCGCAGGCGGATCAGTTCGGCTTCCACGCCGTCAATGGCGTCGCGCAGGTACAGGCGGATATCGGTTGCCACCTGATCGTTGCGCGAACGGCCGGTGTGCAGCTTCTTGCCGGTAACGCCGATCTTTTCGGTCAGCCGCGCCTCGATGTTCATGTGAACGTCTTCAAGCGGCACCGACCAGTTAAACTCGCCGCGTTCAATCTCAGCGCGAATCTCGTTCAACCCCGCCACAATGGCGTCGCGCTCATCGTTGCTGAGCACGCCCACCCGCGCCAGCATGGTCGCGTGGGCGATGGAGCCCTGGATATCCTGATGTGCGAGTCGCTGATCAAACGTGACCGAGGCGGTAAAGCGTTCGACAAAAGCGTCGGTCGGCTCGCTGAAACGACCGCCCCAGGACTGGTTGGTGGCTTGACTCATGGCAGAAGTCCTTTACGTATGAAAAGAGAAGCGCAAGATCGGGCGCCCACGGCACAGCGACGCCCGGTCGCGGCCGCTGATTTGGCTCATGGCTCGGATTTAGGTCATGCTCTGGATTTAAATCACGATTAAAGGCATTGAGCGAAAGTGTACCAGAGTCGCCACAGCCTGCGGCATGCCGTGGGGCGCGATTTTTCCAAACCGCTCAGGTGCTTTATGATAAGGCATATCATCGTTTATACGGTCGTTTAACGGCCCAAGGGAGAGAAACGTGTCCATTAGCAAGCTGCGTATCGCTACGCGTAAAAGCCAACTGGCTATGTGGCAGGCCGAATACGTGCGTGATCGCCTGATGGCAATCCACCCGGAGCTCGAGGTCGAGCTGGTGGCGCTGTCGACCAAGGGTGACAAGATCCTCGATACGCCGTTGTCCAAGATCGGCGGCAAGGCGCTGTTCGTCAAGGAACTGGAAGAAGCCATGCTCGACGGTCGCGCGGACATCGCCGTGCACTCAATGAAAGACGTGCCGATGAGCTTCCCCGAAGGGCTGGGGCTGTCGGTCATCTTTGCCGGCGCTGACCCCAGCGATGCGTTTGTGTCCAACCACTACCAAAGCATCGACGAGCTGCCCGAAGGCGCCAAGATCGGCACGGCCAGCCTGCGTCGCGGCCTGCAGATGCGCGAAGCGCGCCCGGATCTCGAGATCCTCAACCTGCGCGGCAATGTGCAAACGCGCCTGCGCAAGCTCGACGAAGGCGAGTTTGACGCCATCATTCTGGCTTCCTCAGGCCTGCAGCGGCTGGGGCTTGATGCGCGCATCGCCCATGCAATGCCGCCGGAACTCTGCCTGCCCGCCTGCGGCCAGGGCGCGCTGGGCATTGAGTGCCGCCTGCACGATCCCGAGATGATCGGCCTGCTGGCGCCGCTGGACGATGCCGACACCGCCACCCGCGTGCGCGCCGAGCGCGCCATGAACACACGCTTGGAAGGCGGCTGTCAGGTGCCTATCGGCGGCCACGCGATTCTCGACAAAGACGCCGAAACCCTGTGGCTGCGCGGCCTGGTAGGCAACCCCGAAGGCACCGAAGTGCTGCGTGCCGAGGGCAAAGGCTCGATGTATGAGCCCGAAGCGCTGGGCATTCGCGTGGCCGAAGAGCTGCTCGATCAGGGCGCCGGCGATATCCTCGCCGACGTGTACGGACGCCAGTAGCCATGCTACCGGTACTGATCACCCGCCCCGGCGAGCGCGGCGATGCGCTGGCCGATGCCCTGCGCAAAAACGGCTATGCGGTAGACATGCTGCCCATCATGCAGCTTGTTCCTCTCACCGAGACGCCCGCGCAGCGCAGCCTGTGGCTGGATATTGATCAGTACCGGAAAATCATTGTGGTCAGCCCGTTTGCGGCGCACTGCCTGAGCGATGCGCTGGAGCGCTACTGGCCGCAGCTGCCCGTGGGCATTGACTATTACAGCGTCGGCACCGCCACCGCCGAGGCGCTGCATCAGCGGCTCGGCGTGCGCGTACGCACGCCGCCGACCGATGCCGTGGAAGACACTAGCGAAGCCCTGCTGACGCTGCCGTCGCTGCGTCAGCTGGCCGAGCAAAAAGTGCTGCTGGTGGCCGGTGAGGGCGGGCGTTTATTGATGACCCACACGCTGCGTGAGCGCGGCGCCCGGGTGACCCGTAGCGAAATCTACCGCCGCGACTATAGGGCGCCGTCACCGGCGGCCGTGCAGCAGCTGCACACCGGTCGCTATCAAGCGTTGATCGTGACCAGCGGCGAATTGCTGCAACATCTGGCAACATGGTGCCACCACGGTGCCTTGCACCAACCGCTAATCGTTTCCAGCCGGCGTTTGGCTACACTGGCTAATACTCTGGGCTTTACGGCCACTACGGTGGCGTCGGGAGCAACACCGCCCGCATTACTCGCTGCGCTTGCGCGCGTTGGCTCTTCACCGGGCGCCGATGTCGATCAAGGACTTTAACAAAGGCTAGTGACACATGACTCAACACTCCAATGATCAGGACGACGCGCGCAAGGCAGATGCCGGGCGCGATGACGCCACGCCCGACGCCAAAAGCAATAGCGGTAACGGCAATGGCCAAAACAACGGCAACGGCGGCGCCAACCGTTCGCGCCGGCGCGGCAAAGGCGGGCACAAAACCGAAGGCAGCGCATCGGCTCAGGCCGCGTCGACGCCGGCCTCATCTACCGCTGATGCAAGCGGTGGTAAACCGGCGGAAACACCGGCCAAGCCGACTTCGGGCGGTAACGGTGGCAACACTCCACCAAAAAACGGTGGCAAGCCACCAAACAACGGCGCTAAATCACCACAGAACGGTGGTAAACCACCAGAGGGCGGTGGCAAGCCACCAAAAGGCGGCGGCAAAGGCGGTATTATCGCCATCGTGCTGGTGCTGATTGTTGCGCTGGTAGTGGCATTTCTCGCCTGGCAGGGCTGGCAGCGGCTGGAAAACCAGCAGCAGCGCCTTGACGCGCTGTCCAGCGAAAGCGCCTCGCAGCAAGCCGTCAGCCAGCTTGAAACCCGTCTGGACAGCGGCGAAAAAGACCGCAAACAGGCGTTGGACAACACGCTGGGATCGCTGCGCAGCGAGTTTTCCGACTACCGCCAAAGCGTTGATAGCACTCTCGACAAAGTGCTCACTCAACTCTCTCAGGAGCAGGAAACCGACGATCGCGACTGGCTCCATGCCGAAGCCGCCTACCTGCTGCGTCTGGCCAACCAGCGCCTGCAGTTTGAAGGCGACGTGAAAGGCGCGGCGGCGCTGCTGCAGTCTGCCGATGACCGTCTGGTGGACGCCGACAACCCCGCGCTGACCCCGGTACGCCGCGAAATCGCCAGCGAGCTGGCTGCCCTGAACGCGGTACCGGACGTTGACCGCACCGGCCTGTACCTTGCCTTCGATGCCCAGCAAGAGCGTATCCAGACCCTGCACCTTGATCAGGACGTAGAGGCTGAAAAAGTCGAATCCGGCATGGACGAGGCGCCCAGCGGCACTTTCCAGCGCCAGCTGGCACGCTTTGGCGACGAGCTCAAGGATCTGGTGGTCGTGCGCAAACACGACGAAGGGCTGGAAACGCTGGTCACCCCCGAGCAGGAAGCCTACCTGCGCCAAAGCCTGCGGCTGATTATTGAGCAGTCCCAGATTGCTCTGCTCAAGCAAGAGCAAAAGCTCTATGACGCCAGCATCGACGACGCGCTGGAGCTGCTCAACGGCTACTACGACACCGAGCGCCCCGATACGCAAAGCGTTATCAGCCGCCTGAAAGAGCTCAAGCAAACGCAAATCACGCCCGAGCTACCCGATATCAGCGGCTCCCAGCAGGCGCTTGCCGAGTTCATCGACAAGCGTTTTGAAACGCGCCGCGAAGGCGGAGGTGACGCATGAGAAAACTCATTTTGCTGATCGTCGCCGGGCTGGCTCTCGGCGCGCTGTTCGGGCACCTGATGATGTCGGTGCCCGGCTACTGGCTGATCCGCGTGGGCGAAACCTCGGTACAAACCTCGTTCTGGTTTGGCTTGGTGGTTCTGCTCGCCGCGTTTATCGCTCTCCACTTCGTGCTACGCCTGCTCACCGGCATTCTGCGCCCCATGGGTCGCTTTCGCCGCTGGAACGGCCGCGCGCGTAACCGCCGCGCCATGAAGCGCACCGTACGCGGGCTGGTGGCGCTGACCGAAGGGCGCTGGAAAAAAGCCGAGAAAACCCTCTCGAATGCCGCCGATGACTCCAGCACGCCGCTGGTCAACCACCTGTCCGCCGCGCTGGCCGCGCACTATCAGGGGCACTACGACAAGTCACAGGAACATTTGAATCAGGCGCAGCTCACCACCGACGGCGCCGACGCCGCCATCGGGCTGATGCAGGCGCAGCTGATGATCGACCGCCAGCAGCCCGAAGAAGCGCTGGCGATCCTCAACCGTCTGGACAAAAAGCTGACCAACCACCCGCAGGTGCTCAAGTTGCTCAAGCAGGTTCACCTCAGCGTCAACGACTGGGACGGCCTGCGCCGCTTGATTCCACGACTGGCCGCGCAAAAGCTGATTTCCCAGACCGAGCGCGAACAGCTCGAATCCCGCGCCTACCGCGAGCTGATCCTCTTCGAGGCCAAAAACCCCAGCGATATCGAGCGTGTGCGCAGCCTGTGGGCCGATATGCCCGACTACCTGCGCGCCAATACCGAGCTCATCGTGCTCTACACCGAAGCGCTGGTGCAGGCCGGTGAAGACACCATTGCCGAGCGCTTGCTCAGCCACTCGCTGGACTTCCACTGGGACGCACGGCTGGTCAAGCGCTACGGGCTGTTGAACGTGGACGCTCGCCGCCAGCTGGCCAAGGCCGAAGGCTGGCTCAAGGAACGCCCCAACGACCCCGAGCTGCTGCTGGCCTGCGGGCGGCTGTCGCTACGCACCGGCGCCTGGGTCAAGGCGCAGGAATACTTTGAAACCAGCCAGCGTCAGCGCCCCAACGGCGTGGTTTGTGCCGAGCTTGCCCGCCTTTATGCCAGCCTTGGCGAGCACAACAAGAGCCAGCTTTACTACCGCCACAGCGTAGAAATGCTGGCGAAGTCGCTGCCGTCACTGCCCCAGCCAAGCGAAGCCCAGGGCGCCGACGGCATCTCGGAAAAAGCCAAGGGCAAGGGCAAGAAAAGCGCCTGACCCCGTGCAACTGACACGCTGAAAACGTGTATTGCTAAAAGCTGCGTATTGAAGGGGCGCCTGCGGGCGCCCTTTTGCGTGCATGATGTTTTGCGCTGCTGTGTTTAATCTCTGTCTTTCCCTTATGCTTTTTAACACCCACTACGTTAGACCACTGCCGTGTTATCGATGATTTCTATTGCCCAGACGCTGGGCCTGACTCGCAAAACCGCCGTATTTGGCGCCAGCACGGCGGCGATGGCGCTGACCTCCTTTGCCATCGCTTCGCTGTTTCACCTGCCCAACGCCTTCTGGGCGCCCATGGCGGTGTGGATTGTGGCGCAGCCCTCCCGTGGGCTGCTGCTGGAGCGCGGCGTGTACCGCCTGGTGGGCACGCTGGCCGGCGCGGCGGTGGGGTTTGCGCTGCTGGCCGCTCCCTTGCCCACCCCGCTAACGCTTGTGCTGTTGGCCAGCTGGGCCGGCGGCTGCGCGGCGTTCACCCACCTTACCCGCGCCTCGTTTGGCTACGCTGCGCTAATGGCGGGACTAACCGCAAGCGTAGTGCTGCTGCCCAGCATGGCGGCGGACTCGGGCGGCGCAGCCATCGCCATGGCGCGGGTGGTTTGCACGCTGATCGGCGTTATCTGCGTGATTGCGATGGGGCTGGTGCTGCTGCCCGCGCCGCCCCAACGCGAGCTGCTCAACCGCGTGCGCGGCCTCACCGGCGACGCGCTCCAACAGCTGGCACGGCGCCCCGCCCACGCTAGCCAACAGCTCCCCGACGGCGAACTGCTGCTGACCCTGACGCAGCTTGAGCAGCAGCTGGGCCCCAGCCATGCCGGCCCGCTGAGGCGTTCGTCGGGCGCGCTGGTAAGCGGTGCCTTTGTGGCTACCACGCTGAGCCTGCTGGCGATGACCCGGCTCACCGGCCAACAGCCTATTCCTGCGGCGTTGGCAGCGGCGCTTAACGACGCCGCCGATACCCTCGGCCAGCCACTTGATAACGGCAATGCTACCGATGCCTTACGCCGCGCAGCACACCACGCCCAGGATTTTTCCCCGCGGCTGGCGCGCCTTTTAGCGCGGTTAGAACAGGCCGAAATAGCCGGCGAGGCCTGGCTTGAGCGGCGCTCGCCTCACCGGCACTTGCCACACATGGTGACCCTGCCCACGCGCAAAGACCTGCCCTCGGCGCTGATCGCCGGGTCGGCCAGCGCCATGGTCACGCTGATGGCGGGGCTGCTGGTAGCCTACTCGGGGTGGGATAACGCTTGGCTGCCGGCGATGGGGCTTTGCACCTTCACCATGGTGCTGTCGAGCATGGACGTGCCCCAGGCGCTGGCGCCGCGCATGCTGCAGGGGATTATCGTGGGGGTGAGCTTGGCCGCCGCGTTCCGGCTGTGGCTGATGCCCCACGCCGACGGTTTGGGCGATATCTGCTGATGCTGGCGCCCTTTATGCTGTTCGGCGGCCTGGCGCGCGCCAGCAGCAAAACGCAGGTGCCGGCGCTGGATGGCAACATGTGCTTTATGCTCGCCAGCCAGCCGTTTTTGCAGGCGCCGACCGCAGCGGGCAACGTACTGCTCGACGCCGGCTCGCTGATCGCCAGCATCGCGCTGGTGGCGCTGGCCTACCGCTTGCTGCCCCGCGACCCTACGCGGCGCGCCGGCTATCTTTCCCGATTGATGCTGCGCGATATCGAACGCCTGTGCGGCCAAAGCGACGGGCTAACCCCCGACGCGCGCTGGCACAGCCGCATGTATCGCCGCCTGCTGCGGCTGATGATCCACGTCGGCCGCGCGCAGGAAGCGGGTAGCGCAAGCCACGCGGGTACGCTGGGGATACTCAACCTGGCCGATGCCGTGATTCAGCTGCGCACGCTGCTGTCCACCTCGCAGCTCAACGAGGCCGAGCAGCAAGCGGCTCGCCGTCTACTACAGGCGCTGCGCCGTCTGACCCAGGACCCCGACGCCGTCACCCAGGCGCTTACTGCACTGCCGTTAGAGGGCGACGCCCTTCCCGAGGTTGCCGCACAGATGCGCCACGCGCTTGCCGATACCGCCGCGCTGCGCCACCGCTAAGCTGCGCCTGACCTTAAGGCTTGCTGGCCGCCGCCATCACCGCGTCCAGCGCGGCGTGGTAGCCCTGAGTGCCGAGCCCCGCAATCACGCCGTCGGCACGCAGCGAGACGTAGGAGTGGTGGCGAAACGCCTCGCGCTTGTGCACGTTGGAGATATGCACCTCGATCACCGTGCCGTCAAAGGCGTTGAGCGCATCAAGAATCGCCACCGAGGTATGCGTATAGGCCGCCGGATTGATGATGATGGCGCTCGTGCCGTCGTCGCGCGCCGCCTGAATGGCGTCGATCAGCTCGCCTTCGTGATTGCTTTGCCAGTGCGCAAGCGTCACGCCCGCCGCTTCTGCCCGGCTTGCCAGCGCGTTGTTAACGTCGGCCAGGGTTTCTCCGCCGTAAATCTCGGGCTGCCGGGTGCCCAGCAGGTTCAGGTTGGGACCGTGCAGCACCAGCACTTTCAGCGCACCTTTTTCATTTGCCATCTTTTCAGTTGCCATCTAAGGGTTTCCTCCGCGTGTCTCTGGTCGTGAATCCATGTTGCCGTGTCAGCGCTCGGCAAGCCACTGTCCGGCGCGTGCCGCCATCAGCCAGCCGGCGACGCTTACGCCCACATAAACAAACGCAAACAGCGGCTGCTGGCGCTGCCAGAGCATCACCGCCTCCACGCTGAACAGGGAAAACGTGGTAAAGCCGCCGCACACGCCGACCGTCCAGAAACCGTGCCAGCGTGCCAGCGCGCCGTGGGGAGAACGCGCCGCCCGAGTCGAGTACCAGGCGATCAGCCCTGAACCCAGCAGATTGGCGGCCAGCGTTCCCGCCCAGAACGCCGGCCCCATGAGCGCGACGGCGACCAGCGCCACCAAATAGCGTAGCCCCGCGCCCAGCGCACTGCCCGCCGCCACGGCGCCATAAAACGGTAACGCGGTCATCAGCTACCCCCTCCCGCCAGCGCATAGCCCACCGCGGCAAGCGCGATGCCGCCGGCTACGCTCAGCGTCAAATAGACAACGGCGGCGCCCCGGCGCGGCTGCTGCCACAGCCCCAGGCTTTGCTGGGCCAGCGACGACACCGTCGATAGCCCGCCCAGCGCGCCGGTGGCGGCAAACGCCCAGAACAGGCCGGCCGTTTCGCTCTGCGCCATACCCCCGGCAAGCGCGCCCAGCGCCAACGCCGCCGCATAGTTAACGCCTAGCGTGCCCCAGGGCAGCGTCTCGCCCAGGTGGCGCGCGCCCAACCGGCTCGCCAAGGCGCGCAGCACGCCGCCAAGGGCACCGCCGGCCATCACGCCGATCAGCGTCGTCACACTTAACATAGGTTCTCCTGTTATCTCCTGCGGCCGGGCTGCAAGGCAGCCTCGACGCTGCGCTGTACGCTGGTTATTCATCGTTTTATCCACAGCTTATGAGCGCCTTTTCAAACTGTTGATAACATCGTTGGCAAAGGGCCGCCGGCTTTTCTGACACGCTCAACGAGGGTTCCTCACGCCGACCGTTCCGTCCCTGTCCCGCCTGTGGAAAAATGGCCCAAAAGCCTGTTACACGGCGTTTCCACGCAGAAGGACGGGGGCAAAAATCGACAATAGCGTATTGACAACGCGCTTCTCAGCGGCTATTTAGGCGTTCAAAAAAACAGGATTGCCTGTGGATAGTTCAGGGGAAAACCTCTTCCCCGTTTGTGTATAGCCACGGAAAACGGCGTTTCAACGCAGGTTTTGTCGCACCCGGCTGGTACACACTGCACTGATCGGATAAATTGCACATACTTTCGGAACAACGCTGGCATACGGTAACGCTAAACGTCCAGTGCGTTTGGCGTACCCTGAATTCCGAAACGATGCGCCTTTAGCGCATCCAAAATAACTTACTATAACGCACTTTAATAATAGGTGATGTATGGCAAAACTTGCTCATGCACAGTGGTCATCGCGAATGACTTTTGTGCTGGCGGCTGCGGGATCAGCCGTGGGCCTCGGGAACATCTGGCGCTTTTCTTATATGGTCGGGGAAAACGGCGGCGCGGCTTTCGTGCTGGTGTATCTGGCCTGTGTCGCGCTGGTGGGGCTGCCTATTCTGGTCGCGGAGTGGCTGATGGGCCGTCGCGGGCAGAAAAACCCCGTGGATACCATGGCCGAGCTGGCCAGAAAGAACGGCAAACCGCGTGCCTGGATGGGTATTGGCATTACCGGGGTACTGGCGGCTTTTCTGATTCTGTCGTTTTATAGCGTCATCGGCGGCTGGTCGCTCAACTACACGCTGGGCACGGTGATCGGCACCTTCAGCGGCGGCGACTCGGACAGCATCGGTGCGCTGTTCAGCAACATGCTGGCAAACCCCATGACGCTGCTGGGCTGGCACACGGCCTTTATGGTGCTGGTGGTTGCCATCGTGGCGCGCGGCGTCACCAAAGGGCTTGAGAGCGCGGTACGCTCGATGATGCCGGCGCTGGTCATTTTAATGCTGATTCTGGTCGGCTACGGCATGACCACCGGCCACTTCGGCGAAGCCATGGCCTTCATGTTCCGCCCGGAATGGAGCGCGCTTGACGGCGGCGTGGTACTTGCGGCTATGGGGCAGGCGTTTTTCACCCTGTCGCTGGGCATGGGCATCATGATGGCCTACGGCTCGTATCTGGGTCAGGACGTGAACCTGATCAGCACCGCACGCACCGTGATCATTCTGGATACCGCGATTGCGCTGCTGGCGGGCATGGCCATCTTCCCCATCGTGTTTGCCAACGGGCTGAGCCCGGGCGAAGGGCCGGGGCTGATCTTCGTCACCCTGCCACTGGCCTTCGGCAACATGGCCGGCGGTACGATTCTTGGCCTGATGTTCTTCCTGCTGCTGACCTTCGCCGCGCTGACCTCGGCGATCTCGCTGCTGGAACCCACGGTGGAAATGCTCGAAGAACGTACCTCGCTGCCGCGCGTCAGTGCCGCGCTCATCAGCGGCGCGGCCGTGTGGCTGCTGGGCGTGGCGGCACTGCTGTCGTTCAACGTCTGGTCGGATGTGCTGGTCTTTGGCCTGAACATCTTTGACCTGCTCGATACCTTCACCGCCAAGTTCCTGCTGCCGCTGACCGGCCTGGGCTCGATTGTATTCGCTGCCTGGTGCCTGGACCGCAAAAGCGTGGAACAGGAGCTGGGGCTGTCTGCCGCCGGCGTCACCGCGTGGAACGTGATTGCCCGCGTTGTCGCGCCCATCGGCGTGGTGGTGGTGTTTATCACCGGCGTTATCGGCTTGATGTAAGCCGTCAGCCACAGGTGATCCAGATAAAAACGCCCGGCCATTTTGGCCGGGCGCTTTTTTTTGCCTGTCTGTTTTGCCTGTCCTTTCACGCCGGTCTGTCGCGATGGCGCTTTATCCTGCCGCCTTCACGACATTCAGGACGTCTTGCGCGGCTTGTGGGCGATATCCCACTCGCGGCCGGTGAGCATCTGTTTCCAGTAAAATGCCGGCAGCAGGTGCTTTTTCACCACCCAGTAAAAGCGCGTTTCCTTGAACGGATCAAGCGGCAGCGTCGGCGTGACCACGCCGTCGTAGATAAACTCGGCGATCATCACGCGGCCGTAATCGGTCACCAGCGGGCAGGAAGTATAGCCATCGTACTGTGCGGTAAGCGCTTTGCCGTCAATTTCGGCGAGCAGGTTTTTTACCGTCACCGGCGCCTGCTTGCGTACCGCAGCGGCGGTTTTGGACGTCGGCAAGGAGCTGGCATCGCCCAGCGAGAACACGTTGGGGTAACGCACGTGCTGAGTCGTGCCCTTGTCGACCTCGACCCAGCCGCCGGCGTTGGCCAGCGCGCTCTGGCTGATGAAATCCGGCGCGCACTGGTGCGGGGTCACGTGGAGCAGGTCAAAGGGCTGCTCGACACGGGTCTTTTCACCCTCGGCGTTTTGCGTCTCGAAGGTGGCAACCTTGCGCTCACCGTCTACCGCCACCAGATCGTGAGATAACAGCACCTCAACGCCGTGGCGCTTGGCCACTCGCTCAAGCGGGGGTACAAACGCGGGCACGCTGAACAGCGCCCCGCCGCCGCTGTAAAACTTGAGCGTACTGTTGTTGCTGATCCCTTTCTGCTTGAAATGATCGGCGGCCAGATAGGCGATTTTCTGCGGCGCACCGGCGCACTTCAGCGGCGGCGGCGGCTGAGTAAAGATGGCGTTGCCGCCGGTAAAGCCGTCCAGGCACTGCCACGTATAGCGCACCGTCTCGGGGCTGTAGTTGCTGCATACGCCGTTCTTGCCCAGCGTTGCCTCAAGGCCTTCAACACGGCCCCAGTCCAGCTTGATTCCCGGCGCCACCACCAGCTGCGAATAGCCCAGGCGCTGACCGTCGTCGAGCTGCACGGCGTTCTCGTCGGGGTCAAACGCGGTAACCGCCGCCTGAACAAGCGTCGCGCCTTTGGGCACCACGTCGCGGATGGCCCGGCGGGTATTATCCAGCGCGTAAGTGCCGCCGCCCACCAGGGTAAAGGCCGGCTGATAATAATGTTGTCCGGACGGCTCGACAATGGCTACGTCAAGCCCCGGCCGGCGGCGCAACAACGACGCGGCCACCGTGATGCCGGCCGTACCGCCGCCGATAATAACGACCTGATGACGGCGATTTTCGGATTCCGTTGGCATGTGTCTCTCCTTGGTTTAAGCATGGATGAAACGATAAAGCACTAAGCGGGCGACTCTTAATAACTATTGAGCATATAATTACATATCAAATACATAGCTCTAGCGTCATGCGTCGCCATTTAGCCCGCTATCTTTTTAACCTGTTGTTTATAAAGATAATTTCATTTATTAAGGTAGCGAACACGCCGCCTTATAACAAGATCATATAAAAAATAGGTCGGTTAATATCACAAAACAATATCAATCTTTTTACAAACCCCCGGCGCTCCGGTGGTAGGTTACGTAAAAATGTTAACCATGCTGACCGTATTTCATGAAAAATGCCCTATGAAAATTGATCCGAGTAATTCTCCCCTATCGGCTGATCAGGCCAACGGCCTGAATCGCCTGTTAGAAACGCTGGCGCCCCACCAGTTTGACTGGCTGGCAGGCTTTATTGCCGGCCATCAGGCCGCTCAGCCGGGCGCGCCAGGTACCGCCGCCGCCCAAGGTGCCGGTGATACCGGCCAGGAGCACCCCTCGCTGACCGTGCTTTACGGCTCGCAAACCGGCAACTGCGAAGGGCTGGCGGAAGCGCTCGGCGAGCAGGCCAACGCCCACGGCATTAATGCCCGGGTGCTGGATATGGCCGACTACAAGCCGCGCCAGCTGAAAAGCGAAAGCTACGTGGTCGTGGTCACCTCGACCCACGGCGAAGGCGAGCCGCCGGATAACGCGCTGGACCTCCACGAGTTCATCCACGGCCGCAAGGCGCCGTCGCTCAAGCATTTGCAGTACGGCGTGCTGGCGCTGGGCGACACCAGCTACGAGCATTACTGCCAGACCGGCAAGGATTTTGACGCCGCCTTTGCCAAGCTGGGCGCCACCGCGCTGGTCGAGCGTGCCGACTGCGACGTCGACTACGACGACGAGGCCGAGGCCTGGTGCAAAACCCTGATCGAGCGTTTGCAAAACGAAGCCGGCGCCTCGGGCATGCCCACCGCCGGTGGCGTGAGCGCTGCGCCCACTACCGAGGCGTATACCCGCCGCTATCCGTTCATGGCCGAGGTGCTCGACAACCAGTGGCTCAACGGCCGCGGCTCGAGCAAGGAAACCCGCCACATCGAGCTGTCGCTTGAAGGCTCGGGCCTGAGCTATCAGCCGGGCGATTCGCTGGGGCTTTACCCGCAGAATGACCCGGCGCTGGTGGCCGCGATCATCGAACGGCTAGGGCTTGATGCCGACACGCCGGTTACTGCCGGCGACATCGAGACAACGCTTGCCGGCGCGCTGAAGCATCACCGCGAAATCACCCTGCTGACGCGCCCGGTGGTGGAAAAATGGGCCGCGTTGAGCGGCAGCGCCCAGCTTACCGAGCTGACGACTGACAACGCCAAGCTCACCGAGTGGCTTTACGGACGCGACCTGCTCGACCTCGCGGAAGACGCGCCGGTTACAGGCCTCGACGCCCAGACGCTGATCGAGACGCTGCGCAAGCTGCCGCCGAGGCTCTACTCCATCGCCTCGAGCCAGTCTGCCGTGGACGACGAAGTCCATCTGACCGTCGCCGCGGTGCGCTACGAAACCGAGGGGCGCAAGCGCGAAGGCGTGGCCTCGTCCTGGCTTGCCGACCGCCTCGCGGACGACACCACCGTGCCGGCGTATATCGAAGCCAACAAACACTTCCGTCTGCCCGAGGACGACGCCGCGCCGGTGATCATGATCGGGCCGGGCACCGGCATCGCTCCGTTCCGCGCGTTTATGCAGGAACGCGAAGAGCGCGAGGCCGAAGGCGCCAACTGGCTGCTGTTCGGCGACCGCAATTTCCACTCGGACTTTCTCTACCAGAGCGAGTGGCTGGCGTGGCGCCGTCAGGGCGTGGTCGACCGCATCGACGTAGCGTTCTCCCGCGATCAGGGCGAAAAAGTCTACGTTCAGCAGCGTCTGCGCGAAAACGCCGAAGACGTCTGGCGCTGGCTTGAGCGCGGCGCCTACCTCTACGTCTGCGGCGACGCCGACAGGATGGCGCCCGACGTTCACCGCGCGCTGCTCGACGTGATCATCGACGCCGGCGGCAAGAACGAAGAAGATGCCACCGACTACCTGCGGGAGTTGACCCGCCAGAAACGCTACCAGCGGGATATCTACTAATGAGCGACAAGTTACCTGATGCCGAGATCATCAAGCGCGAAAGCAACTACCTGCGCGGCACCATCGCCGAAGGGCTTGACGACCTGGCCACCGGCGCGATCTCGGACAACGACAATAAGCTGACCAAGTTCCACGGCACTTATTTGCAGGACGACCGCGACGTACGCGACGAACGCCGTCGCCAGCGCCTCGAGCCGCTGCACATGTTCATGGTGCGCCTGCGCCTGCCCGGCGGCGTGCTCACTCCCGAGCAGTGGCTGGGGATGGATGACATCGCCGGCGACTGCGCCAACCACACCCTGAAGCTGACCACGCGCCAGACATTCCAGTTTCACGGCGTGTTCAAGCACAAGATGCGCCCGCTGATGCGTGCCATCGACGCGCTGGGGCTCGATACCAAAGGCGCCTGCGGCGACGTCAACCGTAATGTGGTATCCAACGTCAACCCGCATGAGTCTCAGGTGCACGCCGATATCCACCGCTACTCCGTGGACATCAGCGAGCGGCTGAAGTGGCGCTCCAGGGCCTACGCCGAAATCTGGCTGGGCGAAGACCGCGTTGAAGCGCGGGGCGAGGACGAGCCGGGTAAAGAGGAAGAAGAGCCGTTTTACAGCTACTACTACATGCCGCGTAAATTCAAGATTGCGCTGGCCGTACCGCCGGAAAACGACGCCGACGTGCTGTCCAACGACATCGCCCTGATCGCCATCGTCGAAGACGGCAAGCTGGTCGGCTTTAACGTCGGCGTGGGCGGCGGCATGGGCATGACCTACGGTAACGAAGCCACCCACCCGCGCCTTGCCGACGTCGCCGGTTACGTGCCCGCCGACCAGGTCGTGGACGCCTGCGAGGCCATCGCCGCCATCCAGCGCGACCACGGCTGCCGTACCGAGCGCACCCACGCGCGCTTCAAATACACTATGGCCGACCACGGCGTCGAGTGGTTTCTGGAACGTTTTGCCGAATACCACGGTACGCCCATGGCGCCGGTGCGCGACTACGTCTTCACCCATAGCGGCGACCGCTTTGGCTGGGTCGAAGGCGAAAACGGTAACCAGCACCTGACGCTATCCATCCGCAGCGGCCGCGTGCTGGATACCGACGAGCTCGCGCTGCGCACCGCCCTGCGCGACATCGCCAAAATCCACACCGGCGATTTCCGCATCACCTGTAACCAGAACCTGATCATCGCCAACGTCGCGCCGGAGAAGAAGGCTGAAATTCAGACGCTGGTCGATCACTACGGGCTGGAAGACGGCAGCGGGATCTCTGCGCTGGCACGCAACTCCATGTCGTGTGTGGCCTTTCCCACCTGCGCGCTGGCCATGGCCGAGTCCGAGCGCTACCTGCCATCGCTGACCGACAAGCTCGACGCGCTGATGGACAAGGCCGGGCTTGCCGATACACCGATCAACGTGCGCGTCACCGGCTGCCCCAACGGCTGTGCGCGACCGTACCTGGCCGAGATCGGCCTGACCGGCAAGGCGCTGGGCAAGTACAACCTCTTCCTTGGCGGCGACGAGCGCGGCGAACGCATGAACCGCCTCTACCGCGAGAACATCGACGAGGCCACCATTCTTGAGCTGCTCGAGCCGATGCTTGAGCGCTTTGCTGCCGAGCGTAACGACGGCGAAGGCTTCGGCGACTTTCTGATCCGTGGTGGCATCGTCGATGCCGAACGCCCGCCCGAGGTGTTCCACAAGGCCTACGCGGTTTAGCAGCACCCACGCCGTACGTCGCACACACAAACGCCCCGCCGGTCAGTGCTTGCCGGCGGGGCGTTTGCGTTATGCCTGATGCGTTATGGCCTGACGTTTAACGTGGCTAGCCTGGCCACGCCTCAGTGCAGCCCGCCGTCGGCGTGCTTTTCCAGGGGATCGGGGAGCTCGGCAATTTGCCGGGCGAGCGACTGAATTTCGCGATGCAGCTCAATGCCGCGGCGGGCACGCAGGTGGCGTTTGGCCGAGTCGCGGCGGCGGTTTTCATGTTCGTCCACTTCCATGGTCATGAAAATATCCAGCAGCTGAGTCTTGACCGAAGTGACTCGTTCGACATTACGCATAATCGACGTTCCTCCAGAGGCTGATACCCGCGCCTGACCGCGTCCGTGACGCCCGTGTTACCTACAGCGCGGCACTTCCTTTATTACCACTTCCATTATTACTATAGCCCAAGTGACAAAATGATGAAGGGCGTAGCGAAACGGAGCTAAATACGCCCAACGTGACAAACGTGCGATAATTCGGCGACTCGTCCCCGTCCTGTCATTCAACGGTGTGCGCCTGTTGTTCAGCCCGGTCGTGTAACCCCGTTATTCAAAGCCGTCATTAACACCAAGGAGCCTGCCGTGAGCCGTGCCCTGTTCGATGAATTGAGACACCGCATGGAGCACTTTCGCCGCTCCGAACAGAAAGTGGCGCGCTTTGTGCTGCGAAACCCCGACGAAGTCATCCACATGCGCATTGTCGATCTGGCCACCGAAGCCAAGGTCAGCGAGCCAACCGTGGTGCGCTTTTGCCGGGCGCTGGGCTGCGGCGGCTTTCAGGATTTCAAGCTCCAGCTGGCGCAGATGCTGGCAACCGGCAGCCAGTTCGCCCAGTTCTCGATGAACGACAGCGACTCCATTGCCGAGTTTTCCCACAGCATTTTCGACTCCACTGTAGGCACGCTGCTGTCGGTGCGCGACCGTATCGATCATCAGGCACTGGGGCGCGCAGTGAATGCGTTGGCCGGTGCCAACCGGGTGGAGTTTTATGGCTTTGGCGCCTCTGGCGCGGTGGCGGCAGACGCCCAGCACAAATTCTTCCGCCTGCAGATTTCCACTTCGTCCTATTCCGACCCGCACATGCAGAACATGTCGGCGGCCACGCTTAGCCCGGGCGATGTAGTGGTGGCCATTTCCCAGACCGGGCGCACCCGCGCGCTGGTGGCAAGCGTACGGCTAGCGCGCGAAGCCGGCGCCACGGTGATCGGCCTTTGCCCCAGCGGCTCGCCGCTGGCCACCGAGGTTACCCTGCCGCTTTACGTCGACGTGTTCGAAGACACCGAAATCTACACGCCCATGAGTTCGCGCATCGCGCATCTGGTGTTGGTCGACGTGCTCGCCGTGGGCGTGGCCAAAACCCGCGGGCCGCAGCTTGCCGAACAGCTTCAAGCGGTTAAGAAAAGCCTCCACCCGCTGCGCTTTCCCGACGGCGGCGCGCGCTGATACGCCACCCACGCCCGGATAACGCCCCTGCCGGCTATCTGCTGGCGGGGCGCTTTTCATGCGGCACCAAATTTTGAGCTACTAGTAGGCGTGTGGCTCAAAAAAGTAGCGGAAACGACGAGCTGGAAGCGGTATATCTCAGGTAGTCACAGCCTGTGGCCTAGCAAAAGCATTCAAAATAAGGCGGGTAATCCTGAACTTATCGTCCCTGAGGAATGAGGCAGATCGGTTGAAAGCTACTGGGGCTAACGAAACGCCTTGACATAATTCCATCCGTGTTAGAGATTCTGACCCGGATGATACGTGTAAGTTTTAGACTAAGCACTTAATCAAGACGTTGAAAAGCTTATGAATCAAATCTATTCACACGATCATTTAACTTTATACGCTGTCTTCGAGAAGTTAAAAGTTTAGTATCCCAATCCTCTGGAGTTAGGGAATATTTGCTATTTTTGTTATTCAACCTGAACCGGCGTTCTGCCCCCACTGGCATTTTTTCTGGGCCATATATTGCAACCAAAAGTATAGAGATACTAATAAATTCTAGACTTCCTCGAGGAATATGGCCGTCCATATCTAAACCTTCTTCTTTCCCTATTCGACATATAAGTGAATTAAAACTACCGATATGTAAATATCCTCCCGACGCGAGAGGGCCTTGTCGGGTATTATCGGACAGCTTACCTATAGGGTCGCCATGAACATTAGGGTCGCTATCGTTTTCACTGTTGTTGTCTTCGCTAGAAATATGTTCTAAATCTGTTACATCTAATTCAATAGTGCCCTGGTTTGTTTCTATCTCTGCGAAAACATATGATATAAAAATAGCTTCAGCGCTCATATTGCTAATTATGCAAAGTGCATTTATGTCCTTTTTACTACCCCTATTGATTATTAATTTTGGACTTCGCTGGCGACGAAATCCAGAATAAAGTAACTGGGCATAGACTAACCAAATTATGAGAGTTCCAAAATTAGTTGACACGATCAGTATATCTTTGTTTTGAGTTATCAAATCCCACATATTATCTACCTTTTACATATTAAATGTAGTAACTACTTTGCCGCAGAAACTGAGTGCAACACCTTAGCAAAACTTCTAGGTGTTTAACTCAGTTTCTGCGACCAAGATTGATTCATAAATAATTATGATAAGCGCTGCTATTTGTTTGTCTTTCTTGTGACCGTGCAGTGGCACACATCGTCGTCGATACTATCAATACGAATAACAGCTGGGCTGTCATCGGCCATGTCTTTGGTAAATAGGAGCCAGCTATTGGAATCGATCCCTCGGACATATTCCCTGCCCACCTCAGGCTCCTCCACCTGATGAATGCCAATCCTTGTGGTCATGCCAACCTCAAGACGTCTTATATCTTGCATAGACTTCTCCTATATAAAGTACACTAACTGCGAAGGCCGGATTTGGCGCACCTTCGCGCTACTACCATACATTGAAACCAGCGCGATGAAGGAATCTAGTAATGCTGGGGCTGCCAATCGGTCGTTTTATTTATGTCATGGCCACCAGAGGCTGGTGGCCAGGTTTCGCCGTTTTCGCGTACAGACATTGCGTAAAAAACCCTAGTAGTTGGCAATGCCCGAAACGATGGACAAACTGTCTGCCTTCTACCCGCCTAATTCACCGGGCTGAGACAGAAAAGAAGATGGCGAGCAGTTTCTCTTGTAGAATCAAGATGTTCCTGAACGAACACAATTCAAGAGGACCACTCGCCATGGGTGAAAGCTTATCCCCCTGGACCCCGTCATGCAACGGGTCCATCCGCGTCGAGCTCAGCGGCCATCGCACCACCAGCGACAGCGGTGCTTTGCTGTTGCGTGAAGCCCTCGACAACAGCGGCATGATCGATGCGCTGGACGACCATCTGGTCGATCACCGCGACCCGGATCGCGTCCGCCACTCGTTAGCCAGCCAGCTGCGTACCCTGGTGCTGCAGCGTTCGATGGGCTGGATCGACCTCAGCGATACCGATACGCTTCGCCGTGACCCGCTCTGGCAGCTAGCCTGCAGTGATGCCCGCGGGACAACGCCGTTGGCTCAGGACCGGCCATCTCAAGCGACACTGTCGCGGCTGCTGACGTGCCTGGGCCGCGACGACAATATCGATACCGTGCATGAGGGCCTGCTGCGGCTGGCGGTCTGGCGACTGACCTCGCTGAACGGCGGCGAACGCCCCGAGCATCTGACGCTGGACATCGACGGCTTGCCGATCGACGTTCACGGCCACCAGGGCGGTTCGGCGTTTCATGGACTTTACGGGGCCAGAATCTACTCGCCTTTGGTGGCCTCGCTGGCAGAGACCGGCGACATGGTGGGCGGCCTGCTGCGTGAAGGTAACGCCGGCCCAGCCGAGAATGCCGATACCTGGATCCCACATCTGGTGCGGCGACTCAACGAGAGCACCGGGGCCAAGGTCAAGGTGCGCATCGACGCCGGCTTCACCGACAACGACACGCTTGAGGCGCTGGAAGATCGCGACATCGAGTATCTGGGCCGGTTGCGCAGTCATACGGGCCTGCAGACACTGGCAGCGCCACATCTGAAGCGGCCACGCGGCCGGCCCCCCGAGCAACCTCGGGAATGGTGCCATGACCTGGCGTACCAAGCCGGTACCTGGCCGGCGCCGCGGCGCGTGGTGCTGGTGGTACAAGAGCGGCCCGATGATCTGCTGCTGCATGCCTTCTTTTTGGTCACCAATCTCGGCAAGTTCGACTGGCCGCCGGAAAAGGTCCTGGCGCTTTATCGCAAGCGCGGCAGCGCCGAAGCCCACATGGGCGAGGTGAAGTCGTCGCTCGATATGCATCTCTCCTCGACTGATCGCGGTGTCTCCACCGTCCAGGACGTCATGGCCCGCAACGAGGTAAACCTGCTGCTGACTCTCTGCGCTTATCAGGTGCTACACGGGCTGCGTTGCCTGTTGGAACGACAGACCCGGCAGGGCTGGAGCCTGAAGCGGATGCGCGAGCAGGTGCTCAAGGTGGCCGCCACGCTGACAGTGCACGCCCGGCGTATCACCGTGCACCTCGGCGATGCCGCCGACAAATGGTGGCCATCCTTACTGAAGGGGTTGCCGCGGCTGACGGCATTGACCTGACACGTCGCATTACTCAGCCTTTTCCAGCAGACAAAACGGCCACTATGGAGGCCGACGACCACGGCTGCGCCGTCACTCGAAACCAATAAACTTCAGTTATAAATATCACGGCATTGATACGATAAAGCTATGTGCTAATCGGCTACTCAGCGACCGTATGACATAAAAGCCGGTCGGTCCCGGTCACCACGGGACGTAAAACGCTCGTTCGGCGTCCTGATGAATAAGGCGGGTTCTAGCCAAAAGCCGGACAGTTTGCGCCGCCCACGGAGCCTAACCCCATGAATGACGCCACTTCTCCCGCCGTAGCGGAGTGGGGTCAGGATAGGCGCAGCCTGTCTGCCCAACGCGGAGGGGGCGAGCAGCGCGCCGCGCCGCACGTGCTCAAAATCCTGCTGTTACCGCTAGCCTGGGCTCGCTGCATCGGCGCCCAGGGCGCCGCTATTTCGACATCAGCGATGTGTTGAATACGCACCGATTTGACGCTCGGGATGACCTGGAGACCACGCTCAAGCGCTATAATTGGTTGTATAATCACCATATCAACCAAAAAGCCTTGCATCACCGGACGCCGATTGGTGCAATGAAGCAATGGCAGCAAGATCGCCCCGAGTTATTCCGGAAACGCGTAATTAATCATGCGGGACCCGACAGGTATGCACATGTCCCCCTCGCGCGGGAGCCGCTGAGCCAATGACACAGGGATCCCCAAGAAAATTGCGCTGGTGGTGGCTCGTCCCCCTGTTGCTGGTGGCGCTGGTCGTCGCCACGGTGCAACTGATGTCATGGAACGTGCTCAAGCCAGTCATCATCGGGCGTGTCGAGCAGGCGACCGGGCGCTCCGTGGCCATCGAGGGCGACGTGAAGGTCGATTTTCTCCCCCGCCCGGAGATTTCCCTGCACGAGATCAAGCTCGGCAACCCAGAATGGGCGACCTCACCGTACATGCTCGAGGCGCAGCGTCTCAGCGTCTCGCCTTCGTTTGTCGACCTGCTCGATGGCGAGTTCGTGCTGGACGCGGTCGAGATGGCAGGCCCCACTCTCAGCCTGGAGCAACGCCGCGATGGCCCCGGCAACTGGGTATTCAAGGCTATGCAGCAGGGGGAAACCGGGCAGCCATCTGCATCCGATGACGAGTCGGCATTGCCGGTGATCATCCGTCGTCTCTCCCTGTCGGATGCGCAGGTGCGCTAACGGGCACCCGAGGCCGATGCCCCGACCGAGCTGATGATTCCATCTCTGCAGATCCAGCGTGACGACGCGTCCCTGGACACCGAGGCGACGCTCACCTTCAGAGACCGCCGCTTTCATCTGGAGGCCAGGACCGACTCGCTCGAGACACTGCTGGGCAACACAAAGCCATTCGGTGGCGAGATATCGCTCGGCTCCGACGAGGACCGACTGACGGGCACCTTCACCCTGCCCGATCTGCCGTCGCTGGCCTCCCTGCAGGCAGACGCCGAACTCAGCGTGGCGGCAACCGCCGACTGGGCCCGCTGGCTGGGATTGTCTGTCGTGACGCTGGGCTCTCTCGAGGTGGCGACACATCTCGAGCGCCACGGCAGCGAGTGGCAGCTCAGTGAGATCGAGGTTTCCGCCCTCGACAGCCGCATCACCGGTGAACTCGGGATGGAAACAGCCGGTGAGGCTCCCCGCCTCAGCGGGCGCCTGCATGCCACGCAACTGGATATCGCCGCCTGGCGAAAGGCCCTCCCGGAAGGGGAGAAAGTGGCAGGCATCGCCATTCCGGTGCTGCCGGATCTGCGCGGAGAGCTGGCGCTTTCGACGGATCGGCTGACGCTGGAGCGCAGCGTCCTGCGGGATCTCGAGACCACAGTGCATCTCGCCGACCACTCGCTCACCCTCGAGCGTGCCGCCTTCGGCATGGCAGGCGGCAGGGTCGAGGCCAGCGCCGAGCTGACAAGCAACCTCGACAGGTTCTCGGCAAAGGCGCAGGTCACGCTGCAGGGCCTGGACGTGGACGCCCTGGGTATCGCCCTTGACCTGGGGGGCACCCTGGATGGCGACGTTGATCTGCGCCTTTCCCCCCTCGAACAACGCCCCGCTTTCGAGCTCGATACCCTGCTTGCCAACCTGGCGATCGACAGGGGCCGTTTCTCCTACCGCAACGAGGACGCCGGAAGCGACCTCGATCTCGCCCTGTCCACCGGCGAGGCGACGCCACTGCGACTTGCCATGGAGGGCACCCTCCGCGACAAGCCGTTGACCATGACGATCAAGGGAGGCGCCCTGCCCAGACTGGTCGCGTTGGATGAGGACTATCGGCTCGACGCCGAGGCCAGTTCCGGGAATCTTCAGGCTCGGGTCGATACCACCCTCGCCTCGCTGCTGAATCCGGCGACGCTCGCCGGTGACGTGGCGCTTCAGGCCTCGGGCGCTCGTGACTTGGAGGCCTGGGTAGGACCGGTGCTGCCTCCCTTGCCCGCGTTTCACCTCGCAGGTCGCCTGCAGCGGGACAACGAACGCTGGTCCGCCACCGGCCTCGAAGGCGAGATAGGCGGGGCCTCCGTCGCCGGCAGCGTCGAGTTTCGCAATGCCGAGCGAGCCGAGGTACAGGCCGACCTCGAGGCGGGGCGCATTGTTCTTGCCCGCCTTCTTCCCGATGCGGCCGCGGCTGACTCGCTGCTGGCGCCGCTGCGTGTCGTCGACGGGCAGTTGACGCTGCGCGCAGACAGCCTGGTACTGCCCGACGGCACCGCATTACAGGATCTTGTCCTCTCTGCCGGCCTCGATGCGGGAAGGCTGGACGTCGATCCCCTGCGTTTCGGTCTTGCCGACGGCTTGGTCACGAGTCGTCTGTTTTTGGACGCGACCGGGCAGGCGGCGTCGGGACGCCTCGATGTGGCCATCGACGACATGGCGCTGGCGGGTCTGGTCGACACCTTCACGCCGGTGGAGGACCGGCTGGGTAGGTTTTCCGCTGACTTGCACCTCGAGATTCGCGATACCCTGTCCATCGACAGGCGCGATGACCTGCTACTGCCGTTCATCGGCCGGATGAGGCTCGAGCCCTCGACGCTTCGCTTCGAGGCGCCCCAGGCCGATACCGACCTGACCCTGAGGCTCGCGACCCGCGACGGGGAAAATGGCGATCGGCGCTTTCACCTGACGGGGGAGGGGCGCTACGACGGCCACCCGGCATCGCTCTCCCTGGTAGGCGATTCTCTGCTTAACGCCCGCCGTCTCGCTCGACCCTATGCGGTGGATCTCGATGCCGAACTCGTCGGCAGCCGGTTCGGGATTCATGGCACGCTACTGCGACCCCTGGCCCTGGAGGGCCAGAATCTGGCATTTACCCTAGAGGGCCCCAGCCCCCAGCGCCTGAGCCGGCTGCTGGGCGTGGCGCTGCCGCAGCTGCCACCTTACTCGCTCTCGGGCAACCTGGAGTTGAATGACCAGCGCTGGGCGCTCGAGAACATTCAGGGAGAGATCGGTGGCAGTGACCTCGATGGCTGGCTCAGCCTCGATACGCGGCCCCGTCCGCCAAAGCTGACGGGCGAGCTGCGTTCCGTCTCCCTCGACATCGCCGACCTGGGGGTTATCATCGGAGTGACACCGAACGGTGAGGGAAGCGAGGGCCGCTTCATCCTGCCCGACACGCCCTTCGTCGGCGAGGGCTGGCATACCGTGACGGCAGACGTAAGCTACCGTGCAGAGTCGGTGCGGGCGGGGAAGGTGCCCTTGAGCAAGGTGGTCATCGACTTTCGCCTGGAGGATGGACACGGCCGCTTCGACCCGGTCAGTTTCGGCATCGGCGAGGGGAGCATCGATCTGGTGCTCGACCTGGATGCCGGAAGCTGGCCACCTCTCGGCACCGTGCAAGTGGAGATGCGGCGTGTGGAGCTCAACGATGTCCTCCGGCACTGGAACCTGGCCGATGAAAGCGTGGGTATCGTCGGGGGGCGCGGCAAGTTCTGGATCGAGGGTCGATCGGTCGCCGATCTTCTGGCGTCCGCTGACGGTGGCCTGCTCCTGCTGATGAAAGGCGGCAGGCTGGATGCGGTGCTCGTGGAGCTGGCCGGACTCGACACCCTCCAGGCGTTTCTCAGCTGGGCGCGCGGGCGTGATCCGGTGCCCATCGAATGCGCCTATGCCGACCTGCAGGCGCGCAGCGGTGTCGCCAAACTGGATACCTTCGTCATCGATACCCTGGATACCACCTTCACGGCCGGCGGCGAGGTGGACCTGAACACGGAACGCCTGGATATCTCCATCTTCGCCTACCCCAAGGATCCCAGTGTCTTTGCCGGGTACGCGCCCTTTCATCTGGGCGGCACCTTCGATGATATCGAGCCCGGTGTTCATGGTGGCGGCCTGGGGCTAGGGTTGCGCGCCGGGGCCAGTGCTGTGCTCGGCGCCATCGGCGGACCCATTGCCGCGCTCCTGCCCTGGCTGGGAGCGGGCGACGATCCCGACATGGCGTATTGCGAGGGGCTGGTCAGTCGCTCTCGCGAGGCGATCCGAGGCGAGGAAGGTGGACCATGAACCGACGCGACTGGATCGGCGCCCTGCTGGCAGCGGCACTCCTCGTGGGCTGCGCCGACACCCCCATCAACGAATCCGCGCGGCTCGAACATCAGGATTCCCCCCAGGCGGTGAGGATCAAGGCCCTGCTTCTCGAGGAGCCGGACCTCGCCGGTGCGGCCATCGACGTGGACATGAGCGACGAGCGCGTCATCCTGGAGGGCTTCGTCGAGACCGAGGATCAGCGCGAGCGGGCTGAAGCCATCGCGCGTGAGCAAGGCTCGGGCAGCGAGGTCGAGAACAGGATCACCGTCAAGTGAGCGCCAAGGGCAGGGTCGAGAGACCCCGGCCAGGAAGCTCTTCTCAGGTCAGGTTGAAAATCACCAGTGCCAGGGTGCCGCCGGTCAGGGTGTAGCCCAGCAGAGCCATCAGGCCATCGTTGGCCAGCAAGGCTAGGGCGAAGAGCGTGAGGATAGGAATTTCAACGGAGCTTTGCTCCGGAGGTAGTCTGTATTGCCGACGAGGGTATCCCATTTGAACTGGGTTGGTTTTGGATGTGAACTGACGAATTGACCGCGGCGATACTGCGAAGGAAGCGGTTGGATTTCCTATCCTCCGGTCTTCGGTCTGCTGCTGGGTGGGCTGTTCTTTGGCGAACAATTCGGCTCGATTCAGGCCATCGGCATCCTCGTAACGATCCTCGGCATTCAACTGGTGGCAAGCAAGTCGTCACCAGCAGGACAACGCACACTGTAATAGCCGCGCCGCAGCGCCCTTGAACCGAACTTCACGCAGCCAAGCGGCTTTCTTGATCGAACCCGGTTTCCGTGGCTGCCGTAGCCGCGCCTCGACTTGAACGCCTGCTGAAACGCCGTGGTTTGCCTAGCCTTGCCACCTTGAACAAGCAGGAGAAGGCAGCTCAAAACCGCCTTACAAGCCGTTCAAGGACTATGAGCCGGGCTACGTTCATGTTGACGTCAAATACCTTCCCAAGATGCCTGACGAAGACCAGAAGCGTTATCTCTTCGTGGCTATTGACCGGGCAACCCGCTGGGTTTATCTGGAGGTGCGTCAACATCAGTCCGCCAACGATGCTGAGGTCTTTTTACATCACGTTCGCGAGCAAGCCCCGTTCAAAATCAAAACGTTGCTGACAGACAATGGCAAGTGTTTCACTGACCGTTCTGCGGCAGGGGGAGAACGTCGGCCTACTGGCAAACATCGGGTGGATCAGTTCTGTGAGCATCACGCGGTGGAGCACCGTCTGATACCCCCTTACCGGCCGCAAACTAACGGCATGGTAGAGCGCTTCAATGGCCGCATCAGCGATGTGTTTAATACGCACCGATTTGACTCTCGGGATGATCTGGAGATCACGCTCAAGCGCTATAATTGGTTGTATAACCACCATATCAATCAAAATCCTTGCACCACCGGACGCCGATTGGTGCAATGAAGCAATGGCAGCAAGATCGCCCCGAGTTATTCCGGAAACGCGTAATTAATCATGCGGGACCCGACACTTATGGAAAAATCGATTCTTAATTAGGAGAAATTAATATGAGTAAATCGACTACAAGCCTTTCTCGTAATCAGTCACAGATGGAAGAATTGGCGAACAGCATCAGTCATGGTTTGGCACTTGTAGCTATTGTTGTCGGAACGCCTTTTCTGGTCGTTAGCGCTTTGATAACTGGCTCATTGGGCACTCTTTTTGGCAACTTAGTTTTTTCAATAACTGCTATGCTGTTATATCATAAGCTCTATGATTTACCATGCATTAACGCCGGGCAAAATAAAAGATATTTTTCAGGTCATCGATCATTCGGCGATATTTCTACTTATTGCGGGCACCTATACGCCCTTCACCCTTGGGGTGCTCAAAGGCACATGGGGTTGGACGCTGTTTGGAATTGTTTGGAGCATCGCAGCGGCAGGCATTGCGCTAAAAGTTTTTCAAGGTATATCCCACCCCCTTATTTATACCGGACTTTATCTATTGATGGGCTGGCTAATCGTTTTTGCCATTAAACCCTTAATGGCTACTATGCCCACTGCGGGCTTACTCTGGTTGATCGCTGGTGGCTTGTTTTACACCCTTGGCGTTGTATTCTTTGTAGCCGACTCTAAACTGAAATTCGGCCACTTTGTCTGGCACCTATTTGTTATTGGCGGAACTGTGTGCCACTACTTTGCAATTCTTTGGTATGCGAGCTGATATATTTTTTTGGGACGAGATGACGAATAACATAGAATAATCCGAATATAAAGGCTTCAACAAAACGATTCGAGTTCAATACTTATCTTTTTAATCAGAGTAAAGTCATAAGTCAACTGTTTAAATACTATTTTAAATAATTACTTTATAAAAGTTGTACCTAAGCTCACTAACAACTGGAAAGATAGATGTATAAATTAATCAGAAACACACTCATTTATGATAAGCGCTGCTATCTATTTGGCTTTTTTGTGACCGTGCAGTGGCACACATCGTCGTCGATACTATCAACACGAACAACAGCTGGGCTGTCATCGGCCATGTCTTTGGTAAATAGAAGCTAGCTATTGGAATCGATCCCTCGGACATATTCCCTGCCCACCTCAGGCTCCTTCACCTGATCAATGCCAATCTTTGTGGTCATGCCAACCTCAAGACGTCTTATATCTTGCATAGACTTCTCCTATATAAAGTACACTAACTGCGAAGGCTGGATTGACGCACCTTCGCGCTACTACCATCCATTGAACCCGCCTTATTCATCAGGACGCCGAACGAGCGTTTTACGTCCCGTGGTGACCGGGACCGACCGGCTTTTATGTCATACGGTCGCTGAGTAGCCGATTAGCACATAGCTTTATCGTATCAATGCCGTGATATTTATAACTGAAGTTCATTGGTTTCGAGTGACGGCGCAGCCGTGGTCGTCGGCCTCCATAGTGGCCGTTTTGTCTGCTGGAAAAGGCTGAGTAATGCGACGTGTCAGGTCAATGCCGTCAGCCGCGGCAACCCTTTCAGTAAAGATGGCCACCATTTATCGGCGGCATCGCCGAGGTGCACGGTGATGCGCCGGGCGTGCACTGTCAGCGTGGCGGCCACCTTAAGCACCTGCTCGCGCATCCGCTTCAGGCTCCAGCCCTGCCGGGTCTGTCGTTCCAACAGGCAACGCAGCCCGTGTAGCACCTGATAAGCGCAGAGAGTCAGCAGCAGGTTTACCTCGTTGCGGGCCATGACGTCCTGGACGGTGGAGACACCGCGATCAGTCGAGGAGAGATGCAGGTCGAGCGCCGACTTCACCTCGCCCATGTGGGCTTCGGCGCTGCCGCGCTTGCGATAAAGCGCCAGGACCTTTTCCGGCGGCCAGTTGAACTTGCCGAGGTTGGTGACCAAAAAGAAGGCATGCAGCAGCAGATCATCGGGCCGCTCTTGTACCACCAGCACCACGCGCCGCGGCGCCGGCCAGGTACCGGCTTGGTACGCCAGGTCATGGCACCATTCCCGAGGTTGCTCGGGGGGCCGGCCGCGTGGCCGCTTCAGATGTGGCGCTGCCAGTGTCTGCAGGCCCGTATGACTGCGCAACCGGCCCAGATACTCGATGTCGCGATCTTCCAGCGCCTCAAGCGTGTCGTTGTCGGTGAAACCCGCGTCGATGCGTACCTTGACCTTGGCCCCGGTGCTCTCGTTGAGTCGCCGCACCAGATGTGGGATCCAGGTATCGGCATTCTCGGCTGGGCCGGCGTTACCTTCACGCAGCAGACCGCCCACCATGTCGCCGGTCTCTGCCAGCGAGGCCACCAAAGGCGAGTAGATTCTGGCCCCGTAAAGTCCATGAAACGCCGAACCGCCCTGGTGGCCGTGGACGTCGATCGGCAAGCCGTCGATGTCCAGCGTCAGATGCTCGGGGCGTTCGCCGCCGTCCAGCGAGGTCAGTCGCCAGACCGCCAGCCGCAGCAGGCCCTCATGCACGGTATCGATATTGTCGTCGCGGCCCAGGCACGTCAGCAGCCGCGACAGCGTCGCTTGAGATGGCCGGTCCTGAGCCAACGGCGTTGTCCCGCGGGCATCACTGCAGGCTAGCTGCCAGAGCGGGTCACGGCGGAGCGTGTCGGTATCGCTGAGGTCGATCCAGCCCATCGAACGCTGCAGCACCAGGGTACGCAGCTGGCTGGCTAACGAGTGGCGGACGCGATCCGGGTCGCGATGATCGACCAGATGGTCGTCCAGCGCATCGATCATGCCGCTGTTGTCGAGGGCTTCACGCAACAGCAAAGCACCGCTGTCGCTGGTGGTGCGATGGCCGCTGAGCTCGACGCGGATGGACCCGTTGCATGACGGGGTCCAGGGGGATAGGCTTTCACCCATGGCGAGTGGTCCTCTTGAGTCAAGTTCGGTTAGGAACATATTGATTCTACAAGAGAAACTGCTCGCCATCTTCTTTTCTGTCTCAGCCCGGTGAATAAGGCGGGTTGAAACGAGCGCGATGAAGGAATCCAGTAATGCTGGGGCTGCCAATCGGTCGTTTTATTTATGTCATGGCCACCAGAGGCTGGTGGCCAGGTTTCGCCGTTTTCGCGTACAGACATTGCGTAAAAAACCCTAGTGGTTGGCAATGCCCGAAACGATGGACAAACTATCTGCCTTCTAACCAAAAGCTGGACAGTCCGCGCCGCCCACGGCGCCTAACCCCTTGAATAACGCCGCTTCTTCTCGTGTGATCAGCCTGCGACCAGCCACTGAAAACCGGACAGTGCGCACGCGCTCGGCCAATGATGGATCAAAAGGTTTTATCCTTGTTTTTTCCGGGGCCTTCCCCCTTTGAGGCCATTCGCTCTGGCTGCGTTGCTCTTGGCTGGGCTACGGCTTTTCCCGCCTGCCGCACCCAGCTGGCGAGCCATCCACGCCTTGGAGCCAAACTGCCCCTCCAGGAACGCTGGCACATAGAGGTCAGCATCGAGTTGAGGCCAGCGTAGCCCGAGCCCAGAGGGCGATATTTCTATCTCGGACAAGGCATCCGGCGTCGCATCGGCGAGCCCTTCTACCAGGTGCGGGGGAAGCGCGAGCTCAAGCCCTGTGTGAAGGCTGACAATCACGCGGTTGTTACGGCGATTGTACCGAGCTGCCGTGGCGTGAGCGTGGCTGCGTTCGGCGGCCATACGGGCTTCTGCCTGCTTGATGTCATCATCAGTCATAGCCATGACTTTCTCTCCATTTGGCACATAACACTATGTTTAGCATAAACCCAAGCGGTTCGATTACAGCTATCGCCAATATCTGACCTTTTCATCACAACGCTCCTCTCGGGCGCGCCATCACCCGTTCCCGCCCCTGTGCTAAACTAATCGCCCACTTTTGACCCTCGGCAGCGGCTTTTATGGACGACGTGACGGCGATTCTCGATCAGCTCAATTCCGCCCAGCGTGAGGCGGTGAGCGCTCCCCAAGGCAACCTGCTGGTGCTCGCCGGCGCGGGCTCGGGCAAGACCCGGGTGCTGGTGCACCGCATTGCCTGGCTGATGCAGGCCGAGGGGTTGTCGCCCTACGCGCTGCTGGCGGTGACCTTTACCAACAAGGCCGCCAAGGAAATGCGCACGCGGCTGGAAGCGCTATTGGGGCTGTCGCTGCGCCACGTCTGGGTGGGCACCTTTCACTCCATCGCCCACCGCCTGCTGCGCACTCACTGGCACGATGCGCGCCTGCCCCAGAATTTTCAGATTATCGACAGCGACGACCAGCTGCGGCTGGTCAAGCGCCTGCTCAAGGATTACAGCATCGACGCCGAGCGCTTTCCGCCGCGTCAGGTGCAGGGCTTTATCAGCGGCTGCAAGGAAGAAGGCCTGCGCCCCGCCCAGGTGGATACCGCCGGTGACGCCTACCTCGGCCAGCTGGTCGAGCTGTACCACTTCTACCAGCTGACCTGCGAACGCGGCGGGCTGGTGGATTTCGGCGAGCTGTTGCTCAGAAGCCTTGAGCTATTGCGCGACAACCCCGCGCTGCTTTCGCACTACCGCGAGCGCTTCGGCCACGTGATGGTGGACGAGTTTCAGGACACCAACACCCTGCAGTACGCCTGGCTCAAGTTGATCACCGGCCAGCAAACACCGACCACCGTGGTGGGCGACGATGACCAGTCGATCTACGGCTGGCGCGGCGCCAAAGTGGAAAATATCGGCCGCTTCGAGGACGAATTCAATCAGGTCAAAACCGTACGGCTGGAGCAAAACTACCGCTCCACCAGCGCCATTCTGGACGCCGCCAACGCGCTGATCAGCCATAACAGCGAGCGCATGGGCAAGAACCTGTGGACCGACGGTGCCAAGGGCGAGCCGATCTCGGTGTATGCCGGTTTCAATGATCTGGAAGAAGCACGCTTTATCGTCGATACGCTCAAGGAGCGCACCGCAGCGGGGCTCAACCGCCGCGACGTGGCGATTCTTTACCGCTCCAACGCGCAGTCGCGGCTGCTGGAAGAAACCCTGATTCGCCAGGGCGTGCCCTACCGCATTTACGGCGGCCACCGCTTCTACGAACGCCTTGAAATCAAGAACGCCCTGGCCTACCTGCGATTGCTGCTCAACCGCGACGACGACGCCTCGTTTGAGCGCGTGATCAACGTGCCCACTCGCGGCATCGGCACGCGCACGGTGGAAATCCTGCGCTTTCGCGCCCGCGATCAGAGCATCCCGCTGTGGCAGGCGCTGCACGACAGCGTCGCCGACGGCACGCTAAAAGGCCGCGCCGGCAACGCCGTGCAAACGTTCGCCAACCTGATCGAACAGTTGGATAACGACGCCGCCGGGCTGTCGCTGCACGAAATTATCGAGCACGTTATCGCGCATACCGGACTGATCGAGCACCACCAGAACGAGCGTGGCGAGAAAGGTCAGGCGCGGGTCGAAAACCTCGAAGAGCTGGTCAACGCCGCGCGCAACTTCACCCAGGGCGACGTGTTCGACGCCCCCGAAGCCGGCGAAGGTCTGGTCGCGCTGGAAGCATTTTTATCCGAAGCGGCGCTAAACGCCGGCGACCACGAGGCCGCCGAGTTTGAAGACAGCGTGCAGCTGATGACGCTGCACTCGGCCAAGGGGCTGGAGTTTCCGCTGGTGTTTATCACCGGCGTGGAGGAAGGCCTGTTTCCGCACAAGATGTCGCTTGAGGAGTCCGGCCGGCTCGAAGAAGAGCGCCGGCTGGCCTACGTGGGCGTCACCCGGGCGATGCACAAGCTGTATTTGACCCACGCCGAAACCCGCCGCCTGCACGGCAAGGAAGTGTTCCCCCGGCCATCGCGGTTTCTGCGCGAGCTGCCGCCGGAGCTGCTGGAAGAAGTGCGCATGCGCGGGCAAATCTCCCGGCCGGTCACGGCGGCCCGCGGCGGGCTGACCCAGCAAAGCGTGGAAGGCGATGACGATTTACCCAGCCTGCACGTCGGCCAAGCCGTTGAGCATCCGGTCTTCGGCGAAGGAGTGATCCTTAACGCCGAAGGCGAAGGCGCCCGCGCCCGGGTGCAGGTCAGCTTCGAACACGAAGGCGCCAAATGGCTGGTGCTGGGGTTTGCTAAACTGATTCCGCTGTAGCCGCACATTATCTTTTATCCATTAACAAGAATCGGAGTCTGTCCATGACCCTGCCACGCCGCCACTTCCTCAAGCACACCCTGACCACCGCCGGCCTCGGCGCGGCCGGTGCCGCTGCCGTGCCGTTTATCTCCACCGCCAGCGCCGCTGACACCATCACCTGGGACATGGTCACCTCCTGGCCGAAAAACTTCCCGGCGCTGGGCACCGGTGCCAACGAGTTTGCTCGCCGGGTCGAGGCGCTTTCCAACGGTCGCATGCGCATCCGCGTACACGGCGCGGGCGAGCTGGTGCCAGCGATGGAAGTCTTTGACGCGGTATCCGCGGGCACCGCGCAGATGGGCCACTCGGCCTCTTACTACTGGCGCGGCAAGGTGCCGGCGGCGCAGTTTTTCACCGCCGTGCCCTTCGGCATGACCGCACAGGAAACCAACGCCTGGCTTTACTACGGCGGCGGCCAAAAGCTCTGGGACGAGATCTACCGCGAGCACAACCTCAAGCCGTTTGCCGTGGGCAACACCACCACCCAGCCCGCCGGCTGGTTCAAGAAAGAGATCAACTCGCTCGACGATTTGCAGGGCCTGCAGCTGCGCCTGCCCGGCCTTGCCGGCGAGGCCATGAACCGTATCGGCGTGACCACGCGCAACATGCCCGGCAGCGAGATTTTCACCTCGATGCAAACCGGCGCGCTGGACGCCGCCGACTGGGTCAGCCCGTACAACGATTTGGCCTTTGGCCTGCACGAAGTCGCCGACTACTACTACACCTCGGCGTGGAACGAGCCCAGCGCCACGCTGGAAGGCACCGTCAATCTGGAGGCGTGGAACGCGCTGCCCGACGACTTGAAAGCCGTAGTCAGCGAGGCCGCGCAGGCCTCCAACCTGTCGATGATCAGCGAGTTCACCTTCCGCAATGCCCAGGCGCTGAAAGCGCTGGTCGACGAGCACGGCATCAAGCTGCGCGCCTTCCCCGACGACGTCATGCAGGCGCTTTTCGAGGCGTCCAAAGAGGTGATTCAGGAGCAGGTGGACGACGATGCCGCCTCAAAGAAAGTCTACGAGTCCTATCGTGCGTTCCAGCAAACCGTACGCCCGGTCACCGATACCGGCGAGTTTGCCTACCTGAAAGCCCGCGACCAGATAACCAAAGCCTGATCGACGCGGCCGCTTAGCGCACCGCGCGAATGCGGCCATTATCGTCCAGCGCCACCCGCACGAAACACGCTTCGGTCACTTTCAGGCGCTCGTGGGGGTGAGCGTGGGGCGCACGCACCCAGACTTCCACGTCGATCCTGATCGAGCTGTGGCCAATGTGGCGCACCTGCGTGAACACACTGACCACCGAGCCGGCGCGTACTGGGCTTAAAAAGTCCATCGCCTCAATGGCCACCGCCGCGGTGCGGCCGCCGGCCTCGCGCCCGGCGGCAAGCTCGGCGGCCTGATCCATCTGGCTGACCAGCCAGCCGCCGGGGATGTCGCCGTAAAGGTTGGTGTTCTGGCGCGTCGCGGGCAGTTTCAGCGTAAGCTGCCCGCCCGGCGCGGGGATCTCGTCCGCGCCGCCGGCGGCAGGCTGATTGTCGTCGTTTACTAAAAGAGTCATTTTCCTGTCGCTTCTACCGGTTATTGTTGTGGGCCGCTGCTGCTCGGCTGCGCTGGATCGGGTCGCGCTGGCGCTGCAGTTAATCACAGGAGGTTATCCGTTTGAACCGTTACGCTACGCCCCCGCGCCTGATAACGCGCCTTGCCGCTGTGGCCACCGCCCTGGCCGTCGCCCTGGTCATCACCTTTGCCAGCACGCCGGCAGCGGCGAATACGGCGGCGGTCCGCGGCACCCTCGGCGCCGTGGGCTCAGACACCATGGCCGGGCTGATGCTGCGCTGGGGCGAGGCGCTGGCGCAGCGCTACCCCGACGTGACCCTGCAGTTTCAGGCCGGCGGCTCGGCCAACGCGGCCTCGGCGCTGATTGCCGGCACCGCGCGGCTGGGGCCAATGTCGCGCCCCATGACCCGCACGGAAAAACAGCGCTTTGCGCGCCGCTACGGCTATCCGCCGCTGGAGCTCAAGGTCGCACGGGATGCGCTGGTGGTCGTGGTTCACCGGCACAATCCGCTGCGCGTCCTGACCCGCCGCCAGCTGGACGCGATTTTTTCCACCACGCGCGAATGCGGCGCCGAGCGGCCTATTTTACGCTGGCAGGCGCTTGAGGCCACGCGCGACTGGCCGTTTGGCCGCATTGCCCTTCACGGGCGCAATCTGGCGTCCGGCACCCATGCCCTGTTTCAGCGCCGCGCCCTGTGTGGCGGCGAGTTTCGGCGCGATATCAGCGAGCACCCCGGCTCTGCGGCCGTCGTCGCGGCGGTGGGTGAGTCGCCCGGGGCGATGGGCTACGCAGGCTATCATCACCTCAGCGCGGCGGTACGCGGCCTGAGCCTGTATAACGCTGCGGGCAAGGCCATTGCGCCGTCCCGCGCGGCGATTCAGCGCGGCGACTATCCGCTGTCCCGCAGCCTGTATCTCTACGTCAACGCCCCGCCAGACGCCGCATTGCCGCCGGCTGAACGGGCGCTGCTTGCGCTGATTTTCTCGCCCCGCGGCCAGCAGATTGCCCGGGCGGCAGGCTTTGTGGCCTTGCCCGAGCCCCAGCGCAAGGCACAAAATCGCTGGTGAATGTCATCCGGACGTCACACAGTGGCGCTATCCTATTCTGCTGCATGTTCCCCCATCGACCGGCACCCGACCCATAACGGCACCCGACCCATAACGGCACCCGAAGCATGACACCACCCCGAAAGCTTCAAGGTACGCAGCCGCTGCGCCAGTTTCGCGATCGGCTGGCCACCACCGTGATTGTGGTGGGCGCCGTGGCCGTGCTGGCGGCGATTCTGGCCATCGGCGTGTTTCTCGTCTGGCAAAGTCTGCCGGTGCTTTTCATCCCGCTGGAAACCACCGTAGCCAAGCTCTCGGTGCTCGCCTGGGGCACGCTCAAGGCCGCGCTGGCGACGCTACTGTTTGCCATTCCCGTGGCGCTGTGTGCGGCGGTCTACACCGCCCTGTACCTGCCCGCCCGGTGGCGCCTGCGGATCAAACCGGCGCTGGAAATGATGGAAGCCGTGCCCGGCGTGGTAGTGGGTTTCATCGCCGGGGTGATTCTGGCGCCCTGGGTGGGGCAGCATCTGGCCAGCGCGCTGGCGCTGCTGGTCTGGCCGCCGGCAAGCGCGTTGCTGGCGGGGCTTTTATGGCAGGCGTTGGCTCCCCAGCGGCTGCCCTTCAGCCAGGCGTGGCTGTGGCTGATTCCCTGGCTGCTGGCCATGGGCTGGCTGGCGCTATGGGCCGCGCCGCTGATCGAGCACCAGCTGCTGGGCGCTGATCTGCGCCATGTGCTGGAAACGCGGCTGGGCGTGGATTATGCCACCCGCAACGCGCTGATTGTGGGCATGGCCATGGGCTTCGCCGTGGTGCCGGGCATTTACGCGCTGGCCGACGACGCCCTCGCGGAGGTGCCGGCCTCGCTGATGGAAGGCGCTCAGGCGCTGGGCGCCGACCGCTGGCAAACGCTCTGGCGCGTGGCCTTGCCCGCCGCCGGCCCGGGGATTTTTTCCGCGGTGCTGATCGGCGCCGGCCGCGCCGTGGGCGAAACCATGATCGTGCTGATGGCCAGCAGCAACGCCGCGCTGATCAGCGCCAACCCGCTTGAAGGCATGCGCACCATCGCCGCCGCGGTGGCCATCGAGCTACCCGAGGCAGCGCCCATGAGCGCCACTTATCATCTGCTGATTTTTGCCGCGCTGGTGCTGTTCCTGTTCACGTTTCTGGTCAATACGCTGGCCGAAGTGGTGCGTCTGCGGCTGCGAACCCGTCTGCAGCGGTTGGGAGGTGGCGTATGAGCCAAAGGGTGGCATGGCGCGGGCTATGGCCGTGGCTGTGCGCGGCCAGCGTCGCGCTGTCACTGCTGCTGCTGGGGCTGCTGCTCGCGCTGCTGGTCAGCCGCGGGCTGGGGCATTTCTGGCCGGCGCCGCTGGAGGCCGTGACGCTTGCCTCGGGCGAAACCTTCGCCGGTGAAGCCATCCGCGAGGCCGAACTGCCCAACCGGCCGGGCCACGAACGGCTGTATTTTATCGGCAACCGCGATAGCCGCGAGCACGGCGCCCGCGGCGCGCGCTTTCGCTGGGTCGGCCTTGAGAGCATCCGCCAGCAGGCAACGCCCGCGCGGCTGGTGCGTCTGTCGCGCAGCCCCTGGGGCGATTTTATCGGCCGCCTTGAGGCCTTTGAACAAGGCGGCCAGCGGCTTGAAGGGGACGCCGCATGGCAAGCGCTCAGCCAGACGCTGGCGCAGCCGGAAAACACCCGCCCTGATGCGAAGCTGATCCTCAATCCGCTGAACGGTGAGGCCTTTGTTCAGCCCCTTACGGAGGTCTATCGCGCCTCGCGCCCCAACGCCATGAGCTGGCTTTCCAAAGTGCGTTACTGGGGTGACGGCGTGGGACGATTTCTCAGCCAGGGGCCACGCGCGGCCAATACCGGCGGCGGCGTCTGGCCGGCGATTTTCGGCACCGTGGTGATGGTGATCGTGATGTCGGTCATCGTCATGCCGTTTGGCGTGCTGGCGGCGATTTATTTAAACGAGATCGCCGAGCAAAACCGCTTCACCCGGCTGGTACGCATCGGCGTGCGCAATCTGGCCGGCGTGCCGTCCATCGTCTACGGCGTGTTTGGGCTGGGCGCGTTTGTCTACGGCATCGGCTCGACCATGGATGAATGGTTTTTCAGCGACAGCCTGCCCTCGCCGACCTTTGGCACCGGCGGTCTGCTGTGGGCCTCGCTGACGCTGGCGCTGCTGACGCTGCCGGTGGTGATTGTGGCCACCGAAGAAGGCCTTGCGCGGATTCCCGATGCCCAGCGCGAAGGTGCTGTGGCACTGGGCGCCACGCGACTGGAAACCTTGACGCGCGTGGTGCTGCCCATGACCGCGCCGGCCATGCTGACCGCGCTGATTTTAGCCGTGGCGCGGGCCGCCGGCGAAGTCGCGCCGCTAATGCTGGTCGGGGTGGCCAAACTGGCGCCCCAGGTGCCGGTCGACGCGACGTTTCCCTACCTGCATCTGGAACGCAAGTTCATGCACCTGGGCTACCATATTTTCGATACCGCCTTTCACGGCGACAGCGTGCAGGCCGCGATACCGCTGGTCTACGCCACCGCGCTGCTGCTGGTGCTGATTGTGCTGGTGCTTAACCTGACTGCCATTTTTCTGCGTCATCATCTGAGACGCAAACGCGCGACGACGTAAGCGGCGACGGCGTTAACGAGGACCGCCATGCACGATGCTGAGATAAGGAAGGCTGAGATAAGCAACGCCGACATAAGGGCGGCGGGCAAAACGCCCGCGGTGCGCTTTGCCCCGGAACACAGTTCGCTGTGTCTCGAGAGGTTAACGCTGGCCTACGCCGGCAAACCGGCGCTGAATGACTTGACGCTGCAAATACCGCGCCACCGCATCACCGCGTTTATCGGCCCGTCGGGGTGTGGCAAGTCCACGCTGCTACGCGCGCTTAACCGGCTGCACGACCTCAATCCGGCGGTGACCCAGCAGGGCAGCATTACCTTTGAAGGTGAGGACATTCACGCGGCGCACACCAACGTGGCCGAGCTACGGCGGCGCATCGGCATGGTGTTTCAGACGCCGAATCCGTTTCCCCTGTCGATTTATGAAAACGTGGCATTCGGGCTGCGGCTGCAAAATCGTTTGAAAAAGCGCCAGCGCGACGACGTGATTGAATGGGCGCTACGCTCGGCGGCGCTGTGGGATGAAGTCAAAGACCGCCTGCATACGTCGGCCTGGCAGCTTTCCGGCGGCCAGCAGCAGCGTCTGGTGATCGCCCGCACGCTGGCGGTCAAACCCGACATTCTGCTGCTCGACGAGCCGGCCTCGGCGCTTGATCCGATTTCCACGCTCAAGATTGAAGAACTCATGGGCGACCTGAAACACCAGCTCACGCTGGTGCTGGTCACCCACAACATGCAGCAGGCCGCCCGCGTGTCCGACTACACAGCGTTTGTCGACAACGGCCGGCTGATCGAATACGGCACCACCGATGACATCTTTACCAACCCGCGCCTCCGGCGCACCGAAAACTACATTACCGGCCGCATGAACTAGCTACACAGCGACGCGCCCGGCGACGCCCCAAGGAGTGCTCATGGACATTACCCGCGACGTTCACAGTCAACATATTTCCCGCCAGTTCAATCAGGAACTGGAGGCGCTGAAAACCCACCTGATGACCATGGGTGGCCTGGTGGAAAAACAGCTCAAGGAGGCCATCATCGCGCTGGCCGAAGGCGACAGCAAGCTGGCCGCCTACGTGCGCGATAACGACGAAGCGGTCAACGCGCTGCAGCTCCAGCTCGACAACGAGTGCACCCGGATACTCGCACGCCGCCAGCCTGCCGCCTCCGATCTACGCCTGGTGCTGGCGGTCATCCGTGCGACTTCGGATCTGGAGCGTATCGGCGATGAAGCCAGCAAGATCGCGCGTAATGCCATTACCTTAAGCGAAAGCAATGAGGCGGTACGCGGCCTGATCGAAGTGCGCCATATCAGCGATCACGTGCGCCACATGCTGCGCGACGCGCTGACCGCCTTTGCCCGCTTTGATACCCAGCTGGCCGTTAGCGTGGTCCGTGAGGACGAGCTGGTCGATAACGAATACAGCAGCGCCATGCGCTCACTGGTCACCTTTATGGTCGAAGACCCGCGTTCGCTATCGTCGGTGCTTAACGTCATGTGGATATTGCGCGCGCTGGAGCGCGTGGGCGACCACGCCGATAACCTGGCCGAACACGTGGTCTATCTGGTCAAAGGCATGGATATTCGCCACAGCGACGCCGATACGCTGGAGCAGGTCAACGACGAGAATGCTTGACCCCTGAGCGTATTCGCCCTGCAATACGCGCTTTACGCCATCGTCATGAGGTCTTGCCATGCTCAATGCGTTTAGCGCCATCGTTGAGGGCACCCGCTGGGTTTATCGTCCCGGCCTTCGGCGCTATGTATTTTTGCCCATCGTTATCAATCTGATCGTTTACGTCGCGCTGTTGAGCGTGGTGATCAGCCGCTTCGAAGGCTGGCTGGCGCACTGGATGGGGCTGGTGCCCGGCTGGCTCGACTGGCTGTCGTGGCTGATCTGGCCGCTTTTCGTGCTGAGCCTGCTGGCGGTGATCTTTTTCACTTTTACGCTGGTGACCCAGCTGATCGCCGCGCCGCTGTACGGTTTTCTTGCCGCCAAGGTGGAGGTGGTCGCTACCGGCCGCGAACCGCTGGACGACCGCGGCCTGACCCGCACCGCGGTGGATGCGCTGGGCCGCGAACTGGTCAAGCTGGGGTATATTCTGCCCCGGGCGATGGTGCTGTTCATCATCAGCTGGATACCCGGCATCAACCTGTTTGCGCCGCTGTTATGGGCGCTGTTTTCCGCCTGGATGATGGCCATCAGCTACCTCGACTATCCCATGGATAACAACAAGGTGAGCTTTGCCGACATGCGCGGCAGACTCAAGCGCCGCTGGTGGCACAGCCTGAGCTACGGCGGCGCAGTGACGCTGATCACCTGGCTACCGCTGGCCAACCTGTTTTTGATTCCCGGCGCGGTGGCCGGCGCGGTGCTGATGTGGGACGCTCACTACCGCACGCCTTTACCCGTTAACAGGAATTCATCATGAGCATGAGCGACGGTGTGATGCAGAGCGCCGCCACAAGCGGCTAGGGGCGCAGCCGTACGGGCGCAAACGCGCAGCGAAACAGCGCCCCGGCGCCGGGGTGGGAGTCAATTTCGAGGTGGGCGTCGTGGCGCAGCAGCACGTGCTTGACGATGGCCAGCCCCAGCCCGGTGCCGCCGCTGGCCGTGCTGCGGCTTTTATCCACGCGATAAAAGCGCTCGGTCAGACGCGGAATATGCATCGGGTCGATCCCTTCGCCGTCGTCTTCCACCTCGATAAAGCCGCCGCTGGCATCGCTGCGCCAGCGCAGCACAATGCGGCTGCCCTCGGGGGTATAGCGCACGGCGTTGAAGGCCAGATTGGAGACCGCGCTTTGCAGCTCCGCCTCGCTGCCCAGCAGCGCCGCCCGGCCCGCTTCCCCGCGCTCAATCTCGACCTCAACCTCGATGACGTGGCGATCGCCGGAAAGCGCGCGCGCATCAAAGGCAATGCGCTCAAGCAGCGCCTCCGGCGCCAGCCGCGCGTGATCCTCCCCGCCCTGATCAATCTCCAGCCTTGAGAGCAGCAGCAGATCATTGACCAGATTCTGCATCCGTGACGCCTGCGCCTGCATCTGCCCGATGCCGCGCCCCAGACGTGGCGGCAGGGTGTCGGCCAGGTCGCCGTAGGTTTCCAGATACCCCGCCAGCACGGTCAGCGGGGTGCGCAGCTCGTGGGACACGTTGGCGACAAAGTCGCGGCGCATCTGCTCAAGGCGGTGCAGGCGGGTAATGTCCCGCGCCATCAGCAGCCGTTCGCCGTCGCCGTAGCGGGTCACCTGATATTCCAGAATGCAGCGCTCATCAATGGGGGAAATCAGGGTCAGCGGCTCGGCGTAGTCGCAGCCGGCAAAATAGCGCACAAAACGCGGGTCGCGCAGCAGGTTGGTGATGTGCTGGCCGCGGTCGTGGCCGGCTACCAGCCCGAGCATGTCGGTCGCGGCGCTATTCCACCATTGCATATCGCCGTGGCGGTCGAGCATCACCACGCTCTCGCGCAGGGCTTCGGACGACTGCTGAATTCGCTCGAGCCTGGCCTGCAGGCGGTTCTGGATCAGGTGCTGGGCTTTCTGGTAGCGGTACAGCCGGTCAAACAGCTCGCCCCACAGGCCGGGCGCCACCGGGGGCTCTGCCCGGGGAGTGCGGGTCAGCCAGCGGTACAGCGCGCGCAGGCGGATCAGGTGGATGGCAAGCGTAGCCCCCAGCCCAACGGCCAACCCCAGCGCCCAGGCTCCAAGCAGGCTGCCCAGCCCCACGCCCAGCGCGGCCAGCCCGGCCAGCTGCCAGAGTTCACGGCTCCACAGGCGCACGCGGCGTTATACCTGCGCGGAAAAGCGGTAGCCGGTGCCTCGCACCGTCTGCACCAGCGCCTGATGCGGCTGGCCAAGCGCCTTGCGCAGCCGACGGATGTGAACATCCACGGTGCGCTCTTCCACGTAAACGTTGCCGCCCCAAACCTGATCCAGCAGCTGGCCGCGGGTGTAAACGCGCTCCTGATGGGTGATGAAAAACTGCAGCAGGCGATATTCGGTGGGGCCCAGATCCAGCAGCTGGCCATGGATACTGACCCGGTGGCTGACCGGATCCAGCCGCAGGCCGTCGATCTCGATGGCGTCTTCCACGCCCTGGGGCGTAGTGCGGCGCAGCACCGCCTTGAGCCGGGCCACCAGTTCGCGGGGCGAGAAGGGCTTGGTGATGTAGTCGTCCGCGCCGGCCTCAAGCCCTTGAATCTTGTTATCTTCTTCGCTTTTGGCGGTCAGCATGATGATCGGCAGCTCGGCGGTGGCGGTATCACGCTTGAGCCGCCGGGCAAGCTCGATGCCGCTGGCGCCGGGCAACATCCAGTCAAGCAGCACCAGATCGGGGCGATGGTCAACGACCATGGCGTGGGCATCCTGGACGTTGTCGGCCTCCAGCACGCGGTAGTCGGCCATTTCCAGCGCCACGGCGATCATGTCGCGAATGGGGGCTTCGTCTTCAACGAGCAACACGGTCTTGGCGGTCATGCAAAACCCTCACGATGTTAATCAGACGGCGTTTAACGCCGCGATGACAGTAGCATGACGATCTCACCATGACTTGATGACAGGGGCATGACACCGTCGGTTTATCCCACGGCCGGCCACAGGCTCAGCGCAATGCCGGCGAAGACTAAAAGCCCCGACCAGAAGTTGTTCAAAAATCCCTGAAAGCAGCGCTCGCGGTCGCGCCCGCGAATCAGCCACTGCTGGTAGACAAAGGTCGCCGCCATGCCGGAAAGCCCCAGCCAGAAAAACCCGCCCGGGGCCAACCGCAGCCCCGCCCAGGCCAGACACCCCAGCGCGATCAGCTGAAACACGCCGATCATCAGCTTGTCGGCGCGGCCGAACAGCACGGCAGTGGATTTCACCCCGATCTTGAGATCGTCGTCGCGGTCGACCATGGCGTACTGGGTATCGTAGGCCACCGTCCACGCCACGTTGGCGGCGAAGAGCAGCCATGCCTCCACCGGTACGTGTCCCAGCACCGCTCCGTAGGCCATGGGAATCGCCCAGGAAAACGCCGCCCCCAGAAAGAACTGCGGAAGGTTGGTGTAACGCTTCATGAACGGGTAGATAAACGCCAGCACCACGCCGCCAAGCGACAGCAGAATGGTGAACAGGTTGGTCATCAGCACCAGAATGAACGCCACTACGACCAAGCCGACAAACAGCCCCTTGGCCTCATTCTCGCTGATGCGTCCGGTGGCCAGCGGGCGTTTTTTCGTGCGCTTGACGTGGCCGTCGACGTGGCGGTCGGCGTAGTCGTTGACCACGCAGCCGGCGGCGCGCATGACGTACACACCGGCCACGAAAATCAGCAGCACGCCGCGCCCCGGCACGCCGTCAGCGGCCAGCCACAGCGCCCAGAGCGTCGGCCACATCAGAAGCCAGGTGCCGATGGGGCGATCAAGCCGGGTCAGATGAAGAAAATCCGCTACCCGCGAAAACCCCGTTGGCCGCAACAAAGAACGATCCATGCCCTACCTCTTTATCAAAAATACGTCTGGATTGTGTCTGCACAGACCAGAGTTTGTGCGAAAAATCGTCGAGCGCAGGCATTTTTCGGACAAAGCCTAGCGTGACGGCAGGCCCAGTTCATCCGCCATCGCGGGGAGAAAATACTCCTGCACCAGCAGCGCCAGCCGGCCGTGGCGAAACACCGAACGCCGCCCCCAGAGGCTGTCCGCGGCGATAAAGCGCGGCAGATTGTCGGTAACTTCCAGCGGGCGGCGATCAAGCCCCGGCTGGCGGAACAGCCAGCTGCCCAGCGAGCGCTCGCCCAGCGCATATAAACGCTGGCCCCGCAGGGTGGCAAGCGGCGCCACCGAGCGCGCCACGACCCAGGGCGAACCGTCCAGGCACAGCGCGACTTCGCGCTGCCAGACATAGCGCTTGGCGTCGATACCCAGCGCGCGCGCCTCGTCGGCAAACGGATAGCCCACGCGTTGGCGCAGCAGGCGCACGCTAAAGCGCCGCGCACCGCCGGCGGCGATCAAGCGCGCGGTGAGCGAATCCGTCGATGCGACCCAGCGCCACCAGTGCGGCGACATTATTGGGCGGGCGGCGCTAACCGGCCGCCATGTTGGCATAACACGGCTGTTGATGGCGTTGGCTTGCAAAACGCGGCCTTCCACGACAGAAACGAAGGGCGCTAGTGTAACATGGGCCTATGAATACGCTTTTACCCAGACGCCGTGATTAACCTCAGGGGAATACATGCCCGCTCAACACGCCGACCTGGTGATTATCGGTACCGGCATGGCCGGGGTTGGCCTGGCCCGCGCGCTGCGCCGCGAAGGCGATACGCGAACGCTTGCGCTGATCAGCCAGGACGCCGGCGAGGCCTACAGCAAACCGCTGCTCTCCACCGGCTTCGCCAAGCGCTTGCCGCCGGACAGGCTCGCCCAGCGCAGCGCCGCCGCGCTTGCCGACGAGCTCGACGCCACGCTGTGGCCACGCACCGCGGTCATCGCCATCGACCCCGACGCGCGCCGGCTGACGCTCGCCCCGCGCGACGCGCACAATATGACCCTAAGCTTTAACGATCTGGTACTGGCCACCGGCGCCGCCCCGCGCCTGCCTTTCACCCTGCCGGCCGAGGCCGCCCCGCGCTGCTTTACGGTCAACGACCTTGACGACTACCGGCGCTTTTACTCAGCCCTGGGCGAGCACCCCGCGCGGGTCGCGGTGATCGGCGCGGGGCTTGTCGGCTGCGAGTTTGCCAACGACCTGCACGCCGGCGGCCATCAGGTCAGCCTGATCGCCCCGGAATCTACCCCGCTGCCGCGGCTTTTGCCCGAGCCGCTGGGCGAAGCGCTGGGCGAGGCCTTTAGCGCGGCGGGCATCGAGCTGGCCCTTGGCCGAACGCCCGAGCGCATCAGCATCGACGCCGACGACAACCTCGCCCTGAAACTCGACAACGGCGTCACCCTTCACGCCGACGTCGCCCTGCTAGCCACCGGCCTGGCCCCGCGCACCGAGCTTGCCGGCGCCTGCGGGCTTGAGGTGAGCGCCAGCGGCATAACCGTCGACCGCACGCTGGCTACCTCGCAGCCGCACATTTATGCGCTGGGCGACGCGGCCTGCATCGACGGCGTCAACGCCATGTACGTCCAGCCGCTGCAGGCAAGCGCCAGGGCGCTGGCCCAAACCCTGGGCGGCACGCCCACGCCGGTGCGCTTTGGCGCCTGGCCGGTGATCGTTAAAACGCCGCTGCTGCCGGTGGTGGCCTACCCACCGATTGCGCCCCCCGCGCGCTGGCGGATTGAGGCCGACGGCAGCGATATCAGTGCCCTGGCGGAAGACAAAAACGGTCGTTTGCTTGGTTTTGCGTTGACAGGCGGCTGCGTGAAAAGGAAAGTGGAGCTTTCCAGAGCGGCACCAGCGCTGCTAGGCTGATTTTGCCGCCGGCACCACCGCGGCGTACTTGATAGACCCGAGGTGCCGGATTACCCCACGCACCTGAAGAATACGTAGCTGATTAATACGTACCTGATTAACTCCAAGGGAGATACCTTATGCGCAAACCCGAACTGGCTGCCGCCATTGCCCAAAGCGCCGACCTGTCCAAAGACAAGGCCGGTCAGGTCCTCAACGTGATTCTTGATGAAATTACCCACAGCGTCGCCAAGGGTGACGACGTGGCGCTGATCGGTTTTGGTACCTTTACCGTTCGCGAACGTGCCGCACGTACCGGCAAGAACCCGCAGACCGGCGCCCCGCTGCAGATTCCGGCCAGCAAGAACGTAGCCTTTAAGCCGGGTAAAGCGCTCAAGGATGCGGTTTCCTGATGAAACTCAGGCTTGCGCTGTGGTTTCTGGGCGTGCTGCTCAAACGCGCGCTGCGCCGCAAGCCGCGCTTTATCGAGCAGCTGGAAAAAATGCGCGGCATGGACTTCGGGATTGCCACCGAGGATCTCTCCATTGCCCGCTACTATCGCATGTCGCCCGAGGGCATTCAGACGGACACGGGCCTGCCCACCGATCTGGATCTGGAGCTACGCTTTGCCGACGCACAATCAGCCCTCGCGGTGCTGAAAAAGCCCACGTCCAAGGCGTTTCTTGACGGCATGATGCAGGACAAGGTGCGTCTGGTCGGCGACTCGGCCGACATGACGCGGCTGCAAAAGCTGCTCAAGCACCTGTAACGGCCGGCCGTTGGCGCGCCAGTTGCGCGGCTGATCTCAAGCCCGCAGGTACGCATTTTACGCATAACGCCCCGCGGCATTGGGCGTAGAATGCTGACCTGTCGGGCTTTCTTGCCGGACGTTCTTGCCGGGCCTTCTTTCCGGACGTTCTGCCCGGTTTACGGTTTGCTAATGGCTGTCGCTCCCCATGACGCATCCTCTCCGCCGCCTCTGGACACTCAACGCCTTCGCCGACAGCCTGCGCGTGTGCATCGCCCTGAGCGCTGCGCTGGCGATCAGCCTGCTGCTGGGCCGCATTGGCCTGGTCATCCCCCTGTTTCTGGGCATTATTGCCTGCGCGCTAGCCGACACCGACGACGACTGGCAGGGGCGGCTACAGGCGCTTGGCGTCACCCTGGGCTGCTTTGTGCTGGCCTCCACGGTGGTGCAGTGGCTCTACCCCTGGCCGTGGCTGTTTGCCCCGGGGCTGTTTCTTTTCACCTTCGGCGTGATCATGCTCGGCGCGATCGGCCAGCGCTACGCCACCACCGCGCTGGGCACGCTGATTCTGGCGCTGTATGCCATGCTCAACCGCGAGCAGCACGGCGACGCGGCCGCCGCCCAGCAGCTGTTGCTGATTGCCGGCGCGGCCGGCTACGGGCTGATTTCAGTGATCTGGAGTGCGCTGTTCGCGCGCCAGCCGCTCAAGCAAAGCCTGGCCCGGCTATACAAGGCGCTGGGCAAGCTGCTGATGCTCAAGGCTGCGCTGTTCGAACCGGTGCGCGGCGCGGACATCGACGCCCGCCGGCTGGCCTTTGCGCACCGCAACGCCGACGTGCTGGCGGCCTTCCAGCAGACCAAGGAAATGCTTTTTCGCCGCCTTGAAGGCCGCCACGACGCACCCAAACTCAACCGCTACCTGCGGCTTTACTTCATCGCCCAGGATATTCACGAGCGCGCCTGCTCGACCCATTACCCTTACGACGCGCTGATGCGGGCGTTTTTTCACCACGACGTGCTGTTTCGCTGCCAGCGGCTGCTGGATCAGCAGGGGCTCGCCTGCCGCCGGCTGGCCAAGTCGCTGCTGCTCAACCGCACGTTTGATCACCACCAGAGCGAACAGGCGCTGACCGACCTGCACGCCTCAATTGAAAGCCTGTCCGAGCGTGGCCGGCAAGAATGGCAGCCGCTATTACCTCCGCTGAATGCCCTGGCAGACAACCTTGCCGCACTGGAAGCCCGGCTGGCCGACGCGCATAACCCCGAGGCGCTCGCCGACAGCCAGCTCCACGACCGCTCGCCGGCCACGCTGAAAGATGCCTGGCAGCGCGTGCGGCAAAGCCTGACGCCGGCCTCGCCCACGTTTCGCCACGCCGTGCGGCTGGCCACCGCGCTGACCGCGGGCTACGCGCTGGTGCAGTGGCTCGACCCGACCCAGGGCGTGTGGGTGTTGCTGACCACGCTGTTTGTCTGCCGCCCCAACTTTGCCGCCACGCGGCGGTTTCTCTACCGGCGGGTGGCGGGCACCGTAGCCGGGCTGGTGGCCGGCTGGGCGCTGATCAGCCTGTTTCCCGCACCCGGCATTCAAAGCCTGATTGCGGTGGCCGCCGGGGTGACGTTTTTTGCCAGCCGCGAGCGCTCCTACCTGCTGGCAACCGCCGCCATCACGCTGCTGGTGCTGTGCAGTTTCAATCAGGTGGGCGACGGCTTTGACCTGATCTGGCCGCGCCTGTTGGATACTCTGCTGGGGGCGCTGATCGCCGCGCTGGCGGTACGCTTTGTGCTGCCCGACTGGCAGCGGCGGCGGGTCTACGTCGAAGCCGCCACCCTGCTGGACAGCCAGCGCCGCTATCTGGCGGCGATTATCCACCAGTACGCGGCGGGCAAGCGGGATGACTTGGCGTATCGGCTGGCGCGGCGCAATGCCCACAGCGCCGATGCGGCATTCTCTACCCTACTGGGCGATATGCGCAACGAACCGGGGCACAAGCGCGACGCCGAGGCGGGAATGCGTTTCTGGCTGCTGGCCAACGCGCTGTTAAGCCATCTTTCCGCGCTGGGTGCCCACCGCGAACCGCTGGCGGAACACGCCGCGCTGGTGCCTATTGCCGAGCAGCTGGGCGAACGGCTGGAAGAACTGGGCAATGCCCTGGCCGCGCGCCGGCAGGCGCCTTCGCGGCCTCCGCCGTTGATCCCCACGGCCCCGTTTGAGCACGCCGACGCCGCCACCCAGCGCATGGTCAGCCAGCTTGAGCTGATCGCCGAACAGCTAGCGCCGCTGCACGAGGCCACCAACCGGCTGGTGGCCGACTAGACCTGCCCGTAGCGGCCGGCGGCGTCGCCCAGCCAACGGCGGATCAGCACCGCGGCGGTGTCGGCGTCGCCCTCTAGCGCCCGGGCCAGCGCGCTGACGCTGTCCAGCAGGTCGGCGTCGCGCTCCAAATCGGCGATTTTCATCTGCGCCAGCCCGGTCTGGCGAGTGCCCAACACTTCGCCCGGCCCGCGCAGTTCAAGATCTTTCTCGGCGATGCGAAAACCGTCGCTGGTCTCGCGCATCACGCCCAGGCGCTGGCGCGAACTATTCGACAGCGGCGGCGGGTAAAGCAGCACGCAAAAGCTTGCGGTGCTGCCGCGCCCCACGCGCCCGCGCAGCTGGTGCAGCTGCGAAAGCCCCAGCCGCTCGGGATTTTCAATCACCATCAGGCTGGCGTTGGGCACATCCACGCCCACTTCGATCACCGTGGTGGCCACCAGCAGATCCAGCTCGCCCTCTTTGAACGCGGCCATGACGGCGGCCTTTTCAGCGGCTTTCATACGCCCGTGGACCAGCCCGATGGCGAGCTCGGGCAGCGCCTCGGTGAGCTCTTCGCAGGTCACCTGCGCGGCCTGGCACTGCAGCGCTTCGGACTCTTCGATCAGCGTACACACCCAATACGCCTGACGGCCTTCGCCGCAGGCGCGCTCAATACGCTGCACCACTTCGGGGCGGCGCTCGTCGGAGACCACCACGGTCTTGACCGGCGTGCGCCCGGGCGGCAGCTCGTCGATCAGCGAGACGTCAAGATCGGCGTAGGCGCTCATCGCCAGCGTGCGGGGAATCGGCGTGGCGGTCATGATCAACTGGTGGGGTGTCAGCCCGCCGGCTTCGCCCTTTTCGCGCAGCGCCAGCCGCTGGTGAACGCCGAAGCGGTGCTGCTCGTCGATAATCGCCAGCCCCAGCCGCTGAAAATGCACGTCATTTTGAAACAGCGCGTGGGTGCCCACCACCATGCGCGCACGGCCGTCGGCAATGGCGGCCTTGGCGTCGAGCCGCGCCTTGCCCTTGAGCTTGCCGGCCAGCCACGCCACCTCGATTCCCAGCGGCTCGAACCACGCCTTGAACGAGCGGTAGTGCTGTTCGGCGAGAATTTCGGTGGGCGCCATGATCGCCGCCTGGCAGTTGCTTTCCAGCGCGGCGAGCGCGGCCATCGCCGCGACCACGGTTTTGCCCGAGCCGACGTCGCCCTGCACCAGCCGCAGCATCGGCGCGGGGCGGGCTAGATCGAGGGCGATTTCTTCCAGCACGCGCTGCTGGGCGCCGGTCAGCGCAAACGGCAGCTGGGCGAGAAAACGCGCCTGCAAGCCACGCCCGGCGGCAAGCACCGGCGCACCGTCCTGCTGAATCCGTAGCCGCACCTCGCGCAGGCTCAGCCGGTGGGCTAAAAGCTCCTCAAGCGCCAGCCGCCTTGTCGCCGGATGCTGGCCGGCGCCGAGCTGATCGATATTGGCGTCCGGCGGCGGGCGGTGCAAAAGCGTCAGGCTGGCGTGCAATCCCATCAGTGAAAATCGTTGGCGCAGGGCGTCAGACAGCACTTCGGGCAGCGCCTCAGGCTCGCGTTCCAGCAACCCCAGCGCCTGCTGCACCAGCGCGCGCAGGCGCGGCTGATTCAAGCCTTCGGTGGTCGGGTAAATCGGCGTGAAGTGCTCTTCCACAGATGCGTCTACCGGTGCGTCAGCACCGCCCGGGCCGTGCCCGATCAACGAGTACTCGGGGTGATACAGTTCAAGGCCGGTGGCGCCGGCGCGGGCTTCGCCAAAGGCGCGTACCCGCGCGCCCACGTGCAGCTGTTGCTGCTGGGCGGGGGCGAAGTGAAAAAACCGCAGGCTGACAATTCCGCTGGTGTCGCGCAAGCGCACCAGCAGGCTACGCCGGCGGCCCTTGACCACGTCGTTGGCGGTCACCTCGCCTTCGATCACCGCTTCCTGACCGGCGCGCAGCGTACCCATGGGCGTCAGCCGGGTGCGGTCCTGATAGCGCAGCGGCAGATGGAACAACAGGTCGCTGACGCGCTCGATACCCAGCCGCCCAAGCTTGATGGCCAGCGCCTCGCCGACGCCCTTGAGCGTAGTCACCGGTGCGTCGAGCGTGCTCATGCTACCTCGATTGCGCCGTTAACCGGCTGGCGGCAGCGCTCGGCGGCGCGGATCAGCGCCTCAATGGCTTTGGGCCGTGGAAAGCTCGCCCGCCAGGCGATGGCCACCGTGCGCGACGGCGCCGGCGGCGCGAACGGCCGGCTGATCAGCATCGAGTGCTCGTGGGTCTCGCTACCCAGCGCCGACTGCGGCAGCACGGTAATGCCCAGCTTAGAGGCGACCATGTGGCGGATGGTTTCCAGCGAGCCACCTTCGGCAATCAGGGTGTTGCTGGGGCTATTGAGCTTCTGGCTAATCGCCGGGCAGGCTTCCAGAATCTGGTCGCGGAAACAGTGGCCTTCGCCCAGCAGCAGCAGGCGCTCTTCGAGCAGGTCTTCCTTGTGGATGGTCTCACGCTCGGCCCAGCGGTGGCTGGCGGGCAGCAGCACCTCGAAGTTCTCTTCATAAATCGGCTTGGTCAGCACGTCGGTTTCGGTAAACGGCAGCGCGACGATAATCACGTCGAGCTCGCCGCTGCGCAGCTTGCCGCGCAGCGTGCCAGTCAGGCCTTCTTCGATGTACAGCGGCATTTGCGGCGCGGCATCGGCAAGCGCGGGGATCAAATGCGGGAACAGGTAGGGCCCGATGGTGTAGATCGCGCCGATGCGCAGCGGAGTCGCCAGCTGATCTTTCCCCTCGCTGGCCATGGCGTAAATCATGCTGCTCTGCTCCAGCACGCGCTGCGCCTGGGCGACGATTTTCTCTCCCAGCGGGGTGACCTGTACAGTAGATTTGGAACGTTCGAAAAGCGGCACGGCCAGCTCTTCTTCCAACTTTTTGACCGCGACCGAAAGCGTGGGCTGGGAGACGTGACAACGCTCGGCGGCGCGGCCGAAATGGCGTTCCTGAGCGAGGGTTACGATGTAGCGGAGTTCTGTTAGCGTCATAGCAGCGCCCTTGGCATCCTTTCGTGATAAACGCGTTGACGGTATCGCGAACCTGGTGATTGGTGTTAGCACTATGTATAAGGCATTCTAAATGAGAGAGGCCTTTGCTGATAGGGACGGTTTATCAACTGAGAACGCCGCTTGAACAAGCGCGTTTTCAACAGGAGTCAACAAGGTGAAACTAAGCGTACTGATTATCGGCTGTGGCGATATTGGCATCACGCTGGGGCGTGAACTGATTGCCGAGGGGCATCGCGTGATTGGCGTGCGCCGCCATACCGAGGCGCTGGCTGACACCGGCATTGAGCCGCTGGCGCTGGACTTGAACACGCTCGACGACAAAGGCGCTAAAGCGCTGCCCGAGGCGGATTACGTCGTTTACACCGTCAGCGCCGACCGCTTTGAGGAAAGCGCCTACCAGAGCGCCTATCCCGAGGGTCTGAAACGCGTGCTGGGCGTGCTCTCGAAGCACAAGACGCCGCCCAAGCGGGTGTTTTTTGTCTCGTCGACCAGCGTTTACGGCCAGCAGGAAGGCGAAGTGATCGACGAGCAGAGCCCCGCCAGCGCGCAGAGTTTTTCCGGCCTGCTGATGCGCGAAGCCGAGCAGGCGCTGCTGGATCACGCGCTTCCCGGCAGCGTGGTGCGTTTTTCGGGCATTTACGGCCCCGGGCGCGACCGCATGATCCGTCAGGTGGCCGAAGGCCGCGTGGCCGCGATCACCCCGGAGATCTATTCCAACCGCATTCACCGCGACGACTGCACCGGCATCCTGCACCACCTGATCAACCGTCACGAGCGCGGTGAGACGCTGGACCCCATCTATCTGGGCAGCGACAGCGAGCCCGCCACGCTGTACGCGGTGATGACCTGGCTTGCCGGCCAGCTCAAGGTCGAAGCCACCGAAACCATGCAGTCGCCCCTGCGCCGGCGCGCCAGCAAACGCTGCGACAACAGCCGGATTATCGCGAGCGGCTACGCCTTCCGCTATCCGAGCTTTCGCGAAGGCTACGCCCAGTTAATCAAGGAAGGCGGCTTTCTTACTGCGGTAAAGGCCTGATCTGCTAAAACTCAGTCGCCGATGACCATGACCGCTTCGGCTTCCACCTGGCTGCCTTTGGGCAGCGCTTTCACGCCGACGGCGGCGCGGGCAGGAAACGGCGCGGTGAAGAACTCCTCCATCACCGCGTTAACCGTGGCAAAGTGCTCAAGCTCGACCAGATAAAGGTTGAGCTTGACGATATCGCCCAGGCTGCCGGCGGCTTCTTCGCATACTGCCTTGAGGTTGGTGAATACCTGGCGTGTCTGAACTTCCACGTCGCCTTCCACCAGCGTCATGGTGGCCGGGTCGAGCGGAATCTGGCCGGACATGTACACGGTGTTGCCCGCCTTGATGGCCTGCGAATATGGGCCGATAGCGGCCGGCGCTTTCTGGGTATTGATCACTGCTTTATTGCTCATGTGAGCCGGTCTCCTGGGGTAGATGCCTTACCGGAAATGACGTATCGCGCAGTGGGTACGCCGCAAGAAAGAAAAAAGGCACACGGCGCCGGGCTACTGGCCCAGCCGGTAGATTTTTTCCACGCTGTGCAGATTGCGGAGGCGCTTGATGATGCGTGCCAGATGCACGCGGCCTTTCACCGACAGCGTCAGATTGACCGACGACAGCCGCGCGTCGCGCTCTTCGATGCCGATACGCTCGATGTTGGCATCGGCGTCGGTCACCAGGCCGGCAAGTTCGGCCACCAGCCCGCGATGGCTTTCGATTTCAATCCGCAGCGCGACGGGGAAGTCTTCATCGATGCTGTCTGACCACTCAAGCGTGAACAACTTATCGGGGTTATTTTTGTCGGTCAGGTTTTTGCATTCGGCGCGGTGCACCACCAGCCCCTTGCCGGCGGAAAGATGGCCTACCACGGCGTCGCCGGGCAGCGGGTGACAGCAGCGAGCGAAGTTGGTCACCATGCCTTCGCTGCCGCTGATCACCACCGGCTGCTGGCTTCGCGCTTCAGCGCCGCTGGGCGCACCTTGCCCGTCGACCAGATCAATCAGGTGGCGCGCCACCACGTAGGCCATATGCCGGCCCAGCCCGATGGACTCCAGCAGCGTCTCCTGATCGTCCATCTCCAGCTGGCTCAGCGCGCGCTCCATCACCTCGGCGTCAAGCTCTTCAACGCTGGTTTCAAACACCGACAGCGCCTTGTTCAACAGCCGGCGGCCCAGCTGCATGGCCTCTTTCTGCTGCTGATGTTTCAGCGCGTGGCGAATGGCCGAACGCGCCTTGGCCGTGCCCACGAAGTTGAGCCAGGCCACGTTGGGGCGCGCCGCCGGCGCGGTGATGATATCCAGCGTCTGGCCGCTTTCGAGCCGTGTGGAGAGCGGCGCCAGCTGACGGTCAATGCGACAGGCGATGCAGTTGTTGCCAATATCGGTATGCACGCTGTACGCGAAATCAATCACCGTCGCGCCCTGGGGCAGCTCCATGATGTCGCCTTTGGGCGTGAACACGTAGATATCATCGGGGAAAAGATCGTTTTTAACGTGCTCGATAAACTCCAGTGAATCGCCGGCGTTGCGCTGCATTTCCAGCAGCCCCTTGACCCAGGCACGGGCACGGGCGCGGCTGCCTTCGGCAATCGGGTGCTCGGTCTGGCCGGCCTTGTAAAGCCAGTGGGCGGCAATGCCGTTGTTGGCCATGGCCTCCATCTCGCGGGTGCGGATCTGCACCTCGATGGGCATGCCGCGGGGGCCAAACAGCGTAGTGTGCAGGCTCTGGTAGCCGTTGGCCTTGGGAATCGCGATGTAGTCCTTGAAGCGTCCGGGCACCGGCTTGTAGAGGTTGTGCACCACGCCCAGAATCCGGTAGCAGCTGGCGACGTCGTCGGTGACGATGCGAAACCCGAACACGTCCATGATCTCGGCGAACGGTTTGCGCTGGTCGCGCATCTTGCGATAGATCGACAACAGATGCTTTTGCCGCCCCATCGCCGTGCCGTTGAGCCCGTCGTCATCGAGGCTTTTTTGCAACGTGGTTTGCACCTGGCGCATGGCGCTGCGCCGGTTGCCGCTGGCGCTGACCACGGCGCGCTTGATGCGCTCGGCGCGCATCGGGTGAATCGCCTGAAACGACAGGTCTTCAAGCTCAATACGGATGGTGTTGATGCCCAGACGGCCGGCCACCCGAGCGTAGATCTCCAGCGTTTCCCGGGCGATGCGGCGCTTCTTGTCCGGCCGGAGCGCGCCGAGGGTGCGCATGTTGTGCAGCCGGTCGGCGAGCTTGACGATGATCACGCGGATATCCCGCGACATCGCCAGCACCATTTTCTGGAAGTTTTCCGCCTGGGCAACGGCTTTGTCTTCAAAGGCGATCTGGGTCAGCTTGGAGACGCCGTCGACCAGCTCGGCCACGGGCTTGCCGAACTGGGTTTCAATCGCCGGTTTGTCGACGCTGGTATCTTCGATGACGTCGTGCAGCATAGCGGCCATCAGGCTCTGATGATCCATGTGCATGTTGGCCAGAATATTGGCCACCGCCAGCGGGTGGGTCACATAGGCCTCGCCCGAGCGGCGGCGCTGGCCGTCGTGGGACTGTTCGGCGTAGTAAAAGGCGCGTTTGACCTGCTGAATCTCATCCGGGGGAAGATAGCCGCCAAGTCGATCCGCCAGGTCATCAATGGTAAACATTCGCCGCGCCTCTGTTGGGTGTCAGGGTTGCTGACCGCTTAGTCGTCGATGGGCATGCCGGCATCCATCGGGCGCGGGCGTACCGCCGCTTCGACCGGCTCGTCCAGCACGCTGCGATCGACCACGCCGGCGGCAATTTCACGCAGCGCCATGACGGTGGGCTTGTCGTTTTCCCACGGTAGCAGGGCATCGCGGGAGCCGCGCGCCAGCTGGCGCGAACGCTGGCTGGAAATCATCACCAGCTGAAAGCGGTTTTCCACATTTTCCAGACAATCTTCAACGGTAACACGGGCCATGAGCGTCTTCCTGTAAAAATAAGTGCGGCACCGGGCCGATGCTTACATCAGCCCGATGAAGAATAAAGAGGGTAGTGACAACCGAGTCGTGACAACCGGATCGTAAAACCCAGTTAAAAACTGACTAAAGCCAGCTAGACTACTCGACGCCGGTCAGCCATGACAAGCGCGCGGTTTACGACAGCAGCGCTTCAAGCAGCGGCGCGTGGCGCTCGCGGATCATCCCCGCGGTAAGCCGGCGGCTGAGAATCAGCGCGCGCAACTCTTCAAGGGCGGTGGTGAAGTCATCGTTGATCACGATGTAGTCGTATTCTTTGTGGTGCGACATTTCACTGACCGCATCCTGCATGCGCCGCTCGATGACCGCGTGGGCATCAGTGCCGCGCCCGGCCAGACGGCGTTCCAGCTCATCGCGCGAGGGCGGCAGAATGAAGATCGACACCGCCTCGGGCATCTGCTCGCGCACCTGCTGCGCGCCCTGCCAGTCAATCTCCAGAATCACGTCCTGACAGGCGTCGAGCCGCGCCTGCACCGCGCTTTTCGAGGTGCCGTAGTAGTTATCAAACACCTGGGCGTATTCAAAAAACTCGCCGCGCTCAACCATCGCCTCAAACTCGGCGGTCTGGGTGAAGTGGTAGTTAACCCCGTCAACCTCGCCTTCGCGGCGCGCGCGCGTGGTGTGCGAGACGGAGACCTGAATACCGCTCAGGTTTTCGATCAGCTCGCGCACCAGGCTGGTTTTACCGGCCCCCGACGGAGCAGAGACAACAAAAAGCGTACCTTGGGACATGACGCGCTTCCCTACCTTGGCGACGAAAAAGGATGAATGAAAGTTGATGCGATAACGCCGATGCGATAACCGAGCGATTATCGCATACCCGCTGTTTAGACAGTAGAGGCAGAACGGGTGAGCTCAGTCAGGCGGTAGCCGCAGAGCGGCCGCGTTTTTCCAGCCGCTGCCCCAGCGCAAACAGCACCAGCCCGCACAGCGCCAGCGCGGTGCCCACCAGACCGGTGCTCGACCAGCCCAGCTCCGCGCTGATGGCAAGCCCCGCCAGCCATGCGCCCAGCGCGTTGGCGCCGTTGAATGCCGCGTGGTTAAGCGAGGCCGCCATGGTCTGGGCGTCTTCCGCCACGTCCATCAGCCGGGTTTGCAGCGCCGGCGCCAGCGCAATGCTGGTGCCCACCAGCGCCACCGAGACCAGCCCCGTCCAGACGTTGCTGGCAGTAAAGTAAAACAGCCCCTGAATTACCGCGCACCACACCAGAATGACCGGGATCGCGCGCATCAGGTTTTTATCCGCGGCGCGCCCGCCCACCACGTTGCCCAGCAAGGTGCCCAGCCCGAACACCACCAGCACCAGCGGCCCCAGCGCCTCGTTCATGCCCGCCTGATGGGTGAGCGTGGGCATCACGTAGCTGAAAATCGCGAACATGCCGCCGCAGCCGAAGCAGGCCACTGCCAGCGTCATCAGCACCCGCGACTTGAACAGCGCCGACAGCTCGCGCAGCGGGCTGGCCAGCGCATCCACCGGCTGCACCGGCACCCACAGGCGGATGCACAGCGCGGTTATCAGCGCGTTGACCCCGACCGCAGCAAAGGCAATTTGCCAGCCAAACAGATTGCCCGCCCAGGTGCCCAGCGGCGCGCCGATCAAAATCGCCACCGTTAACCCCAGCATCACCCGCGAGACCGCACGCGCGCGCTGATCAACGGGCACCGCGCCTGCGGCCACCAGCGCGGCCACGCCAAAATAGGCGCCGTGGGGCAGGCCGGCGAGAAAACGCAGCCCGACAAACGAGGCAAACCCCGGCGCCATGGCGCTGGCCACGTTACCCAGCGCGAACATCAGCATCAGCGCGATCAGCAGCCCGCGTCGAGGCGCCCGGGCGGCCAGCGAGGCAATCAACGGCGCACCCACCACCACCCCCAGCGCGTAGCTGCTGATCGCATAGCCCGCCTGCGGCACGCTCACTGCCAAATCGTCCGCCACGCGGTTCATCAGCCCCATAATGACAAACTCGCTGGTGCCGATACCAAACCCGCCCAGCGCTAATGAAAACTCCGCCAGCCGAGGATGACGCGCCCGCTCGGGCGTTGACTGCTGCATGATGACTCCTGAACGATGGATATGACGGACGTTAACGAACCGAGGAAAATACCATGCCTCAAGACACACTGGAAAACGCCATGCAGTCACTTGCCGAACAGGATGCCGATATTGCCTGCGTGCTGCCGCAGGTTGGCGCGCCAGCGCCGCGCCCGCGCGACAAGGGTTTTGCCACGCTGTTTACCACGATTGTCAGCCAGCAAATTTCCACCGAAGCCGCGCGTGCAATCATGGGCCGCATCAACGCGCAGCTGCCCGCGCTAACCGCCAGCGCCGTTGCGGCCATCGACGGCCAGGCGCTGCGCGATGCGGGGCTTTCGTGGCGCAAAGTGGAATATGCCCAGGGGCTGGCCGAGGCCGAGCTCGCCGGCACCTTCAACGCCGACGCACTGGATGCCATGAACGATGCCGACGCCATCGCCGCGATTACCGCGCTGCGCGGGTTTGGCCGCTGGAGCGCGGAGATTTACCTGATGTTCTCGCTCGGGCGCAGCGATATTTTCCCCGCCGACGACCTGGCGCTGCGCGTGGCGCTGGGCCGGCTCAAAGGGCTGGATGAAAAACCTACCCCCGCCCAGGCACGCCGCATGGTCGAGCACTGGGCACCCCAGCGCAGCGCCGGCGCGCTGTTTTTATGGCACTACTATCGCGGTGCTCCCGCCTAGCGGAACAGCGTGCAAAAGCCAAAGGTTTAAAAGCCAAAGTCCGCCTGACCCACGGCCAGCAGAAACAGCGCAATCACCGCAAAGTGGCCGGGATACCAGGCCAGCCACATCCGCCGCGGCATCAGCCAGGGTGACTTGGGCAGCAGCGCGCTAGCACCCGCCGCCAGCAGCAGCACGCAAAGCGCGGTGACCACGGTAAACGATTTGGCCATATCGGAGCTGTTCATCATGCCGGCCACTGCCAATATCGGCAGGCAAGCGGCAACCGCCGTCAGACGCTCCGAAAGCGCCGGTCCGCTGCGGAAAAGCGGGCCAATTGCCAGCATGAAAAACGGCACCAGCAACAGCCCCAAGTGGGAGTATTCCACCCACGGCCCTATCAGATACCACGCGCCCACCACCAGCGCCGCCTCAATCACCAGCCGCCCGGCGGGCGCGGTGCGCTGCTGCAAGCGTTCCGGCAACCGCACCAGCCAAGCACCGGCCAACAGCCCCAGTCCCAGGGTAAAACAGATATTGAACTGCACCAGCGCTTCGCGCGGCATCAACTGGTAAGGCAGCTGCGCGACCACGCCGATCACCATCACCCGGCGGGCATAGCGTACGGGGTTACGCGTATTAAACAGCCCGTGCCAGGCCACCATGCCGGCAAACAGCGGAAAGGCAATGCGCCTGACGCTGCTATCGACCCAGCCAAGCCCCCAGCTGTCAGCGGCCATATAGCGCGCCACGTGATCGAGCGTCATGGTAACCAGCGCCAGCCACTGCCCCCAGCTCGCCCAGTCGGACGACGGGCGCGCAGCGCGAGCGGGTGAAACGGCGGTAGCAGTCGTCATCGTGAATCTCTATGGGAAACGTGACCCGATAGACTCCCCACCAGCGGGCGGGTTCCCAGCTACAGCCATGCATAGCGCCCGCTAGCCTCTCAGGCGAATATAAACCACAATCGGTGCTTATTTTGCTATGAAAAATCCCAAGGAGACTGAGTTGACCACCGATCGTTACCAACAAGGCATGGATAAGCTGAAAGAGTTGACCACCCCCGACGAAAACAACCCCACAGGGCATATGGAAGTGGGCGAAAGCTTCAAGGATATTGCCCCCGACCTGACCCAGATGGTGGTGGAGTTTGCCTTTGGCAACGTCTATTCACGCCCCGGCCTCGACAACAAACAAAAAGTGCTAACCACCATTTCAGCGCTGGTGGCCCAGGGCACGCCGCAGATCGGCATGCACGTAATCACCGGCCTGAAGGTTGGCCTGACCCCCGATGAAATTGCCGGCTGCATCATGCACCTGATCCCCTACGTGGGATTCCCGCGTTCCCTGAGCGCGCTGAAGGTGGCCCAAGACGTCTTTGCCGAACAAGGCGTGGCGATTAGTGAAGAGATGGCGGAGCAGTTGAAGAACCGCTAGAGCAGCGGTAACTATAATTCCTCTTGGTAAACCTGCCCGATAGGCTATACGCCGCCGGGCAGGTTTGTAAGTATTCACAACTATCACTTCTCTCACCCCCACGCGACAATAAAAAAATACTGCTTCATCTGTGCCGTACCAAAAGCGCGGTGACTGGTGCCATACCTCCAAACTATACTTATTTTTAATTAACCAAAAACTATATTGCCATAGCCGTGAAATACAATATTAATAATATACGCATGCGTACTCCAGCCAATAAGCACGCGTGCAGGCTGACATCCGTTAGATAATAAAAAGGAAAGTAATAATGAAAAAACTTTTACTTGCTTCGACAGTTCTGTCCTTAAGCATTTTCAACATGGCGAATGCGGACGACTACATATACGGTCAATCGGGCACAACCTACCATAAAATCGGTAGCACAACGATTGGATCTGATGGTTCAAGCCGTCATCGCATTGGTAATACCACGGTTGGCTCTGATGGAAGAAGCTCAACCAGAATAGGAAATAGTACGATACGCTCTAATGGGTCATCGTCTTCCAAAATCGGCAATACGCGATTAAACTCTGATGGATCATCCGTCACTAGAATCGGAAATTCTGTAGTAAACTCAAATGGATCCATATGCACAAAAGTTGGCTCAATGACTGTCTGCAATTAAGGTCTAAAAAGCCGCTGTAGTTGGCCGTCCCAAGCGCTGCTGCGCTCTAGCATCAACCTTTCCTAATTATAGGCTCTTGGCCGGAAGCTGCCCGGCGTGCCAGGCAGCTACTGAGTCAGTCGGAATAACGGACTGCTTTATACTAAAATACACTGCCCGAAAGCAGTGCTAATTTTCATATTATATTTTACCAAGATATTGCATTTTATCGCGCATGTGTCGAGGAACATCCTCGATCATGACCAACGTAATTTCAGATTCACTCTCGGAATTAATAGCAACACTGTCCCCCAGCGTAGCATTAAGCGTATCGGGAGTAAGGTTATACATTGCGCCAGTCAGCGGATCGACAATGAGCCAGCCAATGAGACCACCAAAAATAATGTTACCGCCAATGTACCAACCATTGACAGAAGAGTTTATTTTCATGGAACGACTTTCATAACCATCTTTTGAAATTTCGACGGTATAGGTCTTGCCACTAAAATAACCAGCAGATTTTTTCAACGTTACCGTGGCAGGCGTAGTCCCTGCGTGCACTTCCGTGCTACGTTCATCGGTAATCAACAGCTGTGCATTACTTGGGCTGCTATTAATAGTGACTGCTTGTTCTTTATCACCAACAATAGTGGCACAGCCACCCAGCATTGATATAGCTGCAATAGCAGCTGTTATTTTTAGCAATTTCATAAAGATCCCTGATAATCCTTTAAAATATTGATACTTTCATGTCGCCATTCTTTTTCTGTTTACTTGATGATACGCGGCATTTCGGTAGTTTTCAACCCAGTTGTCCAAATAGCCACGTTTAAGCGGCCAGTTTATTGAGCTCTATTTCCTGTTGCTTGCCAGGATTGAGCGATACCGATCCGGTGGCCTCCCAGCGTCGGATATCGCCCGACCAGCGCCCGGGATTCAGGCGCTTGGCACGTTCATATACGGCTTTTCGGTGGGCCAGGCGCTGGGTATCCACGCCTCGATGCCGGTCGGCGGGCGTAACGAAGTTGATGCCGCTGTGAAGGTGCTGTTTGTTATAGGCGTGCTCGAACGTCAACATCCATTTACGCACGGCGGCCAGCGATGCAAAGCCCTTTGTGGGCCACGCCGGGCAGTATTTGACGGTGCGGAACAGCGCCTCTGAATAAGGATTATCGTTGCTCACCCGGGGGCGGCTGTGGGACATCAGCATACCCAGTTCCGCCAGCCTAGCGCGCAGAGTGTACGAGGTCATCGGCGCACCGTTATCCGAGTGCAAAATTGGTGGCGTGTGCCAGCAGCTTTCACGCAATAGAGCGCGCTCCACCAGTTGCTTCGCCAAGTCGCCGGACTCGTTGTCATACACGTCCCAGGCAATGATCTTGCGACTGTAGACGTCCATGATCAGGTAAAGGTACCAGTGCTCGCCACGGACTACAGAGGGGCAGTAGCTGATGTCCCAACTCCACACCTGGTTCGGGCCCGAGGCGGTAAAACTGGTCGGCTCAGCGAGCTTTCGGGCCGGTTTCATGCGGCCTCGGTGGTTTAGCTGTTGGTGCTTTTTCAGCACCCGATAAAACGACGATTCCGAGGCCAAATAACGGCCTTGGTCTGCCAGTCGCGGGACTATTTGCGACGGTGGCAAGCTCCGGTATTCCGTTTGGCAGCAAGTGGTTAGAATCGCCTCTTCTTCCGCTTGAGTCAGCTGATGGGCCTGCACAACCCGCACGGCCTGTGAGCGCTGATCCGTGGTCACATCGCCATTGGCCTGCCGCCAGCGTTTTAACGTGCGCTGGCTTAGCCCCATCAGTTCTGCCGCCTTGTAGCGAGCGGCGCCACCAGCTACCGCTTCATCAACGTCTTGTAGCAGCCTTGTACGTTCGCTCAACGGCGTCAGTTGTCCTCGTTGTCCGGGTCTTCGCCGTACAAGGCTTCGAGCTTTTTTGACAGCACCAGTAACGAGGTCGTCTCCGCCAAGGCCCGGTCTTTACGGCGAACCTCCGACGTCAGCTTCTTGATCGTCTGGCGGTCTTCTTTACGCTGTTTTTGGGCCGTTTTTTCCTGATCTTCGTGCCGATCGGCGCCTTGGAGGCAGGCGTCTTTCCAGCGCTGCACCTGCTCAGGATATACGCCCTTTTCCCGGCAATAGGCGCCAAGCTCGGTCTCCGACAGGGGAGCTGTTTCAATCACCACGGCCAGCTTGGCATCAGCCGACCATTCGTCTCCGGTCTTACGCTTGCCTGGCACAGGCACTCCTTGTTGTCGGCATGTTTTCAGCCAACCATACAGGGTTGCGTTCGCTATGCCTTCCTCGGCGGCGACCGACGCCACACTACGGTTTTCTGGCGGTAATAGTTTCTTCAGCACCGCGGCTTTACGTTCCTTGGAATAACGTGGCATGAACCATCCTATGCCGCCCATTCTGATGTTAATTTAGGCGAAATCGCCAGCTGGACAACTAGGCTGACAGAGGGGGATTTGGCATCATTCCAGATCTGTCTTCGTTATAATTTTTATAGAAAAGGCTTTAGTTCAGAGCAGAATAAAAAAATGCCCATGAGCAAGGTCCTTAAAAACATTACGAAAACAAATCGCGAATAATTCTGAATGATATGGATTACAAAAACAACGTAAAACAGCGTTTTATAATAATAATTTGATCTTGATCAAAAAACACACTTACTCTAACGCGTCAATTTGCATATCGTCTGACCGGCGCTGCATAAACCAGTGGGTCGCGCCGAGCACCGGCTCGGTGGCGACGGTAGTAAAGCCAAACCACTCATAAAGCCTGACGTTTTCCTGCCGGTCGGTTTCCAGATAGCCGGCGAGTTGACGCTTATCCAGCTCATCGCACAGGCATTGCAGCAGCGCGCTGCCGATGCCCTGGCCCTGCCACTTCGGCGCCACCGCCAGCGGGCCTAAGTGGCCGTGGCGGGGCATTTTTGCGTCGCGTTGTTTCCAGATACGCGTCCAGCGATACAGGTTCCACAACACGTGCCACAGGCCAACCGGGCCGCAGATCAAAAACAGCGCCGGCAAGGTGCAAAGCTTATCCTTCAGCGCCGGCTGGCATTGGCCGGGCAGGGAAAAGCCGGAAACGCCCACCAGCTTATCTTCGATAAACGCGCCAAACACAACGCCCTCTTGGGCCTGACGGCGCATAAAGGGCGCAAACATGGCGACAAGCGCTTGCCGGCGGCGCTCGGGATTGTTGCCAAAGGCGCAAACGTGAGTGGGATTATCACGCATGCCCTGCCCCAGCAGTGCGCTGGCGGCGGGCATCTCCGAAACGCTCAGGCGGCGAAGACTATACGGCGACGACGGGTTAAACGGTGCTGAAGCCAGCATCTCTCCTCCTTTCTGACGCTAGTGGGTGGCCAAAAGTGTGGAAAGGAGGTAGATATAAGCCAGGTGCGAGCATCAAAAGTACAGCGTGCCGGTCAGGCTGGCGCTACGTTCAGCACCGGGTACTTCGCCGTAGGCGTCATAAGAGGTATCCAGCAGGTTCTGACACTCCCCGCCCGCCGCGCTAAGCGCTTTGGGCGAGGGTTCTTGGGTTGCCCCGAGAACCTTCCTGCTTCAACACGCCTTCACTAGACAGTGGCTACGCCGCTGCCCCCGATCCAGTCGCTCCACAGGCTAACCCCGCCAGCCCGGCGGTTCGGATATTGTTGGCTGCGTTAATGTCGCGGTCGATGGCCTGGCCACAGCCCTCGCAGTGCCAGTGGCGCTGCGATAGCGGTAGCTTTTTAACCTTGTGCCCGCAGCCGTGGCACATCTTGCTGCTCGGCAGCCACTGGCTCACTTGCACCAGTTGCCGGCCTGCCCATTCGGCTTTGTAGGTGAGCTGGCGCACAAACTCGCCCCAGCCCGCATCGCTGATGGCCTTGGCCAGCGCCCTGTTTTTTATCATGCCGGTGATGTTCAGCGTCTCAACGCAAATAACTTGGTTTTCGTTAATGAGCGTTCGAGTCGCTTTATGGATGGCATCGCGGCGGCAGTCGGCAATACGGGCATGGAGCCGCGCCACTTTTTGGCGCAGCTTATGGCGATTGTTCGAGCCCTTTGTCTTCTTGGCCAGGCGGCGTTGTAGGTACGCCAGCTTCGCTTCATAGCGTTTTAGATGACGAGGATTGCCGGACTTCTGGCCGTCCTGGGTGATGAACAGATCGGTCAGCCCCAGATCAATACCCACGGTGTTGGGTATGATCGGTAGCGCCTTGGGCGTGAACTCGCACAGGCAACTGATGAAATAGCGACCGGCGCGATCTCGTGAAAGGGTGATGCTGGAAGGCGCGCTGACTAACGGGCGGCTCCAGCGGATCGGCAGCGGCACCTTTGTCTTGGCAATGGTGATTTCGCCGTCCCGATAACGAAAGGCGGCTTTCGTCAACCGGATCGACTGGCGGCCATCCTTGCACTTAAAGCGCGGATAGCGTGCCTTGAGCTTGGGGTTGAAGAAATTATCGAACGCGGCTTTTTGATCGCGCAGCGTTTGTTGCAGGATCACGCTGGAAACGTCTTTCAACCAGGGGTGTTCGGCTTTTAGAGCGACCAGCCGTTTTTCCGCTACCGAATGCGATACGGATTCGTCCCGCTGCTGATAAGCCTCGGTGCGATAATTCAGGGTGTTATTCCAGACAAACCGCGCACACCCGAACGACTGTGCAAGCAGCAAAGCCTGCTCGGGGGTGGGATAAAATCGTTCTTTGTAGGCGCGCTTTGTCATACTGTATATTTATCAGGTATTGATGGTCATATCAAGACAAGCACCGCGTTGCGGTGCGCCCTTATATCACCGCCCGCATTGGGCGATGCTTTACGGGCGATTTGGTAAAGGTCGAGCCCCAGGTCAAAGTGCTCGCTGTGCCCCAGGCCCAGCCGGGCGTTGAGCGTGCCGTAGCCCGACGCGCGTGAGGTCAGTTCGCCGTCGGCGTTGCGCAGCTTGGCACCGCTTTCACCGCGCAGATACAGGTCGGCATCAGCCATCAGGGTGTCAGACACCGGCCTTGCGTGGCGCACCCCGGCACGCCCGCTAAAACGTGGTGTACCGCTATCGGTGGTCGTCACCTGGCCGTAGTCCAGCTCACGCTCGAGCACGCTGCCCTTGGCATAAAGCGTCGTCGTATCCAACGTCGGCAGGGCGTACTCCGCCAGCAGTTCAAGCCCGGTGGTATTGGCCCGGTCGACGTTGATGAAGTGCCGCGGCGCGGGCCCCGGGCCAGCGGCGGGCAGGTCTTCCTCGCCGATGTAGTCTTTGGCGCGGGTGTGAAACAGCGTCGCATCCAGGGTGACCGGCCCGCCGCGATAGCGTGCGCCCAGCTCCAGCGTGTTGGCGCGCTCCGGCGATAAATCGGGATTGCCGTAAACGGCGGTGCCGCTGGCGCTGGTGGTTAAAAACAGCTGCTCCAGAGTCGGGTAGGAATAGCCCTGCGCCAGATTAGCGCGCAGCGACCAGTCATCACTCGGCCGATGAACCAGGCCAAGCGAGCCCAGCAGCCGTTCGTCGCTGTTGTCGGTGAGAGGCTTGTCGCTGCTGGCGTCAAGGTTTGCCTCCACCAGATACCCGCGCGCGCCCAGGTAGAGCGTGGTGGCATCACTCAGCGTCAGCGCCTGCTGGGCGTAGGCGGAGAACGTCTCGATATGAGCCTCGTCCTGAATCGACTTGGTCTGATGCTGCCCTTGAGGCGGCGGAAACGGCAGAAACACCCGGGAGGTCTTGTCGGCCTCCAGGCTGTCATGCTCGTACTCCACGCCCACCAGCGTCTTGCCCGGCGCGATCAGATCAAGCGTGGCCCGGGTATTCATGCCGTAGGTGATCTGGCGGTCATCGCTTTCGCTGCCGATGGCTCGGCCGGAGGCCATTTCGGCCTGGCTTTCAAAGCGCCGGTCCACGGTCTGGTAATACACACTGGCCTTGAGCTCGCCAAGCCATGGCGTCAGTTCCGTGCTTTCGTAAAACAGGCCGCTCTTGCGCAGATCGCGCTGGGGCAGGCTCACCGAGAAGTCGGTAAAGCCGGCCGGCGGCGGGCTGTAAACGTCGGCCTCAAGCCGATACTGGTCGGCCTTGAAAGCCAGATAGTGCTGCGCATTGAAGCGGTAGCCCAAGTGAGTCGAGAGCTGATCGTGAGCGTGGCCGGTATTGTCCAGCGTGCCGTCCGGCGTGCGGCGATCGCCCTCGTCGCCCACCCCGGCGGATACCCGCCAATCGACGTTTCCCCGTGCGCCCTGCAACGTGGCGCTGGTGCTGCCGCCCCGGGTGGCGCTGTGGCCGGTGGCCGTGACGCTGCCGGAGAACGGCGTATCGCCGCCGCGCCGGGTGATGATATTAACCACCCCACCGATAGCGTTCGAGCCGCTGAGTACCGACGACGGCCCGCGCACCACTTCGATGCGCTCGATAGTAGAAGGGTCCAGCAGCAGCGGCGCGCCTTTGGGGGAATGATCGGTAAGGGCGTGGCCGTCGATTTGCACGGTCACCCGCCGAGAGGATTCACCGCGCAGGGTAATACGCGGCATGCCCGGCGAGCCGTTGTCTTGGATCGTCAGCCCGGGCACGTCGCGCAGCAGCTCGGCGACGCTTGCGGAAGAGGCCCGCCCCAGGGCAGCGGCATCAACCGTGGAGACCGAGGCCGGGTTATCAAATACCGAGACCTGCTGCCCGGTGCCCAGCACCACCAGCGTATCCAGCGCCTCTGACTCGGCGGCCTGAACGCCGCCGACGCCCACCATCGATATGCCTGCCGCCAACAGCCAGCGCTTGTCCCTGTTATTGAGCATGTACCCTCCTGAACGCTCGCCGGCTATTGCACATCAACACCGGTATAACAGGCATGTAAAACGATTCTTCAGCGGGCCTCAAACACAAAAATGACGCGGGATGATCTGTATCAATCGGGGTGAATATTTACCACTGCATGAACTCCTGTCTTGCCCCAATCACCGTTTTCTCGTCACCGCGCTGGTGTTGCTGGGAATGGCAATGATCATGCTCGGGCTAAGGGATTCTTAAAGACATTATGGTATCCAAAATAGCCTAAAATAGGCTATAATAGACACCATAATAGCCAAAGGTGCACGATATGCCGCGTTTTCTCTTGCTTGATGATAGCGACGTGCAGCAGGCGTTTGCCGCCTATCTGCGCCGGCGGCGCGATGAAGAAGGCCTTTCCCGGGAAGCGCTGGCCAAGCGCAGCACCGTGCCTGCCTCTACGCTGAAGAAATTCGAGCTGACCGGGCAAATCTCGTTTCGCCAGCTACTGCTGCTCTGGCAGTGTCTGGACGACCTCAAGCGCCTGTATGAGCTGACCCAAACGCCGGAACACGACCGATCCCGCCAGCCTGCCTCCATTGAGGAGGTGCTGAAAGATGGCTTTTAGCCCCATACAAAAACTGGACGTTTACCGCACGCTCACCACCGGGACAAACGTTCCGGTAGGAACATTGGCACAAAATCGCCGTGGTGTATTCTTTCAGTACGACGCGGACTATCTTGCCCGGCTGGGCAGCCTTTCCCCTTTTACGTTGCATGCCACCACGGCACTGCAAAAAGCTCCCAAAGAACCCCACGATGGTCTACACGGCCTGTTTGCCGATAGCCTGCCGGACGGCTGGGGACGGCTGCTGCAAGACCGCGTGTTTCGTCAGCACGGCATTATCCCATCACAGGTGACGCCAATGGATCGGCTGGCCTTTGTCGGCAAACGCGGCATGGGGGCGCTGAACTTTGCTCCGGTTTCCGACCTGCAGCCACCTGACACCGACGAGGTGGATATGGCGGTGCTGGGCCTTGAAGCCGAAGCTCTGTTTGATGGCCAGACCAACGACGTGCTCTCGGCGCTGGTCGCTGCCGGAAGCTCCGGCGGGGCTCGTCCTAAAGCACAGCTGTTCTTTACCGCCGATAATCCTGATTCATGCCGAACGTATCCGGCGTATGGCGATGATGCCTGGCTGGTCAAATTCACCTCGCAGAATCTGGCCCTTGGGCATGAAGAAGGCCTGTGCGAAGCAGTCTATTTAGCGCTGGCGAAAGCCGCAGGGCTTCAGCCGCCTGAATGGCAGCTGCTGGAGGCACCGAAAAGTAGTGGCGCGCGCGCCTGGCTTGCGGTCAAGCGATTTGACTGGTGTTGGCCAACTGACACGCACAGCGCCGGGCGTCTGCACATGCACAGCGCCTGCGGCCTGCTGGATGCCGATTATCGTGCGCCCAGTCTGGACTATCTGGATCTCATCAAGGCCAGCCGGCAGCTATGCCGCTCTCCCGCCGCCGGGCAGCTGCAGTTTCGTCGCGCGATTTTCAATTTATTGGCCTGCAATCAGGATGATCACAGCAAGAACTGGGCATTTTTGCAGGATGATAGCGGCCAATGGCAACCGGCCCCGTTTTACGATGCCACCTTCAGTCCGCACCCTTTTAATGAACATGCCACGGCCTTTATGGGATATGGCAAAAAGCCGCCGCTGAAAGCAATGCAGAAACTGGCCGACGCTGCAGGGTTTGACGACTGGCCCCGGGCACAGCGCCATATTCAACAGATGGCCGATGTGCTTACGGCGTTTACTGCCACGGCCCGGGATTACGGCGTCAGTGACAACACTATTTCGGAGATTCAGACCACGTTTGAACAGCGCCGCCGGGAAAACAGCGCGCTGCTGACGTAGTCGGCCTTTTGGCATTCACTCTATGTTCTGCACCTGCTCGCGCATCTGTTCGATCAGCACCTTGAGCTCGACGGCGCTGCGGGTGGTGTCGGCGACGATGGATTTTGATGAGAGCGTATTGGCTTCGCGGTTGAGTTCCTGCATCAAAAAGTCCAGCCGGCGGCCCTTGGGGCCGGGTTGGCCAAGCTGGCGGCGGACTTCTTCGACGTGGGCATCGAGGCGGTCGAGCTCTTCGGCAACGTCGCTTTTTTGTGCCACCAGCACCAGCTCGGCTTCGAGCCGCTGGGGGTCAAGCTCGGTGCGGGCGGCGTCGAGGCGCTCCAGCAGCTGGGCACGCTGGCGCTGTTGAAGATCCGGCAGCAGCTGGCGAACGGTGCTGACCTGCCGAGTAACGCCGTCGAGCCGAGTGGTGATCATCACGGCGAGCTTTTCGCCTTCGCGGGCGCGGGCGTCCAGCAGCTCGTCAATCGCCTGATCGAACAGCGCACGGGCAGCGGCGTTGATCGCCTCACCGTTGTGGCGGCGGCTTTCCTGCACGCCGGGCTGGTTCAAAAGCTCAAGGGCAGTGGGCGCGGCAGTGCCGGGCACTTCGCGCTGCACCACTTCTAAGGCGGTAGCAAGCTCGGCCAGGCGCCGAGTATTGACCGCCGGCGTGTGGCTGTCGTCAATGGCTTCAAGCCGCAGGGTGACGTCCACTTTACCTCGGGCAAGGCGCTGGCGCAGTGCTTCGCGCAGGTGCGGCTCCAGCGCGCGCAGGGCCTCGGGCAGGCGAAAGTTTGGCTCCAGATAGCGCTGGTTCACCGAGCGCAGCTCGACTTTCAACGTGCCGAATTCGGCGGCCTGCTTGGTGCAGGCAAAGGCGGTCATGCTGTGAACAGTGTTGTCACTGGCTTGGGTGGTATGGCGCATATCGACTCCCTGATGGCAGTGTCTTAAACATAACGGTTGCCAGTTTATCCGATATCCCGCCGGGGTCGGGCAAGGCATGTACAATAGCCTGCCCGATTTTCATCACAAGGTGCCCTATCATGAGCAAAACGCCGCAACCCGAGGTGATCCGCCCGAGCAATCGCCAGCACGACGAACCGCGCGACGTGCGTCTGACGCGCAACTACACCCGCCACGCCGAAGGCTCGGTACTGGTGGAGTTTGGCGATACCAAGGTGCTGTGCAACGCCAGCGTAGAAGCCGGCGTGCCGCGCTGGCTGCGAGGCAAGCATCAGGGCTGGGTGACCGCCGAATACGGCATGCTGCCCCGCGCCACCCACACCCGGGGTGGGCGCGAAGCCACTCGCGGCAAGCAGGGCGGGCGTACGCTTGAGATCCAGCGGCTGATTGGCCGCAGCCTGCGCGCGGCGGTGAACCTGAAGAAGCTCGGCGAGTTCACCATCACTGTGGACTGCGACGTGATTCAGGCCGACGGCGGAACGCGCACCGCGGCAATTACCGGCGGCTGCGTGGCGCTGGTGGATGCGCTGCGCTACCTGCAGCGCGAGAAGAAGATCAAGAGCGACCCGCTCAAGCAGCTGGTCAACTCGATGTCCGTGGGTATTTACAAGGGCGTGCCAGTGGTCGACCTGGACTACCCCGAAGACAGCAGCGCCGATACCGACATGAACGTGGTGATGACCGAGGGCGGCGATCTGATCGAAGTGCAGGGCACCGCCGAGGCGGGCGCGTTCAACCGCACCGAGCTCAACGCCATGCTCGACTTGGCCGAACAGGCCGGCAGCACGCTGACCCGCTATCAGCGCGAAGCGCTGGAAATGCGCGACTGATCAACAAGCCAAACGCCACGCGTTAAGTAAGAACCACAAGAAAACGATCCATAAAAAAATCCACAGGCCCTTCATCGTGCTGGCCTGTGGATAACGTTCTTTATCGTTCGCGCTTAGCGTTCTTTCCTACAAATCGAGATCGTACTCGACGATCAACGGGGCGTACTCGGAGAAGGTGGCGTCGTAGTCGATCCACGCATCCACCACGTGGCGGCGGAAGTTGGGGCCAACCATCTGGTAGTCGAGCCGCCAGCCTTCCTGACGCGTACGGGGCAAGTCCTGATCGAGCTTGGGCCACCAGGTGTATTCGTCGGCGCGGCGGTTTATTTCGCGGAAGGTGTCGATAAAACCGGTCGGGCCGAGCACGTTGTCCATCCACGCGCGCTCTTCGGGGCGAAAGCCCGGCGTCAGCTGATTGTCGGACCAGTTGGCCAGATCGAGCGTCTTGTGCGCCACGTGCCAGGTCCCGCAAATAATGTACTCGCGGCGCTTGCGCGACATCTTGCTCAGGTATTCCTGATACTGCTCCATGAAGTGCTGCTTGGCGCGCTGGTCACGGCCGTCGGGCATCAGGAAAGTGGCAATACTGAAGCGGTCGTAGTCGGCCTGCAGAAAACGCCCTTCCTGATCGCACTCGGGGAAACCCAGGCCGTACATGATCGCCTTGGGAATCTTGCGGCAGTAAAGCGCCACGCCGGAAAAACCGTCTTCTTCGGCATCCAGAAAGTAGCCTTCGTAGCCTTCGGGATAAAGAATATGATCGCCCAGCTCGAAACTTTTTACCTGGGTATCCTGCACGCAGACCACGTCGGCGTCCTGCTGAGCCAGCCAGTCCAGGAAACCACGCTCGACGGCACCGCGAATACCGTTGACATTGATGCTGGCAATTTTCATAAATCGTCCCTTTTGCGTCGCTGCTGTATGATACCCGACGTTTCCACCTTTGAGTAAATCCCCCCAGCAAAAATAGCGAGGAGCGCCGTGGCTGCCCCCCTACAACCGTATCAACGCGATTTCATTACCTTTGCCATTGAACAGGGCGTGCTCAAGTTTGGCGAGTTCACGCTGAAATCCGGCCGCATCAGCCCGTATTTCTTCAACGCCGGGCTGTTTCAGACCGGCGGTGCGCTGGCGCGCCTCGGGCGCTTTTACGCGCGTGCCATTGTGGATAGCGGCCTCTCCGCCGACGTGCTGTTCGGCCCGGCCTACAAGGGTATTCCGCTGGCCGCCGTGACCGCCGCGGCGCTGGCCGATCATCACGACCGCGATATGCCCTACGCTTTCAACCGCAAAGAGGCCAAGACCCACGGCGAAGGCGGCAGCATCGTCGGCGCGCCGCTGGCCGGCGGTATTTTCATCATCGATGACGTGATCACCGCAGGTACCGCGGTGCGCGAAGTCATGGACATCATCGAACAGCACAAGGCCCACGCCGCCGGGGTGATTATTGCGCTGGACCGCCAGGAACGCGGCCAGGGGGAAAAAAGCGCGATTCAGGAAGTTCAGGACAGCTACGGTATGCCGGTGGTCAGCATCGTCACACTGGACCAGGTGCTGGCCTATCTGGAAGAGCACGCCGGCCCCGAGATGCAGCCCCACGCCGAGGCGATCCGCGCTTACCGCGCGCGCTACGGCGTCAATTAAACCGCGCCCGTAAAGCCGTTTTGGCGCCACGCCTCATAGCTGACCAGCGCCACGGCGTTGGACAGATTCAGGCTGCGGTTGTTGGGCTGCATGGGCACCAGCAGCTTTTGCGCCTCGGGCAGGCTTGCATGCGCCTCAGCCGAGAGGCCGCCGGTTTCCGAGCCAAACAGCAGGACATCGCCCGGGGCAAAGGCCGCATCGGTGTAAAAGCGCGTACCGTGGGTGGTCAGCGCCCACACGGTGCGCCCCTGCATGGCCGCCTGAAAGGCGCTAAAATTGGCGTGCCGCGTGACGTTGGCCGCGTCGCGGTAATCCAGCCCCGCGCGGCGCAGCTTGCGCTCTTCCAGATCAAACCCCAGCGGCTCGATCAAATGCAGCCGGCAGCCGTTATTGGCCGCCAAGCGCATGATGTTGCCGGTATTGGGCGCCATGCGCGGTTCAAACAGCGCAATTTCGAACATGCTCGTGGTCTCGTATTTGGGGCAGTTGGTCATTATCGCAGCCACGCACGCGCTAATACATAGCGTCCGGCCCACGTTAGAACGTCGTATGAGCCAGCATCGGCACTTTTCAGACGCAGCCCAAGAGGTATTTCCCCATGAAGCCCAGCATTGCCCAGCGCATACGCGGTCTGAACCCCAGCCAGCAGGAAGCGGTGCACGCCATCGACGGCCCCTGCCTGGTACTGGCCGGCGCGGGGTCGGGCAAAACCAGCGTGATTACCACCAAGATTGCCTATCTGGTGAAAGAGTGCGGCATGAGTGCCCGACGCATCGCCGCCGTCACCTTTACCAACAAGGCCGCTCGCGAGATGAAAGAGCGCGTGGGCAGCATGCTGGTGGGCAAGGAAGGTCACGGCCTGACGGTGTCGACGTTTCATACCCTGGGGCTCAATATCATCCGCGGCGAGCTCAAGGCGCTGGGCTACAAGCCGGGCTTTTCGCTGTTTGACCCCGAAGACGCCAAGGCGCTGCTGCGCGACCTGATGAACAAGGATGCCCAGGTCGATGCCGAGGCGATCAACGCGGTGCAGGGGCAAATATCGCAGTGGAAGAACGACCTGGTGCTGCCGGGCGAAGCGCTGTCCCACGCCGCCGATGACGACGCCCACTTTGCCGCCCGGGTTTACGAAGCCTACGTGCGCCACCTGCGCGCCTACAACGCGGTGGATTTTGACGACCTGATTCTGCTGCCGGTGGTACTGCTGCGCGATAGCCCCGAGGTATTAGCGCGCTGGCAGCGCAAGATTCACTACATGCTGGTAGACGAATACCAGGACACCAACGTCAGCCAGTACCTGCTGGTGAAGCTGTTGATGGCCGATCGCCAAACCTTCACCGTGGTTGGCGACGATGACCAGTCGATCTACGCCTGGCGCGGTGCACGGCCGGAAAACCTGATTACCCTGGGCGAAGATTTCCCGCGCCTGAAGGTCATCAAGCTGGAGCAGAACTACCGCTCCACCGGGACGATTTTGCGCGCCGCCAACGCGCTGATCGCGCATAACCCCCACGTGTATGAAAAAACGCTGTGGTCGCAGATGGGCGACGGCGCGGCAATCCGCGTGGTGGTCAACCGCCACGAAGAGGCCGAGGCCGAGCGCGTGGCCAGCGAAATCCTCACCCGCCGGATCAAGGAATCCGCCGCCTGGCGGGACTTTGCCGTGCTTTACCGCGGCAACTTTCAGGCGCGGCTATTAGAGCTCAAGCTGCAGCACTACCAGATTCCCTACAAGATCTCCGGCGGCACCTCGTTCTTCTCCCGGGGCGAAATCAAGGATGCCATGGCCTACTTGCGCCTGTTGATCAACCCCGCCGACGATAACGCCTTTTTGCGCATCGTTAACGTACCGCGCCGCGAGATCGGCCCCTCGACGCTTGAGAAACTCGCCAACTACGCCACCGAACGGGGCACCGCGCTGTTCGCCGCCTGCCATGAGATGGGCCTTGAGCAGCACCTGCCCGAACGCGCCGTGGAGCGGCTGACGCGCTTTACCCAGTTTATTGACGGCGCGCGCCGGCGCATGGATAGCGGCGATGCGATTGCCGCCATCCGCCAGATGATGACCGAAATGGACTACGAAGCCTGGCTGTATCAGAACGCCAGCGCGCCCACCGTGGCCGAGCGGCGCATGGGCAACGTGTGGATATTGATTGACCAGCTGGAAAAATCGCTTAATCGCGACCCCGAAGACAATAGTCCTGAAGACAGCAACTCTGAAGACACGGATTCAACAGCCACCGAAACCGACAGCGTCGACGCGGCCATCTCAAGGCTGGTGCTGCGCGATATTCTCGAACAGCAGGCCGAAGAAGACGACTCCGACCGCGTGCAGCTTCTGACCATGCACGCCTCCAAGGGGCTGGAGTTCCCCCACGTTTACCTGATGGGGCTGGAAGAGGATTTGCTGCCCCACCGCAACGCCGTGGAAAACGGCAGCGTAGAAGAAGAGCGCCGGCTGGCCTACGTGGGTATTACCCGCGCGCGCCGCACGCTGACGCTGACGCTTGCGCGCCAGCGCAAAACCTACGGCGAGCTGTCGGACTGCACTCCGAGCCGCTTTTTGGACGAGCTGCCGGCGGAAGACCTGGACTGGGAAGGCCGTCCGGATAAAGAAGACCCCGAGAAAAAGCAGGCCCGCGGGCAAAGCGCGCTGGCCGATCTGCGTTCGTTAATCAACTAACGTTCAGGCACAAAAAACCCCGCAGGGCCGGCGGCTGAAAACCGGCTCCTGCGGGGTTTGGCGAATGCGGCTAACGCACGCTTACTGGCTTCTATTTACTGGGACTCTTCCACCATGTAGTCAACGGATGCCTTGACCTCATCGTCAGACAGGCCAGCCTGGCCGCCTTTGGCCGGCATGGCGTTAAAGCCGTTGATGGCGTGGTCGTAGAGGGTGTCTTTGCCCTTTTCAATGTGCGAAGCCCACTGCTCGGCGTTACCCACCACCGGAGCACCGGCAGCACCGGTGGCGTGGCAGGCCATGCAGGCCTTGTCGAAAACGGCTTTACCATCAATGCTTGCCCAGGCGGATTCGCCGCCGGCCGTGTCTTCGGCCTGAGCCTGGTCACCGGCTTCTTCAGCGCTTGCGTCATCTGCCGCGGCGGTGTCTTCCTGCGTGGCAGCGTCGGCGCTTGCGCTATTTTCCTTGGCGCTATCTTCAGCGCTATCTTCAGCGCTCTCTTCCGTAGCGTCTTTGGCCGGGGCGCCTTCGGCGTCGGGGACGTCCATCACCGGCTCGACCATATAGGCCACGGCGGCGTGCATGTCGTCATCGCTTAAGCCTGGGTTGCCGCCTTTGGCCGGCATGCCGTTAAAGCCGTTGATGGCGTGGTCTAAAAGCGTATCAAAGCCCTTATCCACCCGCGCCGCCCACTGGTCTTCATCGCCGCGTACCGGCGCACCCGCTACGCCCGAGTCGTGGCAAACGGAACATACCTGGCCATAAATGCCTTCGCCGTCGGCGCCGCCGCCGTCATCGCTACTGCTGGCCGCCGGTGCGGCGGAGGCGCTGCCACAATCCTGACTTGCCAGGCAGACTTCGCCCACCGGCGCGAGACGCTCGGCAATGGCGTCTTTATCCACGGCCGCCTGGGCGCCAGACACGCTCACCAGCACACCGAGGGCCGCCAGCCCGCTTTTGATCAGCTTGAAATCCACTCTCACCACCTCATTAGTATTATCATCGAAACCTGCGCGCGGCGGCGCCGTTCGGCGGTTTGCCGTGACGCCCGGACGAGCCTATCGGGCTAGTATACCGACAACGCTGATCTCGGGAAAATAGCGGGTTAACCAGCGGCCAGCCCGCGGGCACGGTGGCGGCGCAGGCGCTGGCTGATAATGCCGTAGCGCGGGCCGGCAATAAACGCCAGCAGCAGGAACACGCCGGTCATCACCGCCATCATGCCGCCGATGGAAACATCCCAGCGCACGGCCAGATAATAGCCGCTAACGCTTGCCGCGGTGGAAATCAGCGCGCCGAGTGCCAGCATCAGCCAGAGGCGGTCGGTGAGCAGGTAAGCCGCCGCCGGCGGCACGATGGCGAAGGCGATGAACAGCACTGCCCCCACGGCGTCAAAAGCGGCTACGGCGGTAGAGCTGGTCAGCATCAGCAGCGCATAGAACAGCACCCCCGGCGCAAAACCCAATGCCTTGGCCAGCGCCGGGTCAAAGGTCGAAAGCTTGAGCTCTTTGAAGAACGCGCCGACAAACAACAGGTTAAGCGTCAGCATGATGGTCATCGAGACCACCGCCTGGGGGACGTGATAGCCGAGTATTTCCACGGTATCCAGCCACACAAAGCCGATTTCGCCCAGCAGCACCGTGTGGGTGTCGATGTGGACATCGTTGGCGTAGACGTTTAACAGCAGCACGCCGATGGAGAACAGCGCCGGAAATACCAGCCCGATGGCGGCGTCCTGCTTCATGCGCTTGGAGCTGGCCAGAAGCTCAGTGAGAAACACCGTGAGCAGGCCGGTGAGCGCCGCGCCGATCAGCTGCACCGGGCCGCTCTGGTGATGGGTCAACAGCCACACCACGACAATGCCGAACACGATCGAGTGACTGATCGCGTCGGACAGCATACTGTTGCCGCGCAGCACCAGAAACGTGCCGACGATGGACGACGCCGTGCCGACCATCGCTCCCACCAGCATGATCTGTAACTCTGCGTTGTTGAAAAATGCCTCGAGCATTATCGCCTCTGCCGCTTTATTGATGGGTGTTAAAGGTTGCCGTGATGCGCTGCGCCTGGCGCACGCCCGACGGCGTCAGCTGCCACTCGCGCGGGCGGGGCGAGGTCAAAAACCCCTGGCGCCGCAGGCGGTAAAGCGCCAACGCAGTCAACGCGCTGCGGCTAAGCCAGGGGCTACGCTCGCTTTCGTCTTGCTCGAGGCGCGTCTGGTAGAGCACATAGAGGATCTGGCGCTTTTGCAGCGACCAGCGTTGCCGGGCAAGACGCAGCACTTCCCACAGAATCCCGCGGCCGGGGGCAATCGCCAGCGACACCAGCACGATGGCCGAGGCGCTGAGGATAATCAGCGGCCCGGTGGCCAGCCCGCGGCCCAGGGTGCTCAGCGTGGCGCCGGAAATCCCGCTGATCACGCCGATAAACGCCGAAATCATCACCATGCCGCCCAGGTGACGGCTCCACTGCCGCGCAGCCACCGCCGGTGCCACGATCATCGCGGCCATCAGCACCACGCCGACCATTTGCAGCCCGACCACCACGGCCAACGTGATCATGGTGGTCAGCAGCACTTCGATCAGCGTCACCGGCATGCCCAGGGTGCGGGCAAACTCAGCGTCAAAGGTGACCAGCTTGGCCTGCTTCCACAGCGCTGCGAGAATCCCCAGTGCTGCGAACGTAATGCCGCCCATGACCCACACATCCGAGCGCAGCGTGGCCGCCGCCTGGCCGAACAGGAAAGCATCAAGCCCGCCCTGAGAGGCGTTTTCCGTGCCCTGAATATAGGTCAGCAGCACCACCCCGATGGCGAAGAACAGGCTCAGGCAAACGCCCAGCGCGGCATCGGTCTTGAGCCGGCTCAGGCGCGTCAGTGCCAGCATCAGCAGCGCGGCCAGCCCGCCGGTCACCGCCGCGCCGACAATAATGCTGCCCATATTGCGGCTGCCGGCCACAATAAAACCGAGGCATACGCCGGGCAGCGCCGCGTGCGAAATGGCATCGCCCAGCAGGCTTTGCCCGCGCAGCACCGCAAAGCTGCCCAGCGCACCGCTGATAATGCCGAGAAACGCAGCCCCCATGACCACGTTTTGAAAGGTGTAATCACCCAGAAGAGATAGCCAGGACATGGATTATTCGGCTCGCTCCGTTGCGGTGAAGGCGGGTGCCCCGGTGGTGTCGAACACGCTGCTTGCGTTAGCCACATCGTGCTTATCCAGCAAGGCAATCTGGCCGCCGTAGGCGCGCTTGAGGTTGTCGCCGGTGAACACCTCGTCAATCGGCCCCGAGGCAATCACCTCGACGTTGAGCATCAGCAGCCAGTCAAAGTAGCGCTGTACGGTCTGCAGATCGTGGTGCACCACAATCAGGGTTTTGCCCGCATCGCGCAGGCGCCGCAGAATGTCGATAATCGCCCGCTCGGTGGTCGCATCCACGCCGGCCATGGGCTCGTCGAGAAAGTAAATATCGGCCTGCTGCACCAGCGCGCGGGCGAGAAACACCCGCTGCTGCTGGCCGCCGGAAAGCTGGCTGATCTGGCGGCCGGCAAAGTCGTGCATGCCGACCATTTCCAGCGCCTCAAGCGCTTCGTGGCGCTCCTTGCGCCCGGGGCGTTTGAGCCAACCCAGGCGGCCGTAAAGGCCCATCATCACCACATCGAGCACGGTAGTAGGGAAATCCCAGTCCACGCTCGAACGTTGGGGCACATAGCCGATACGCTTGCGCTGCGCCTTGTACGACTGGCCGTGGAAGCTCACGCTGCCCGAGAGCGACGGCACCAGCCCTAAAAGGCTTTTGATAAAGGTACTTTTGCCCGCGCCGTTAGGGCCGACAATACCGGCCATCACGCCCGCGGGAATAGCCAGATTGACGTCCCAGAGCACCGGCGTGTTGTGGTAGCTGACGGTCAGGTGCTTGACCTTGACGGCGGCATCGGTATCCATAACGTCTCTTTTTTGCATTTACGCCTCGTCGAAATCCCACTGCTCAGCCCAGGATTCAAGCGCTGCGGGGAGCGGTGCGACTTCGCCGCCCAGCGCCTCGACAATGGCTTGGGTGTTGGCGCGCAGCATGCCGATGTAAGTGCCGTCGGCGGTATCGTTGGCGCCCATTGCGTCGGAGTAGAGCTGGCCACCAATAACGACCTCATGGCCGCGTTGTTCAGCCGCCTGGATCACCGCCTGAATGGTGCGCGGATTGATCGTGCTTTCGATAAACACCGCCGGCACCTCGCGGTCGATCACCACGTCGGACATGCGACGAATATCGGCAATGCCGGTTTCGGTATCGGTACTGATGCCCTGAATCCCTTCCACTTCGATGTTGTAGGCGCGGCCGTAATAGTTGAACGCATCGTGGGCGGTGACCAGAATGCGCTGCTTTTCGGGGATAGTGGCAACGCTGTCTTCGATCCACTCGTGCAGCGCCGCGAGCTGCGCCGCGTAGGCCTCGGCGCGATCGCGAATGGCGTCTTCGCACTCGGGGCGCGCCTCACTCAGCGTATCGCTGACGGTCTCCACGGTTTGTGCCCAAATCGACACGTCCATCCACAGGTGCGGATCGATGCCGTAGACGTCCTGAGCGGTCAGCAGCTGCGCCGGATCAATCGATTCCGGCGCCACCGCCACGGTGGTTTTCTGGCGCGAAAAGTTATCCAGCACGTCGCCCAGCTGGCCTTCGAGCGCATACCCCGAATACAGGATCTGGTCAGCGTCGCGCAGGGTTTTTACGTCGTTGGCGCTGGCCTGATACAGGTGCGGGTCAACGCCCGGGCCCATCATTGCCTCAACCGCCACGCACTCACCGCCGACTTCGCGGGCCACGTCAGCAATCATGCCGATGGTGGTCACCACGTTCAGCGGTGCCTGTTCAACGTCGGCTTGCCCGGCGCCGGCATGGGCCAGCGGGGCGGCCAGAGCCAGCGTCAGCAAGGAAGCGGCGTAGCGGGTCGTCATGGGGCAGTTCTCCAAGGCGGTATAGTTTAGCGTAAAGCTATAAAGTAAGCCTTGGCTAAGTTTAGCCAGCCGCCCATTCAAATACAAGACGCATTCGCCAATGCGATAGCGTCAGCCGCGAGAGTTGTCAGCCGGTCGGGAAAGGAGGGGGGAGGAAAAGAAGCAGTGAGAAACGCCGACCGTCACGTTCCCGGGTCGGCTTACTGCCGTGGTGCAAAGTGCGCTAACATGGGATGCCGTTAGCTTTTATTCTCATTAACTCCTTCTGATTAACCCTTATGCCGATACGTCTGATGCCTTCATGAGTCACGATCAAACGCCCCAGAGCGCACCCCAAAATGCCAGCGTTGATGCGCTGCCGCCGGTCAAACAGCACGCGCGCCAGTACGCCACGGTGCGCCAGGCCCATGAAACCGAGCTGATTGAAGATTACGTCGAGCTGATTGGCGACCTGCTGACCCACCGTGGCGAAGCCCGGGCAACGGATATTGCCGCGCGCATGGGCGTCAGCCAGGCCACCGTGTCGAAGATGATCCGCCGGCTCAACGAGCTTGAGCTGGTCACCAACCGCCCCTATCGCTCGCTGTTTCTGACCGAAGCCGGCCACGCCATGGCCAAGGCCTCCCGCGAGCGCCACGACATCATGCTCAACTTCCTGCGCGCGCTCGGCGTCAGCGACGACGCCGCGCGCATCGACGCCGAAGGCATGGAACACCACGTCTGCGATGAAACCCTCGACGTCATGCAGCGCTTTATTGCCGCTTCGCGTTAATCACTCCTGAAATAAATCAGTGTGACTGCCCATACGCGCTAACTGTAATTCATCGCCGTCAACGCGATACAGCAGCAACCAATCCGGTTCTATATGCGCGTCTCGGTAGCCTTTCCAGTTTCCCCGCAGGGCGTGGTCTTGATAAGCGTCGGGCAGAGGTTTTTGCTCGATCAGCAGGCCAAGCAATTCCCGCAGCTTGGCCATGTCCTTGGCGCGTTTCTGGAGGCGCTTTACGTCCCGTTTGAACTGACGGGTGCGTACCGGCGTCAGCATCAGATACCCAAGTCCTCAAACAGGCCATCGGCGCTCTCGGAGCGCTTGCCCTTGCCCGATTCCAGCTCATCCATTGCCGCGGCAGTCGTGGAATTGGGTACCTGAACGGTAAAAGGCAGACGCTGCTCATCGGCGATACGTATCATCAACAGACGGATGGCGTCAGAGGCCGACAGCCCCATTGCTTCAAGCGCTGCGGTGGCGCGTTCTTTGGTTTCACGATCGATGCGGGCGCGTACTACGGCATCGCTACTCATGGTATTTCCTCCTTTATAGTAGCTACATTGTAGACACAAATAGGCAGTTTTGCATCAGGATCTTGCTGGCTGCTGCTTTCGGCATCATTAAAACTTATGCCGCAGCAGGCGCATGGCGTTGAGCGTGACCAGCACGGTGGCGCCGGTATCGGCCATCACCGCGATCCACAGGCCGGTAATGCCCAGCGCGGTGGTGACCAGAAAAATCGCCTTGAACCCCAGCGCCAGCGCGACGTTGGTTTTGACGTTGGCAAGCGTGGCCCGCGACAGCTGAATCAGCTCGGCGATGCCCGCCACGCGGTTTTTCAATAGCGCCGCGTCGGCGGTTTCAAGCGCTACGTCGGTGCCGCCGCCCATAGCGATACCGACATCGGCGGCGGCCAGCGCCGGCGCATCGTTGATGCCGTCGCCCACTTTGCCCACCGGCCCTCGGCCTTCCTGCTGCCAGCGGGACACGTAGCCGGCCTTGTCTTCGGGCATCAGCTCGCCGTGGGCTTCAATACCCAGCATTTTGCCAATGGCCGCCGCGCTGCGGGCGTTGTCGCCGCTTAACATCACTGCCTTCACGCCCAGCTTGGAAAGCGCGTCCAGCCCTTTCCTGGCGTCTTCCCGCGGCTCATCGCGCAGGGCGATAGCGCCAACGGCCACGCCGTCCTTGAGCAGCACGCTGATGCTTTTACCTTCTTCTTCCAGCGCGTTAATCCGCGCGTTGGCCACCTCATCCAGGGTGGCGACGCCGGCGGCGTAGCGCGGGCTGGCAAGCGTTACCTCAACGCCGCCAATGCGACCGCTAACGCCCGCGCCGGCGATGGCACGGCCGTCTTCGACCGCTGGCAGCTGCGGCTTTTCTCGCGCTGCGTTGGCATACGCGACGATCGCCGCGGCAATCGGGTGGCCGGATTCACGCTCAAGCGCGCCGGCCAGACTCAGCACCTCGGCCCGCTCTACGCCGTGCCAGGCCTCAATATCGGTCACCTCGGGCGCGCCGGCGGTCAGCGTGCCGGTTTTATCCAGCGCGACCACCTTGAGCTTGCCCAGGCTTTCCAGCACCGCGCCGCCCTTGATCAAAAGCCCGCGCCGCGCACCGCTGGAAAGCCCCGCGGCAATCGCGGCCGGGGTGGAAATCACCAGCGCGCAGGGGCAGGCGATCAGCAGCAGCGCCAGCGCCCGATAAATGGATTCCGACCACGCCATACCCGATACCAGCGGCGGCACCACGGCCAACAGCAGCGCCAGCGCGACCACGACGGGCATGTACCAGCGGGCAAAACGATCGATGAAACGTGCCACCGGCGCCTTGGCGGCCTGGGCGTCTTCGACCAGACGAATGATCCGCGCGATGGTGTTGTCGTCAGCGCGGCGGGTGACTTCAACGGTCAGCGCGCCGTCCTGATTGACCGTGCCCGCAAACACGTCGTCGCCCCCACGCTTGTAGCGCGGTTCGGCCTCGCCGTTGACCGGCGATTCATCGATATAGGAGCCGCCCTGCTCGATGCGGCCATCGCAGGGGAGACGGTCACCCGGGCGCACCAGTACGCGCTGACCCGGTGCCAGCGAGTCGGCCGGTACCTCTTCGGGGGCTTCGCCCACGCTGGCAAGGCGCCAGGCGGTGCTCGGGGTAAGATCGGAAAGCGCGGAAATACTCCGCCGCGCCCGGGATGAAGCCACGCCTTCCAGCAGCTCACCCACGGCAAACAGCACCACCACCACGGCGGATTCCGCCGCCGCGCCGATAATCAGCGCCCCCACCGCGGCAATGCTCATCAGCGCTTCAATGGTGAACACTTCGCCCACGCGCAGCGCCTGCCACGCGGCCTGCACAATCGGATAAAGCCCCACCAGCGTGGCCGCCACGAACGGCCAGCTACCCAACGCCGGCCAGGCAAGGTGCAGCACCGCTGCCAGCGCCAGCAGCGCGCCGCTGGCCAGCACCAGCTTGCCCTTGGCACTTTGCCACCAGGCGGGTTCATCTACCGCCTCACCGGCGGCCGGCTTGCTGACGACGGCGTAGCCCAGCCCGCGCATGGCCTGCTCGATCGCCTCGGGCGAAGGCGTGACGTTGGGCTCGGGGGTGATATCCAGCGTGCCGGCGGCGGCGTTGGCCTCGGCGTGCGCCACACCCGCCACCCGCGTTGCCGCGGCAACGGCCTTGCGCTCGCAGCCGGCACAGTCCATCCCGCTGACGCGCAGCCGCTGAAACGACGGATGTGCAGTATTGTTTGCCGATAGCGTCATACGTTCCTTCCCGGCCGTCCGGCCTTGCAATCTGAGTGTCTTCACCCAAGATAAAACCTGAAGCCACTTTAGGTGCAAGTCAAAAAAAGCCGGTTCAAGCAAAACGACAGGTTCAAGAACGACAACGGGTGCAAATCGATAAAGGAGCCTTCTATGTCACACGCCACCGCGACTACCGCCTTCGGCATCGGCACGCTTGCACAGCGGGCCGGCTGCCAGGTTCAGACCGTGCGCTACTACGAACAGATCGGGCTGCTGCCGCCGGCCACGCGCAACGCCGGCAACCAGCGCCGCTACGACAACGCTACGCTGCGCCGGCTGACGTTTATTCGTCACGCACGGGATTTTGGGTTTTCAGTGGAGGCGGTGCGCGAGCTGCTGGGCATGGCCGACCATCCCAACATGCCCTGCGACCACGCCGACGTCATTGCCAAACGCCACCTCGACGAGGTCGAGGCGCGCATTGCACGGTTGAGTGCGCTCAGAGACGAGCTGAAAAGAATGGTGGCCCAATGCGCCGGCGGACGTGTGGACGAGTGTCGCATTGTGGAAGTGCTGAGCGACCATCAGCAGTGTTTGCACGCTGCCGGCCACGGCGGCCAGCAGACGATTCGTTAATGCGCTTTTTTAACCCGCTAAAACGGTTTAAAACATCGACGCATTGATCCACAAATGTGTGCCCACGCTTGCCGCGTAGCCCAGCAGAATGGCCGGCGCCCAGCGCAGGTGAACGGCAAAGGTATAAATGCCGCGCGCCTGGCCCATCAGCGCCACGCCCGCCGCCGAGCCCATGGACAACAGGCTGCCGCCCACGCCGGCGGTCAGGGTAATCAGTAGCCAGTTGCCCTCGGACATATCCGGCGCCATGGACAGCACCGCAAACATCACCGGAATGTTATCCACCACCGCGGAAATCATCCCCAGCACCACGTTGGCGAATACCGGGTTGCCGCCGCCATAAAGGGTTTCAGAGAGCAGGCTCAAGTAACCCAGAAAACCCAGGCCGCCCACCGACATCACCACGCCGTAGAAGAACAGCAGCGTGTCCCACTCGGAGCGCGCAATCCGGCTGAAAATATCGAACGGCACGACGCTGCCCAGCTGTTCGAGCTTGCGCCAGTCACCACGGCGCGAGTAGCGTTCGCGCTTACGCTCCAGCGACCGCGGCAGGCTGCGACGCAGGTAATAGCCGAAAAACTGCAGCAGCCCCAGGCCAAACATCATGCCCATGGCCGGCGGCAAATTAAGCACCGAGTGGCACAGCACGGAAATGGCTACGGTCAGCAAGAACAGCAGCACGATACGCCGTGCACCGCGCTTGAGCCACACGTTCTCGGAAAGCGACGCTGGCTTCTGGTTGACGATGAAGAAGTTCATGATCAGCGCCGGCACCATGAAATTGACGATGGCCGGCAGCAGCAGCACAAAAAAACCGCCAAACGGGATCTGGCCGGCCTGCCACACCATCAGCGTGGTGATATCGCCAAAGGGGCTGAATGCGCCGCCGGCGTTGGCCGCCACCACCACGTTCACACAGCACAGGCTGATAAACTTTTTGTCGCCTTCGGCCACCTTAAGCACCACCGCACACATCAACATCGCCGTGGTCATGTTATTGGCCACCGCTGAAATCCAGAACGCCATAATGCCGGTAATCCAGAACAGGCTGCGGTAGCTGAAGCCCTTGTACACCAGCCAGGAGCGCAGTTTGTCGAACACGCGGCGCTCTTCCATGGCGTTGATGTAGGTCATCGCCACCAGCAAAAACAGCAGCAGTTCGGTGTACTCCAGCAGCGTTTCACGAAACGCCGTTTCGGCCACGTCGGGCAGGCCCGCGCGCATGTACATCCACGCCACCAGCGTCCAGATCAGCCCGGCGGCAATCAATACCGGCTTGGACTTGCGCATGTGCAGCAGTTCTTCGCCCATCACCAGCGCATAGGCCAGCAGGAAAATGGCCACCGAGGCGATGCCGGCCACCGATAGCGTTAGATCGAGCGGCCCGGCATCAGCAAAGGCGAAGGCGGGAAAACACAACAGACAGGCAGCAAAAAGCAGCCGGCGAACCCGAAGATAACGGGGCCGAAAGGCGGGAGCACTTGGTAGCATGGCATAAACCTTGGGGAGGACAGAGAGGGTCAAGAGGCGAGAAATTGCCACAATGATAAGCACACAAACAAATGCCTGCAATGCACTGCGGCAGAAATAGTGCTACAGCCAGCGCTGGCGCCGGAACAACCAGATCAGCCCAAAGGCAATCGCAGCCATGCTTCCCAGCAGGAAAAAATAGCCGTAGCGGTAACTTAGCTCGGGCATATAGGCAAAGTTCATGCCGTAAAGGCCGGCCAGAAAACTCAGCGGCACAAAGATCGCGGTGATCACCGTGAGCACCTGCATGGTGCGGTTCAGCTGGTGGGAGGAAAGCGACATATAGCCGTCGATCAAGTCACCGCAAATGTCGTAATACATGCTGGTCAAGCTATAGAGGCGCTCAAAACGCTCGTGCACGTCGTTGATCGCATGCTCGGTATCTTCGTGGCCGTGGGGAATATGCGCACATTCCGTGGACAGCAGTTCGCCGGTGATCGACTGGTGGTAATTGAAGATGCGGCGCATTTTCAACAGCCGCGAACGGTAGCCGATAACCTGCTTCATCAGCGTATCGGTGCCGTTTTCCACCAGCGCGTCCTCAAGCTCACTAAGGCGGGCTTCAAACTCGGTCAGGCTTTCCTGATAAAACCCCGCCGAGAGGTACATGATACGCAGCGCCAGATGCCCGGGAGACTTGTTGAGCAGCGCACCGCCGTTTTGCCCGCGCATCCGGTCGATGCTCATGGCCTGGCCGGCGTGCAAGCTGATCAGGTAACGCTCGCCGATAAAAAAGGGAATTTGCTGCGGCTGATATTCCAGATCGGCATCAAACGCCGCCAGCCCACGGTAGATGATCAGCGTATGGGTCTCGAACGTTTCGATTTTCGGCGGATGACGATTGTCCTTCTGGGCATCAATAATCGCCAGTGGATGACACCCGAACGCCTCCAGCAGCGCTTTCTCCCGCGCGCTGTTTTCCCCCTGCACATCAATCCAGATCCGACTTTCAGGCTCGGCATGAAAGCGTTCGATCAGTTCTTCACCGCCGGTGTGAGTTTCGCCACCGGCGGTGGTTAAAAGCGTGCGTATCATCGACGTCCTCTTGTGCCTGCGGCTATAGCCGTCCCTCAGCCTGCTGCGGTCAAGGCAATGAAGAAACCCGCAATGGTCGCAGACATCAAATTGGACAGGGTACCCGCCAGCACCGCCTTAAGACCAAAGCGGGCAATATCGTGACGCCGACTCGGGGCGATGCTGCCCAGCCCACCCAGCAGAATCGCGATGGACGATAGATTGGCGAAACCACAGAGGGCAAACGACAAGATCGCCACGGTATGCGCCGATGCCACCTCACCGGTAGCGGCCACCACGGTGTCACCATCGATATACGGGGCCAGATTGACGTAAGCCACAAATTCGTTGAGCACCAACTTCTGGCCAATGAACGAACCGGCAAACGTCGCCTCTTGCCAGGGGATACCGAGCAAAAACGCCAGGGGCGCGAACAGCCAACCCAGCAGCCATTCAAGACTCAGCCACTCCATGCCGAACCATCCGCCTATACCGCCGAGAAGGCCGTTGACCAACGCGATCAAGCCAATGAACGCCAGCAGCATAGCGCCCACGTTGGCCGCCAGCTGCATCCCCGAGGAAGCCCCCGAGGCCGCCGCATCCAGCACGTTACTCGGCCGTGCCTGATCTTCCATGGTCTCGCTGGCCTCGGTAACGCTATCGATGACCTCTTCGGTCTCGGGCATCAACAGCTTGGCGAACAGCAGGCCACCCGGGGCGGCCATAAACGACGCCGCGACCAGGTATTCCATGGGAATCCCCAACGCGGCATAGCCCGCCAGTACAGAGCCGGCAACCGACGCCAGTCCGCCACACATTACGGCAAACAGCTGCGATTGCGTCATGCGGGTAATGAACGGTCGCACAACCAGCGGCGCCTCGGTCTGACCCACAAAGATATTGGCGGTGGCCGAAAGCGACTCGGAACGCGAGGTACCCAGCGCTTTCTGCAGTCCACCGCCAAGAATGCGTACGACCCACTGCATGATGCCCAGGTAGTAGAGCACCGAGGTCAGCGAAGCGAAAAAGATAATAACCGGCAGCACCTTGATCGCGAAGACAAAACCCACCGATTCCACCTCGGCCAGCCCGCCGAACAGGAAGTTGATGCCGTCGTTGGCGTACTGCACGACCTGACTGACCGCATCGGAGATCGATGTGAGTACCGCCTGGCCGAAAGGCACGTAGAGCACAAAGGCACCGATACCCGCCTGAAGGGCAAACGCGACCCCTACCGTGCGCAGGCTTATCGCTTTACGGTCGGTAGAAAATACCAACGCGATAAGGATCAGGGTCGCCATCCCGACAAGGCTCATGATCAATACCATGGTGGAATCCTTTTCTTTACAGAAAATTGTATTTGAGGGTATAGATCATGGCGTTCTGATAATGATCGGGAGTCCCCAGCTTGTTCTTGGAGTAGCGATATTGCACGCCGGTGGTGATGGTATCAACCGGATGCCACCACAGGCCCACGGCACCGTTGGTGCCGACACTGCCGGCAGACCCGTTGACGTAGTTACTCGACAGGTAGTCATCATCCCGGTCGAACGTCTGTTCGTGCCAGTTGGTCAGGCTCAGATCCTGGCCGAAGGCCTCGAAGCCGTAGCCCAGCACCCAGCCCAGCATGTAGCCGTTTGAGCCGCTATAGCTCCCGGATTCGCTGTCCACCCAGGCTTTGCCCAGAAACGGCTTGAAGAAGAAACCGTTATCGAAGGTATGGCGGTATCCCAGCCCGACAATGCGGTCCTGCTCCCGGCTGTCGAAACCGTAGTCGCGAAAGTCATAGACGTGAAAGTAAAGCGACAAGGGCGTTTCACCCAGATAAATATGCGAGGTGACCTTCGCGGCGCTGCGTCGATTATCGCGACCGTCTTCCTCATGCTGGTCGTTCTGCGGGTTCTCGAAGTCATAGAAACCGTACACTTCCCCCCAGTCAAAACCCGCGCCACCCTCGAATTCGAGATAAAAAAAGTCGCCCTTGGCGGCGTTATCGGCGGTACGCTTCTCGGTGCCATTCGACCAGTCGAGGTAATTGACCGAGACGTTGGCAAACGACCAGTTGGGGGTGAAGGTATCAGCGGCCTGTACCGGGGAGGCGGCAAGAGACACGGCGCCCGCAGCGATCAGAAAGAGCACGGCGGCGCGGGAGATGGCCCCCTCTGTCAGCCTAGTTGTCCAGCTGGCGATTTCGCCTAAATTAACATCAGAATGGGCGGCATAGGATGGTTCATGCCACGTTATTCCAAGGAACGTAAAGCCGCGGTGCTGAAGAAACTATTACCGCCAGAAAACCGTAGTGTGGCGTCGGTCGCCGCCGAGGAAGGCATAGCGAACGCAACCCTGTATGGTTGGCTGAAAACATGCCGACAACAAGGAGTGCCTGTGCCAGGGAACCGTAAGACCGGAGACGATTGGTCTGCTGATGCCAAGCTGGCCGTGGTGATTGAAACAGCTCCCCTGTCGGAGACCGAGCTTGGCGCCTATTGCCGGGAAAAGGGCGTATATCCTGAGCAGGTGCAGCGCTGGAAAGACGCCTGCCTCCAAGGCGCCGATCGGCACGAAGATCAGGAAAAAACGGCCCAAAAACAGCGTAAAGAAGACCGCCAGACGATCAAGAAGCTGACGTCGGAGGTTCGCCGTAAAGACCGGGCCTTGGCGGAGACGACCTCGTTACTGGTGCTGTCAAAAAAGCTCGAAGCCTTGTACGGCGAAGACCCGGACAACGAGGACAACTGACGCCGTTGAGCGAACGTACAAGGCTGCTACAAGACGTTGATGAAGCGGTAGCTGGTGGCGCCGCTCGCTACAAGGCGGCAGAACTGATGGGGCTAAGCCAGCGCACGTTAAAACGCTGGCGGCAGGCCAATGGCGATGTGACCACGGATCAGCGCTCACAGGCCGTGCGGGTTGTGCAGGCCCATCAGCTGACTCAAGCGGAAGAAGAGGCGATTCTAACCACTTGCTGCCAAACGGAATACCGGAGCTTGCCACCGTCGCAAATAGTCCCGCGACTGGCAGACCAAGGCCGTTATTTGGCCTCGGAATCGTCGTTTTATCGGGTGCTGAAAAAGCACCAACAGCTAAACCACCGAGGCCGCATGAAACCGGCCCGAAAGCTCGCTGAGCCGACCAGTTTTACCGCCTCGGGCCCGAACCAGGTGTGGAGTTGGGACATCAGCTACTGCCCCTCTGTAGTCCGTGGCGAGCACTGGTACCTTTACCTGATCATGGACGTCTACAGTCGCAAGATCATTGCCTGGGACGTGTATGACAACGAGTCCGGCGACTTGGCGAAGCAACTGGTGGAGCGCGCTCTATTGCGTGAAAGCTGCTGGCACACGCCACCAATTTTGCACTCGGATAACGGTGCGCCGATGACCTCGTACACTCTGCGCGCTAGGCTGGCGGAACTGGGTATGCTGATGTCCCACAGCCGCCCCCGGGTGAGCAACGATAATCCTTATTCAGAGGCGCTGTTCCGCACCGTCAAATACTGCCCGGCGTGGCCCACAAAGGGCTTTGCATCGCTGGCCGCCGTGCGTAAATGGATGTTGACGTTCGAGCACGCCTATAACAAACAGCACCTTCACAGCGGCATCAACTTCGTTACGCCCGCCGACCGGCATCGAGGCGTGGATACCCAGCGCCTGGCCCACCGAAAAGCCGTATATGAACGTGCCAAGCGCCTGAATCCCGGGCGCTGGTCGGGCGATATCCGACGCTGGGAGGCCACCGGATCGGTATCGCTCAATCCTGGCAAGCAACAGGAAATAGAGCTCAATAAACTGGCCGCTTAAACGTGGCTATTTGGACAACTGGGTTGAAAACTACCGATGGATCGAGGCATGGTGAAGTCCACTTTTGTTGTAATAAGCAACACGGCTGTCCAGATAAAGACGCTTTACAGTACCTAAGGTGAAACCTATAACACATAGTGTTATTTTTCTAACAAAATTAATAATTCGTGCTCATTCGAAGGTCGTGACGGTCTCGGATAGCCTCAGTAAATACCGGCCAGAACGGGGCCGGCATCTGATTTCGGGAAATTCTCACATGAACGAACGCAGTGCTCGGCGCATGGCACAGCTGGTCAATATGCTGGCTCAGGGAGGTGCACTGCGCCTGCCCGAGGCCGCCCGACTCTGTGGTGTTTCAGAGATGACCATTCGTCGCGATCTGGCGGCCACGGGCAGCGGTCTGGCATTGATTGGCGGCCGCCTGATACGCACTGACAACCCGCATTTTACCCCGCTCTACGATCTGCCCACCCAGCAGGATCGTCAGACCCGAGCCAAGCAGCAGCTATGCAAGGCGGCGGCGGATTACATCGAGGATGGCGATACGCTGTTTATCGACTGCGGCACCACCCTCATGCCGTTGGTGTCGGGCCTGTCCCAAGAGCGTTCGCTGACCGTCGTCACCTATGCCCTCAACGTGGCCAACGCCATCTCCCAGCTGCCCGGCGTACGCCTGATATTGCTGGGCGGTATGTATCATCACTCGTCGCAAACGTTCGCCGGCAACGATATTGCGCCAGGCCTTGCCCGCCTGGGTATCAACAAGGCCTTCATTTCCGCCGCGGGGATGCATGCCGACAAGGGGATAAGCTGCTTCCACTTCCATGAAGTAGCGCCCAAGCAGGCCGCCATTGCCTGCGCCACGCAGCGCTTGCTGGTGGCCGACGATACCAAGGCAGGGGTAGTCCGCCCGGCCTATTTCGCCACCCTCGACGATTTTGACGTGGTAATTACCGGCCCCGACGCAAATATCGAGACATCCGCCGGCCGGCCGTACATCGTCACCGTCTGAGCGACTGATATCGCTGTGGATTCATAATAAAACTGGGCGTTCAAATAAGGCTCTTTCCTTTCCGACACATTTTTCATGCGAATCAAGAGGATATTTTTTACTTGGTTAGCTTCATGAACGTTATGCCAATCCCGTATGTAGCGTGCCGCTACCGACGACCACTGCCTGCCCGGCAATACGGATCAGTGAAGCATTATCGTTTCGCTCTGTTTCGGCGAAAATGAGGCTGGGGCGACCCATCTCTATGCCCTGATGGATTTCCCACCTGCATGGATCAGAACATGGCATAGCGACTGCGAGGTATCCTGCCAACGCTGCTGCAGCACTACCGGTAGCAGGATCTTCACGAATACCACCCTCTGTGGAGAACATGCGACTGTGTATCGAACGTTGCTGGTCTTTAGCCTTGCCGATGAAAGCGTGGGTATCGTCGGGGGGCGCGGCAAGTTCTGGATCGAGGGTCGATCGGTCGCCGATCTTCTGGCGTCCGCTGACGGTGGCCTGCTCCTGCTGATGAAAGGCGGCAGGCTGGATGCGGTGCTCGTGGAGCTGGCCGGACTCGACACCCTCCAGGCGTTTCTCAGCTGGGCGCGCGGGCGTGATCCGGTGCCCATCGAATGCGCCTATGCCGACCTGCAGGCGCGCAGCGGTGTCGCCAAACTGGATACCTTCGTCATCGATACCCTGGATACCACCTTCACGGCCGGCGGCGAGGTGGACCTGAACACGGAACGCCTGGATATCTCCATCTTCGCCTACCCCAAGGATCCCAGTGTCTTTGCCGGGCACGCGCCCTTTCATCTGGGCGGCACCTTCGATGATATCGAGCCCGGTGTTCATGGTGGCGGCCTGGGGCTAGGGTTGCGCGCCGGGGCCAGTGCTGTGCTCGGCGCCATCGGCGGACCCATTGCCGCGCTCCTGCCTTTGCTGGGAGCGGGCGACGATCCCGACATGGCGTATTGCGAGGGGCTGGTCAGTCGCTCTCGCGAGGCGATCCGAGGCGAGGAAGGTGGACCATGAACCGACGCGACTGGATCGGCGCCCTGCTGGCAGCGGCACTCCTCGTGGGCTGCGCCGACACCCCCATCAACGAATCCGCGCGGCTCGAACATCAGGATTCCCCCCAGGCGGTGAGGATCAAGGCCCTGCTTCTCGAGGAGCCGGACCTCGCCGGTGCGGCCATCGACGTGGACATGAGCGACGAGCGCGTCATCCTGGAGGGCTTCGTCGAGACCGAGGATCAGCGCGAGCGGGCTGAAGCCATCGCGCGTGAGCAAGGCTCGGGCAGCGAGGTCGAGAACAGGATCACCGTCAAGTGAGCGCCAAGGGCAGGGTCGAGACACCCCGGCCAGGAAGTTCTTCTCAGGTCAGGTTGAAAATCACCAGTGCCAGGGTGCCGCCGGTCAGGATGTAGCCCAGCAGAGCCATCAGGCCATCGTTGGCCAGCAAGGCCAGGGCGAAGAGCGTGAGGATAGGAATTTCAACGGAGCTTTGCTCTGGAGGTAGTCTGTATTGCCGACGAGGGTATCCCATTTGAACTGACGAATTGACCGCGGCGATACTGCGAAGGAAGCGGTTGGATTTCCTATCCTCCGTTCTTCGGTCTGCTGCTGGTTGACATCCTCCCCTCCCTTCGCGCTGCAGCCGCCCAGCCTCTCTAACGTTGCTTATTTAGCAAGCCGCTCAGTATGCTAAATAGAACAATCAAAAATATGCCGAAGTATTGTAGAATGGTTAAATGCTCGTTCAGTAAAGCACTAGCCAATACAATCGCAACTAGTGGCTCGAGGGTGGTAACCACGCCTACTGATGAAGCAGGCACCATTTTAATTCCTCGCGTAAACAAGAAATAGGAAAAAATGGTACCAAATAGGCTCATCGTCAATAATAGCATCCAGACGGACAAGCTTTCGCTTTCCATGAGTCGCGCTACACCATCCCATGCCGGGGGAGTAGAAGCAAAAGCCAAACCACTGATCAAAAAAGAACTGAATAGCAATACCGTTGGTGGCACATGGTATATCGCTCGCTTGCCAATAACCGGATAAAGGGCATAAGTAGCGCCAGCTGCGAGGCCTAACAAAACCCCCATTACCGATGGAGTCGAACCCACTCCACCTACACCCAGGGTAAGCATTACGCCAGTACAAGCACCCAGTGCCGACAGGCTGCGTAACCAGCTTAGTCGTTCTCCCAATATAAAAATCGAAAAGACAAGGGCCCAAATTGGTGCGGTGTATAACAGCCCAACAGAGAAAGTCACGCCAACTTCTTCAATGGCAATGAAATACAGCACGTTATAGAAAAACACGCCTATCAGGGAGTGAATGCAAAGGATTGGCCAATGCCTCCGTATTGTTGCCAGATGCGGTCTCAACACTCGTGGTGATATGACAAGCAGAACACAGGCCGAAAGAAGTACGCGTAATGCGGCCACCTCAAAACCATTGAAACCGACAGCGATGAGTCCTGAAGCCAGAATCCCCAATGTACCCCAGCTTGAAGCCGCCAAAGCAATGTAAAGCATACCTATTGGCATATCAAACCGTCTGCTTGCGGCACAGATATATTCCAAGCTCACCACCTTGACCATCATTTTCATTGCGCAGCCTTTGATCCAATATAATGGACTCTTTATAATAATTTTCCATCTTTTCACAACAATCTGATTGGCAAGAAAAATAAAAATCACTATCAAAAAAAATGGCATCTTTTTTATTTATGACTTCTAATCCTGCTGCATTCAAAACCAAATTTAATGAACCTATTTCCTCACACAAAAGTTTCAATTTATTGTTAATATCAGATGTATTTACTGCTAAAAAACCACCGAAACGAGTGTTTGGTTGCCAGATCGAAACGACAAAAATTCCATCTAACGCTAACACTCTAGAAACCTCCGTCAAAATAGCAAGATAATCATAGGAATGGGAAATAGTGCTCATCATACATGTCACTAATTGAAAGCATTCATTTTTAAACCCCATCGAGGCCCCATCCATTAAATGGACACGTTCAGTAGGCATTCCCCAGTAGCCAATATATTCTTGCGTAATAGATACAGCATGCGGGGAATTGTCAATACCATAAGCCGAAAAACCCAGCTCATCAGCGACGCGCATATATCGGCCAGTGGCCGTGCCGATATCCAGACTATCACCATGGCAGGTAAAATCAGCAAGCAATTCTTCGAAAGCTGCATGTTCCAAAATTTTTTTCAGGCCATCGTTGCTGCTAGCTATTTCGTATTGCTTGTACCAAGAGGTGGAGTAGGTAATTTTCAATATTTTATCCTCCTTGTCATTCACCAGCAGTTTAGCGGGAGACAGGAGGCGGAGGCATTAGGCAAAGCTCGCGAGTTTTTTACTTTCTTGGCACTCGAAATTTCGCGGGTGTCATTCCAAAGCGTCGTTTAAACAGGTTTGTGAAGGATGAAACATTTTCATAACCAAGTTCGTAAGCAATAGCAGATACCGATAGCCGTGAGTTCAACAAAAGCTCCACGGCACATTTCAGCCGAACATCGAGCTGAGCCTGCTTCGGTGTCTGACCATAGGCGCTACGATACAGTTGATGGAAGCGGCTAACCGAAAGGCCTGAGTCTCTTGCCAGTTCAGCCATATTAAGCGGCAAACAGGCTTGCTCTGTGAGTCTACGAGAAACAGCTTCCACGCGAGGATGCGGCGGTGCCACAGCATTTGACGATTTTTTCGCATCTATCAACAGCTCACGGACGGTTGCCAATACGTTTACCGACGCCAACATCCGACTTTCCTTCAGAACAGCCTCGGAGGCCAAAAATTGCATATAGCGCCAAGCAGTCGGTGTGATCTGCCGCAATGAACAAAGGTCAGGCGTTAACCAAGACTCGATCAAGGCACTACCGCTGAGTTCGAGGATAAGAAATTGGCCATCGTGCGTACTTTCAAAGTCGTGAGTCGCTCCCGGCGGAAGTACCGCGACGGAACTCGGAGTAAGACGAGACCCTCGACCATCAATTTCAATCTCCATCGCGCCGCGTAGCGGCACGATAGTCTGAACGAATGAGTGAGTATGACGCTTGACTTGTGGTTCGTAGGTTCGTAAGGCAATTTGAAATGCGCTTTCTTTCATCGGAATTTCCAATCATTTGAGCATCAAAGAAAATTCAGTGGCCTGGCTATTCTGACACGGAAAGCGCATGACATCAGAGCATAAACCTATTCCACCGTGACGCTTTTGGCCAGGTTGCGCGGCTGGTCAACGTCGGTGCCTTTGAGCACTGCAACATGGTAGCTCAGAAGCTGCAGCGGTAGGGTGTAAAGCAGCGGCGCCAGCGCTTCGTGAACGTGGGGCAGGTGCAGTACGCAAACGTCGTCCTCGGTGTCGTCGATGCCCACATTTTCGTCAGCGAACACAAACAGCTGGCCACCGCGGGCGCGGACTTCCTGCAGGTTGGACTTGAGCTTTCCTAGCAGGTCGTCGTTGGGGGCGACGGAAATCACCGGCATTTCGCTGTCCACCAGCGCTAGCGGGCCATGTTTGAGCTCGCCGGCGGGGTAGCCTTCGGCGTGGATGTAGGAGATTTCCTTGAGTTTGAGCGCGCCTTCCAGGGCAATGGGGAAATGCGCGCCGCGGCCGAGAAACAACGCATGGTGCTTTTCGGCAAACGCTTGGGAAAGCGCTTCGATGTCGGCGTCCAGCGCGAGCACCTGGCGGCAGATGTCGGGCAGCGTTTTCAGCGCCGCGACGATGTCAGCGTGTTTGGTACCGTCGCTGTCGCGCGCGTCTTTACCCAGGGTTTTGTCTAGCGCCAGGGTCAGCAGCATCAGTGCGACCAGCTGGGTGGTGAAGGCTTTGGTCGAGGCGACGCCAATTTCTGGGCCGGCGCGGGTCATCAGCGCCAGATCGGATTCGCGCACCAGCGAGCTGCCCGGCACGTTGCAGATGGCAAGCGAGCCGATGTAGCCCAGCCGTTTGGCAAAGCGCAGCGCGGCCAGCGTATCGGCGGTTTCACCCGACTGGGAGAGCGTGACGAACAACGTGCCTTCGGGCACCACCGGGTGGCGGTAGCGAAACTCCGAGGCCACTTCAACCTGCACCGGCACGCCGGCGTAGCGCTCCAGCCAGTAGCGTGCCACCAGGCCAGCGTGGTAGCTGGTGCCGCAGGCGATAATGTGGATCTGGCGGGTGTTGGCCAGCAGCGCCTGGGCATCGGGGCCAAAGCTTTCGGCGAGTACGCTGTGTTCGCCCAGCCGGCCTTCAAGCGCGGCGTTAATCACCTTGGGCTGCTCGAAGATTTCCTTGAGCATGAAGTGGCGGTAGTCGCCTTTGCTGGCCACGCCGTCGGCGTATTCGAAGACGTGAATAGGGCGCTCGACGGCTTTTCCGCTATGGTCGACGATACGCACACTGCCGCCGGCGCCCAGCTCGACCATGTCGCCTTCTTCCAAGTAAATAAAGCGGTCGGTGACCTGCAGCAGCGCCAGCGGGTCGGACGCCAGAAACGCTTCGTCGATGCCCACACCCACCACCAGCGGGCTGCCCTGACGCGCGCCGACCACTACGCCAGGCTCCTGCGGGCTCATCACGCCCAGCGCATAGGCGCCGCCCAGGGTATGCATGATTTGCTGCACCGCGGCAAACAGCGTGACGCCGGCCGTCAGCGTTTCCGCCAGCAAGTGGGCGATGACTTCACTATCGGTTTCCGAGGTGAAGACGTAGCCATCCGCCTGCAAGCGCCGTTGGTGCGCCTCGAAATTTTCGATGATGCCGTTATGCACTACCGCGACCTGGGCGTCGCTATGGTGCGGATGCGCATTTGCCTGAGTGGGCTTGCCGTGGGTGGCCCAGCGGGTGTGGGCAATACCGGCGGTGCCCGGCAGCGGCTCCTGCTGCAGACAGGCGTCGAGCGCTGCGACCTTGCCCACGGCGCGGTGGCGGGTCAGCGCTTCATTGCACATTATCGTCATGCCGGCAGAGTCGTAGCCGCGATATTCCAGGCGCTTGAGGCCTTCCAGCAATATACCTTGAACGTTGCGCTGGGCAACGGCGGCGACAATGCCACACATGGCGTTTCTCCTTGTTCAGCCGTAATCGTCAATGCGTAAAAACAGTCTCAGTCACGTTTGGCGGGGCGCGGCCAGTCGGCCTTTTCACGCTGGGGCGCGCGGGTAATGCCCAGCGCATGGTCGCCAACGTCTCGGGCAATGGTCGAGCCGGCGCCCACCGTGGCGCCCCGGCCCACGTTCACCGGCGCCACCAGTGCGGTATTGGAGCCGATAAAGGCGTAATCGTCGATCCGGGTGCGGTGCTTGTTGGCGCCGTCGTAGTTGCAGGTGATGGTGCCCGCGCCAATATTCACCCCGCGCCCCAGGGTGGCGTCGCCCACGTAGCTTAAATGATTGATCTTGCTGCCTTCGCCAACGTCCACGTTTTTGGTTTCAACGAAGTTACCCACCTTGGCGGCAACCGCCAGGCGTGTGCCCGGGCGCAGCCGCGCGTAGGGGCCAATCTGGTTGCGTCCGGCCGCTACGCAGTGTTCCAGCACGCTGTGGCTTTCCACCACGCTTTCCGCGCCGATGGTGGCATGTTTAATCACGCAGTAGGGGCCGATGTGTACGCCCTCGCCCAGGCTGACATCGCCTTCAAACACGCAGCCCACGTCGATAAACACGTCGTGGCCGCAGGTCAGCGTGCCGCGCACGTCCAGCCGCGCGGGGTCGGCCAACGCCACGCCCTCGGCCATCAACTGCCGGGCGTAGCGGCCTTGCCAGGCGCGCTCAAGGTGCGCCATCTGCGCGCGGTTGTTGACCCCTTCGACCTCGACCTGGGTCGCCGGCTGAGCAGTCGACACGCTCACGCCTTCGGCGGCAGCCATGGCGATCACGTCGGTCAGGTAATATTCGCCCTGGGCGTTGTCGGCCGACAGCTTCGGCAGCCAGCGTTTCAGCTGGGCGGCGGTCATCGCCATGATGCCGGTATTGCATTCGGTCAACGTCAGCTGATCGGCACTGGCATCTTTTTGTTCGACGATAGCCACCGCGCTGCCGGCCGCGTTGCGCACGATGCGCCCGTAGCCGTCGGGATTATCCAGCGTTACGGTCAACAGACCCAGATGCTGCTCGTCGACGCGCTCAAGCAGCGCGGACAGGGTGTCGCGGCGGATCAGCGGCACGTCGCCGTACAGTACCAGCACCTTGCCGTGCCCCAGGTGATCCAGCGTTTGCGCTACCGCGTGGCCGGTGCCCCGCTGCTCGGTCTGTACGCTGAAGCGTACCGGTAGCTCGGCCAACGCTTCACGCAGCACGTCAGCACCGTGACCAATCACCACGTGGGTGCGCTGAGGGGACAGGCCATATGCCGTATCCAGCACGTGGCGCACCATTGGCTTGCCGGCTAGCGGGTGCAGCACCTTGGGCAGGCTGGAGCGCATGCGCGTACCTTTGCCGGCGGCGAGAACGACAACATCCAACTCATCATGCATGGGATTATCCTTGTGTGTCTGCGGCGGGCTCGTCAGCCACCTTGATCTGATGATCCGCCATAAACTCGCGGCCGAAAAACGCGGCAAAGGCGGGGCTTGCCAGACTCTGCCAGCTGTCACCATCACGGATCAGCATCAGCACCTTGAGATCCAGCGCCTGAGCCAGCGCCATGCCTTCCTTATCGCCCAGCACGGTCATTGCCGTGGCCCAGGCGTCGGCCCGGGCGTTGGACGGGTGCACCACGGTAACCGAGGCAAGCGAGTGGGTAATCGGCCGCCCGGTGCGCGGATCAATGGTGTGCGAAAAGCGCTGGCCGTCCTGCTCGAAATAGTTGCGGTAGTCGCCCGAGGTGGCCACCGACATATCCGACAGGGGAATCACGTACTGCGCGCTGCGCTGTTTTGCCTGAGGTTTTTCAATGCCGATATGCCAGGGCGTTTGCGCGTCAGCGTCGCGATAACCGTGGGTGATCAGGTCACCGCCCAGATTAACCAGATAGTTCTCAATGCCCTGCTGGTCAAGGTAATGCGCCACGCGGTCGGTGCCGTAGCCCTTGGCCACGGCGGAAAGGTCGACGAATACGTCCCGGGTACGCCGCGCCCGATTGGCATCGGTATCGACGTTCAGGGCGTCAAAGCCCACCTGTTCAAGGCGCGCGTCAAGCTCGTCCTCGTCAGGAATTGCCTTGGGTTCGGCTTCGGGGCCAAAGCTCCACAGGTTGACCAATCCGCCAATGGTCACGTCAAAGGCGCCGTCGCTTTGCCGGGCCACCTGCTGGCTGATCGCCATCACCTTGATCAGCGGTGCCGGCAGCGTTTGCCACTCGTCCAGCGGCGCGTGATTGAAGGCCACCAGATCGCTGTCGTCGCGGTAGGTCGACATGGCTTCATCGACGCTCTCAAGCTCGGCCAGAAAGCCCTCTTCCAGCGCGTCGGCGTCGCTTTGGGTCAGCGGGTCCGACACGCTGACCTGATAAAAACTGCCAAATACGCCGCCTTCAAAACTGACCGGCGTAGTCAGCGTCTGCTCGCCCTGAGAGCAGCCGGCAACCAGCGCCAGCGCGATGAGACCAAGCCCTGCTGCCAGTGCCCTGACGGTTATATGTCGCATGTTGATTACCTGTCCTGTTGTCTAACCCTTTTAACCCTAAATTGCTGCTGTCTGAACCGCTTAGCCATAAAACAACCACAGCAGCCATACGCCCAGCACAATGCGGTAGATCACGAAGGGCTGCATGCCCAGCCGCTTGATGAACGCCAGAAAGAGGTGGATACACAGATAGGCGCTGATGCCCGCAAGCGCCGTGCCCGAGAGCAGGGTCAGCCAGTCAACCGGCGCGGCCTGGCGACCGAGAGTGATGGCTTCCATGCCGCCGGCCAGCACGATCACGGGGATCGAAAGCAGAAAGGAAAACCGCGCTGCGGCCTCACGGCTCATGCCCAGCATCAGCGCGGCGGTGATGGTAATACCCGAGCGCGACGTGCCGGGAATCAGCGCCAGCGCCTGGGCCAGGCCGATCAGCGCGATATCGCGCCAGCGCAGCTGATACTCGTCGCGGCTGCCTTTATGGCCCCAATCGGCGTAGCCCAACAGCAGGCCAAAGCCGATCAGCGCGACGCCGATAATCAGCGTGGAGCGCATGTTATCCTTCACCACGTCGTGCAGCAGCAGGCCGATAACACAGACCGGCAGCGTGGCCAGCGCCACCCCCAGCGCCAGCCGGGCATCGCGATCCACGGCCTTGCCTTTAAGCGCGGCAAAGCTGCTTTGCAGCATGGCAAAAATCTCACGGCGAAAATAGGCGATCACCGCCAGCAGGCTGCCCATGTGCAGGGCTACGTCGAACGCCAGCCCCTGGTCTTCCCAGGTGGTTAACGCCGGCACCAGAATCAAATGGGCCGAACTCGATACCGGCAAAAACTCGGTGAACCCCTGCACCACGGCTAATACGATGACCTGTAACCAATCCATGCATAACCCTGAGGAAATTAGTAAGAGAAAACCAGTTAGAAAAAAACCATTCGTTGACGGTGAATAACTGGCGCCCAAGAATACACGTCTGCCGCCGCATTGTCCGCCCTGCCCAGCTGCGCGATGGTAGGGTGTTGCGCTACAATGGGCCGCCGCGCCACGAGGAGCGCTGCACGTTGTTAAAGGTTATTTATGAGCGCTAATGCCGACACCCAGGCAGAACAAATGAGCCGCGAAGCCAAACACGTTACCTATGTGGGTGCCTGGCTTAACGGCGTACTCAGCGTGGCCAAGGTTGTTGTCGGTTCCTGGGTCGGCTCGGCGGCGCTGATTGCCGACGGCATCCACTCGTTTTCCGATCTGGTTACCGACGCCTTTGTCCTTGCGGGCATTCATTACGGCCGCCAGGGGCCCGACCACGATCACCCTTACGGCCATGGCCGCATCGAAACGCTGACCACGCTGCTATTGGGCAGCGTGCTGATCTTTGTCGCCGGCGGCATTGCCTGGTCGAGCCTTGAGCGGTTGTTCAGCGGCGAAGGCATCGGCGCACCGGGCATCTGGGCGATCCTGCTTGCCGGCCTTGCGTTGCTCTCTAAAGAGTGGATCTTTCGCTACACCCTGCGCGTGGCCAAGCGGGTCAAATCCAGGCTGCTGGAAGCCAACGCCTGGCATTCGCGCAGCGATGCTCTGTCGACCGTAGTGGTGCTGGTGGCGATGATTGCCGCGCAGTTTGGCTTGGGCTGGGTCGACGCCGTGGCCGCGATTATCGTCGGCCTGCTGGTGGGGAAAGTCGGCTGGGATCTGCTCTGGGAATCCGCCCGCGAACTGGTGGATACCGCGCTGCCCGATGACACTCAGCAGCAGATGCATGAGGTTGCCGAGAGCGTGCCGGGCGTCGAGAGCGTGCACGACCTGCGCACCCGCCAGTCGGCCGGCTGGGTGATGGTCGACTTGCACGTGGTGGTCGCGCAACGCGTCAGCGTCTCGGAAGCCCACGAAATCGGCAACGAAGTCAGCCGTCGCCTGCGCCATGCCTTTCCCGCGCTGACCGACGTCACCTTCCACGTCGATCCCGAAGACGACGCCGGCGAAGGCGATCCCAGCCGCCTGCCGGGCCTGCCGCTACGCCCCGAGGTCGAAGCGACGCTGGACGAACGCTGGTACGCCAATCCGATATGGCGCACCCGCGCCGAGCTGCAGCTGCACTACCTGAACGGCCAGGTCTCGGTCTCGCTGATCATCGGCGATGAGATTCAGCAGCCGCCGCAATGCCTGGCCAGCCAGCTCAAGGCGCTGGCCGACGACGTCGAATGGCTGGGCAACGTCGAAATACTGCTGATTACCCGCGCCACCAGCAGCGCCACCGGCTAGCCGGCGACGTTGGACAACACGGCCGTGGCGATGCTGAAATAGATCACCACGCCGGAGGCGTCGATCAGCGTTGTCACCAGCGGTGCCGAAGCCGTGGCCGGGTCGATCTTGAAGCGCTCCAGCACAAACGGCAGGCACATCCCCAGCAGGCTGCCGAACAGCACGATGGTAATCATGCTGGTGGCCACGATGAATGCGACTGCGTCGCCGCCGCGCATGATGCCGATCGGCGTCACCGCGATCGCCATGGTCAGACCCAGCGAGCCGGCCACCAGCAGTTCGCGCCCCAGCAGTTTGCCCCAGTCCTTCCCGCCCACATCGCCGGTGGCCATGCCGCGCACCATTAGCGTGGCCGCCTGGGCGCCGGCGTTACCACCGCTGCCGATCAATAGCGGCAGGAAAAATACCAGCGCGACCTGGGCGGCAATGGTGTCTTCAAAGTAGGCAATGCCGGCACCGGAAAACAGGTTGGCAAATACCAGCAGCACCAGCCACATCACCCGTTTGCGGTAAAGTGTCCACAGCGGTACACGGCTGATGCCGTCTTCCAGCTGGCCGATGGACATCCCCTTGTGGATATCTTCGGTGGCCTCGGATTCAACCACGTCCATGGCGTCATCGTGGGTAACGATGCCGACCATACGGTTGTCGATATCGATTACCGGCAGCGCGATCAGGTCGTAGCGCGCCACGATACGCGCCACTTCTTCCTGCAGCTCATCCACCGCGGCGCTGATCACATCCTTGATCATGATGTCGTCCACCACCGCGCCGGGGCGCGCCACCATCAGCTGGCGCAGCGACATGGTGCCGATCAGCTCACCGTCGTTTGAAAGCACGTAAAGCTGGTAGACCGTTTCCGCGTCCGGGGCGGTCTGGCGCACGCGCATCAGCGCCTGGGATACCGTCATGCCGCTGGCGATGGCCACATAGTCAGAGGTCATGATGGCGCCGGCGCAGCCTTCCTCATAGCTGGCCAGGCGCTTGAGTTCTTCCCGCTCCTTGCGGGCCATGCGCCGCAGCAGCGCTTCGCGGCGGTCGTCATCCAGCAGGTTGAAGAGGTCGGCACGCTCATCCGAGCCCATTTCTTCGAGCAGCTTCAACACCTGACTATCGTCGAGCGTGCCCACGATAAGCAGCTGATAGTCGCCGGGCAGATAGCCCAGCACGTTGGCCGCCCGGTCGGTGGCCAGAATGTCCAGCGTGGTCACCGCCACGTCGAGGGCGTCGTCTTCCTCGATCAGGGTTTCCAGCACCTCACCGATGTCGGGCGAACGGATCTCGCTGAGCCGATCAGCCACCGCCTCGCGACCGGGCATATCGGCCGGTGCCGCATCGTCGGCCTGTGACGTGGGGGCAATCAGGGCCAGCAGATCATCTTTTACCGCTTCCAGGGTATTATCATTAAGTGCCATGGTTATCCTCCAAGCGGTAGGTGTATCAGCAGAACAGGTCGTTCAAACAATAGCGTGATCGCAAGCATGCGTTTGTGGCTATCTTAACAGACAAAAAAAACGCCCCTTGAATCCGTCGAGGGACTCAAGGGGCGTGGGTCTGGCCGGGTTGCCTGGTGTGGCTAGCGACCCCTGTTGCGCAACAGCTGGATAGTACGCAGCTTGGCAACGGCCTCGGCAAGCTCTGCGGACGCTCGAGTATAGTCAAGCTCGGCAGACTTGTCGTTAAAGGCCTTGAGCGCCTCGCGGCGTGACTCTTCGGCGGCGGCCTCGTCGAGGTCGTGCGCACGAATGGCCGAGTCCGCAAGGATCGTAACCACGTCAGGCTGCACTTCCATGAAGCCGCCGGAAACGAAGAAGTTTTCCTCGTTGCCGCCGTCAAACTTCACGCGTACCGGCCCCGGTTTCAACGACGTCAGCAGCGGGGCGTGCCCCGGCAAAACGCCGAGATCACCCGACGTGCCTGAAGCAATCACCTGCTCAACGCTGCCTGAGTAGATGGATGCTTCGGCGCTGACGATATTGCAAGTAAAGCTATTCGCCATGGCGAATCCCCCTGGTGAACGGGATTACTTCTGCATCTTGTTGGCTTTCTCGACGGCTTCGTCGATAGTGCCGACCATGTAGAAGGCCTGCTCCGGCAGCTCGTCGTATTCACCGTTCAGGATGCCCTGGAAACCGGCGATGGTGTCTTTCAACGACACGTACGTACCCGGTGAACCGGTAAAGACTTCGGCAACGAAGAACGGCTGCGACAGGAAGCGCTGGATTTTACGCGCCCGGGAAACGGACAGCTTGTCTTCGTCAGACAGCTCGTCCATGCCCAGAATCGCGATGATGTCCTTGAGCTCCTTGTAGCGCTGCAGCACGCCCTGCACGCCGCGGGCAATGGCGTAGTGCTCATCGCCGACAACCTGCGGGTCCAGCTGACGCGAGGTTGAGTCCAGCGGGTCGATCGCGGGGTAGATACCCAGCTCGGCAATCGAACGCGCGAGTACCACGGTGGCGTCCAGGTGCGAGAAGGTGGTCGCCGGCGACGGATCGGTCAAGTCATCCGCGGGCACGTAAACGGCCTGCACGGAGGTGATCGAGCCATCTTTGGTCGAGGTGATACGTTCCTGCAGAACGCCCATTTCCTCGGCCAACGTCGGCTGGTAACCCACCGCGGACGGCATACGACCCAGCAGCGCCGATACTTCGGTGCCCGCCAGCGTATAGCGGTAGATGTTATCCACGAACAGCAGTACGTCGCCGCCTTCATCACGGAAGTTTTCAGCGATGGTCAGGCCGGTCAGCGCCACGCGCAGACGGTTACCCGGCGGCTCGTTCATCTGGCCGTAGACCAGCGATACCTTGTCGATAACGTTGGAGTCGGTCATTTCGTGGTAGAAGTCGTTACCCTCACGGGTACGCTCGCCCACGCCGGCAAACACGGAGTAACCGCTATGCTCGGTGGCAATGTTGCGGATAAGCTCCATCATGTTGACGGTTTTACCCACGCCGGCGCCGCCGAACAGGCCAACTTTACCGCCCTTGGCGAAGGGGCATATCAGGTCGATGACCTTGATACCGGTTTCCAGCAGCTCTTCAGACGCTGCCTGGTCGGCGTAACCCGGCGCCTTGCGGTGGATCGGCATGCGTTTTTCTTCGCCGATCTCGCCCGCCTCATCGATGGGCTCACCGAGTACGTTCATGATGCGGCCAAGGGTGGCCTTGCCCACGGGGACAGAAATTGCGGCACCGGTGCTGCTTACTTCAGTGCCGCGCTTGAGCCCTTCGGTGGTGCCCATGGCGATGGTGCGCACGACGCCGTCGCCCAGCTGCTGCTGGACTTCCAGAACCGTCTCGGACTGGGAGACGTCCAGCGCGTCGTAGACCCTGGGCACCGAGTCCCGCGGGAACTCTACGTCAATCACCGCGCCGATGATTTGTACGATATGTCCGCTCATCTTGGTTCCTCTTTAAAACCTGCAAATGAAACCTGTGTGCCGGGAGGTAGTACCTCCCGAGGCGTTATACGGCAGCGGCACCGCCGACGATTTCAGAAATTTCCTGGGTAATGGCGGCCTGACGGGCCTTGTTGTATACCATTTCCAGATCGTCGACCAGGTCGCCGGCGTTGTCGGTGGCGCTCTTCATGGCAATCATGCGCGCCGCCTGCTCGCAGGCGCCGTTCTCCACAACCGCCTGATATACCTGCGATTCGATAAAGCGAACCAGCAGGCTATCGAGCAACGCCTTGGCATCCGGTTCATACAGGTAGTCCCAGCTTCGGGGACGGGCATTTTCCTGATCCTGCTCGTCGTCGCCCACGTCGGACGACAACGGCAGAAGCTGGCGCACCGTCGGCCGCTGCGTCATGGTGTTAACGAATTCGTTATTCACCACGTACAGGCGGTCGAGATGGCCTTCGTCATATGCTTCGAGCATGACCTTGACGCTACCAATCAGATCGTCGGCCCGGGGTGTTTCACCCAGGCCACTTTTGGCTGCCACCAGCTTGCCGCCATATTTGTTGAAAAAGCTGCTCGCCTTGCTGCCCAGCGCACAGAACTCGAGCTCTGCGCCCTGGTCACGCCAGGCGGCGGCGTCTTTCACCGCGGTCTTGAACAGGTTGGTATTCAAGCCACCGCAAAGACCACGATCCGACGACACCACGATATAACCGACGCGCTTGACCTCGTCACGCGCCACCGTATAGGCGTGCTTGTACTCGGGGTTGGCATCGGCAATGTGGGCCACCACGTTGCGGATCTGCCGGGCGTAAGGCTGGCTGGCCTTCATCAGATCTTGTGCTTTACGCATTTTCGATGCAGCGACCATTTCCATGGCGCTGGTGATCTTCTGCGTATTTTTGATGCTCCCGATCTGGGTGCGTATCTCTTTTGCAGCTGCCATAGCGATCTACCTTTCGTTCGTGGCTCTCAGAGAAGAAGGCAGGCTCACCCTGCAAGGTGAGCCAGGCGCTTTACCAGGTCTGAGTGGCCTTGAACTGTTCAAGAACCGACTTCAGGCCAGCCTTGATCTCATCGCCGTAGTCGCCAGATTCGTTGATCTGATCCAGCAGCGTTGCGTGCTCAGCCTTGGCGTAGTCGTGCAGGGCGTTTTCAAAGTCCAGCACCTTGGCTACGTCAACGTCGTCCAGATGGCCTTCGTTGGCGGCATACAGCGACAGCGCCATTTGCGCCACGGACATCGGCGAATACTGCTTTTGCTTCATCAGCTCGGTCACGCGCTGACCGTGCTCAAGCTGCTTACGCGTGGCTTCGTCAAGATCCGAGGCAAACTGCGAGAATGCCGCCAGCTCGCGATACTGCGCCAGCGCCAGACGAATGTTGCCGCCGAGCTTTTTGACGATCTTGGTCTGCGCCGAGCCGCCCACGCGCGAGACCGAAAGGCCTGCGTTGATGGCCGGACGGATCCCTGAGTTGAACAGATCGGTCTGCAGGAAGATCTGACCGTCGGTGATCGAAATCACGTTGGTCGGAACGAACGCGGACACGTCGCCGCCCTGGGTCTCGATGATCGGCAGCGCGGTCAGCGAACCGGTCTTGCCCTTCACTTCACCGTTGGTGAACTTCTCGACGTAGTCGACGTTCACGCGAGCGGCACGCTCGAGCAGACGCGAGTGGAGATAGAACACATCGCCCGGGTAGGCTTCACGGCCCGGCGGACGGCGGAGCAGCAGCGATACCTGACGGTACGCCACGGCCTGCTTGGACAGATCGTCATACACGATCAGGGCATCTTCGCCACGGTCGCGGAAGTATTCGCCCATGGTGCAACCGGCGTAGGCCGCGAGGAACTGCATGGGTGCCGGGTCGGCAGCGCCGGCGGCAACGATGATGGTGTGCTCCATCGCGCCGTGCTCTTCGAGCTTGCGCACCATGTTGGCAACGGTCGACTGCTTCTGGCCGATGGCCACATAAACGCAGGTAACACCCTTGCCTTTCTGGTTGATGATGGCGTCGATGGCAATCGCCGACTTACCGATCTGACGGTCACCGATGATCAGCTCACGCTGACCGCGGCCGATCGGCACCATGGCGTCGATCGCCTTGAAACCGGTCTGGATCGGCTGGTCAACGCTTTGGCGGGTGATAACGCCGGGCGCGACTTTTTCTACCGCGTCGGTCATCTTGGCGTTGATGTCGCCCTTGCCGTCGATGGGGTTACCCAGCGCGTCAACTACGCGGCCAATCAGTTCGGGGCCGACCGGCACTTCAAGAATGCGGCCGGTGCACTGAGCGACCATGCCTTCTTCAAGCTGCAGGTAGTCACCCAGTACTACAGCGCCAACGGAATCGCGCTCAAGGTTGAGCACCATGCCGAAAATGCTGCCGGGAAATTCAATCATTTCACCAAACATCGCGTCTTCGAGGCCGTGAACTTTCACGATACCGTCGGAAACGCTGACGATGGTGCCCTGATTACGGGCTTCGGATGCGACGTCAAGCTTCTCGATACGCTGCTTGATGATGTCGCTGATCTCGGAAGGATTCAGTTGCTGCATGCCATGTCCCTCAAACTCAAGTGGTCAGCGCTTCGGAAAGGCGGTTCAATCGACCGCGCACCGAGCCGTCGATAACGGTATCGCCGGCGCGCAGGATGGCGCCGCCAATCAGCGACTTGTCCACCTGAGTGGTAATAGAGATGTCGCGATTCAGACGTTTTTTAAGCGCGTTGAGCAGCGTCGTTTGCTGCTTCTCATCGAGCTTAAAGGCTGACGTCACGTTTACGTCGATACGCTGCTCGTGCTCCGCGCGCAGCTGTTCAAACTGAGCGGCAATGGCGCCAAGGGCGCCGAGGCGATGCTGCCCCGCCAGGTTGGCAAGGAAACGCTCGAGGCCTTTCCCTGCTCCCTTGGCTGCTTTGCCGTCCGCCAGCAGGCCGGTCAGAAAGGCGACTTTCTGCTCGTTGGCCAGCCGGGGGCTGCTCAGCAGACGGCTCGCATCTGCGTCGAGCGTCACTTGACCCAGCAGGGTCAGTGCGTCAGACCAGGCCGGTAGCGCATCGTGATCGCGCGCATATTCAAACGCTGCCTTGGCGTAAGGACGAGCGACGGTAAATTGTTCCGCCATGGTTCACCTCCTTACAGTTCGGCAGCCAGCTCATCAAGCAGCTTGCGATGCGCTTTCTCGTCGACAGCACCTTCCAGCACGCGCTCGGCGCCGAGTACCGCAAGATGGGCGACCTGGGCGCGCAGCTCTTCGCGAGCGCGCTGCATGTCCTGCTCGATAGCGGAGCGAGCACCGGTAATCATGCGCTCGCCTTCGGCGCGAGCCTGCTCGCGTGCATCTTCGACAATGTGCGCGGAACGGGTATTCGCCTGCTCGAGAAGCTGCGACGCCTGCTCTTTGCTTTCACGCAGCGTCTTCTCTGCCTGCTCTTGCGCCATTTCAAGGTCGCGAGATGCACGGCTGGCTGCGTCCAGACCATCAGCAATTTTCTTCTGGCGCTCATGGAGCGCATTGCTGATCGGCGGCCACACATACTTTATGCAAAACCAGACAAAGATCGCGAAGGCGATCGTCTGCCCGATTAGCGTCATGTTGATATTCACAGGGGTGTACCTCTGACAAGTTCGTGGCGACCGGAGTGAAACAAAACCGAGCGGCCAGCGCCCGGTCAAACTTGTTTAACCGGCAACAACGAAGATGAGGTACATCGCGATACCAACGCCGATCATCGGCACGGCGTCGAGCAGACCTGCCATGAGGAAGGTTTTAACCTGCAGCTCATCACCCATTTCCGGCTGACGCGCAGTAGCTTCGATCAGCTTGCCACCCAGGATGGCGAAGCCAATGCCGGTGCCCAAAGCGCCCAGGCCGATCATGAGGGAAGCGGCAACGTAGATGAGTTCCATGGTAGTACTCCTAGAGGTTAGGTCAGGTTATGGGTTTAAAAGTGTTGCTTGGTTAATGGCGTTCGTGTGCAGCGTTCAGGTACACAACGGACAGCACGGTAAAGATGAAGGCCTGCAGGGTGACTATCAGAATGTGGAAGATAGCCCAGGGCACATCCAACAGCCAGATAGCCCAGAACGGCAGCAGGGCGATCAGGATGAAGATCACTTCGCCGGCAAACATGTTGCCGAACAGACGCATCGCAAGGCTGAACGGCTGAACCAGCAGCGCGACAACTTCAAGCAGCAGGTTGAACGGGATCAGCGCCCAGTGGTTGAACGGCTTGAGCGACAGCTCGCGGGCAAAGCCGGCGACACCTTTAATCTTGAAGTTGTAGTAAAGCACCAGCAGGAACACGCCCAGCGCCATGCCAAACGTGGCGTTGAGATCGGTGGTCGGCACGATTTTCATCTGATCGACGCCCAGGCTTGCGAACACGCCGGGGAAGTAGTCGACCGGAATGATCTTGAGCGTGTTCATCATCAGGATCCAGACGAACAGCGTCAGTGCCAGCGGCCCGATAATGGGGTTTTCGTTACGGAAGGTAGAGCGGGTCAGGCCTTCGATAAACTCGAACGTGATTTCGACGATGTTCTGCATCATGCCGGGCACGCCGGTTGTCGCAGCGTTGCCCACTTTGCGAAACAGCCAGATAAACAGAAAACCCATGGCGATGGACCAGCCCATGGTGTCAACGTGGATAGCCCAGAAGCCCATGTCGCTAGCCTCTGCGGCGTTTTGTGCAAACGACCAGCCGTTGTCCGGATGCAGCCCGAATGTCAGGTTCTGCAAGTGGTGCTGGATATAATCAGCTGGCGCGACTACGTTTCCTGCTGCCATGACGCTAGTTACCTCGATAAGTTGAGCGTTGCCGCCGCAAAAGCCAGGGACCCAGCCAATGCGTGAGAACGACCGCTACGTAAGCACTAAAGAAGAAAGCGGGGTTTGAAGGGGGCGCTGCGACAAATAACAGCGTGAAAAGCGCCACCGTCAAACCAAACTTACCCATTTCGGCGCGTAACAGGCGCTTGGCGCCCTGTAACGCACCCAGGCGAGGGTTCAGGATACCCGCCCGCAGCACGAACATGGCCTGCGGGATGATGGCAACGAGCGCGCCCTTAAGCGCTGATAACACGCCATCGCCACCGTCCGCGATGAAGCCCCAGAGCATGCCGGCAAGGGTCACGCCTGCCTGGGCGATGGCCAGCCGGTAGACATACCCCCGGCGGCGCTTGAGTCGGTTTCGTTGCATCGTCATTCAGGCCATGTTCCAGAGCATGCGTCTCAAGGGCGCAAGCCCGTGTGATCACAGCCTGCAAAATCATGCGCGATTATAGGGAAGCGCTATCACTCCTTCAACCGAACAGCGCATTTTTTCGACGTTATCGCGCTATTTTGCGACCAATACGCAAGATTTTAGCGCAGTTGGACGCGCCAGATTTAATAAGCCTGCTAGCGAATATGCCCGAGGATACCGTCCAGTTCTTCAAGGCTGGTGTAGCGGATGGTCAGCGCGCCCTTGCCTTTTTTGCCCTGTTTGATGGAAACCGGTGCACCCAGCTGTTCGCTAAGCCGGGTTTCCAGGCCCGCCACGTCGGACGAATTTGCCTGGGCGGCCGGCTTCCTGGGAGGAGACGCCGTCTGTGCCGCCACGTTTTTCACCAGCGCTTCGGTAGCACGCACGGTCAGGTCCTGATTGACGACGTCGTGGGCCACACGGCGCTGCTGTTGGCCTTCAAGCGCGAGCAGCGCCCGGGCATGCCCCATATCCAGATCGCCGCGTTCCAGCAGGGTCTGCACGTCGGTTTCCAGACTCAACAGGCGCAGCAGGTTGGCGACCTGGGTGCGCGATTTGCCCACGGTATCGGCAATTTGCTGCTGGGTGAGCGAGAACTCGTCGCTCAGGCGCTTGAACGCCAGCGCTTCTTCTATCGCGTTGAGGTTTTCACGCTGAATGTTTTCAATCAGCGAAAGCGCCAGCGCGACGTCGTCGCCCACGTCACGAATAATCGCGGGAATAACGTCGAGTTCGGCAAGCTGGGCGGCACGAAAGCGGCGTTCACCGGCAATGATTTCGTAGCGTTGCTCACCCACCGCGCGCACCACGATGGGCTGCATGACGCCCTGGGCGCGAATGGAGTCGGCCAGTTCTTCAAGCGCTTCGGGATGAAAGTCGCGCCGTGGCTGATATTTGCCCCGAGCGAGCTGGCCCAGCGGCAGTCGCTCAAGACGCTCGACAGTTGCTTCGGCATCGCCGGCGGGCACCGCCGTCGCATCATCAAGGGCGAAGCTGGTCGCTTCAGCGGTCAGTTCCAAACCATCACGGTGGCGGGCACCGGCGCCGATCAGAGCGTCCAGCCCGCGCCCCAGCGCACGTTTACGCGTCATTCGCTTTTCCTCGTCATCAACCGAACGTTCATCAAAGCACTCGTGTATTAAAGCGCCAGCCGCTGAAGCATTTCCTTGGCGAGTACGCGATAGGCCTGGCTGCCGCGTGAGAACCGGGCGTAATGGTTCACCGGCAGGCCGTGGCTTGGCGCTTCGGCGAGCTTGACGTTGCGCGGAATGGTCGCCTTGAGCAGTTTATCGCCGAAATAGCCGCGCAGCTGGCTGTCAACCTCGCGGGTCAGGCTCATGCGCTTATCGTACATGGTGCGCAGGATACCCGAAATTTCAAGCGTCGGGTTGATGCTTTCTTTGATCTGCTCGATGGTATCCAGCAGGGCCGAGAGCCCTTCCAGGGCGTAAAACTCGCACTGCAGCGGGATCAGCACGCCGTCCGCGGCGGTCAGCGCATTGACCGTGAGCATGTTAAGCGACGGCGGGCAGTCGATCAGCATCACGTCGTAATCGTCGCTTAGTGCTTTCAGGGCGCTGGCCAGGCGGCTCTGGCGCTCATCAAGCTGCAGTAGTTCGACCTCTGCCGCGGTCAGGTCACCGTTGCCCGGCAGCACATCATAGCCCGCCGGCAGATCCCGGACGATGGCCTGCTGAGCAGCAGTATCTTCCAGCAGTACGTCGAGCACGCTGGTCTCCAGCGTGTGCTTGTCGATACCGCTGCCCATGCTGGCATGCCCCTGAGGGTCAAGATCCACCAGCAATACGCGGCGTCCAAGTGCCGCCAGACTGGCCGCAAGATTGACGGCGGAAGTGGTCTTGCCAACGCCGCCTTTCTGGTTGGTCAGGGCAATGATCTGGCTCACTTACGGCTCTCCTTACGGGGTCAGAATCAAAAGTTGCCGCTCGGCGGTAGCAAAAGGCACGTCGAGCCGGTGGCGATGCGCAAGCGTCACTCCTGCGGGCAGGGCTTCGAGCTCGTCGTCGGCTCCGGGGCCTTTCATCGCCAGCCAGCGCCCGCCCGCTGCGGGTAGTTGGCGTGTCAGGGTAATGAAATCTTCCAGACTGGCAAAGGCGCGGGAGATCACCTGATCAAAACCACCGGCTTCGAATGACTCAACCCGAACTTGTTCCGGGGTGACGTTATCCAGCCCCAGCTCCATCACCGCCTGACGCTGAAAGCGTACCTTTTTGCCGTTGCTATCGAGCAGCGTCACGTTGAGTTCAGGCATTAAAATCGCCAGCACCAGCCCGGGAAACCCCGGACCGGCGCCCACGTCGAGCAGCGTTGTGGGGCGGATGAATGGCATCACCGCGGCGCTGTCGAGCACGTGGCGAGAGACCATCTCGTTAATGTCGCGCACCGCGGTGAGGTTATAAGCCCGGTTCCACTTGTGCAACAAGGCCACCAGCCCCAATAGCCGGCGGCGCTGCTCGTCATCGGCGGTAATGCCCAAGGCATCAAGGCCGTCGTCCAGGCGCGCGGCGACGGTATCAGGCAGCGTTGCTATCAGCGCCGCTGACGGCCCTTGCGTTGCAGTGCTCATCCGTTAGCCACCTCGGCCTTGTTCAGCAGGCGATGTTTTTTCAGGTGAATCAACAGAATCGAGACCGCAGCGGGGGTCACGCCGGAAATACGCGCGGCCTGGGCCAGCGTTGCGGGGCGGGTATCGCCGAGTTTCTGCCGCGTCTCATTGGAAAGCCCGTCGACCTGGCTGTAATCCAGACTTTCCGGTAGCGGCGTGGCTTCGTGGCGCTTGAGCTTGTCAATTTCATCCTGCTGGCGGTCGATATAGCCCTGATATTTGGCCTGAATCTGCACCTGCTCGGCCACGGTGTCATCGCGGACCGGCTGGCCGTCGATACCCGGCAGTGCGGCGATATCGGCGTAGCCAAGCTCGGGCCGCTTGAGCAGGTCGCGCAGAGTGAATTCACGCGCCAGCGGCTTGCCCAGCGTTTTGGCCAGGCTCTCGCCCGCCGGCGATTTCGGCTGCACCCAGATCGAGGACAGCCGCTGGTTTTCCTGCTCAACCGCCTCGCGCTTGGCGCTGAATGCCTCCCAGCGGGCGTCGTCGACAAGCCCCAGCGAGCGGCCAATTTCGGTCAGGCGCAAATCGGCGTTGTCTTCGCGCAGCAGCAACCGGTATTCCGCCCGGGAGGTAAACATGCGGTAGGGCTCTTTGGTGCCCATGGTGATCAGATCATCGACCAGTACCCCAAGGTAGGCTTCATCGCGGCGCGGCCACCAGGCATCAAGGTTTGATGCGCGGCGCGCGGCGTTGAGCCCGGCTAACAGCCCCTGGGCGCCGGCTTCTTCGTAGCCGGTGGTGCCGTTGATCTGGCCGGCAAAAAACAGGTTGTGGATAAATTTGGTTTCCAGCGAGTGTTTCAGATCGCGCGGATCAAAGAAATCGTACTCGATGGCATAGCCTGGCCGGGTGATGTGAGCGTTTTCCAGCCCTTCGATGGAGCGCACTACCTCAAGCTGAACGTCAAACGGCAGCGAGGTGGAAATGCCGTTGGGGTACAGCTCGTGGGTATCGAGCCCTTCGGGTTCGATAAAAATCTGATGGCTGTCTTTATCGGCAAAGCGGTGGACCTTGTCTTCGATCGACGGGCAATAGCGCGGGCCAACGCCTTCGATATCACCCGAATACATCGGTGAGCGATCCAGATTGGCGCGAATAATTTCGTGGGTACGCGCATTGGTATGGGCAATGTGGCAACTCATCTGGCGCGGATGCATCTCGCGATTGCCCAGATACGACATCACCGGCGTTGGCGTATCACCGGGCTGTTCATCAAGCCTGGAAAAATCCACCGTTCGCGCATCGATGCGTGGCGGGGTGCCGGTTTTCAGCCGATCAACGCGAAACGGCAGTGCCCGCAGGCGCTCGGCCAGTGCGTTGGAGGGCGCATCGCCGGCGCGTCCACCAAGGGTTTTATCCAGCCCGATGTGGATAACGCCGCCCAGGAACGTGCCGGTGCACAGCACCACGGTGTCGCTATGAAAGTGGATGCCGGTTTCGGTGACAACACCGCGCACGGTGTTGTCATCCACGATCAAATCGCCGGCGGCCTGCTGAAAAATCGTCAAATTCGACTGGTTTTCCAGGGTACTGCGAATGGCCGCTTTGTAGCGAATGCGGTCGGCCTGGGCACGGGTGGCACGAACGGCGGGGCCTTTGCGGGCGTTGAGCACGCGAAACTGGATGCCGCCCTTATCCGTTGCCAGCCCCATGGCGCCGCCCAGCGCATCAATTTCCTTGACCAAATGGCTCTTGCCAATGCCGCCAATGGCGGGATTACACGACATTTGTCCCAGGGTTTCGATGTTGTGGGTCAGCAACAGGGTTTGACAGCCCATACGAGCGGAGGCCAATGCGGCTTCAGTTCCCGCATGGCCACCGCCGATGACAATCACGTCAAAGCGGTCGGGATAATTCAAAGAACACCTCGTCTTGTGCGTTGGGCACGGATGTGAAAAGCGCAGCAGCGCTGAATGACTAGGGCCGGGAGTATAAACCTCCTGTGGGTAACCGTCAGGTTTTTCCACACCGGGTTTTCTTCTGTTCTGCGCTTTTAGTAACTATATATATATAAATAAAAGAAGTTCTATTGTTGTTGTAACTACTGGTGTGGACGAATTCTGTGGAAAAGCCATTATTCCCTTTATATCTCAATCAAATAGAGCGTTGATAGATGCGCGTGAAAGGTGCGCGTGGAGCGCGGACAAGCGCTGGAGGACCTGTGTATAAGGAGGGTGCTTATCCACAGGCGCAGATAATGACAACTTCTCCACCGCTGCATACCGGTGTTGTTACCGCGGCTGTGAACAACCCGAGCGTGTCTTGCGTAACGCCGCTAAACGCCCGCGTGACAGGGCCTGGCAGGTAAAAAAAGCGGAAAGGAAAAAAATACTATCCACAGGCAAAAAAAAGCCCGTGAAGCGGGATTCTTGAGGAAAAAAAGGGCAGATAAGCCGTATTTCTATACCGGGAGAAGACGTGTCGTCTTGAGAGGATCTTGAGAGAGCCTTGAGAGAAAGAGACCAGCGGCGTTAATCTGGAGCATCGTCTGTCACTCAACAGGAGCTCAGTATGGATGATCGTGTATTGCTGATTACCGGCGCCTCCAGCGGTATCGGTGCCGCCACCGCCCGCGCCGCCGCCGAGAAAGGTTACAAACTGGTATTGGCGGCACGCCGCCAGGATAAGCTCGAAGCGCTCGCCGAGGAGATCGGCAAGGACCGGGTCGTCACCGTGAGCTGCGACGTGACGTCGATGCAGGAACAGCAGGCCATGGTCGAGCAGGCACTGGAACGCTTTGGTCGCCTGGATGTGGTGTTTGCCAACGCCGGGCGCGGGGGTTCAGCCGGCGGCTTCAGCGAGGCGGATCATGAGCAATGGAAGGAGATGCTGATGACCAACGTTTATGGCGTCGGCCTGACTCTGCAGGCGACGCTGCCCGCTCTTAAGCAAAGCCAGGGGCATGTGCTGCTGACCGGCTCTGCTGCCGGGCGTGCCACCATTCCCGGCTCCATGTATAGCGCTAGCAAATGGGCGGTGACCGGCGTCGGCTACAACCTGCGGGAAGAACTGCGCGGTACGGGCATTCGCGTCACCCTGATCGAACCCGGCATGGTGGATACGCCCTTCTTCGACGAACGCCCCGCCCATGCCATGCAAGATGAGGATATCGCCAACGCGGTGATCTACGCCCTCGACCAGCCCGCCCATGTGGACGTCAACGAAATCCTGATACGCCCGACGCCGGCCAGGGAATGAACCCGAAAAAACGCCGTTGAGCAGGCGTCAGTGCTTGAGCACCCGGGACAAAAAGCCCTGGGTGCGCTCATGCTGCGGAGCATCAAACAGCTGTTCAGGCGGGCCCTGCTCGGTGATTTCCCCCTGATGGATGTAAATCACGCGGTCGGCCACTTCACGGGCAAAGCCCATTTCGTGGGTCACGATGACCATGGTCATGCCGTCTTTGGCCAACTCGCGCATGGCATCCAAGACTTCGCCGATCATCTCCGGGTCGAGCGCCGAGGTAGGCTCGTCAAACAGCATCAGCCGCGGCTCCATGGCCAGCGCCCGGGCAAGCGCTACGCGCTGCTGCTGACCGCCGGAGAGCTGCGAGGGGTATTTGTCCGCCTGATCCTCGATGCCCACGCGTTCGAGCAGCCGGTTGGCGGTTTGCTTGGCTTCCTGGCGGTTAACGCCGCGAACTTTAAGCGGTGCCAGGGTGATGTTGTCGCGCACGCTGAGGTGGGGAAACAGGTTGAACTGCTGGAACACCATGCCGACCTCGGTACGGATATGCTGCAGCGCACGGCCGCTTTTGCCGTGCGGCTGCAGGGTCTTGCTATCTACCTCGAGGGTGCCCTGCTGAAACTCTTCCAGGCCGTTGATACAGCGGATCAGCGTGGATTTTCCCGAGCCGCTGGCACCAATCACTACCACGACTTCTCCCGGGGTGATGGCAAGGTCGATATCCTTCAGCACGTGCAGGCTGCCAAAGTGTTTGTTGAGCTTCTGCATGCTCACAATAGGTTGCGTTGTTGCGTTCATGAGCGGTCCTTATTCTCCGGCCAGGCCTTTGCGTTCCAGCAGAGAAAGCAAGATGGAAAGTGTCCAGGTAATGGCCAGGTATAGAAGCGCCACCATGAAATACACCTCCATGGCGGTAAAGGTGGTGGCGATGTAAATTTGGCCCTGGCGTACCAGCTCGCCGACGCCGATGACCGAAAACAGCGACGTATCCTTGATGCTGATAATCGCCTGGTTGCCCAGCGGCGGGATCATGCGGCGCAGGGCCTGGGGCCAGATGACGTAGCGAAACGACTGGCTGCGCGAGAGCCCCAGCGACAGTGCCGCTTCGCTCTGGCCGCGCTCGATGGACTGTACGCCACCGCGGACGATTTCGGAGATGTAGGCGCCGGAGTTGACCGCAATCGCGGCGATGCCTGCGGTCAATGCGTCGATTGGCCCGCCAAGCAGCTGGGGTAAGCCGTAGAAGATAAACAGTACCTGCACCAGAATCGGCGTACCGCGAAATATCTCGATGTAGGTAATCGCCAGCCAGCGCAGCCAGCGCAGCGGGCTGATACGCAAAAGGCCGAAGAAAATACCGATCACAAAGCCGAAGGCAAGGCCGCCAAAGGAAATCAGCAGCGTCCAGGGAATACCGGGCAGCAGGTGGGGGATTGAATCAATCGCGGCTGCCCAGTCAAAATTGAAGGAAACGTCCACGTCGTCTGCTCCTGAATAGGGACGATAAAAAACGCAGGGCCGGGAGCGCTGCTCTCCGGCCCTGAAAAATAAAGCGGATTAAAACGCCATGATTACTCGGCGTCGGGGCTTTCGCCAAACCATTTGGTGTAGATCTCGTCGTAGGTGCCGTCTTCTTTCATGGCGGCGAGTGCGTCGTTGGTCGGCTCTAACCACTGGCTGCCTTTATGAAAGACAATGCCGTACTGCTGGCCTTCGTAAAGCGGGCCCAGGACCTTGGCGCGGCCATCCCCTTGGGTTTGCGCAAAGTAGGCGACGTTAGGGGCATCATAGAAGGCGGCGTCAACGTTGCGGCCCAAAAGCGCCATGTACATGTCTGAGGTGCCGGGATAGGGCGTGATATCAGCGCTGTCGCCGAGTTTTTCCGTGAGGTAGTCGTAGCTGGTGGAGCCAATTTTAGTGGCGACTGATTTGCCTTCAAGATCTTCGACCGTTTCGATGTCGTCGTTGTCTTCACGCACGATCAGGCGCAGGCCGGAATCGTAGTAGGGATCCGAGAAATCAACGACCTTGGCGCGTTTCTCAGTGATGGTGGTGCCGGCAATAGCGATTTCCTGGCTGCCGGTTTGTACGGCGGGAATGATCCCGGAAAACTTCATGGTGGTCAGATTGACCTCAAACCCGGCGCGCTTGGCCACTTCGTTGATGATGTCCATATCGAAACCGATCATTTCATCGGTTTCCGAATCGAGCATTTCGAAGGGCACAAAACTTGGGTCGGTGGCAACGTTAACGCTGGGTTTATCCTGCGCCATTACCGCACCGGCGCTGCCAATCCCCAGTGCCACGGCGGCGGCCAGTAGGGTTTTGGCTAGCGGTGTGCGGGTGCTTGCCTGCTGCATGATATTTGCTGTGTTCTTATTCGCCATGATGTTATCCCCGTATTTATGGGTGCCCGATGGAAAGGCGCCGGGATAGCCCCGTGCCTTGACCTTAAGGCTATTGTTGGTCTTTTTAACCTTGGCGAGAAACTGGCGAGGCGTCAAGCAATGAAAGATGGCAGGCGTTAACGCTTTATCGACGCGGAGAGATAGCTACACCATAAAGGAGGCGCCGCAGCCGCAGGTAGAAGTGGCATTGGGGTTTTGCACGCGAAAACGCGCGCCGGCAAGGCCCTCTTCGTAGTCGACGGTAGAGCCGACCAGATATTGGTAAGACAACGGATCGACCACCAGCGTGGAGTCGCCAAACTCGATGAGCGTATCGTCGTCGGCAACGTTGTCGGCGAAATCAAAGCCGTACTGAAACCCCGAGCAGCCGCCGCCGGTGACGTAGACGCGCAGTTTTAGCATGGTGCTTTTTTCGTCTGCCATCAGCGCCTTCAGGCGCGCACGGGCGCTGTCGGACAGGAGTAGCGGGGTGGGAACAAAAGATTCTGCACTGCTCATGGATATCTCCCGCAAGCGTCAGAGGAAATCGGAGGTAAAAAATTACCGTGGGTCTGTCAGTTTGATTATGGGTAATACCCAGCAAAAGGGTCAACTTTTGCTGGGGGAGAAGCGTTAAGCATCAGGGCATCAGCGCCGGTGCTTTCAGGCCCAGATTTTCGTCGAGACCAAACATCAGGTTGAGGTTTTGAATGGCCTGACCCGACGCGCCTTTCACCAGGTTATCAATCACCGAGAGCACCACGACGGTGTTGCCATTACCCGGGCGGTGAACGGCCAAGCGGCAGGTGTTGTTACCCTTGACGCTGCGGGTTTCGGGATGGCTGCCCGCAGGCATAACGTCAACAAAGGGCTCATTGGCATAGTAGGTTTCAAACAATGCCTGCAGGTCGTCCGGCTCGGCGGTCAGCTGGCCATAGAGTGTGGCATGAATACCGCGGATCATGGGCGTTAGGTGCGGAACAAAAGTGAGGTTGATATCGCCCTTGTACGCCTCGGCAAGCCCCTGGCGGATTTCAGGCAGGTGGCGGTGGCCGTTGGCGGCGTAGGCCTTGAACGACTCGCTGGCTTCGGCCAGCAGTGAGCCTACCTTGGCGCCGCGCCCGGCGCCGGTCACGCCGGTCTTGCAGTCGGCGATCAGCTGGCCAGGATCAATCATGTCGGCCTGCAACAGCGGCAGAAAACCCAGCTGTACCGCCGTCGGGTAGCAGCCGGGCACGGCCACCAAGCGGGCGTTCTTGATGGCATCGCGGTGCACTTCCGGCAGGCCGTAAACGGCCTCCTTGAGGAGTTCCGGCGCGCCGTGGGGCTGGCCGTACCAGGCTTCCCATTCGGGAATATCGCGCAGGCGGAAATCGGCCGAAAGATCGATCACGCGGGTGCCGCGTGCCAGTAGATCACCGGCCAGCGCGTGGGCGACGCCGTGGGGCGTGGCGAAAAACACCGCGTCCATGTCGCCCAGCAAGGCGGCATCGGGCTCACTAAATGCCAGGCTATCGTAATGGCCGCGTAAATTGGGGTACATCTCCGCGACTTTTACGCCCGCCTCGGAACGCGAGGTAATCGCCTCGACGCTGACGTCTGGATGCTGAGCCAGCAGGCGTAAAAGTTCTACGCCGGTATAGCCGGTACCGCCTACAATGCCAACCTTGATCACGTTTGACTCCTTTAGTGCTGTCGCAGTGTATACCCCTATGATACACAATGGAGCAAGTACAGGCGTAAAGAGTACAAGAGCAAAGACATCATAAGGGCATTCATACAAGGACTTTAATAGAGTGGCACGCGGATTCCGGTCATTTTTTACCCTTGAGCGTTTTCGACGCCAGCTCGCCAATGTGGATGCGCTGCCGCAGCTTTGCGTATTAGGGCTGGTATCAGGCGTCATTACCGGCTCGCTGATGGTCGGGTTCCGCTTTTTACTTGGCCTGGGGGCAACGCTTTACATGCCCGATGGGGACCCGGAAGCCTTCGAGGGGCTGGCGCCGGCGTGGCGCGCGGCATTACCGCTGGTTGCGGTGCTGCTGATCGGCCTGTGGCTTGGCCGCCAGACGTCGGCCGGGCGCAAAATCGGGGTGGCCCACGTGATCGACCGGTTGACGTATCACCAGGGGCGGTTTCCCCGGCGCAACTGGTTCACTCAGTGGTGGGTCGGGCTGGTCTCGGTGCTGGGCGGGCTTTCCGCCGGCCGTGAGGGGCCAGCCATTCATCTGGGCGCGGCGGCGGCGAGCGGCCTGGGCGAGAAGCTGCGGCTGCCCCACAACAGCCTGCGGGTTCTGGTGGCCTGCGGCACCGCCGCGGGGATCTCGGCGTCGTTCAATACGCCGATTGCCGGGGTGATCTTTGCCATGGAAGTTGTGATGATGGAATACACCATCATCGGCTTCATGCCGGTGATCCTGGCCTCCACCGTGAGCGGATTGATTGCGCAGCTGGCATTTGGCTTTGAGCGCCCTTTTCAGATCAGCAATATAGCGCTGGATTCGTTGATCAACCTGCCCTGGATCATCGTCTGCGGCCTCGGGATCGGCCTGTTGGCGGCGGGCTTTGTGCGCTTGGCGCGCGCCGCCGAGCGGTTGCAGCAGCTACCCATGACGGTCCGCTTTGCGCTGGTCGGGCTTTTGGTCGGCGGCTTTGCCTGGTTTTACCCCCAGGTGCAGGGGATGGGCTACGACACCCTGGGACTGACGTTCAGCGGTACGGTGGCGGTCGATGTACTGCTGGCCGTGGCCGTGGGCAAGCTGTTGCTCACGGCGTTTACCGTGGCCTGCGGTATACCGGTGAGCATTATCGGTCCGATTCTGGTGGCCGGCGGCGCGGCCGGCGCGCTGTTTGGCCTGCTGGGCACCCAGCTGATGCCCGAGGTTTCTGCCGGGCCCGCGGTTTACGCGATGCTGGGCATGGCGGCCATGATGGGCGCCATTCTGCAGGCGCCGCTGGCGGCACTGATGGCGCTTCTTGAGCTGACCCATACGCCGAACATGATGCTGCCGGGCATGCTGATCGTGGTGGTAGCGTGCCTGACCACCCGCCAGCTGACCGGCAGCAAGGGCTTTTTTATCGGCGTCGTACATGACGGCCGCCATCCGTTGCAGCATCCGCTGATGCAGGCGCTGTCGCGTATTTCGGTGCCGGCGGTGATGGAGCGTAATCTGGTGCGTACCGAGCGGGTGATTACGCCCGACGCCGCACGCAAGCTGCTGGAAACCAACCCGGTTTGGCTGGTTATCGAGCGCTCAAGCGACGATAAGCCGCTGCTGGCGCTGAAAGGCGCGGCGCTGGCACGCTGGCTGCTGGAGCATGCAGACGCCATTGAACAAAATCCCGGCGACTATGAGCGCATCGATCTGATGGAAATTCCCGGTCAGCGTCTGGAGCTTGCGCCGATCGGCCTGCAGGCGACGCTGTCGGAGGCGTTTCTGGCGCTGCAAAACGATAACCTCGGCGCGCTTTACGTGGTGCATGGCTATCGCCTTAAGCAACAGCGAATTTCAGGTATCATCACCCGCGGCGCGATCGAACGTTACTATCACTATACCGACCGCTTGCCCGAAAGCCGCAGCCCCGAGGGGAGCCGTTCTTAGACTGGCCCTCGGGCCTCTTCTCTGACGCGTTAAGGAGCCAGCATGTATTTATGGGTGAAGGCGATCCACCTGATGGCCGTTGTCACATGGTTTGCCGCGCTGTTTTATTTACCGCGCCTGTACGTTTACCACGCCATCGCGCGGGACAAGGGTGAAACCGAGAGCATGGCAACCTTCAAAATAATGGAGCGCAAGCTGTATCGCGGCATCATGACACCGTCGATGATTGCCGTCATCGTGCTGGGCGGTGTGCTGCTGTACCTCTCGCCCCAGTGGTTGAGCCAGGGCTGGATGCACGCCAAGCTGTTGTTCGTGGTTCTGCTGATTGCCTATCATCACGTGTGCCTGATTTATCTCAAGCAGTTTGAACAGGACCGCTGCAGCAAACCCCAGGTATTTTTCCGCTGGTTTAACGAGCTGCCGGTGATCGCACTGGTAGCCATTGTGATTTTTGCCGTGGTGAAACCCTTTTGATGATGCCGCCGCTTCCCCCTGTCGTACTCGTGCTGGCCGGGCATGACCCTACCGGCGGCGCGGGACTCGTCGCCGATAGCGAAGCCATCGCCGCCAACGGCGGCTGGGCGCTGACCATTCCCACCGCGCTGACCGTACAGAACTGCCACGACGTCAGCCGGGTGATACCGGCCGACCCCGAGCTCATGCTGGCCAGCGTTGATGCATTGGCCGATATGCCGGTGGCCGCCATCAAGATCGGCCTGCTTGCGGACGCCCCGACTTTGATCGCCGCGGAGCGCATCGTGCGGCGTTTCCCCGGCGTACCGGTGGTGGTTGACCCGGTGCTCAAGGCCGGCGGCGGCGCTGATTTATCCACACCCGAACTGTGCCGGCTGTTTGTGGATAAGCTGCTTGCTCACGGCGATATCCTGACGCCCAATCGCCACGAGCTGGCCCGGCTAACGCCAGAGCTTGTGGACGCCGACGATACCGCCCGTGCCGTTGCGTTACTTTCGCAGGGGAGCCAGGGCGTGCTCGTGACCGGCACCGATGATCCGCTGCCGGAAAACGACCGGCAGACGGTCACGCATACCCTGCACACGCCGGAAAGCGCTCGCCAGTGGCAGTGGCCACGCCTGCCCGATACGTTTCACGGCTCGGGCTGTACCCTTGCCGCCGCGCTGGCGGCAAGGCTGGCCGCCGGTGAAGCGCTGCCCGTAGCCTGCGAACAGGCCCAGCACTTTACCTGGCAAAGCCTGTCACACGGCTATCGGCCGGCGCATGGCCAGCGCCTGCCCAACCGCCTTTTCCATGATCGCAATGCTTATGCCAAGCTACTTTGAAGCCAACGAGAGGACGCCATGACCACATCAGCTGAACTGTTTGACCGTGCCAGCCGCCATATTCCCGGCGGGGTGAACTCACCCGTGCGCGCGTTCAAGGGCATGCACCGCCCGCCGGTATTCATCGAACGCGCTCAGGGCGCGTATCTGTTCGACGTCGAAGGCAACCGCTACGTTGACTACGTCGGTTCCTGGGGGCCGATGATTACCGGCCACGCCGATCAGGACGTGCTCGCCGCCGTGCGCGCACGGCTGGATAACGGCCTCTCGTTCGGTGCGCCGACCGAGATCGAAACCACCATGGCCGATCTCATCTGCGAGATGATCCCGAGCATGGAAATGGTGCGCATGACCAGCTCCGGCACCGAGGCCACGATGTCGGCGATCCGCCTGGCGCGGGGCTATACCGGCCGGGACAAGATCGTCAAATTCGAAGGTAACTACCACGGCCATTCGGATTCGCTGCTGGTCAAGGCGGGCTCCGGCGCGCTAACCCACGGCGTGCCCAACTCGCCCGGAGTGCCGGCTTCGCTTGCCGAGCATACCGTGACGCTGTCGTTCAACGATCCCGAAGGCGTTGAAGCCTGCTTTGCCGAAATCGGCGATCAGGTCGCCTGCATCATCGTCGAGCCGGTGGCGGGCAACATGAACTGCATTCCGCCGCAGCCGGAATTTCTCGAGACGCTGCGCCGGGTGTGCAACGAGCACGGCAGCGTGCTGATTTTTGACGAAGTGATGACCGGTTTCCGCGTGGCAATGGGCGGTGCCCAGACGCACTACAACATCATTCCGGACCTGACGTGCCTGGGCAAGATTGTGGGTGGCGGCATGCCGGTGGGCGCGTTTGGTGGCAGCCGCGAGATCATGGAACAGATTTCCCCGCTCGGGCCGGTGTATCACGCGGGCACGCTGTCGGGGAATCCGCTGGCCATGGCCGCGGGCACTACGCTGCTGTCCAAACTGCAGGTGCCGGGCTTCCACGATGCGCTGGCCCAGCGGGTAGAAACGTTATGCACAGGACTTCAGGAGCGCGCCGACGCTGCTGGTGTACCCATGGTGACGCAGTCGGCCGGCGGCATGTTCGGGCTGTTCTTCACTGCGCAAACCCGTGTGGATAACTTTGCTCAGGCCACCGCGTGCGATCCGGAAGCTTTCCGCCGTTTCTTCACCGCCATGCTGGATGAAGGCGTGTACCTGGCGCCGTCGGCGTTTGAAGCCGGGTTCATGTCAAGTGCCCACACGGCAGAAGACATTCAGTTCACCCTTGATGCGGCAGAAAAGGTATTTGCCAATATGGCCCGGTAACGCGATAGCCGTGCGCTGCTGACAATATCGCAGTAACGCAATGTTACACCGTCCGCTATGCTGAAGAGTCGCCTGCTCGTTATTTACAGCGAGAGGGCGGCTCTTTTTACGTAGGGAGAACATCATGCAGCGACATACGGTCTGGCGAGGCGTGTTCATGGCGGCGGGGCTGTGCGCAGCCTTGCCGTTGATGGCAGCAGCTTCGTCACAGGAGCAGGCAATGAATGCAATTCGCATCGAGATTGACGGCACGCCCGGCACGGCATTTTCTGCCCGCTGGACGATCAAAAACGACGGCGAAATACAGGAATATCGTGAGCCGGACGGCCGCGTGCCGGCAAGCCTGCGATTCGAGGGCAGCGGTGTCGAGGGTCGCGTTGAGCTGCTAAGCGACGGGCAACTGGACGTCACCGTCAGCAAGAACGGCAACCGCTCGCGCTCGTCTACCCGGGGCAAAGGGGGAACGCTACATATCAGCGTTTCAAACAACTAGGTTTTGTACGAAAAGTGTTTTCTGCTAGGTTTGCCCATACCGTAGCAGCATAGGTGACGTATGGCAGGTCGTTACGAAATCTCGAGCCACAAGTGGTCGCTGATCGAAGATATTGTCTCTCCGCCGCAGCGGATGGGAAGGCCTAGACGGGATGATCAACAAATACTGAATGGTATCTTTTGGGTGCTGTGCTCCGGTGCTAAATGGCGAGATGTGCCGGAGCGCTATGGCCCGTGGACCACCGTATATGATCGCTTTCGTCACTGGCGTGATGATGGCACCTTCGATGCCGTTCTTGAGCGACTGCACCTCCAGCTGCGAGAAGATGGGCTCATGGATTTAGACACATGGATGGTCGACTCCACTTCAATTCGCGCCACGCGGGCTGCCTCGGGAGGCGGCAAAAAGGGGGCTCCAGCGAACCGTTAGATCATGCGCTGGGCCGCAGCCGTGGCGGATTGACGACCAAAATTCATTTGGTGTGTGATCGCCACGGTTGGCCCCTGACCTTTAGCTTGTCGCCTGGGCAAGACGCTGACTCCCGCCACTTCATCTCCGCCTTGGAGAGCGTCTACCTGCCCGGGTGCCGGGGGCGGCCTCGAAAGCGTTGCCGCTACGTGGTGGCGGATAAGGGATATGATAGCGAAGCCCTGCGCCGGTATTGCGACCGCCATCATATGAAGCCCATCATTCCTCAGCGCAGGATGCGGCGTAAACCACGCCCCGGGCTCCCTCGTGGATTTGATAAACCTAAATATCGTGAGCGTAACGCCGTCGAGCGTTGCATTGGCTGGCTCAAAGAGCTGCGGCGCATTGCGACACGTTATCCCGCCTTATTCATCAGGACGCCGAACGAGCGTTTTACGTCCCGTGGTGACCGGGACCGACCGGCTTTTATGTCATACGGTCGCTGAGTAGCCGATTAGCACATAGCTTTATCGTATCAATGCCGTGATATTTATAACTGAAGTTCATTGGTTTCGAGTGACGGCGCAGCCGTGGTCGTCGGCCTCCATAGTGGCCGTTTTGTCTGCTGGAAAAGGCTGAGTAATGCGACGTGTCAGGTCAATGCCGTCAGCCGCGGCAACCCTTTCAGTAAAGATGGCCACCATTTATCGGCGGCATCGCCGAGGTGCACGGTGATGCGCCGGGCGTGCACTGTCAGCGTGGCGGCCACCTTAAGCACCTGCTCGCGCATCCGCTTCAGGCTCCAGCCCTGCCGGGTCTGTCGTTCCAACAGGCAACGCAGCCCGTGTAGCACCTGATAAGCGCAGAGAGTCAGCAGCAGGTTTACCTCGTTGCGGGCCATGACGTCCTGGACGGTGGAGACACCGCGATCAGTCGAGGAGAGATGCAGGTCGAGCGCCGACTTCACCTCGCCCATGTGGGCTTCGGCGCTGCCGCGCTTGCGATAAAGCGCCAGGACCTTTTCCGGCGGCCAGTTGAACTTGCCGAGGTTGGTGACCAAAAAGAAGGCATGCAGCAGCAGATCATCGGGCCGCTCTTGTACCACCAGCACCACGCGCCGCGGCGCCGGCCAGGTACCGGCTTGGTACGCCAGGTCATGGCACCATTCCCGAGGTTGCTCGGGGGGCCGGCCGCGTGGCCGCTTCAGATGTGGCGCTGCCAGTGTCTGCAGGCCCGTATGACTGCGCAACCGGCCCAGATACTCGATGTCGCGATCTTCCAGCGCCTCAAGCGTGTCGTTGTCGGTGAAACCCGCGTCGATGCGTACCTTGACCTTGGCCCCGGTGCTCTCGTTGAGTCGCCGCACCAGATGTGGGATCCAGGTATCGGCATTCTCGGCTGGGCCGGCGTTACCTTCACGCAGCAGACCGCCCACCATGTCGCCGGTCTCTGCCAGCGAGGCCACCAAAGGCGAGTAGATTCTGGCCCCGTAAAGTCCATGAAACGCCGAACCGCCCTGGTGGCCGTGAACGTCGATCGGCAAGCCGTCGATGTCCAGCGTCAGATGCTCGGGGCGTTCGCCGCCGTTCAGCGAGGTCAGTCGCCAGACCGCCAGCCGCAGCAGGCCCTCATGCACGGTATCGATATTGTCGTCGCGGCCCAGGCACGTCAGCAGCCGCGACAGCGTCGCTTGAGATGGCCGGTCCTGAGCCAACGGCGTTGTCCCGCGGGCATCACTGCAGGCTAGCTGCCAGAGCGGGTCACGGCGAAGCGTATCGGTATCGCTGAGGTCGATCCAGCCCATCGAACGCTGCAGCACCAGGGTACGCAGCTGGCTGGCTAACGAGTGGCGGACGCGATCCGGGTCGCGATGATCGACCAGATGGTCGTCCAGCGCATCGATCATGCCGCTGTTGTCGAGGGCTTCACGCAACAGCAAAGCACCGCTGTCGCTGGTGGTGCGATGGCCGCTGAGCTCGACGCGGATGGACCCGTTGCATGACGGGGTCCAGGGGGATAGGCTTTCACCCATGGCGAGTGGTCCTCTTGAGTCAAGTTCGGTTAGGAACATATTGATTCTACAAGAGAAACTGCTCGCCATCTTCTTTTCTGTCTCAGCCCGGTGAATAAGGCGGGGTTATGACAAGCTGGCTCGTAGTTTCCGTGCCATGGTATGCCTTGCGTGCATACATCGTTGCCTACGAGCCAACTTTTCGTACAAAACCTAATAGAAAAGCATAAAAACGCCCTGCTCATCACAGGGCGTTTCAACACGCAGGATTATATCTTTTCACACCTTGTCATAAGACAGCTGCTATACAGAAAACCCTTTTAGTTTCCCTGGTAAACGGAGTTAGTGTTGCCGTTCCCGTTTGTCAGGATTTGCGAGAAGTGCTGGCCTGACGACGAGAAGCTACCTGCCTGATTGACAGTCTGGGTGTTATTACTGCCATGGGTTGAGATGAAGGAGTCATGACCATAGCCGGTTTGGTTCACGACGTGCATGTTGTTATTACCACTGGCCAAGATATCGCTGTCAAGCTCGTCACCGTGCTGAAATACGTCGGCGCTGTTTGAGTCGCCGGTGAACTTGATGTAGCTGTCATTCAATTCACCGTGTTGATATACGTCAACGACGTTGTCATTGCCATCCTGTTTCACCCAAGAGTCATTGCGTGTACCGTCCTGGGCCACATTGGCATTATTTCGATTGCCATCCTGGTTGATGATCGAGTCGTTTTGCTCGCCCAGCTGATTGACATCGGCTTTGTTGAATTTACCATCTTGATCAATCTTTGAGTAGTTTTGACCCGGAGCCGTTTGGGCGACACCCACAACATCATCCTGGACAACGGTTGTTTCGTTGCCACTACCGTTCTGCTTGATGCGGGAAATCTGGGTACCCCACTGCGTTACGCTGTTTGTGTTGCTGTTGCCCGTTTGGTTGATATAGGAATCACTGCCCACGGCATTACCGTCGTACAATGGCCCAGCCATACTATTCACTGTGTTACGTGAGCCATTGAACTGAGATCCGGGCGCGGTTTGCGCTACTGCCGAAACGGATACGGTCAGGGCGACAGCTGCTGCGATTGTTGTCATTTGCATTTTCATGGTGTTTCCCCTTGTTTTTCGATCTTCTTGCCGTGGTGTTTTACTGAGCGCTCAAGGCAACTCAGTAAGCATCGATAGTGACCGGCCGCGCATTGCCCGAATAGTTTTGTTGTTCGACGCTTATGCTGCGAGAGCCACTGCCCGATTGTGAAAGTGAAACATCGCTTTTAAAGCCGACCTGAGATACATCGGCTCTGAGTGATAAACTGTTACCCGTCTGGGAAATAGTGGCCGAGTGATCATCACCTACCTGGCTGACCACGCCGATATTATTGCCGCCCTGCTGATCTATACTGGCATTGTTGTTACGGCCATTTTGATAGATATAAGCCAGGTTACCCATCTGGTAGCCGGCAGCGCGTGATTGACTAACACTGCCGCTGTTGTTATCGCCAACTTGCTGAATAACGCTGGCGTTGCCCGCAAGCTGGTTCACGTCGATAATGCTTTTGGCCTGCTGGAAAACACGAGCGGCGCTCAGTATGGCTGCTTCGTTATCAGAAGACGCCGCCATGGCAGGAAAGGAAACTGCAGCTGCTACGGTGGCTACTGCCACGGCCGAAGCCAACTGGCTACGCGAGCTTACCGTTTTTGAAAAGCTGTAGATCGCTGACAGTTTCATTTAATTTCTCCGCGTTAACAGTGCGTTTTCTTTTCTTTTCTTTTCTTTTCGTTTTTCTTGTTTCGTTGTATTGAGTTTGGGCGATTTAGCGTTAACTGCCATCAGCACTTTTTTTATAAATGCAATTAGCCCCGTGAGACGGAAAAGAAAATAAAAAGCGAAGTTTATAATTATGGAGGGATGAGGTTTTTCATCTCTGCGGCATATGTGATGTTGTATGGGGTTATCTATAAAAACTACAAAAAAATGGCCATGCGAATGCATGGCCATCAATATCTTGTTTTTATATATTTTATTTTCCCTTGATGATTTTTATTTAAAAATTCCCTGATTTATTTTTATATGCAATAGAACGTCAATATGCTTCTATTTGATATTAAAGCTCGGGAATGGGCGCGTTAAGGTAATCGGAAAGCATCGTTTGATTGATATCCATCCCGGCAGGAAGGTTCCACAGGTTGCTTTCTACCCCGCGTGCAATCAGATGAATCACCGAGGACTCAATCGCGGACATGACCGCCAGTTGCACAGGTTCGTTGGTGGTAATCCCGCCTTATTCACCGGGCTGAGACAGAAAAGAAGATGGCGAGCAGTTTCTCTTGTAGAATCAATATGTTCCTAACCGAACTTGACTCAAGAGGACCACTCGCCATGGGTGAAAGCCTATCCCCCTGGACCCCGTCATGCAACGGGTCCATCCGCGTCGAGCTCAGCGGCCATCGCACCACCAGCGACAGCGGTGCTTTGCTGTTGCGTGAAGCCCTCGACAACAGCGGCATGATCGATGCGCTGGACGACCATCTGGTCGATCATCGCGACCCGGATCGCGTCCGCCACTCGTTAGCCAGCCAGCTGCGTACCCTGGTGCTGCAGCGTTCGATGGGCTGGATCGACCTCAGCGATACCGACACGCTCCGCCGTGACCCGCTCTGGCAGCTAGCCTGCAGTGATGCCCGCGGGACAACGCCGTTGGCTCAGGACCGGCCATCTCAAGCGACGCTGTCGCGGCTGCTGACGTGCCTGGGCCGCGACGACAATATCGATACCGTGCATGAGGGCCTGCTGCGGCTGGCGGTCTGGCGACTGACCTCGCTGGACGGCGGCGAACGCCCCGAGCATCTGACGCTGGACATCGACGGCTTGCCGATCGACGTCCACGGCCACCAGGGCGGTTCGGCGTTTCATGGACTTTACGGGGCCAGAATCTACTCGCCTTTGGTGGCCTCGCTGGCAGAGACCGGCGACATGGTGGGCGGTCTGCTGCGTGAAGGTAACGCCGGCCCAGCCGAGAATGCCGATACCTGGATCCCACATCTGGTGCGGCGACTCAACGAGAGCACCGGGGCCAAGGTCAAGGTACGCATCGACGCGGGTTTCACCGACAACGACACGCTTGAGGCGCTGGAAGATCGCGACATCGAGTATCTGGGCCGGTTGCGCAGTCATACGGGCCTGCAGACACTGGCAGCGCCACATCTGAAGCGGCCACGCGGCCGGCCCCCCGAGCAACCTCGGGAATGGTGCCATGACCTGGCGTACCAAGCCGGTACCTGGCCGGCGCCGCGGCGCGTGGTGCTGGTGGTACAAGAGCGGCCCGATGATCTGCTGCTGCATGCCTTCTTTTTGGTCACCAACCTCGGCAAGTTCAACTGGCCGCCGGAAAAGGTCCTGGCGCTTTATCGCAAGCGCGGCAGCGCCGAAGCCCACATGGGCGAGGTGAAGTCGGCGCTCGACCTGCATCTCTCCTCGACTGATCGCGGTGTCTCCACCGTCCAGGACGTCATGGCCCGCAACGAGGTAAACCTGCTGCTGACTCTCTGCGCTTATCAGGTGCTACACGGGCTGCGTTGCCTGTTGGAACGACAGACCCGGCAGGGCTGGAGCCTGAAGCGGATGCGCGAGCAGGTGCTTAAGGTGGCCGCCACGCTGACAGTGCACGCCCGGCGCATCACCGTGCACCTCGGCGATGCCGCCGATAAATGGTGGCCATCTTTACTGAAAGGGTTGCCGCGGCTGACGGCATTGACCTGACACGTCGCATTACTCAGCCTTTTCCAGCAGACAAAACGGCCACTATGGAGGCCGACGACCACGGCTGCGCCGTCACTCGAAACCAATGAACTTCAGTTATAAATATCACGGCATTGATACGATAAAGCTATGTGCTAATCGGCTACTCAGCGACCGTATGACATAAAAGCCGGTCGGTCCCGGTCACCACGGGACGTAAAACGCTCGTTCGGCGTCCTGATGAATAAGGCGGGGTAATACCTGCTTCAACTTCCAGCAAGCGGCGAAAATCAATAAAGCGATAGATACCTGCCCGCACCTCTTTGGAATAGATGGTTTTGGTGGTATTAACGTTGGCCAGCACTTCACCGGTCGAGATTTCGACCGCGCGTAGGGTCACCGTCACCTGGTCGACCTGGTATTCACCGGACGCGCCAATGCCGAAATACTCCGCGCCTGCGCCGCCGGTACGTATGTTGGACTCATAGGCAATAATGCCCCCCTCAAGCATGACCGAGGCCGAACGCAGCGACGGCAGGGTATCCGGGCGGCCAAAGCGCTCGAACTCGGCGCGGATGATACGACGCTCGGTCAGCAGGTTTTGCAGGCCGATACGCTCCAGTGGAATAAACCAGCCTGAATCGGCCAGCGCACCGGTGAGCATGGCGGCTGCCCCCTGGGTTACCGCGGTAGAGAAGGTGCTGGCCGGTGCCGGGCGGTATTGGCCAGTCTGATCGCGGAAGTCGTACACCGAGACAAAGATGCGACCGGAGGGTGGTGGTAGCGACACCAGGTCCTGATAGGTGGCACCGCGTGGAGTCAACGTGGCTTCAACACCTTCAAGGTGCTCCGAATTAGCAACGACGCCGGCACAGCCGCTGAGTACGCCGCATAACACAAGGATGGCTGTTGCTTTCATAATTATTATTCTCCTGCGTGACGGTAACAATTTGCATGTTTTCTGAATCAGGTCTTTATCAGGGGTTGAACAGTCCACCGACGCTGATATTGGTGACGTCACCTGTGAGCTTGTCGACGACGCGAACCACCAGCTCGCCGCCTTCATCGCTGACCACGACGCCAAATTCGTCGCTGTCAAAGCTGCCCTGGCTGACATCACCCGCGCTGACGTCAGCGATAAGCTGGGATATCAATCGGCTCTCCAGGCTCTGCAGCAAACGCTCTGTCGCTGACGTTGGCGTTGAGCGCCGCAGGTTGGGATCCTTGTTGGTGTCCTGGGCCTGGGCCTTGCCCAGCAGGTAGCTACCGACGAAAGGGTCACCGCCGAACGATGGGTTTATAGGCTGGTACACCAGCTCGCCGGCGTAGCCTGAAAGTGGCGCAAGGCAGAGTGCCGCGGCGATGGTGAAGCACTTGGCGCTCCTGAGGGAGCGGCTTTTCCGGATCATGGATGTCATTAGAATAACTCCTCGCTTCCCAGGTCTTTATCAGAGGTAATGGCGGCTTTAAGCCGCTGGCGCAAAATCGCTTTTTCCACGACCTGCACGGCTTCTTCAGCGGTGCGATCGGCTTCATTGATTTTGGGCGACAGCTGCGTACGGAAATACATACGGTTGCCTTCCATGACCCATAGCTGGCTGCCCCATCGCGCATCCGGACGTTCACGAATGGTAATCGTGGCATTGCCAATCACCGGGTTGCCCATTGCCTGTTGGCTAAAGGCGCGGTAGAAGGTTTTGCCCGCCATGGTGACGGTGCGATCCACCATCACGCCGGTCAGCTCGCTGCCCGAGGGCGATGGCTGTACAGCGGGGCCATCAGGGCTTTCCACGCGGTTGATCGATTGGATTTTTTCTTCTTCGGCCTGGCGTTGTGCCTGCTGGCGTTGCGCGGCGTCGGGCAGGGCGGAGGCCGATTCCTGAGCATGGGCGGTCGTCATCCATACCGCCGCAAGCATGCCTATCGGCAACAGCACATGGGTAAAAGGGCAAGCACGCATAGAAAAACCTATCCTTGCCGCCATCATGCGGCGTAACCCCGGCGGCACCGGGCGTTGCACATTATTCTTCAGGACGCTGCTGAAGGTTGCGAACGGTGTCAGCGTTGGGGACCAGTGGGCCCAGGTTCTGGTGTATCCAGTTGAGCGCCTGAATACGGTTATGCACGTTGATTTTGCGAAAGATGTTGTAAAGGTGAGACTTCACCGTGTGCTCGCTGACAAACAGCTTTTCGGCAATTTGCTGATTGGAAGAGCCGGCGCTTAGCAGCGAGATGATTTCCATTTCCCGATTGGTCAAGCCACAGGCCGGGCGAAAGGCATTGCTCTGGTACTTGCGATAGAACAGAATCAGCCGCGCCATCAGATCTCGCGACATCCACAAGTCTCCGCCGAGCAGGGTGTGGATACCTTTACAAATCACTTCCAGGCTTTCGTTACGATAAAAAATGCCCTTTAGCTGCGTGCAGGTCAGCGCCCTGAGCGCGTGATCCAGGTCGCTGACGTTAAGCGCTGCTATAGGTGCTTTGACGAGTGACTCCGGCAGCGACTCCTGCCAGGCGGGGAGTGCATCGGCGGCGATATGATCGCTGTCGATTAACAGCAGCGCGCGGTCTGCCACCGTGGCACTAAAAGTGGCAGCAGGCGCCTGAACGCGAATCTCACAGCAGGTATGCTCGGCAAGATAATCAGCAAATAGCTGAGTTTGTGGGCTTTTTTCGGTAATGAGATAAACAGTACCGGTACTTTTATCCTGCGCCATGGAAATGATCCTCATGCAGAGAAAGGATGAGCAAGCATCACGGGAAGTGTTGTTCAATGCGCTCATTTTGTAAAATAAAGTTACAATTAAAGATGAGTGATTTCCCTGTTTTTTATTAAGTAGATGTTTTTATTAAGTTAAATATTTCAGAAATTTTTAGTGTAATTATTTGTAACTAATTTTTTGTATGCCGAAGGCGGCTCTTTTGGTGAGCCGACGCCCGGCGTACACTGTCCGGCTGCCAAGGAGACATCGATATGACCGCAACACGCACCCTCGTCCTGGCCAGCGGCAACGCAGGGAAACTGACCGAGTTCAACCAGCTCCTCCGCCCGCTGGGTATCGACGTACGGCCACAGGCCGACTTTGGCGTGCGGGACGTTAAAGAAACTGGACTGACCTTTGTGGAAAACGCGCTGATCAAGGCACGCGAAGCCAGCCGGGTGAGCGGTTTGCCGGCACTGGCCGACGACTCGGGGCTGGAAGTGGATGCGCTCGATGGCCAACCCGGCATTTACTCGGCCCGCTACGCCGGCGAGCCCAAAGACGATGCGCGCAACAACGCCAAACTGCTGAGCGAGCTTGCCGACTGCCCTGAAGGGCAGCGCACCGGACGTTACTGGTGCGTGCTGGTGTATTTACGCCATGCGGATGATCCGGTGCCGGTTATCGTCCAGCGCAGCTGGGAAGGCGAAGTGCTGGCGCATGCCCGGGGTGACGGTGGTTTTGGCTATGACCCGCTGTTCTGGATGCCCAAACAGGCGATGAGCGCCGCCGAGCTGACCGCCGATGAAAAGAACCGCCTGAGCCACCGTGGCCGCGCGCTTGGCGCCTTGGTCGATAAACTCGAGATGGCGCACGGGCAAGGGGCGTTATGACTCAAGGTGACGTTATTCAGTCCGGTATGACTCAATCCGGTATAAACAGGCTGCCGCCGCTATCGCTTTACATACATACGCCCTGGTGCGTACGTAAATGCCCCTACTGCGATTTCAATTCGCACGAGTCAGGCCGTCGCGAGCTGCCTGAAAGCGCTTACCTGCAGGCACTGTTGAAAGATCTGGATCACGATCTGACGCTTGCCGACGGGCGCCCGCTGACGTCGATTTTTATCGGTGGCGGTACGCCCAGCCTGCTGTCGCCCGGTTTTTATCAAAGCCTGCTGACGGAAATTCACAAGCGCCTCGCGTTTGCCCCGGATATCGAAATCACCCTGGAAGCCAACCCCGGCACCACCGAGCAGGATCGCTTCAGCGGCTACCGCGACGCGGGTATCAACCGGCTTTCGCTGGGGATTCAGAGCTTTCAGGCGGACCAGCTGGAAGCGCTGGGGCGCATTCACAGCGGTGACGAAGCCACGCTTGCCGTCACCCAGGCCCGCGCCGCCGGCTTTGATAACTACAATATCGACCTGATGCACGGCCTGCCGGGGCAAACGCCGGCGCTGGCGCTGGATGATATCGAACGCGCGCTGGCGCTATCGCCCCGGCACATTTCCTGGTATCAGCTCACGCTTGAGCCCAACACCGCGTTTCATACCCATCCGCCGGCGCTGCCCGAAGAAGAAGCGCTGTGGGATATTCAGGATCTGGGGCACGCGCGCTTGCAGCAGGCGGGTTTTTCGCGCTATGAAATATCCGCCTACGCGCGTCAAGGTTATCCAAGCCGGCATAACCTCAATTACTGGCAGTTTGGTGACTATCTGGGCATCGGCGCCGGCGCTCACGGCAAGGTAAGCCGCATTGATGAGCGTGGCCAATGGGCCATCGAACGGCGCTGGAAAACCCGTCAGCCGGAGGCCTACTTGCAGCGCCTGCAGGATATGCGCGGGTTTATCGCCGGCAAGCGCGAAGTGACGGCCGCCGAGCTGCCGCTTGAGTTCTGCATGAACGCGCTGCGTTTGACCGAAGGCGTTGATGCCACGCTTTGGCCAGCGCACACCGGGCAGGCGCATGACGTGTTACAAAAGCAGTTACAGAGTGCCGTTAATAAAGGACTTTTGCAGGAAACACCGGAAAGACTGCAACCTACGCCCCAAGGTCTATTATTCTTGAATGAATTGCTGGCGGATATCAGCAACACCTGAACCGCAATTTTTAATTATCCCTGAAGGAGAAACCAATGCGCATGACTCGAGTGATGGTGCCACTGGCCGCGGCCATTCTGCTGGCCGGCTGTGCCTCGCAAAGCCCCTACGGCGGGCAAAACAACGGTGGCCAGACGCAGCGCTCCAAAACGGGCGTGGGTACTGGCATTGGCGCAGTTGTGGGTGCCGCTGCCGGTGCGCTTTCGGGCGATGGTAGCACCAGCCGCCGCGACCGCGCGCTGATTGGCGCCGCTGTGGGTGCCGCCGCCGGTGCCGGCGTGGGCGCCTATATGGATCGTCAGGAAAACCAGCTGCGCGAAGGCCTGCAGGGTTCGCGCATTGAAGTCGATCGTCGCGGCGACGACATCGTGCTCAACATGCCCAGCAGCGTGACGTTCGGCTTTGATTCAGCCCAGCTGACCGGCCAGGCACAAAGCGCGCTGAACGAAGTCTCCAACGTGCTGCGCCAGTACACCGACACCCGGGTGAACATTGCCGGCCATACCGACAGCACCGGGGATGCCAACTACAACCAACAGTTGTCCGAGCGTCGGGCGCAGTCGGTGGGTAACTACCTGGGGCAGAGCGGTGTTTCATCGTCGCGCCTGAACCCGGTGGGCTACGGTGAAAGCCAGCCGGTCGCGAGCAATAACTCGGATGCCGGCCGCGCACAAAACCGCCGCGTGGAAATCACCCTCACGCCAACCGGCAATGCCGGCAACGGCCAGCGCCAAGGACAGGGTCAAGGCCAGCCCCGCTACTGATCCTTTGAGCGGTATATTCCGCTGAGCCACAGCCCGCCAGCCTGACGGTATGGCGGGCTTTTTATTGTCGTTAACTATTGTTGTTAACGATGGTTGTTAACTACCGTTTGTACGGCAGGTTGTCATGCTTTCGTATCAGCACGCGTATCACGCCGGCAATTTTGCCGATGTACACAAGCATCTTGCGCTGTTTGCGGTCTCGCGCCACTTATTACGTAAAAAATCAGCCATTACATATATCGATACTCACGCCGGGCGAGGGCTGTATCCGCTAAGCGCGAGCGAAAGCCAGCGACTGCAGGAGCACAGCCACGGGGTTGAACCCGTCTGGCAGGCCAGACGCCGGGTGAGCCAGCCGCTGCTGGGCGAATGGTGCCAGACTCTTGGCGATGCCCAACCCGATGCGGCAACGCTGACCCATTACCCCGGTTCGCCGTGGTGGCTGGGCCAAGCGCTGCGCGAGCAGGACAGGCTGCGCCTTTATGAACTGCACCCCGGCGAGCACCGTCACCTCAGCGAACAGCCGCTTGCGGGTAATGCCGCGCGTATTTTTGGCGACGGCCTTGAAGGCCTGAAGCGGCAGCTACCCGTGCCCACCCCGCGGCTTTGCGTGCTGATTGACCCGAGCTTTGAGCGCAAAGAGGAGTACAAGGAAGTCGCCGAGGCCGTGCGCTTCACTCTGGCCAAGGCGCGCCATGCCATTGTGCTGGTGTGGTACCCGCTGCTGCCGGCGGGGCATCATCATGCGCTGGCGGATAATCTGGCGGCCAGCGGTATCCGTAACATCTGGCGCAGCGAGCTTGCTCAGCGCCCGGCGGGCAGCGCCACCCACGGCATGTATGGCAGCGGTATGCTGGTGATCAACCCGCCCTGGGGCGTGGATGCAACGCTCAGCGCGGTGTTTGCGGAAATCGCTCCGCTGCTGGGTGAACAGTGCCACCACCGTGCAAGATGGCTGGTGGGAGAATAACGCCCGCCTGACCTGATAATTCCAACGCTTATTGCCCCGGCCAAAACCCATGGAACGCTGACGTGCTTGCCTTTATTCGCCCTGTTTTTATGTTGACCACTGTCCTTGCCGCGACGCTAACGCTGGGGGGCTGTGCGCTGCCGCCGCCCGACTCGCGCGTGGCCAGTCAGGTGCTATCACCGGCCCAGACGGCCGAGACCTCCCTGGGCCGGGCGGTGCAAGCGCGCCTGAAGGACCGCCCCGACGGCGTCAGCGGGATCTATCCGCTGGAGGATTCGCTGGACGCCTTTACCGCCCGGGCCATGCTCGCCGAAGGCGCCGACAAAACCCTCGACGTGCAATATTACATCTGGGCCGACGATACCACCGGCCGGCTGTTGCTCAAGGCGCTGCGGGAGGCTGCCGAGCGCGGCGTGAGGGTGCGTCTGCTGCTGGACGATAACGGCATTGCCGGGCTGGATACGTCGCTTGCCGCGTTAAATGCGCACGCCAATATCGAGGTCAGGCTGTTCAACCCCTTTCCCGTGCGTCGGCCCAAGTGGATCGGGTATCTGTGGGAGTTTCCGCGGCTCAACCACCGCATGCACAACAAGTCGTTCACTGCCGATAGTCAGGCCAGCATTATTGGCGGGCGTAACGTGGCCGACGAATACTTTGGCGCCAACCGGCAAAGCCAGTTTGCCGACCTTGACGTCCTCGCGCTGGGCCCTGCGGCGCGGCAGGTAGGCGAGGATTTCGACCGCTACTGGGCCAGCACCTCGGCGTACCCCGTTGACCAGCTGCTGCCCGCGGTGGAAACGCCACAAGCGGTGCTCGACGAGACCCTTGCGCCGCCGGAAGATGGTCCTGATACCCAGCAGTATCTGGAGGCGCTTGAGCAGTCCGACTTCCTCCAGCGCCTGCTGGATAAATCGCTTGCGATGACTTGGGCCCATGTCTCGGTGATCAGCGACGATCCCGAAAAAGCGCTGGGTAAAGGACAGGATGAGCGCCTGATGAGCCGCCAGCTCTCGGCAGCGCTTGATCAGCCGCGCGCCTCGGTGACGCTGGTGTCGCCTTATTTTGTGCCCACTGAATCAGGCGTGGCCCTGTTTGGCGAGCTTGAAGCCCAGGGCGTCGAGGTCACGGTGCTGACCAATTCGCTGGCGGCCAACGATGTGGCCTTTGTTCACGCAGGCTATGCCAAATACCGCAAGCCGCTGCTGAAAGCCGACGTGACGCTTTATGAAATGCAGCGCACGGCATCCACGGGGAACAAGCGCCCCCGCGCCGGCGTTATGGGCAGCTCCGCCTCAAGCCTGCATGCCAAGACCTTCGCCATTGACGGCGAGGTATTGTTTATTGGCTCGTTCAACTTTGATCCGCGCTCGACCAACATCAATACCGAGATCGGCTTTTTGATTGAAAGCCCCAAACTTGCCACCGAGATGACAGATAGCTTCGCCGAAGAAGTGCCGCAAAGCGCCTACGAACTGGCGCTTGAGAATGGCGATGTGCGCTGGATCGAGCGCCACAACGGTGAACAGATACGCCACGATCACGAGCCGGAAACCGGCCCGTTCAAACGTTTCTGGGTGTCGCTGCTGTCCTTTCTGCCGCTGGAACCGCTGCTGTAACTCAATCTCTTTAACTTCAGTCGCTGTCGGTGGTGCCGGGGCCGGCACCGCTGCGCGAGGCGTCGGTGGACTCGACCAGCATCCGCGTGGCCAGGTGTTTGAGCTTTTCCCATACGGCGTCGTCGATGGTGATGCCGTCGAGCATGGCGCGTTCGCGGCTGGCAATGAGCGCTGATTCCTTGTGGCAGGCCAGCAGGTCGTAGTCGTATTCCGAACGCATCGAGGGCAGCAGCTCGACGTGGTTGGCAAGCACCAGCGTGACGCCGTCGTTGGGCTCGTTTTCTTCGGGCACCTGGGTCACCGCGTACACGCGGATTTCGGGCACCGAGCTGTTGGCACGAAAGCCGACCACCTGCTCGGTCAGCGGATTCTGGGCGTTGCGCCAGAAGGCAGTGACGTTCATCCCGCGTCCGGCGATGCGCGCCAGATAACCCATGATCAGCTGTCGGTTGTGACAGCGACGGATCTTGATCACTGCAAGGCCGCGGGCGCGCGCCTTGGCGAAGCCCAGCTCCAGTGCCAGGCTGGAACTTTGTAAAACGCTGTGGCCCTGGCCGTCGAGCACCGCCAGATCGTCGTCGGCGTAGAGCAGGATCGGCGCACGCTCTTCTGTCTGCTGTTCGGCCAGCAGGTAGTCAAGGCCACGGTTGAGCGCCTCCAGCCCGTTGAGCTCGTAGAGCTGCATCCAGGCCACCATGTCGGCGGCATCGCTGGCGTCGCCGTCCTCAAAATTCAGCCCCTGAAAGGCTTTGCGGCAGAGTCCCTGTAGTTCGTTATAGGAGACTTTCATGACGTGGCTCCGGGTATGGCGGTGGTGCGGGCGTTGCTAATGGTGCTTTCGGGTAGCGCGTCGAGCGTGGGTTCCAGCGGAAAGCTCCAGTCGTCGAAATCGCGCAGGTCATCGGGCTCGGCGTTGAGCTCCTCGACCAGCGGCGCGCCCTGAAACAGGGTGATGCGTACCCAGCGGTCCGACTTGGGGTCGAAGCGGCTGGCGCCGAAGAACGACAGTTTGGTGCGCAGCAGGTGCATGGGCTTCATGTCGCGGGCCCAGAGATTGGCGCGAATCTCGCCCAGCGGCGTTTCCGCCATGGTCTGAATGCGCCGCACGATGTCCTTGTAGCGGGAATGCTGGATCAGAAAATCTACCACCATGGCGCGCGGGTGGTCGCTTAAATACTCGGCAACGACGCGGTGGGTGTCGGCCACCCGAGGGGCGATGGCCAGCTTGAGCTCGCGGTCGACGCCGGGCTCATGGCCGCGTACCCCGAGGCGCGGCTCTTCTTTTTCCACCGAGCGGTACCAGAACCAGTAGCGGTTCTCTGGGTCGTCGAAGTCATAGGTCAGCGCCCAGTCGTAGTGGGTTTCGATCAGCTGCTTGAAGCGCACCAGCGGCATTTCCGGCGTCAATTCCAGACGCTCATTAACGCCCATGCGGTTTTCGAACGGCTCGACAATGGCCGGATAAAGCTCCAGCAGCAGGGTGTTGATCAGCTCTTGGGCTTCGAGCGACAGGGCGCGATGGCTCCATTCGGTCAGCTCCTGCCAAAGGTCGTTGGTCAGCGGCACCTGTTCCAGCCAAATGCGCACTTCGGGCAGCATCGCGACCGTTTCGGCGTTGCGCTCCCCCTGTTCGGGGTCGGCGGTAACGGTCTGCTCCAGGTGACGCTGGGCGCGGCTGAGCAGCGCGAGCAGCCGTTCGCGCTGCGCTTCTTCCGGCGGCTGGGCGCTGATCTGGGCCAGCGCCTGCTCGCGGCTCTTGATCCACTGCTCGATCAGCTGCGGATGGTTAATCAGAAACGGTGCCATGCCCAGCCCGGTGGAGTTGCCGATGCCCAGATAGCGTTTCAACGGCGTTGCCAGACCCACGGCGGTCGCCGGCGACCGGCGGCGGGCGACGTGCTCGATCTGCTGGATGGAAAAATGGCGCAGCAGGTAGACCGCCAGCATCTGGGCCGAGAACGGCCGCTGGAAGTCGGGGTTGTCCTTGAGCCGGTCGAAGTCGGCGAGGCCGAACTTGCCGTTGCCGTAAACCGCGGTGGTGCGGTACAGGTAGCCGGCCTGAGTGAGCCACGCCGGGTCGGGCTGGCGGCCGGCGGCGAGGGCATCGCTAAAAGCGGCGAAGTTTCGCAGGCTGCGGTTGGCGCGGGACAGCACCAGCAGGCGCGGATGCTGGCGCCCGGCTTCCTGCAGCGGCACGTTGGCGGCCATTTGTTCGAGCAGGGCGTCGTCGACGTCGCCTTCGACCACGCCGAAGGTGACGTCCCAGGCTTCGGCAATCACGCGGTCCGAGCGCGCGTCGTCTTGCAGGGGCTGAGAGAAAATCACCCCGTGATAGCGCCCACAGGGCGTCTGCAGCCGGTAAATGGCCGTGCCGTGGCCGGCGTCGTCAAGGTCGAAACGCGTGGCGCTGATCTGCCAGCGCTGGCGCGCCATCTGACGGACCAGACTGCGCACGAAGCTCAAGCGGCTGGGGTGCAGGCTGCCCAGGCGTTCCAGATCCATCACCCGCTCGGGCGCGCGCAGGCGCAGGCTTTCTTCGCGCGGGGAAATACGTTCCATCATCTCACACCTCCCGAGACGGCGGTTGAGCGGGCGATGCCGGCTTCGCGTGTCGTGACATAAGCCCCTGTTCGCGGGCCATGGCGACGGCCGCCTGGGGGCCGGTCCACAGCGACGGCAGCAGGATCAGCGACACCGGAATCGCGGTGAGCACGATGAACTGCTGCAGCGCATTGATCTGTCCGGCGCCCATGTACAACAGGATAGCCGCCATCAGCGACATGGTGATGCCCCAGAAGGCGCGGATCAGCGGGTTGGGCTCGTCGTGCCCAGCGGCAACCACGGAGATGGCGTAGCTCATGGAATCGCCGGTGGTGGCGACAAAAATGGTGGTCAGCAAAAGGATCGCCAGCGCCATGAAGGTGCCGCCGGGCAGCGTTTCCGCCACGGTCAGCGTGGCCACGTCGAACTGGAAGTTGTTCAGCGCCTCGCTCAGGTCAAACACCCCGGTGAACTGATAGAAGATGCCCGAGCCGCCCAGCAGGGTGAACCAGATAGTCGTCGCGATGGGCGCTAGCACGGCCACGGTCAGTATCATTTGGCGAATGGTGCGCCCTTTGGAGATGCGTGCGACGAAGATCGCCATCAGCGGCCCATAGCCGATAAACCAGGCAAAGAAGAACACTGTCCACCACTGCATCCACCAGTCCGGCGCGCTTTGGGAAGTCATGGTCGACATGGTGAAAAACGACGACAGGTATTCGCCAAAGCCCTGGGTAAAGGCTTTGACCAGAAACTGCGTGGGGCCGAACAGAAAGATCACCGCCGCGATGCCCAGCGCCAGAAAAACGTTGAGGCGGCTCAGCAGCTGAATGCCCTTGTCGATGCCGGTCATCGCCGAGGTCACATAGATGGCGCCGAGGCCAATCAGGATAATCAGCTGGGTGGTGTAGCTGTTGGCGACGCCAAACAGCTCGTGCAGGCCGAAACTCACCTGGGTGGCGAGAAAGCCGATGGGCCCCACGGTGCCGGCGACCACGGCGATAACGCACAGCGCGTCGACTACGCCGCCGAACGTGCCGCGCATGATGCGCTCGCCGAAAATCGGATAGAGCAGGGTGCGCGGCTGCAGCGGCTGGCCCTTGTCGTAATGCGCGTGCGCCAGCACGATTGAGGTCAGGCTGCCGAGTACCGCCCAGGCGAGAAACCCCCAGTGCATGAACGACTGTGCCAGCGCCGGGGCAATGGCGTCGACGGTGCTCGCCTGGGTATCGAACGAGGGCGGCGTCACCACGAAGTGGTAGATCGGCTCGCCGGCGGCAAAAAACACCCCGCCGCCTGCCAGCAGGGTGCACATTATGATCGACACCCACTTGAAGGTGGAAAGCTCGGGCGTGCGCGTATTGCCGATACGCGCGCTGGCCATGGGCGTACAGGTCACGCCGATGGCGATCAGGAAGGTTAGCAGCAAGAGTAGCTGGAAGTAGGCACCGAGCGTTTTCGCCGTCCAGGCGAAGCCCGCGGCAATGGCGTCGGCGACGAGCTCGATGTTGTAAAGCGAGAGCCCCACGAACAGCAGGATAAAACCGATGCTCAGGACGAGCACCACAGGATCACCGAAGCGGTGCTGGCCCTCGGGCAGCGGGGCGGGGGATGCCTTGGCGTGGGTCTTGGTATGGGTCTTGGTTGACGACATCAGAGTGGCCTCTGGCGTAGGCCCCGTGAAGCGCGGGGCCCTTATTGTGATTGTTATGGTGCTGCTTGTTTATATCGCTATGTGGGTTGTGGTGGTTTTCTTTCGAAGGCAATGAATCAGGCGGCCTGGCTGACACCCCGCTGCGGCGTGGTCGTTCGCTCGAGCAGGGCGACCCAGTTTTGCCCCATGATGCCGGCGACTTCGTGCTCGGCAAAGCCCACTTCGCGCAGCCCGCCAATCAGGTTGGGGAAGTCGCGGCTGTCGCGCAGCCAGGGCAATGGCTTGGGCCAGCCGGCATTGGCGGCGCTGCCCTCGCCGTAGTCCATGTCCTTCGACCAGCGGCCGTTACGCATCCATTCGAGGATGGAAACGGGCTGGTTCTGGCACAGATCGGTGCCGATCCCCAGATGCTCCACGCCAATCAGGTCCGCGGTGCGGGCGATCATGGCGCAGTACTCGGCCAGGCTGCAGTCGGGGCCGTTTTTCAGGTGGAAGGGGTAGGCCGAAAAGCCCAGCAGCCCGTCGCTCTCGGCGATGGCCTTGAGCACTGTGTCCGACTTGTTGCGCTTGGCGGGCTGCCAGGACGCCGGGTTGGCGTGGGAAATAATCACAGGACGCTCGGAAAGCTCGATGGCCTCAAGCGTCGAGCGCTCGGCGCTGTGCGACATGTCGATGACCATGCCGACGCGGTTCATCTCGCGGATCACCTGGCGCCCGAAGCGGGTAATGCCGCTGTCTTCGGCTTCGTAACAGCCGCAGGCGAGCAGGCTCTGGTTGTTGTAGGTGAGCTGCATGATCAACAGGCCCAGGTCGCGCATTACCGCGACCATGTCGATATCGTCCTCGATGGGCGAGCAGTTCTGGGCGCCGAGGAAGACGCCAATCCGCCCCTGCTGCCGGGCGCGGAGAATATCCGCTGGCTCGCGCACCGGCATGATCAAATCACTGTGTTCTTCAAAGCGGCGGTTCCACTCGCCCAGCCTTGAGAGGGTATCGCGGGTGGTTTCGTGGTAGACCAACGTGGCGTGGACGGCATCGACGCCGCCCTCGCGCATCTGTTCAAAAATCTCGCGCGACCAGTTGGAATACTGCAGGCCGTCGACGGTTAGCATTTGCCTGGACATCGGCGTACTCCTTAACGTTTTGACTCAGTTCGCTTTGACATAGCAAGTCTTGACCACGGTGTAGAACTCGCGGGCGTAGCGGCCCTGCTCGCGGGGGCCAAAGCTCGAGTTTTTGCGCCCGCCAAAGGGCACATGGTAGTCGGTACCGGCGGTGGCCAGGTTGACCATCACGCAGCCGCTTTCGGCGCGCGCCTTGAACTCGGTGGCAAGTGCCAATGAGTCGGTGATGATGCCGGCGGTCAGGCCGAACTGGGTGTCGTTGAGGACGTCGATGGCCTCATGGTTATCGGCCACCTTGATCACGCAGGCGATGGGGCCGAAGACTTCTTCGCGGTTGATCGCCATGTCGTTGGTGGTATCGACAAACAGCGCCGGCGCCATAAAGTAGCCGTCGGTCTCGCGCTCGAGGCGCTCGCCGCCGAAAGCCAGCGTGGCACCGTCGCGCTGGGCGCGTTCGATCCACTCAAGGTTGGAGTCAAGCTGGCCGGCACTCGCCACCGGACCGAAGCTCACGCCGTCTTCCAGGGCGTTACCCACCTTGACCTGCTTGAGCCGCTTGATCAGCTTTTCGACGAAGGCGTCGTGGACCTTTTCGGTCACGATCAGCCTTGAGGAGGCGGTGCACTTCTGCCCGGTGCCGGAGTACGCGCCGTTAAAGGCGGCTTCCACGGCCAGATCGATATCGGCATCGTCAGCCACAATCAGAGCGTTCTTGGAGCCCATTTCGAGCTGGCACTTGACCAGATTGGCGGCGGTGGCACCGGCCACGCGGCGGCCAACGTCGAGCGAGCCGGTGAAGCTCAGCGCGTGGATCTCGGGGTTGGAGATCAGCGCGTCGCCCACCGAACTGCCGGGTCCCATGACCAGGTTAAAGGCGCCGGCGGGAAGACCCTGGCGGGCAATGATATCGGCCAGCGCCCAGGCGCTTGCCGGCACCAGGTTGGCAGGCTTGAAGACCACCGCGTTGCCAAACGCCAGCGCCGGGGCGATCTTCCACACCGCCGTTGCCAGCGGGAAGTTCCAGGGACTGATGATGCCCACCACGCCCACCGGCTCGCGGCGAATATCCACCTCGACGCCGGGGCGTACCGACTCGGCGCGCTCGTCGATCTGGCGCAGCACCTCGGCGGCGTAGTAGTGGAAGAACTGCCCCGAGCGGTGCACTTCGCCCGCGCCTTCGGCCCGCGTCTTGCCTTCCTCGCGGGCGAGCAGCTCGCCCAGCTCGGCCTTGCGTGCGATCAGCTCGTCGCCAATCGCCATCAGCACGCCGTAGCGGTGCTCAAGGCCGGTTTTGGCCCATTCCTTTTGCCCCTGCCTGGCAGCGCTAACGGCCTCGCCCATCTGGCTAACGCTTGCCTGCGCGTAAGTGCCCACCAGCTCGCTGATGTCGGACGGGTTGCGGTTCTCGATCTGGCTTTCGCCCTCGACCCACTGGCCGTTGATGTAAAGCGCATGGACCTGAGAATGAGACTGGGACTGTGCGTGTGTCATAACTACCTCCAAACCTGACGGTGATGACAGGCTAGGGGAGCGACGTGTATAAAGATAATCAATAATAAATACTGCTTGATCAGTTTTTCTTACCGCTCATGTTTCCCCACCCTTTTTACCTTAAACAGCGAGGTACGCGATGCTGCCCGAGCTCAAGATTACCCCGTTGCGCTACGTGCTGGCGGTAGTCGATCAAGGCGGTTTCCACGCCGCTGCCCGCCAGCTGCACCGCACCCAGCCGGCGCTCTCGATGGCCATTCGCGAGCTGGAAAGCCGCCTCGGTGAGGCGCTGTTCGAGCGCGGCGCTCAGGCCACGCTGACCCCTTTCGGGCGCTACTGCGTGCCGCGCTTTCGCGAGCTGATAACCCAGCACGACCGGCTGAGCCGAGAGCTGACGGCACAGGTAGAGCGGCAGGCCGGGCATCTGGATATGGCCGCGGTGCCGTCGGTGGCCAGCCGGCTGATGCCGGGGCTACTGGCGGATTTCGTGGTGCGCTATCCGGGGATCAAGGTCAGCCTGCACGACGGCAACGCCGATTTTGTTCGCGAGCAGGTGCTGGCCGGCGAGGTGGATCTGGGGCTGACCAGCCTGTGGGAAGGCAATGCGGCGCTGAGCTTTACCCCGCTGATGAGTGATGCGCTGGGGGTCGTGTGCCGCGACGATCATCGCCTGGCGGGCCGGAAGGAAGTTCACTGGCAGGAGTTGATGGAGGAAAGTCTGATCGGCAACGGCACCTCGCGCCTGCTTCAGGGCACTGACGCCGCCGCGCTGCGCGAGCACTACGCTTTCTACATCTCAAACATGATTTCACTGACGGCGATGCTGGTGGCGGGGATGGGCGTGACCACGCTGCCCCGGCTGGCATTTCCCGAAGAGTATGAGCGGCTGCGCTTTATCCCGCTGAGCGAGCCGCGGGTCGAGCGCGAAATCGGCCTGCTCCAGCTCGCCGGGCGCAGCCTCTCACCCGGCGCCCGAGCGATGGCTGATTTTGTCGCCCGGGCGCTGGAATAACGCGCACCCGCCAGCGCATCTTTCCCGCTACTGTCATCGCGAGGAGCGCAGCACCCAGAAAACGGGTGTAAACGACGTGGCGATCTCGTACCCGCGGTGGCACCGCACTGCGCTATTGGACGAAGGGTTATCCAACAATTAGCCGAAGGGTTATTCATCAATTGGACGCTACTTTATTGATCAATTAAGCGTTATGATAAGCAGCAATTAGACGCTATCAGAGACGCCAGATGACACCCTCTTATTTCCCGCGACTGATTCGTGATCGAGTCCTTGAATCACTCACCGACACCCCCGTGGTCTGTCTATTGGGGCCACGCCAAGTGGGTAAGACGACGCTCGCTCAACGCATCGACCGAGAGCGCACCTACCTGAACCTGGATGATCCGACACTACGCGAAGCCGCTTTGCTGGACCCGCTCGGTTTCATCGAAAGCCTGCCCGTACGGGTCACCCTGGATGAAGTGCAGCGGGCGCCGGAATTGCTGCTGGCCATCAAATCCGTGGTAGACCGCGATCGCCAGCCGGGGCGTTTTCTGTTGACGGGGTCTGCCAACCTGCTGTTGCTGCCTGATGCGCAGGATTCACTGGCCGGGCGCATGGAAGTTATTTACCTGCACCCGCTGGCCGAGCAGGAAAAGCGCGTTAGCCACACCACCTTGCTGGCTACGCTGATGGAGGGGCAGTTGGCAGCCGACATGGTGTCAGATCATTTGCCCCTCTCACCCACGGCAGAGGTCCTTTGTCAGGGCGGTTATCCCGAACCCAACCGTCGGCCGCCCCGTCGGGCACGCCAGTGGTATCGCCAATACCTCAATGCCATCGTTCAGCGCGACGTACGCGATATTGCCGCCATCCACGATGAAGACAGCATGCTGCGTCTGGTGGAGCTATTGGCTTACCGTACTGCCGGCCTACTCAACGTGAGCAATCTGAGCAAGGAGCTGGGGATAGAGCGGAGTACGGCCACCCATTACATGAGCATTCTGGAGCGCTTGTTTCTGGTGCACCGGCTACCTGCTTGGCATCGTAACCAGGCCAAGCGGTTGATCAAGAGTCCCAAGTTGCATTTGGTGGATACCGGGCTTGCCGCAGCGCTGGGACGTTTGGCACCGGAGCAGTGGCTGACCGAGGCCGAGCGCTTCGGCTCTTTGCTGGAAAGCCACGTGGTTGAGCAGTTGATCGCTCAGGCCTCCTGGCTTGATCCGGAACTACGCTTTTCCCACTACCGGGACAAAGATCAGGTGGAAGTTGATCTTGTCATTGAGCGTGGTCAGGAACTGTGGGGCGTCGAGGTCAAACGCTCCGCCAGCGTACAGCCGCAAAAAGATGCGGCAGGCCTGGCTCGGCTTGCGGCGCAGGCTGGCAAGAGCTTTCGTGGTGGGATGCTGATATATACCGGCCGACATTGCCTTAAACTGCCGGTACCGGGCTGCTTCGCCGTCCCTATCGGCATGCTATGGGGCGAAAAGCCCGGCCAGCCCATTTCCAGCGAAGAGGCGCGCCAGTCGCTGCTTGATCAGCGACACAAACAGGACATGGGCGGCTGACGTCACCAAGCCTCGCTGGCACCTTTCCCGCCATGGCGAGTGGTTGCTCACTTACCAATACAGAAGCTGCCGAAAATTTCGCCGAGCAGGTCGTCGGCGCTGAATTCTCCGGTGATTTCACCCAGCTGCTGCTGGGCGTCGCGCAGGTCTTCGGCGAGCAGTTCGCCGGCGCCGTAGCCGGAAAGCTGCGCGCGGCCGTTATCCAGCGACTCGGCGGCGCGGTCGAGGGCGTCGAGGTGGCGCCTGCGGGCGGAAAAGCGCCCTTCGGTGGTGGCGCTGAAGCCCATGATGTCCTTGAGATGGTCTTTCAAGTTATCCACACCCGCGCCGGTTTTGGCCGATAGCCGTACGGTAGGGTGGTCTGTGGATAAGTCTATTTCCGGCGTTTCTTCGTTGGTGTCGATTTTGTTGCGCACCAGCGTCAGCCGGCTGATATCCGGCAGACGATCGACGAACTCCGGCCAGATGGCGCGGGGGTCGGTTTCGGCGGTGGTGGCGGCGTCGACCAACAGCAGCACGCGGTCGGCGGTTTCGATTTCGGCCCAGGCGCGCGCCACGCCGATTTTTTCCACCGCGTCGGGGGTATCGCGCAGCCCCGCGGTATCGATCACGTGGAGCGGCATGCCGTCGAGGTGAATATGCTCGCGCAGCACGTCCCGGGTGGTGCCGGCAATCTCGGTAACGATGGCGGTATCCTGCTCGGTCAGCGCGTTGAGCAGGCTCGATTTGCCCGCATTGGGCCGCCCGGCAATCACTACGTTCATGCCTTCGCGCATCAGCGCGCCCTGGCCGGCGGCGGCGCGCACCTCAACCAGCTCATCCGTCACGGCGCCGAGCATGGCGGCAACCTTGCCGTCGCCGAGAAAGTCGATTTCTTCTTCGGGAAAATCGATCGCCGCTTCGACGTAAATGCGCAGCTCAATCAACCGCTCGACCAGCCGCGACACGCGCTGGGAAAACTCGCCCTGCAACGAGCGCACGGCGTTTTCTGCTGCCGAGCGCGAGGTCGCGTCGATCAGGTCGGCAATTGCCTCGGCCTGGGCCAGGTCGAGCTTGTCGTTGAGAAACGCCCGCTCGGAGAACTCGCCGGGGCGGGCCAGCCGCGCGCCCAGCGTGATGCAGCGTTCCAGCAGCAGGTCCATGATCACCGGCCCGCCGTGGCCGTGAAGCTCGAGCACGTCTTCGCCGGTGAACGAGTAGGGGCCGTTGAAAAACAGCGCGATGCCTTCGTCGATGATGTCGTTCTTGCCGTGAAAGGCGCCCCCGTAGAAAGGACCATAGTGGGCGTAGCGCGGGGCCGGGCACTGGCCGACGATGTCAGCTGCCATACGACGGCTGTCAGGGCCCGACAGGCGGATGATGCCGACGCCGCCGCGCCCGGGCGGCGTGGCCAGAGCGGCAATGGTATCGGGGGTATAAAGTGCGTTGGCCATGGCGCGCCTCGTGGTATTCATGATTTTAGCCTACCTACCAAACGCCAAACCCCCGCGTTAAGCGAGGGTTTGGGCAGTGCAGATACGGCGTGGTCAGCGGGTTTCTTTACCCTTGCCTATATTGGGATCGTTCTCAATCTGTCGCGTAATAAAGTACTGCTGCGTGATTGAAATACAGTTGTTGACCACCCAGTAGATCACCAGACCGGCCGGGAACCACAGGAAGAAGAAGGTGAAGATGATGGGTAGCATCTTCATGATCTTGGCCTGCATCGGGTCCGGCGGCGTGGGATTCAACTGCTGCTGAACGAACATCGAAATGCCCATCAGGATCGGCAGAATGAAGTACGGATCCTTGATCGACAGATCCTGAATCCAGAACATGAACGGCGAGTGACGCAGCTCCACGGACTCCATCAGCATCCAGTAGAGCGCGATAAAGACCGGCATCTGGACCACGATGGGCAGACAGCCACCCAGAGGATTGATCTTCTCCTTCTGGTAGAACTTCATCATCTCCTGGGACATTTTCTGGCGATCGTCGCCGAAGCGCTCTTTCAGCCGCTTCATTTCCGGACCGAGCTTGCGCATCCGCCCCATCGAGCGGTAGGCCTTGGCCGACAGCGGGAACAACGCGGCTTTTACCAGCACGGTGAGCAATACGATCGACCAGCCCCAGTTGCCAATCACGCTGTGGATTTTGGCGAGCAGCCAGAACAGCGGGTTGGCGATAAACCACAGCCAGCCGTAGTCCACGGTCAGGCGCAGGTTGGGGGCGACTTCTTCCAGATGATCCTGAACCTTGGGGCCCACGTAGAGCGTAGCATTCAGCGTGGACTGATCTTCGGCGCCAATATTCTGCGTGGGGCCGGCAAACGCTGCCACGTTACGACCTTTGGAATCGGTGGTGGCGTAGAACAGGTTCTTCTGGTTTTGCGGCGGTGCCCAGGCGGAAACGAAGTAGTGCTGGAGAATGGCCACCCAGCCGCCTTCCGCTTCGCGGTTGGCTACGTTGCCTTCCTGGATATCCTCGAAGTCGACCTTTTCATAGCGGCTTTCCGGCGTGGAATAGGCCGCCCCGAGGAAAGAGCGCATCCCCATGCCCGAGCCGCTGGTAGGATCAGGGCTGTCATCGCGGACCAGCTGGCCGATAAAACGCGCGCTGACCGGCGCTGCGGTGTTGTTGGCGACCAGATAGCGGACGTTAATCGCATAGTTGTCGCGCTCAAAGCTTAGTCGCTTGGTCACCTCGACACCGTTGATCTCCGCGGTCAGGTCAACGTCAAGTTTGTCCTGACCTTCGCTGAGGTGATATTCGGTGTTTTCCGGCGTGAACGCGATACGGCTGGCTTCGCCGTCAAGCTGCAAGCCGGAGCGTGCCACATAGCTGCGCACGCCATTGTCGGAGAGCATGACGTAGTTGCGGTCGGTCTCCAGGGCTTGCTTGTGCTTTGGCAGGGCGGCGTAGACGATATCGCCGCCGTGTGGATCAATACGCACGTCGAGCACATCGGTGGTCACGGCAACAAAATCGCGGCCTTGGCTATTGCCATCGCCGGCACCGTCGGCCAGACCGCTGTCGTTACCGGCATTGGCTGGAGATGTGCTGCTGGGAACGGAGAGGCTATTACCGTCCGCGTCGGCAGTTGAAGCCGCGCCGCTATCGCGCTGAGTGCTTTCAACGGCAGGGGAGGGCTCAGCCGCTTGCCCGTAATCCTGGTTCCATTGAACCACTAGCAGATACGCCAGTACTGCCAATGGAACCAGTAATATCAGTCGTTTAACGTCCATGAGGGTTCTGCCCGCTGGGTGATGAACATGCAATGGCGCAGTGTCATTTTACTCGACTCATGACACACGAAAGCCTGCCATACGGCAGGCCGGGGTCGAGCGGCGAGGTGTTGGCATCAAGCGTCACGTCGTGTATCGGCCGGGGTGGGGGCGGCTTGGCTGTGCCGTGAGGCATCGCGCTGTAGCCGTTTCCACATCCCGTGTAGCTGGCGCTGTAACGTGGCGTTATCCAGCTCGTGAACGCCGCGCCGGGCAAGTATGACCACATCAACCGTGGGCAGTTGCTCCTGGCGTAACCGAAAAGACTCACGCGCCTGACGCTTGAAGCGATTGCGCTGAACGGCCAGCTTCACGTTTTTTTTACCGACAATCAGTCCGACCCGGGCATGACCACAGGTATTGAAGCGCGCAAGCGCCAGCATACCTTTGGCGTGGATCTTGAGATCAGCCTGTTCGAAGACGTAACGGAAGTCCCCGGCGCTTAGCAGACGTAGCGGCCGGGGAAAGCCTTGATGGGACACACGCAATCTGAAATCAGGCGCTCAGACGCTTGCGGCCTTTTGCACGGCGACGCGTAATGACGGCGCGGCCGCTTTTGGTTGCCATACGAGCACGGAAGCCGTGCGAGCGCTTGCGCTTGAGAACGCTGGGTTGAAAAGTGCGTTTCATAACTCGTTATTCCCACGTGGTTTTAAGACGGAACGTCAATACTAGAAGACCCGTATCGGCAGGTCACCGAACGGGGATATCCAATTCAAGACCCGAAATTGTAGAGCCTTCCTGCGCCAGGTGCAATTTTTCCTTGCCGATATTGTTCAGCCGGCAGCTGCCGTGGCGGAAAAGCGTCCGCTGGATTCAGCCAATATTCACCCGCAATGCCGTGCAATAGTTACTATTATATAAGATAACTAATGCTGTTATTAATGGTGGGGATAATAATTGTGGATAAGCTTATTTTAACAAATTTAATCAAAGGGTTATTGGCATAAAAAATCTGTGTAAAAGCGTTGGAAAAGCAGCGCGAAAACTGTGATGAGGCGGTGAACGGTTCAGGATAAGTCGAGAAATTGCCAAGTTGTCCGCAGTTTATCACCCAGTAGTGTCACGGTTTCCAAGAGACTTGTCCACAGGCCGGAAAGGCCGCATTCGCGTGTGGATAACAGGGGCTTTGGGCGCTACAATGGCCGGCCTTTTTCAACCGATGGTGAAATGAGTGTCGCTCGCGCTTTGGCATCAGTGTCTGGACTATTTGCAAGATGAGCTTAGCTCCCAGCAGTTCAACACCTGGATACGCCCGCTGCAGGCAGAACAGGGCGAGGCCAACGAGCTTTGCCTGCTCGCGCCGAACCGCTTTGTGCGTGACTGGGTGAGCGACAAATATGCCAGGCGAATCAGCGAGCTCATGCGCGAGCTGGCACCCGCCAAACCGCCCAAGGTAAGCCTGAGCGTGGGCAGCCGTCGCACCGCCGCCGCCGCTGCCCCGCAGACGCGTAATCTGGGGCACCCGGTCTCGGCCACACCTGCCGGGCAACGCGCGCCGGCGGTGCATACCTCGCCGCGCGGATCGACCCGGGGTAATCATGGTAATGATCGTGAAATCAATCGCTTAAGCCAGCAAACGGGGCATCGTCAGGGCGAGCGTCAGGTACAGGTGGAAGGTGGTCTTAAACACGGCAGTGGACTTAACCCGAACTTCACCTTTGATACCTTTGTCGAGGGTAAGTCCAACCAGTTGGCACGGGCGGCGTCGCGTCAGGTGTCGGAAAACCCCGGCGGGGCATATAATCCGTTGTTTTTGTACGGCGGTGTGGGGCTGGGTAAAACGCACCTGATGCATGCCGTTGGCAATGCCCTGGCAGAGCGCCGGGAAAATGCGCAGGTGATATATCTGCACTCCGAGCGTTTCGTTGCCGACATGGTCAAGGCCCTGCAGCTCAATGCCATCAACGATTTCAAGCGTTTTTACCGTAGCGTTGATGCGCTGCTGATCGATGATATTCAGTTTTTTGCCGGTAAGGAGCGTTCGCAGGAAGAGTTCTTTCATACGTTCAACGCGCTGCTTGAAGGCGGCCAGCAGATGATCCTGACCTCTGATCGCTACCCCAAGGAAATCAACGGCGTTGAAGAGCGCTTGAAATCGCGTTTTGGCTGGGGGTTAACGGTGGCCATCGAGCCGCCTGAGCTTGAAACTCGGGTAGCTATCTTGATGAAAAAGGCCGATCAGGCCAAAGTAGACCTGCCCCACGACGCGGCCTTTTTCATTGGGCAAAAAATTCGCTCTAACGTGCGCGAGCTTGAGGGTGCACTGAAAAAAGTCATCGCCGACTCACATTTTATGGGTAAACCCATTACCCCGGACTTTATTCGCGAATCACTGAAGGATCTGCTCGCCCTGCAGGATAAGCAGGTGGGCGTGGATAACATCCAGCGTACGGTGGCCGAGTACTATAAAATTAAGGTGTCGGATTTGCTTTCCAAGCGGCGTTCGCGCTCGGTGGCTCGCCCGCGTCAGATGGCCATGGCGTTGGCTAAAGAGCTGACCAACCATAGTCTTCCTGAAATTGGCGATGCCTTTGGCGGGCGCGATCACACTACGGTGCTTCACGCCTGCCGTAAGATAAAATCGCTGCAGGAAGAGAGCGCCGATATCCGCGAAGACTACAAAAATCTGCTGCGCCTGTTGACCAGTTAATTCCTCTTATCGCCCAGGATAAAAACCCTCAAGTCAAAACCGGAGTGTTGATGAAATTTTCCATTTCCCGAGAAGCACTGCTGCGGCCGTTAACGCTGGTAGCCGGCGTGGTAGAGCGCCGCCAGACGCTGCCGGTGCTTGCCAACGTGCTGATTGAAGTTGACGGCGATCAGGTCGCCCTGACCGGCACCGACCTTGAGGTGGAGCTGATTGGCCGCACCGTGGCAAACGCCGTTGAGCAGCAGGGCGCGGCCACCGTGCCGGCGCGCAAGCTGATGGATATCTGCAAGTCGCTGCCCGAGCAGGCCGATATCCAGCTGGCGGTGGAAGAAAGCCGCGTGGTGCTGAAAAGTGGCCGCTCTAGCTTTACGCTGGCGTCGCTGCCGGCAGCCGAATTTCCCAGTATTGAAGACACCGACGCCGGCCAGGAATTGAGCGTACCGAGAGGCACGCTTAAGCGCCTTATCGAAAGCACCGCGTTTGCCATGGCGCAGCAGGACGTGCGCTATTACCTGAACGGCATGCTGCTAGAAATACAGCATAATCTACTGCGTACCGTGGCAACGGATGGGCACCGCCTGGCAATGTGCTCCCGGGATGTGGACATTAACGTAGCGCAGCCGCACAAGCTGATCGTGCCGCGTAAAGGCGTATTAGAGCTTGTCCGCCTGCTCGACGACAGCGACGAGCCGGTGAGCCTGAAGCTGGGCGCTACCCATGTGCGCGCCCACACCGGGGACTTCACCTTCACCTCGAAGCTGATTGACGGCAAATTTCCCGACTACGAGCGCGTGGTGCCGCGTAATGGCGATAAAGTGATGCTGGCCGAGCGCGCCGAGCTGCGTCAGGTGCTGTCGCGCACGGCGATCTTGTCCAACGAAAAGTACCGCGGCGTACGCCTGTATCTAGAGCCCGGGAACCTCAAGGTGATGGCGAATAACCTCGAGCATGAAGAAGCCGAAGCGAGCGTTGCCGTCGAGTATGACGGCCCGGCGATGGAAATGGGCTTCAACGTCGGCTACCTGATTGACGTGATGAGCATACTTGGCGAAGACCGCGTGCAGATGACCCTGGCCGACCCCAACAGCAGTGCGCTACTGGAAGAGCCGGGCGGCGGCGATGCGCTTTACGTGGTTATGCCCATGCGGCTATAAAAGCGCCTCACTGCTGATCGCTGACGGCGTCTCTTTACCGGGGGCGCCGTCTTTGTGTTTTTATCGGACATCCAAAAGCGCCCCAAAATGAGCATTGAACAGCTAAGCTTTCACGGGCTGCGTAATCTACAGCCGTTTACTCTGCACCCCGGCGCGGGTATCAATCTGATTAGCGGTGCTAACGGCAGCGGCAAGACTAGCCTGCTGGAAGGTATTCATATTTTGGGCATGGGGCGCTCTTTTCGCACCCGCCAGATAAAAAACGCGATCCAGCACGATGCCGGCGAGCTGACGCTTTTCGGGCGGCTGGCCGGCGAACACGGCGGTAGTGCCACGACGCTTGGCGTGCGCCGGCTCAGAGACGAGCGTGAGCTGGAGCTGCGCTTGAGGGGCGAGCGGCCTGCGCGCCTTTCCGACATGGTGGAAGCCTTGCCGCTTCAGCTGATTAATCCCGATGCCTTTCGGCTGCTTGAAGGCTCACCGGCAGGACGGCGAGAATTTCTCGACTGGGGAGTGTTTCACGTGAAACATGAGTTTCTTACCGGCTGGAAGCGTACTCGCCGGGCGCTGAAACATCGGAATGCCCTTCTCAGGCGTGGTAGAATAGACGCTAAACAACTGGATGCGTGGGAGCACGAGCTGGCCACCTGGGGCGAGCAGGTTGATCAGTTGCGCCGAGACTGGTTCAGCGCGTTTTTACCGGTGTTTGAGCAGACCCTTAGCGCGCTACTGCCGCTTGAAGGGTTAAGCCTGCACTACGCTCGCGGTTGGGATAAAAAGCGCTCGCTGAGCGAGGTGCTGCGTGCCGCACGCGCGAGCGATGAACACATGGGGTTTACCCAGCAGGGGCCGCAGCGTGCTGACCTGCGCATCCGGGTCAATAAAAAGCCGGCGATCGAGGTTCTTTCCAGAGGCCAGCAGAAGCTGGTAGTCAGTGCACTAAAGCTGGCTCAGGGCCGGTTTCTGGAAAGCACTTTAGAACCTGGCACCGCAGGGCGGCACTGCGTTTATCTTATCGATGACTTGCCCGCAGAGCTTGATGACTACCATCAACAGCGTTTCTGCGAGCTGCTTGAATCGATGCAGTGCCAGGCATTTATTACCAGCGTTGAACCGAACGCCTTGCACAACCGCTGGCTTCCCGACACGCCCGTCACTATGTTTCACGTGAAACATAAAGGCTCAGGGGAGCCGGGTCAGCCGGGATTAAGCCGGCTGGTGGAAGGCTAGGCGGCACGGAACGAGACAGACTTCACGACGGAGTGGTCAATGAGCGAGCAGGCTTACGATTCATCAAGCATCAAGGTGCTCAAGGGGCTGGACGCGGTGCGCAAGCGTCCAGGCATGTACATCGGTGATACCGACGACGGCACCGGGCTGCACCATATGGTTTTCGAGCTGGTGGATAACTCCATCGATGAAGCCCTGGCCGGCCACTGCAGCGAAATCCGTGTCATTATTCATCCTGACGAATCAATCACCGTTAGCGATAACGGCCGCGGTGTTCCCACCGAGATTCACGAGGAAGAGGGCGTTTCTGCCGCCGAAGTCATCATGACCGTGCTGCACGCCGGCGGTAAGTTTGACGACAATTCCTATAAGGTTTCCGGCGGCCTGCACGGCGTCGGGGTGTCGGTGGTCAACGCGCTGTCGGAAGAGCTGCGCCTGACCATCTGGCGTCAGGGCGAGCTGTTTGAGCAGATCTACAACCACGGCGTTCCCAAGGCGCCGCTTGGCGTAGTGGGTACCACCGAAAAAAGCGGTACCCAGGTACATTTTCGCCCGTCGGTGGAAACCTTTACCAGCATCGAGTTCCATTACGATATTTTGGCTAAGCGCCTTCGTGAGCTGTCTTTCCTCAACTCGGGCGTCGCCATTCGGCTGATGGACGAGCGCAGCGGTAAAGAAGAGCTGTTTCACTACGAAGGCGGTTTGAAGGCCTTTGTTGAGTACCTCAACACCAACAAGACGACGCTGAACCCGGTGTTTCACTTCACTTCTGCGCGTGAAGACGGCACCGAGGTTGAAGTGGCCATGCAGTGGTGCGACACCTTTACCGAAAGCATCTTCTGCTATACCAACAATATTCCCCAGCGCGACGGCGGCGCCCACTTGGCGGGCTTTCGCGCATCGCTGACGCGCACGCTCAACCATTACATCGAAACCCAAGGCCTGTTGAAAAAAGCCAAGGTGAGTACCGCCGGTGACGACGCCCGGGAAGGGCTGACGGCAATTGTTTCGGTGAAAGTGCCGGATCCGAAGTTTTCTTCGCAAACCAAGGAAAAGCTGGTTTCAAGCGAGGTCAAGACCGCCGTTGAGCAGGAAATGGGGCGTCTGTTCTCTGATTATTTGATCGAGAAGCCCAACGAGGCCAAGGCGATTGTCGGCAAGATGCTGGACGCGGCCCGCGCGCGGGAAGCGGCGCGTAAGGCGCGCGACATGACGCGACGCAAAGGCGCGCTGGATATCGCCGGGCTGCCCGGCAAGCTTGCCGACTGCCAGGAGAAAGACCCGAGCCTTTCCGAGCTGTACTTGGTGGAGGGTGACTCGGCCGGCGGCAGCGCCAAGCAGGGGCGTGACCGGCGCATTCAGGCCATTCTGCCGCTCAAGGGAAAAATCTTGAACGTCGAAAAAGCGCGCTTTGACAAGATGTTGTCGTCGGCCGAGGTCGGCACGCTGATTACCGCGCTGGGCTGCGGTATCGGGCGTGAAGAGTTCAATCCCGACAAGCTGCGCTATCACTCGATCATCATCATGACCGATGCCGATGTGGACGGTTCGCATATTCGTACGCTGCTGCTGACGTTTTTCTTCCGCCAGATGGTCGAGCTGATCGAGCGCGGCCACGTGTTTATTGCCCAGCCGCCGCTTTACAAGGTCAAGCGCGGCAAGCAGGAGCTGTACCTGAAAGACGAGCAGGCGATGGTGGACTACCTGACCACTACCGCGCTTGACGGCGCGCAGCTTCACGTTAACGCTGATGCGCCGGGCATTAGCGGCTCGCAGCTTGAAGCGCTGGTGACGCAATACCGTGGCGTAATGAACCGTATCGAGCGGTTGTCGCGGATCTACCCGTTTGAAGTGCTGGAGCAGACGGTGCTTACCACGGCGCTGAGCGGTGAGGCGTGCCTCAAAGACCGCGGCACCATGCAGAACTGGATTGACGAGCTACAAAAGCTCATGGATGACAAGATTGCCTACGAAGGCGGGCCGCGCTACCACTTCTATCTGCAAGAAGACGGCGAGCGCGGCCTCAACCTGCCGGCGGTGTCGCTGGTCGCCCACGGGGTGACGACGAGCTATGTGTGGGGGCTGGATTTCTTTGAAAGCGCCGACTACCGCGCCATTACCGCGCTAGGCGAGACGCTGGGTGGCCTGTTGGAAGAGGGCGCCTACATTGCCCGCGGTGAGCGTAAAAAGCCGGTGGCGACCTTTGCTCAGGTGCTTGCCTGGCTGATGCAGGAAGGCCAGCGGGGGCTTTCGGTACAGCGTTACAAGGGGCTGGGTGAGATGAACCCCGACCAGCTGTGGGAAACCACCATGGATCCGGACAGCCGGCGCATGCTGCGCGTTACCATCGAAGACGCCATGGCGGCCGACATGATGTTCAATACCCTAATGGGCGATGAGGTCGAGCCGCGGCGTAACTTTATCGAGTCCAACGCGCTGGTCGCGAACCTGGACGTATAGAGCTGACGCGCTGGGACTGGAAGAATGTTTCACGTGAAACATTAATTCCTCAGTTCGTATAAACAGCCCGCATAAACAGCTTGGGATGAGCCCCGAAGCAAAAGCGCCGCTTTCATAGCGGCGCTTTTTTTATGCCAATAACCAATCGGCAAACGCGGCAAGATCGTCAAACACGGGAGTGTCCTCAGCGTATTGGCGTTTTTCTTCGGTGCGGCTGCCTTTGCCAGTGCGCACTAGCACCGATCGACAGCCGGCGGTTTCGCTGGCCTGAAGGTCGCGTAGGCTATCACCGACCATCCAGCTGCCTGAAAGCGTGGGTAGCGCCAACGCATCCTGTATTTGGTAAAGCAGGCCCGGCAGCGGTTTGCGGCAGTCGCAGCCGTCTTCGGGGCCGTGGGGGCAGTAGGCAATGCCGCTTAGCTGCCCGCCGGCGTTCTCGACCAGTTCAGTTAAGTGTGCGTGCATTTGCTCGAGCGCCGCGTCGTTGAAGTAGCCCCGTGCGATACCCGACTGGTTGGTGGCTATCGCCACGGCGTAGCCGGCGCGCGATAGCCGCGCGATAGCGGCTATCGCGCTGGGGTAGGGGATGAACTCGGCCAGCGATTTCACGTAGGCGTCGGAGTCGTGGTTGATCACGCCGTCGCGGTCGAGAACGATAAGACGGTCGGGGCAGGCTGAAGAGTGGGGCGGTGGAGCGTCAGGATTCTGTGTCATAAAAAGGAAGCATCCAAAAGTGTTTCACGTGAAACATGATGTCGAAAAACAAAAAAGCCCGGCATAACGCCGGGCTTACTGTTGGGTGTGTCGTCAGGCTTTTGCCCGGTGGCAACGACTACTGCGGCAGTTCGGAGATATCGGCGACTTCGAGGAACAGCGCCTGAAGGTTTGCCAGCAGCGCCAGACGGTTGTGGCGTACGGCGTCATCGTCGGCCATCACCATAACCTGATCAAAGAAGTTGTCGACCGGCTCGCGCAGCGTCGCCAGCGCGTCCAGCGCTTCCATATAGTGGCCGCTGGCCAGCAGCGGGGCAACGCTTTCGCGGCGGTTACCCAGCGCCTGATACAGCGTTTTTTCGGCGTCTTCGCCGAGCAGCTCAGCGTTGACCAGAGTCGAGCCATCGTGCTCCTGCTTGGCCAGAATGTTGGACACGCGCTTGTTGGCAGCGGCCAACGCAGCGGCTTCGTCGCGCTGGGCGAATGCCTTGACGGCCTGCAGGCGGCGGGCAAAATCCAGCGGCTTGGTCACTGGGCGTTTGCGCACGGCCAGATACATCTCGGCGCTGATGCCGTCGTCCTGCCCCCAGGAGCGGAAACGGTCGAGCATGTAGGTGAGCACGTCGTCGACCAGCGTATCGGCCTTGGGCAGGTTGCTGTGCTGTTCGGTGGCCAGGGTCAACAGCTCGCGCAGGTCGAGATCCAACTCGCCCTTGACCAGCGTGTTGATCACCGCGATGGACGCACGGCGCAGGGCAAACGGATCCTTGGCGCCGGTGGGGCGCTGGCCGATGCCGAAAATGCCCGTCAGCGTATCCAGCCGGTCGGCCAGTGCCAGCGCTTTGCCGGTGGGCGTTTGCGCAATGGCATCGCTGGCAAAACGTGGCAGGTACTGCTCTTCCAGCGCCACGGCGACGCTTTCCGCCTCGCCGTCCCGGGCGGCGTAGTAGCGGCCCATGATGCCCTGCAGCTCGGCAAACTCCTGCACCATTTCGGTGACCAGGTCGCACTTGGCCAGCTGCGTGGCGCGCTTGGCGTGGGCCACGTCGCCGCCGATTTTCTCAGCGATAAACGAGGCTACCGCTGCGCTGCGGCGTGCCTTATCGGCAAGCGTGCCCAGCTTGTGCTGAAACACCATGTCGTTTAGCGCGGGCAGGCGGCTAGCCAGCGTGCGCTTGCGGTCGGTGTCGAAAAAGAATACCGCATCGGCCAGGCGCGGGCGGATGACTTTCTCGTTGCCGGCAATCACCTGATCGGGATCCTGGCTTTCGATGTTGGCCACGGTAATGAACAGCGGCTCGAGCTTGCCGTTTTCATCAAGCAGGTGGAAGTACTTCTGGTTGGCCTTCATTGAAGAAATCAGGCATTCCGCCGGCACCTCAAGAAAACGCGGATCGAAGCTGCCGGTTAGCGCTACCGGCCACTCGACCAGGCCGCTGACTTCGGTCAAAAGGGCCTCGTCGATCACCGCGGTGGCCTCATTCACTTCGGCCTCGGCCAGCACCTGCTCGCGGATGCGCTCGCGGCGGCGCTGGCGGTCGGCCAGCACGTAGGCGTTTTCAAGCGCGCGCAGATAGTCGTCAGCGTGCTCAAGCGCAATGGCATCGGGGGCGTGAAAACGGTGGCCATAGGTGGTGCGGCCGGCCGTTAGCCCCAGCGCTTGGGCGGGGACAACGTCGCGGCCGTAAAGCGCCACCAGCCAGTGGACGGGGCGAGAAAACTCGATGCGTGAGTCGCCCCAACGCATGTACTTGGGCACCGGCAGCGCGGCGATGGCTTTATCGAGAATCTCGGGCAGCAGCGCATTGATGCTCTCGCCAGTCTGCTGCTCGCGAAAGCCCAGCCAGGTGCCCTTGGCGGTGTCCAGCTCAATCAGCGCCTCGACGCTTACGCCACAGGAGCGGGCGAAGCCTTCGGCGGCTTTGGTCGGCGCGCCGTCCTTGTAAGCGGCGGCGAGGGCCGGGCCGCGGCGCTCAACCTCGCGGTCGGGCTGCTTGGCGGCAAGCTCGGTGACCTGCACTGCCAGCCGGCGCGGTGAAGCCAGCGCAATCACCTCGGCAAAGGGGATGTCGGCGGCTTCCAGGCCGCGTTTGATGCCGTCGGCAAAGGCGTCCGACAGCGCATCAAGGGCGATCGGCGGCAGCTCTTCGGTGCCCAGTTCGAGCAACAGCGTATCAACGGTCATTATACGTCTCCCTGATCGGCCAAGAGTTCGGTGCGCAGCGCCTCGGGCGCCAGCGGGAAGCCCGCGGCGCGGCGCGAGGCTAAATACGCGCTGGCCACGTTGCGGGCCAGGGTGCGCACACGCAGGATGAAGCGCTGGCGTTCGGTGACCGAGATCGCATGGCGGGCATCCAGCAGGTTGAAGGTGTGCGAGGCCTTGAGCACCTGCTCGTAGGCGGGTAGCGGCAGCTCGACCTCGAGCAGCCGGGTGCACTCGCCTTCCTGATGGTCAAAGGCTTTGAACAGGTAGTCGACGTCGGCGTGCTCGAAGTTGTAGGTGGACTGCTCGCGCTCGTTTTGCAGGTAAACGTCGCCGTAGGTCACCTTGCTGCCGTCGGGAGCCACCGCCCAGACCAGGTCGTAGACGCTATCGACGTCCTGCAGGTACATGGCGATGCGCTCAAGGCCGTAGGTCAGCTCGCCGGTCACGGGGTAGCATTCAATCCCGCCTGCCTGCTGAAAGTAGGTAAACTGGGTGACTTCCATGCCGTTGAGCCAGATTTCCCAACCCAGGCCCCAGGCCCCCAGCGTGGGCGATTCCCAGTTGTCTTCGACAAAGCGCACGTCGTGGACCAGCGGGTCGAGCCCCAGGTGCTCCAGCGAGCCCAGGTATAAATCCTGAAAATGGCTGGGTGAAGGCTTCATGACCACCTGAAACTGGTAGTAGTGCTGCAGGCGGTTGGGGTTCTCGCCGTAGCGGCCGTCGGTGGGGCGGCGCGACGGCTGGACGTAGGCGGCATTCCAGCTTTCCGGGCCGATGGAGCGCAGGAAGGTGGCGGGGTGGAAGGTCCCCGCGCCGACTTCCATATCCAGCGGCTGGAGCACGACGCAGCCCTGCTCGGCCCAATATTGCTGCAGGGCAAGGATTAAGCCTTGAAACGTCGACACGTCGGGTGTCGAGCCATTGGTTGAAACACTCATCGAAGCACACCGTTGACCATGAATTAAGAGGGCGTCAAGTATACAATTCATGGCAGAGGGGATATAGGCGCACGGCTTTAATGCCGCTACATAACGAGGAGACCGCATGATTGTCGTCACAGGCGGCGCCGGGTTTATCGGTGCCAATATTGTAAAAGCGCTCAACGCGCGCGGGCGTACCGACATCATGGTGGTGGATGACCTGCGCGACGGCACCAAGTTCGTCAACCTGGCCGACTGCACGCTGGCCGACTACCGCGACAAGGACGACTTTATAAAAAGCGTTGAGGCAGCGCTGCGCGGCGAGCCGCATGATTTGCCGAGCATCGAGGCGGTGTTTCACGAAGGCGCCTGCTCGGATACCACCGAGTGGGACGGGCGCTTCATGCTGCAAAACAACTACGCCTACTCCAAGACGCTGCTGAACTACTGCGACCACCACGGCATTGCCTTTTTGTACGCGTCGTCGGCGGCCACCTACGGCGGCAGCAGCGTGTTCAAGGAGGCCCCCGAATTTGAAAAGCCGCTCAACGTTTACGGCTACTCCAAGCTTTTGTTTGACCAGCACGTGCGCCAGCGCTGGCACGATTTGACCACCCAGGTGGTGGGCTTTCGCTACTTCAACGTCTACGGCCCGCGCGAGCAGCACAAGGACAAGATGGCAAGCGTGGCCTACCACAACCACCGGCAGGTGCGTAACGGCGAAAACCTCAAGCTGTTTGGCGCCTACGACGGCTATGAAGCGGGGATGCAAAGCCGCGATTTCGTCTACGTGGGTGACGTGGTGGACGTCAACCTGTGGTTTCTGGACCACCCCGAGCGCTCGGGCATCTTCAACCTGGGCACCGGCCGGGCCGAGCCGTTCAAGGCCATTGGCGAGGCGGTCACGGACTTTTACGGGCGCGGCCAGATCGACTACATCGACTTCCCCGACGAGCTCAAAGGCCGTTACCAGAGTTACACCCGGGCGGATATCGAACACCTGCGCGAGACGGGCTGCGACGTGGAGTTCAAGACCGTGGCCGAAGGCGTCAAGGCATACCTGGAGTGGCTGAATGGCTGATACGGCAAAGCGCCTGCTGGTGGTTGGCCCCTCCTGGGTGGGCGACATGGTGATGGCACAAAGCCTGTTCATCACGCTGAAAAAGCGTTATCCCGGCGCCACCATTGGGGTGGTGGCGCCGGCGTGGTCAGAGCCCATCCTGGCGCGCATGCCCGAAGTCGACGAAGTGCTGACGCTGGCCGTGGGCCACGGCGAGTTTGGCTGGGGGGAACGGCTCGCGCTGGCGCGGCGCATTAAGGGGCGTTTTGACCGCGCGATTGTGCTGCCGCGCTCGTGGAAGTCCGCACTGGTACCGTTTTTGGCGCGTATCCCTGAACGGGTAGGATTTCTGGGCGAGCAGCGCTACGGTCTTTTAACCGAGCGCCGGACGTTGGATAAAAGCGTGCTCGACCAAACGGTCAAGCGTTTTGTCTCGTTGGGATTGCCCGCGGATGAAGCGGCTAGCGGCGCTTTTGAGCTTCCTACGCCGCGCCTTGAGGTCGGCGGGGATGCTCAGGTCAGTCGTCTTTGCCAACGCTTGGGGCTGTCTGCGCGCCCGGCCATCGGCATGATGCCCGGTGCGGAGTTTGGGCCGGCCAAGCAGTGGCCGCTGAGCTACTTTCACGAGCTGGCCGCGCGGCTGATCGAAGACGGCTTTGAGGTGCGCATCTTCGGCGGGCCCAAGGATCACCCGGCGGGCGAAGAGATTGTTGCAACGCTTACGCACGCGCATAACCTGTGCGGGGCAACCTCGCTTGCCGACGCGGTAGACCTGCTGGCCGACTGCGGCCAGGTGGTGACCAACGACTCCGGCCTGATGCACGTGGCGGCCGCCGTGGGCACCCGGGTGCAGGCGATTTACGGCTCCTCAACGCCGGCCTACACGCCGCCGCTAACCGATAACGCGCACATTCACTATCTGGCGCTTTGGTGCTCGCCGTGCTTCCAGCGCGTCTGCCCGCTGGGGCATACCAACTGCCTGAAGCACTTAAGCGCCGAGCGGGTTTACCGAGCGGTGATCGAGGACGCCGCCAACGAGGCGGTGATAACACCGATAGGCGGTACTGCCGAGTAACGGCTAGTCGCGCAGTGGGGCTTGATTCTCGCGGCGCTGGGGTGCCAGGCCTTCCCACAGCCGGTGCTGCAGCGCGTTGTCTTCAAGCAGCCGGGCGTTGATTTTTTCTTTGCCGTAGCGCTCGAGCAGCGTACTCGTGGAGTTTTCCAGCAGCGACACGCCCAGCCCCGCTTTATGCTGGCGGGGCGGGTAGCCCATGGCGTCAAGAATCGTGGGAAACAGATCAACGATGGACGCGCGACGCGAAATGCGCCGAGGTTCAAGGCCGTTGCCCAGCAGCATCAGGGTGTTTTCCCGGGGCAGGCTGGTAAGCTCATCCCATACCGACACGCGCATGGCAAGATGGTCGCTTGCCACAACGACCAGGGTGTTATCCAACAGCCCGTCGTCCTCCAGCCGTTCGACCAGGTTGCGGGCCAGCCAGGCCGAACATTTCACCGAGTAGAGGATGTCTTTGCCGTCCCATTCGCCCTGGCGCTCGCGGCAGCTCTGGGCAGGAAAACCGGTCGGGGCGTGACCGGCAAGGCTGATGTTGACCACGCCCCAGGGGCCGTCACCTGCGGCCTCCAGGCGCTTGATTTCGTCGGCGGTAAAATCGTAAAGAGCGTCGTCGTAAAGGCCCCAATCGTTAACGTAGTCGGGGTTATCAAGGCGCGGTTTTAGCTTATTCAGACCCAGCACGTTGTCAAAGCCGTGGCCCTCGTAGAAGCGCCCCTTGCCGGCAAACGCCGTGCTGGCGCCGCCCAGGTAGCTTAGCCGGTAACCCTGCTCGGCGAGCAGGTCGCCCAAGCAGTCAACGCCCGGCACTACCTCGGCAAGCGGCTCAAATTGGCGGTCGTGGACCAGCCCGGCCGGCATTAACGGCGTGCCGCACTGGCTGCCGATCATGCCGGCCATGGTCCAGCCGGTGTTGTTGATCTGCTCGACGCCTTCAAACACCACGCCTTTTTTGCCCAGCGCGCGCAAATCGTCGTAGGCATCGCCGAACGTCGGCTCGCCGTAGGTACGCTCCAGACTTTCCAAATACAACACCAGCAGATTCGGCGGATTTTTCTGAGGCTGAATGACGGGCTTTTGGTAGTGGCGGTCAAGCCAGCCGCCGTCATCGGTAACCACGGCGGCGCTGCGCTGGCCAATGCCAAAAATCAACGGGTTGCTGATCAGCAGGGCAACGGCAATTAGCGGCTCAATACGGCGCAGACGGTAGTCGCGGCGCACCAGCCAGGTAAAGGCGTACAATAGCCCCAGCATGGAAAGCGTATAAAGCCCCGCCGCGACGATGCGCTCGCTACCGCCGTGATCTTTAATGCCCGCCTGCAGATGGAAAAACACCGCGCCCAGGTCGACGTTGCCGAAGCTGTCGGCAAGATACACGTAAAGCCCCCAAAGGCAGAGCGGCACCAGCGACCACGGCCACGCCTTGCGGTAGCCGCCAAGTGCCATGCCGCTATGCCTGCGCGCGCCTAGCACCCCGGCTAAGGCGGCAACGCAAAAAAGCGACCACCAGGGCAGGCGCGTCAGGGTTATTAGCGTGTAGCCAAGGCCCAGCCCCAACACCGTTGCGGGTAGCCAGGTGGCCGGCTGTAAGCGGGCAAACATGGATGCAGGTTTCCTGAGGAGTAAGGCGCGGCCGACCGCTAAGCGGTTGCCACGTTAGCCAGATTATTGCGCCCCACGCCGATATAGCGCAAGCCGGCCTGAGCGGCGCTTTCCAAATCATACAGGTTGCGCCCGTCGACGATCAGCTTATCGCTAAGCTCGCCGGCCAGCCACGCCAGATCAACGCTGCGAAAGGCCTTCCACTCGGTACAGATGACCAGCGCGTCGGCGCCTTTCACCGCCTGAACGCGGTCAAAGGTTAGCACCAGGTCGTCGCGCTCGCCGTAGATACGCCGGCATTCGCCCATGGCTTCAGGGTCAAAGGCCTGTACGCGCGCGCCGGCCTGCCACAGGGCTTCCATCAGCTCGCGGCTGGGCGCTTCGCGCATGTCGTCGGTGTCGGGCTTGAACGAAAGCCCCCATACGGCAATGGTTTTGCCGCGAACATCACCCAGTGCGGCGCTAAGTTTGGCAAACAGCGTACGCTTCTGGGCGTAGTTGACCTGTTCTACCGCGCTTAACAGCGCCGCCTGGTAGCCGTGTTCGCGGGCGGTGCGCTCCAGCGCCTGAACATCCTTGGGAAAGCACGACCCGCCGTAGCCGCAGCCGGGGTAGATAAAGTGATAGCCGATGCGCGGGTCGCTGCCGATGCCGCGGCGGACTTCTTCAACATCCACGTCAAGCCGTTCGGCCAGGCCGGCGATTTCATTCATAAAGCTGATCTTGGTAGCCAGCATGGCGTTGGCGGCGTACTTGGTCAGCTCGGCGGCGCGCACGCTCATGAATATCATCTTGTCGTGGTTACGGTTATACGGCGCGTAGCAGGCGCGCATGCGTTCTTCCACGTGGTCGCTGTCGGTACCCACGATAACCCGCGCGCCGCGGGTGAAATCCTCAATCGCCGCACCTTCTTTCAAAAACTCGGGGTTGGAGCAGACGTCAAAGGCAAGGGTCCGGGAGGCAGTGTCGCTGCGCTCGGCGAGTACGCCCGCTATGGTGGCCTTGACCTTATCGGCGGTGCCCACCGGCACGGTCGATTTATCCACGATGAGCTTGTAGTCGTTCATGTGCTCGCCGATGCTTTTGGCCACCGTCAAGACGTGGCGCAAATCGGCGCTGCCGTCTTCGTCCGGCGGCGTGCCCACGGCGATAAACAGCACTTCGCTTTGGGTTACCGCGAAGGCGGTATCGGTGGTGAAGCGCAGCCGGCCGGCGGCCACGTTCTGGCTCACCAGCTCGCTCAGCCCCGGCTCGTAAATGGGAATCTCACCCGCCTTGAGGCGCTCAATCCGCGCGGCATCAACGTCTATGCAAATAACCTGATGGCCCACGTCGGCCAGGCAGGCGCCGGCGACCAGCCCGACGTAGCCGCTACCAAAAACGCTAATGTCCATGTCACAACCTTGTATCATTAAGCAAAGGGCAAAAGCTTACCACGAGCCGCAAAAACGGCACGAACAAAGCGTGCCGGAGTGCCGGTGGTTAGCGGAAAAAGTGGGAAGCCTAGCGCTTGGAAGCGTGGTTGGCCGCCAGCACGTCGGCCTTGATAACGTTTTGCTCGGCGATCAGCTCGGTGACCACGGCGCGGCTTGCCTTGTAGTGCTCGGTGGTCTTGTGCTCGGCAAGCGCCTCCTTGCTGGCGTAGATTTCGTAAAGGTGGAACAGGTCTGGGTTGTCCTGGTCCTCCAGCACGTCGAACACGTAGCAGCCCGGCTCTTCGCGCACCGAGGCTTCAGCGTTGGGCAGCATAGCGCGCAAAAAGGCCTCGCGCTTGCCGGGCTTGAGCTGGGTTTGGACAATAATGCAGTACATGACGGATCCTTGGGTTGACGGTTATACTCGTGGGCAATAGCTTTGTGGAAATATTTTCCACCCGCTCTGACAGCGTCAATTTTCCATCACAACCCGTGTTTGTTTCAACTCACTGTATCAGGAGTTTTTTATGCAACGCCCACCCGCCTTTAACGGCATGCGCCATATCGCCCTGCAGGTTCAGGATCTGGAAGCCAGCGAGCGCTTCTACACCGAGATTCTAGGCATGTCGCTTTTGCGCCGCGCCCACGAGAACCTCGTCTACCTGACGCTGGGCAACGACAACTTCTCGCTGGCCCGCGCCAAAGAAGATACCGGCGGCGACCCGCAGCGTCTGGACCACTTCGGCTTTATTGTCGATAACAAGGAAGACGTCGACGTCTGGTACGACTACCTCGTCGCCCAGGGCATCAAGGTATCCCGTGAGCCCCACGACCACGGCGACGGCGGCCGCAGCTTCTACTGCCTCGACCCCGACGGCAACAGCGTCCAGCCGCTGTACCACCCCAGCGTCTCCGGCCAAACGTTCAGCTAAGACCAAGCACGACACAGGCCACTACGCTCCACGCAGCGCCCACCCGGGCGCTGCGTTTTTTATCGCGAGCGAAGCACCACCGGCAGGCCAAGGCCTGCATCGCCCGGTGAACCGGCCTCCTACGAAAACCTGTGTTGTGCACTCCTTGCCCTTGTAGGAGGGCGGCTTGGCCGCGCGACCGGTTTGGCCACGGAGCCTGAATCGTGTCATAGCGAGCACCCAAAGGGCGGGTGTAAACGAAGCGCGGCCATCTCAGGGTTTGCCTACAGTGCCACCGCGGGTTAGGAGATCGCCACGTCGTTACATTCCTCGCGATGACACCGTGGCGGGCGAGGTGCACAAAACCGGCAGGCCAAGGCCTGCATCGCCCGGTGAACCGGCCTCCTACGAAAACCTGTGTTGTGCACTCCGCCCTTGTAGGAGGGCGGCTTCACCCACAAAACGGGTGCAAGTGCCGCGCGACCGGTTTGGCCACGGAGCCTGAATCGTGTCATAGCGAGCACCCAAAGGGCGGGTGTAAACGAAGCGCAGCTATCTCAGTTTTTCCCTACAGCGCCACCGCAGGCATGAGATCGTCATGCCTTTCGCCCGTTCCTGGAGTCGTGTTAAACGCTTAATGGGAGGCCAGTTCCTTAAAAAGCGCCGGATTATCTCGCAGGGTAGCGAGCACCTTCGCCGCCAGTCCGGTGGGGTTGCGACGCCTGGTTTCCCAGCTTTTGATAGTATCACCGCTGGTTCCCATGGCATGCGCAAATTCGGCTTGTGAGACATGCAGCGTTGCCCGGATTGCCTTCACATCCGCAACCTCGTGGCGAGTGATGCGGGCCGCCGGGCATTGCCTTGTCTGATCTCGACGGCTTCTTGCAGCGATGTCTGGAGTTCGTCAAAAAGGCTCATCGGGAAACCTCCCCCTTTAACCGGTGGGTTAACGTTTTCAGCAAAATCCGCGTGAACCCTCGCCCACCGCGAGCTAGGAGATCGCCACGTCACTACGTTCCTCGCGATGACAGGTAGCAGGAAGCGTGCACCACACCCACTACGTCATAGCGAGCACCCAAAGGGCGGGTGTAAACGAAGCGCGGCCATCTCGGTTTTGCCGGTGTGGGTGCCAATGCAGCTAGTAGACACTCTGCTCCTCGGCTTGCCGCAGCGCTGCCCAACACACCACGCACAGGCCAAGGTAGCCGCTTAGGCCACGCACGTCGCGCAGCATCGACTGGGTCAGGCCGAAGTCGATGAAGGCGATGGGTACCATCATACCGGCCGTCGCCAGCACGCTTACCGTCGGGTCGGCGCCTGAGCCCGCCTGCCGCCGCCAGAACAGCCACAGCGGCACGCCGTAGAGCAGTAGCAGCACGGTCAAGCCCACCAGTCCGCGTCGCGCCGCCGTGTCGATCATGTCACTGTGCAGCTGGTCGTAGCGGCTGATGCCCGGGTGGAGAATCCCCTGCTCGACCAGCGCATCGCGCGCCGCCTCTAGGCGGCCTTCTCCCCAGCCGGTCAGCGGCCGCTCGATAAACAAAATGCCACCGGCTCGCCACATCTCGAGCCTCAGGCCCACCGAGGTCCCGCGCGACTCACCCTGCGAATACTGCTGAAGGCTGTTGGCCGCCTGATTAACCCGCTCCATCACCCCGCTCTGCGGCAACAGAATCATGGCCAGCAGTAGCGCCATGACCCCAGCGGCAATGCCGCGCCGCATGCCAGTGGGTACCAGGCGGCGCGCCGCCCGATACACCAGCAGCAACAACAGCGGCGCTGCGATCCAGCCGCCCCGTGTTCCCGAAAGCAACGACCCCAGCAGACCGGCCAAGGCCCCCAGCGATGCGCAGGCCAATAGGCCGCGATGGCGCGATCTGCTCTGGCTCTGGCTCCACAGCGCCGCCAATAGCGAGAGCGCCCCCAACAGTAGTGCAAGATCACCGAAGGGAATGGCATTCATGCCGTTGCTGGCACGCGCTTGCCCCAGCACCAGCCGCTCGTAAAGCGCAATGCTGCCTGCACCAAGCGCACCGCAGCTTACCGCCCACCACAGCACCCGCGGGCTTGGCGAGTGAAGGCGTAACCCGACCAACAGCGCCGCCGCCAGCAAGGGCCACAGCGGTAGCAGTACGCCCTGGTTGCCTTCGCCCACCGGCCAGTGCCCCGTGCGCCACACATCCAGCAGCCACAGCCCGCCATAGGCCAGCAGCACAAGGCACAGCAGCCCATCGTCGCGGTCGAGCCGCCGCCAGTCTGCCCTACACAATGTCAGGGCCAGGCCCACCAGCAGCGTTGCCGCCGCCAGCAACGGCACCACGGCATAGCTTAAAGGCACCACAATCAGCAGCGCCACAAAGGCGAACACCCAGACGCTGTTTAAACGCGTCAACATGCTTCTGGACCGCATGGCACTACCTCAACAGCGTTGCTAATAAGGAACGTCCTCCTGGAACGTTTTTCACTTTTTGAAGGGTTTGGGATCATATATCGACCATTGATGGCACCCCTTCGTTCAGGGGGGCCATACGCACTATGTCATGGCGAACACCCACTACGTCATGGCGAGCACCCAAAGGGCGGGTGTAAACGAAGCACCGTGTAGCTGGTGTAAACGCGGCCATCTCGGTTTTCTTTACGGCGCCACCGCAAGTACGAGATCGCCACGTCGTTTACACCCGTTTTCTGGGTGTTCCACTCGCAATGACACCGTGGCGGGCGAGGTGCACAAAACCGGCAGGCCAAGGCCTGCATCGCCCGGTGAACCGGCCTCCTACGAAAACCTGTGTTGTGCACTCCGTCCTTGTAGGAGGGCGGCTTGGCCGCGCGACCGGTTTGGCCACGGAGCCTGAATCGTGTGATCACGAGCACCCAAAGGACGGGTGTAAACCTGCGAAGTGATCTCGGGTTTCTCTACGACGCCACCGCAAGTACGAGATCGCCACGTCGTTTACACCCGTTTTCTGGGTGTTCCACTCGCAATGACACCGTGGCGGGCGAGGTGCACAAAACCGGCAGGCCAAGGCCTGCATCGCCCGGTGAACCGGCCTCCTACAACACCCGGCCGGTGCCATCGCCCCCCTAGATGACGCCACGTCTGTACCTGCCTTACCTTTGACGTTAACCGCTTACCAGAGCCAATGGCTCGTTCACCACCAAGCCCGCCTCACGGCCGCCCTGACCGGCACCGTGGGGCAGGGCACCGGCCGGGTCGGTGCTTCTTTTTTTTGGTTTTGATTCCGAACGTAGCAGGGCTATTTCGAAGCTTGGGCGGTTTGGTGATCGTGATCAGAGCGATATTCAAGCGTTGCTGCGGTTGCCTGGCGTCGAGGTCGAGGAGTTTGAGCGCCTGGCACGGGAAGCGATTGACTACTACGTTGGCAACCACCTGCCTATTTGGGGCAACGTGAAAGTGGTGCTGGACTATTACCACAACGGAGGTTAGATATGGCAGCTGTTTCTTCCAATAGTTGGCTGTACCGTGCAGGAAAGCAGCCTTTTGATCGGTCAGTGAGTGATGTGAAGCAGTTGGCGGAAGCCGTATGGTACCGTGGCTATTGCCCCACATCGGAAGACTTGGAAGACCTGTGGCGCACGGTAGATCGCCAGCAGTTTCAACGCATGCTTTGCGTTTTGGAGCTTCTGAGCCAGTATCCCGTGTGTCAGCGCAAGACGGCACGCCATCTACAAATGCTAACCGGACAGTTTCACGAAAGACTATTTGGGCATGTTGAAAAGCCCACACAGGGGCGCTACTCACCGAGCAAGCGGTGGGGCTTGAGTGAAAAAACAGGCGCATTGCGCAAGGCGTTGTTACCGCTTCAGACCCGGACATACGCTGATGCGACAGGGCGTGATCATGGGTTGAGTGCTTAGTTATTTTCTTTCTGGTCGGGTGGTGGCTCCGTTGAATCTTGCGTGAATCAGTAAAGCGCTTTACTGATTCACGTAATGGGGTTGCTACGTAACAAAAAAAGAAACGCATCGCTTGACGTGAGCCCTGCCCCACGGTGCCGCCCAAGCGGTAGTCGAGCAGGCCGACGGCCGGGTAGAGCAGCGCGACGGTGCGCCGCTTTGTTATGCCACACCCGAACAGACGCTCAACCCGCACTTTGTGGTAGGGGGGCGTTAACGCGGCCATCTCGGTTTTCTTTACGGCGCCTCCTACGTCATAGCGAGCGCCCCTTGTGTCATAGCGAACGCAGTGAAGCTATCTCGGGGTTGTCTGTACGGTGCCACCGCAGGCCAGGAGATCGCCACGTCGTTTACACCCGTTTTCTGGGTGTTCCACTCGCAATGACACCGTGGCGGGCGAGGTGCACAAAACCGGCAGGCCAAGGCCTGCATCGCCCGGTGAACCGGCCTCCTACGAAAACCTGTGTTGTGCACTCCGTCCTTGTAGGAGGGCGGCTTCACCCACAAAACGGGTGCAAGTGCCGCGCGACCGGTTTGGCCACGGAGCCTGAATCGTGTGATCACGAGCACCCAAAGGGCGGGTGTAAACGAAGCGCGGCCATCTCGGGGTTTGCTGATGCGGCCACGAGATCGCTGCGTCGTTTACGCGATGATAGTAGCGAGAAGCGTGGGCACGGGACGAAAACCCTGACCCAGAAACAGCGTAACCCGGCATTTTGCCGGGTTACTTTGTTATTGCCGTTGATATGGCATGCCATCACTGGCGCTGGCGTGTCCAGTCGCGCTGAAAGGTGGCGATCTGGATGGCAGCGATGAGCAGCACAATGAACCCCACGGCGCCGGGGTAGTAAAGCGGCATGGCGAGCAGGCAGAACACCAGCACCGTAACGCCGCAGCTGAGGATGCCGAGCCCCCATATGGCGTGCCAATGGCGGTGCAGGCTTGCCCAGACCAGCGCCTTCAGGGGGACCACTACCACCGCAGCGAAACCGAGCAGCCCAATAAGCCCAAGCCCGGTCGCCACGCTGGCCAGCAGCGAGGCGTAATCGCGATACCCGGTCAGTGCGCCGGCCTCGGCGGGCGGCACAAGCTGGCCGCTACCCAGCAGCCAATGTGCCTGGAAGGCCTCCCACGCCTGGTCCCACAGCGTTACCCGCTCGACGATGCCGGGATGCAGCGCCTGGGCCTGGTCGAATTGGCCGTTCAACACCAGCCCAATGGCCTGCAAGGGCTCCACCAGGCGCTGCACCAGCGGCGATGCATTGGGCAGCAGCCAATCGTGGCTGACCACCCCCAGCAGCAACACCGCCAGCAGCGCCCCCACGCCAAGCCGGCCCAGGCGATACCCCTGGGGGCGCCCCAGCACCGTGGACGCCACCACATAGACCGCACCACCCGCCGCTGCGGCCAGCCAGGCCGTGGTATAGCCCGTCCCCATCAGCACGATCATGATGGGCATCGTGAGCATTGCCGCCAGCACTACCTGCGCGGCCGGCCGCCACCCGGCACCCAGCCGCTGCAGGCCCGCCAACAGCACCGCCAGCATCACCACCAGGCCAACGCTGGACATAAAACCGATGTGTGCCGCTTCTCCCCACGCGCCGGGAATACTGAAGCGACCGCGTTCCAACAGACTCCAGTCGGCATCCAGCATGAAGGTGAAGCCGCCGCCCAGCATTGCCGTCAGCACCAGCCAGTTCCAGTGCAGCCGGCACTGTGCCAGCCACCAGGCTAGCGGCAGGCTGGCGAGTCCGCTAATGGCCAGCAGCCCCCACCACAGCGGCGCGTTGTCCAGCGGCTCGAAGTTTCCGCTTGTCACGCCGCGCAGCAGCAGGTAAAGACTCAGCCCCAGGCTCAGCCAGAACAGCTTGAGCCGCAGCACATCGCGCCAAAACAGCGGATAGGCCAGCACGGCGGCGGCCACCACCAACGCACCGCCCGCCAGGGCAAGCCGCGTATTCAGCCCGACACTAAAGGCCATCAGGTAGAGCCCGATCAGCGCCGCCTGGCGGCGGCCACCGCCTACCAGCGGGCGGCTTCGCAGGCGTACGATCTGCGACGAGGCACGCACTGCGCCACCGTCCAGCGTTGCCTTGTGCAGCCGACGCAGCGCCTTGCTGGTGTGCCAGGCGCGCGTCACAAACAGCCCGTGCATCAGGAACACCACCAGCAGGCTCGCCAGCAGCAGTACGTCTGGCACCCCGACTAGCGAGAGCACCACCCCGATGCCGCCCAGCGCCGCCACCAGCAGCATCAGAATCATGCTGGTCTGCCCGGCGGTGAAGCCGGCGCGCAGGAAGATATGGTGCAGGTGGTTGCGGTCGGCCGAGAACGGGCTGCGCCCCTTAAGGATGCGGCGCACCATCAGGCTCAGGGTATCCATCACCGGCAGCGCCACCACCCACAGGTAGGCGACGGGGCTGAGCACCGCCCGCGGGCTCTGCGACAATTCCACCACGAACCAGGCGATGGCAAAGCCCAGCGCCATGCTGCCGGAGTCGCCCATGAACACGCTCGCCTTGCGCCGCCACGGATGGCGCAGATTGAACAGCAAAAAGCCCACCAATGCCGCAGCCAGGGTCACGATCACCGCCAGTAGCATCAGCTGGCTCTGCAGCGCCGCGACGAAGGCCAGCCAGCCCAGCACGCTCAGCGCGCTACCGCCGGCCAGGCCGTCCACCCCATCCATCATGTTGATGGCATTGATCAGCCCCGCCACGGCGACGATCGTCACCGGTACTGCCAGCCAGCCCAGGTGCACGGCGCCGAGCAGCGGAAAGCTTCCCAGGTATTCCAGCGTGCGCTGGCCCCACAGCACCATCAGCGCCGCCACCGCCAGCTGCACGCCGAGCTTCAGCGTGCTGCGCATGTCGCGGGCGTCGTCGAGCACTCCGCAGACCACCAGCGCCAGCACCCCCACGTACAGCGGCAGCAGCTCGCCCACCCCCGCCGGCTGCAGCGGCTGCACCAGCAGAAAGCCGATAAACACCCCCAGGCCACCGGTCAGAGGAACGGTGCCCTGGTGCTGCTTGCGTCCGCCGGGCGCATCGGCCAGCCCCCAGCCGATGGCGGGCTGGCGCAACAGCAGAATGGAGACTGCCGAAAGGCAGAGGGCAAGCAAGGGCAAGAAAGGCGTCACAGTCATTGCGTCAATTTCCAGAAATAGAGGTTGTCTCACCCTTTTTCCTCTCACAGCCTGAGGTCTACCGCCTCCTTGGGCAGCAGGTATTTCAGATCAAAGAGGACATGCTCGGGCTTGCCCCAGGCGCGGATGCCTTCAACGCCCAGCTCGCTGAACTCGCGGTGCGCTACGGCAAGGATGGTGGCATCGTAGGTACCCGCTTCGGGCTGCGCTACCGGACGAACGCCATATTCGGCCTCGGCTTCCCGCGGGTTGACCTGAGGGTCGAATACATCCACCGCCACGTTGTAGTCGGCAAGCTCACTGATGATATCCACCACCCGGGTATTACGCAGGTCCGGGCAGTTTTCCTTAAAGGTCAGCCCCATCACCAGCACCCGGGCCCCCTCGACGTGGATACGCCGCTTGATCATCTGCTTGACCAGCTGACTGACCACATAAGCGCCCATGCCGTCGTTGATACGCCGGCCGGAGAGGATCATCTCGGGGTGGTAGCCCACCTGCTGGGCCTTGTGAGTCAGGTAGTAGGGGTCCACGCCGATGCAGTGACCGCCCACCAGCCCCGGGCGAAACGGCAGGAAGTTCCATTTGGTGCCTGCCGCTTCCAGCACCTCCTCGGTGTCGATCCCCAGGCGGTTGAAGATCACCGCCAGCTCGTTGATCAGCGCAATGTTCACGTCGCGCTGGGTGTTCTCTATCACCTTGGCCGCCTCGGCCACCGCGATGGAGCTGGCTATATGAGTGCCAGCGGTGATCACCCGGCGGTAGAGAGAGTCGACGAACTCGGCCACCTCAGGCGTTGAGCCCGAAGTGACTTTTTTGATGTTGGTGACTCGATGCTGCTTGTCGCCCGGGTTGATGCGCTCCGGGCTGTAGCCGGCAAAAAAATCCTGATTGTAGACCAGCTGCGATACCCGCTCGATCACGGGGATGCAGTCCTCTTCGGTAGCACCGGGATAGACGGTGGATTCATAGATCACTACATCGCCTTTGCTCACCACCTGGCCTAACGTTTCGCTGGCGCGGATCAATGGAGTTAAATCCGGGCGGCGGCTGGCGTCGATGGGCGTGGGCACGGTCACGATATACACGTTGCAGTCGTGCAACGCCTCGACGTCGCTGGTAAAGCTCAGCTGCTGGGCCTCGGCCAGCAGCTCAGGCTCCACTTCCAGGGTATTATCCACGCCGTCGCGCAGTTCACCGATGCGCTTGTCGTTGATATCAAAACCCAGCGTGGGCAACACCTTGCCAAATTCCACCGCCAGCGGCAGGCCCACATAGCCCAGGCCGATTACCCCCAGGCGCACGTCATCCATCTTCATCATTGTTTCGTCCCGTTTATTGCGCATTATTCAAAATTCAAAGCCAGCTTACCCATCGCCTCATACACCGCCCGCTCGGTCTTGCGCAGGTGGCGGGCAGAAGGCACCCAGTCGGACAAGACACCCGGCGAGTCAGCGGCGACAAGATAGTGGGTGGGCGCCGCCACCGGGGCAAGGCCCACCGCCCGAAAATGCGCCATGGCCCGCGGCATATGCGAGGCCGACGTGACCAGCACCAGCGCTGCGTCCTCGCCCAGCGCCTCGCGCACTGCACTGGCCTCCAGGCCGGTATCCGTCGGGGTATCCAGCACCACCAGCCGCTCACCCGGCACTCCCAAGGCAACCGCGGCCTGAGCATAGCCCTGGGCCACGGGGGGCCTCTCCGCCTGGCGGCTGGCCCCCGTCACCACCAGCGGCAGTTCGGGCCGCTGGCGCCACAGCCGCACGCCCTCCATCAGGCGGATAGCGGAGCTATCACTCAGTTTTCCGGTGATCGACCTTGGCGCATCCGGCTGCCAGCCCCCACCCAGCACAACCACCGCCTCAATATCCGCCTCTTTGGTGAGCTGGGGCATTGCGGCATACTCGGCCTCCAGCGGCGCCAGCAGGCGGTCCGCCACTGGCGCAGTGCTGGCCAGCAACAGCAGCACCAGTGCCAGCACGGCAGTGCCAAGGCCGCTGCGCCGCCGCCCCGCCCCAATCAGCAGCAGGCCCACACACAGCAGGCCCAGCAGGAGGGGCAGCGGCATCAGCAGCTGGGCCGCCAGCGTCTTCAATAGGTCATACATATAAGGCACCCGATCAGCGGGTTTTGAGACAGCCCAGCGCGGCGTCTATCACAATCCGCTCGTCAAACTCGGCCTCGATGCGCACCCGCGCCGCGGTGCCCGCCGCCTGTAGCTGCTCGGCCGGCATAGTGATGCAGTCGTCCATGCGCGCCGCCAGCGAATCAACGCTTTTTACCTCGCAGAGCCAGCCGGTCTTGCCGGCCGCCACCGCATGACGGCACCCGGGCACGTCGGAAACGATGGCCGGCCGGCCCATAGCGGCGGCCTCCAGCACGGTGCGCGGCATGCCCTCGCGATAGGAGGGCAGCACCAGCACGTGCGCCTGCTCGATCAACGGCCGCACGTCGCCCTGCTCGCCCAGGTAGTCGATCACTCCAGCCTGCTGCCACTGCGTCACCTCGCGTTCGGTAATGGCGGTGCGGTTGCTGGCCCCGTGCGGGCCAATCAGCAGGAAATGGGTATTAGGGTGCACGGCGCGCACCTGCTCGGCGGCCTGCACGTATTCGCGCACGCCCTTATCGCCCAGCAACCGCGCGATCATCACGAAGGTGAACGGCGCTGGCGGCGGCAGCGTAGAGTAGGTAAAACGCTCAGTATTCATGCCCGAGCCCGGCAGCACCGTGGTCGGGGTGTCGCGCAGCAGGCCGTGGTGCTGGAACAGATCGTGGTCCTCCTGGTTCTGGAAGAACACCCGCTGCGCCCCGCGGTTAGCCAAGCCATATAGCCCGCGCACCCGGCGAAACAGCCAGCTGTCGTGCAGGAAGGCAGTGCCCAGCCCCGACACGTTGTTGGCATAAGGAATGCTCAGCACCCGGCAGGCCAGGCCCGAATAGATATTAGCCTTCACCGTGAAGTTGAACACAAACCCCGGCTTCAGTCGGCGCAGCGTGGCGGCCAGCGCCAGCAGGCTTTTACCCTCGCCCAGCAGCCGGGTACTCTTGCCCTCCATGGGCAGCGGCATATGCTCGATGCCCAGCTCCTCTACCAGCCGCGCGGAGTAGTCATCCTGCGGCGCCAGCGCCACCACCCGGTAGCCGGCCTCGCGCAGCGCTGCGATGGTGCCGCGGCGGAAGTTGTAGAGGTACCAGGAGGTGTTGGAGACCAGTACGACGGGGATGTTTTTTTCTTGCATAAGCGACTCCGAGAACGCTACACCAACCACACCAGCTGATACGGCAGCCAGGCGAAGGAGTGGGCGGCGAAAAACAGCCACACCGCCAGCACGGCGGTGTAATAGACCAGCACCCCCAGCACGATATAGGCGCGCCACAGGGAATCCTGCACCAAGGTGTGCAGCCGCGCGAAGACGAAGATTTGAATGGGGATCAGGTAGAGCGCCACGCGGTCCGTGGCCGTGGAAGAAATCACCACCAGCGGAATACAGACGATGGCCAGCAGCGACATCCACCACCACAACCGGCGCTCGCCCTCCTTCAGCGCCAGATACTTGTGCAGCCCCAGGTAGAGCGCCGCCGGGATGGCATTCATCAGCACCCGGATTAGCCCGCCCTGCGACTGGTAGTCGGCTTCCACATAGTTGGCCCAGAGGGAATCGACCGAATCGAACAGGAACAGGTAGCCGCCGATCAGCGAGGCCGCACCGATCCATGCCAGGGAGAGTAAGCGATTGTGGCTGGCCGCCAGGCCGGCCACCGGCAATATCAGCACCGCCGACTTGTGGAAGGCCGCACCGATCATCACCCAGACCACAAACACACGCAGTCGGCTGTCGCCCAGCGCCACCAGCCCCAGCAGCACGAAGCCCAACGCCACCGCCTGGCGCGAATAGCCCATGCCCACCACGATAATCAGGTAGGGCACCGCCACCAGCAGCGCCAGCCAGGGCAAGGGCTGGCGACGAGCGAAGGCAACTACCCCCGTCATCAGGATGGCGCCACAGGCCAGGTTAACCCAGTAGATGTTGCCGCCGAGCTGGGCCACGACCCAGTTGAGCAGGTAGTAGCCGGGATCGCCGTGCAGCAGCACTTCAATGAGAGACATCCCTGCAGCACGATACAGATAGCCGAGATAGGCGAACCAGTCCCCCCCGACCTCGAAGCGCAGGCCGATGGCCAGGGCAAAGAGCCCGCCCACCAACCACCAGACGGCGGTTTGCGCAGAGGGCGCGAGGCGACGCTGGGCGAGTACCCCTAAAGCGGGAATCAGGAAGAGCATCCAATAAGGCAACATAAGGCACGCTAAAATGAGAAGCGCCGCATGCGCGGCGCTTCAGTCTAAAGAAAGGTCACGGCAGCCCCGGCTTCCAGCGCCGCTGCCAGGCGAGCAGCTGCAGCACCGCCCAGAGCTGCTGGGCGTGGTGGCCCTGGCCCTTGAGGTGGGCCTGCCAGAGCCGGCGTACCTGTCGGGCGTCCAGCATCGGCAGCTCGGCAAGGCTCGCGGAGGATAGCAGATCCTCCGCCCATTCCCTAAGCGGGCCGCGCAGCCAATCGTCAAGCGGTATGGCAAAGCCCATCTTGGGGCGCTCGATCAGCTCGCGGGGCACATGGCGATAGAGCAGCTGGCGCAGCACCCACTTGCCCTGGCCGTCACGCAGTTTGATGCCGGCAGGGATGCGCCAGGCGGTGTGGAACACCTCGGGGTCAAGGAACGGCACGCGTACCTCCAGGCTGCTGGCCATGCTGGCGCGGTCGACCTTGACCAGCACGTCGTCCACCATGAAGTGCAGCGTATCCATCAGCAGCATCCACTCCACGCTATTGAACTGCGCCAGCGCCGGGAACAGTGCCTCCGGCGCCGCGCCTGGCCTTGAGCCTTTCAGCAGCGCGGTTGGCTGGCGATTCATCGAGGCAACCCCGGCGAACAGCGCTCGCTCACTCGAGCTTTCCAGCACCGCGGCTAACTTATGCAGCTTTTCGCCGAAGGTGCGCATCCGCAGGCGGCTAGGCAATACCTTGCCACACAGCTGCATCATGCGATCGAGCGCATGAGGGGGAATCGCCTTGAGCGATAGCGCCAGCGCACGCCGCGCCGGCAGCGGCAGGCGCTTGAGCTTGTGCCAGATACGCGGCACCCAGAGGTGGCGGTTGTAGCCGCCGAACAGCTCGTCGCCGGCATCACCGGAGAGCGCCACGCTGACGTGTTCGCGGGTCAGCTTTGATACCAGCGCGGTGGGCAGCTGGGAGGAATCGGCAAAGGGCTCGTCATATAATTCGGGCAACTGCGGTACCAGGTCGAGCGCCATGGCTGAGGTAGCCTGCAGCGTCATATGTTCGGTGCCCAGATGAGCTGCCACCGCTGCGGCATGCTGCGATTCATCGTAGCGGGCATCGTCGAAGCCCACCGAGAAGGTGCGCACCGGCCGCTCGGCCTGCTGCTGCATCAGCGCTACGATCAGCGAGCTATCGATTCCGCCGGAAAGGAAGGCGCCCAATGGCACATCGGCCAGCATCTGTTCCTTTACCGAATGCGACAGCGCACGTTCCACTTCGCTGACCGCCGCCAGGGGGTCGGAGAGCGGTTCATCAGCCATGGCGGCACGCGCGGCGGCTTCTGCCGACCACCATTGCACCGGCGCCGGCAGCCGGCCAGCCTGCACATCGGCTACAGAAAGCGTCAGCATAGAACCCGGCGGCAGCTTGGCGACGCCCTGGAAGATACTCGCCTCGCCCCCCACACAGCCGAAGCGCAGGTAACCTTCCAACGCTTCCGTAGCCAAGGTGCCCTGCCATTCGGGGTGGGCCATTAGCGCCTTGAGCTCGGAGCCGAACAGCAGCGGCCCACGCCCCATTACCGGTTCACGTTCATCACCGCGCTGACCTTGAGCGATACCACAGCCTTGAGCAAAGCCAACGTAAAGCGGCTTCTCGCCGAAGCGATCCCGCGCCAGCGTCAGGGTGCGGGCTTTGCGATTCCACAGCGCGATGGCAAACATCCCCACTGCGGCCTGCAGGGAGGCCTCGACTCCCCAAGCCGCGAACGCCGCCAGCAGCGTTTCGGTATCCGAATGCCCACGCCAAGCCGGGGCCTGGCCTGCGCGTTCCAAGCGGGTGCGCAGTTCGAGGTGGTTGTAGATCTCGCCATTGAAGGCAATCACATAGCACCCGCAGGCCGAATGCATGGGTTGGTGGCCTGCCGGGGAGAGATCCAGGATCGACAAGCGACGGTGCGCCAGCGCAAGCCCGGCCTGCTCCTCACACCATACGCCCTCATCATCCGGGCCGCGGTGCAAAATCTGTGCAGCCATCTTACTGGCAGTGGCAGCACTGGGAGTTTCTTGCCCCCAGAAGCCGGTAATGCCGCACATCAGCTGTATCCTTGCGGGTTGGCCTGCTGCCAGCGCCAGACGTCCGCCATCATGGCGTCGAGATCTCGCTGGGTCTGCCAGCCGAGTTCCTCGCGGGCCTTGGTTGGGTCTGCCCAGCAACGGGCCACATCCCCTCCACGGCGCGGTGCAAAATGATAAGGCACCTGGCGTCCACTTGCCTGCTCGAAGGCACGCACCATCTCCAGCACCGAGAAGCCCCGCCCGGTGCCCAGGTTCCACACGTTCATCCCCGCGCGTTTTTTCAATGCTTCCATGGCCGCCAGGTGGCCGCCCACCAGATCCACCACGTGCAGATAGTCACGCACTCCGGTGCCGTCCGGTGTGGGGTAATCGTTGCCGAACACTGTCAGCGATTCTCGCCGTCCGCTCGCCACCTGGGCAAGGTAGGGCACCAGGTTATTGGGCGTACCCAGCGGCGATTCACCGATGCGCCCGCTCTCATGGGCCCCCACCGGATTAAAATAGCGCAGCACGCCGATATGCCAGCGCGGATTAGATGTCGCCAGGTCCGCCAGCACCTGCTCGACCATCAGTTTGGAACGCCCATAGGGATTGCTCGGCGTTCCCGTCGGCAGCGCTTCATGCCACGGCAGTGGATGGCCCTCGCCGTACACCGTGGCCGAAGAGCTGAAGACCAGCCGGTACACTCCCGCCGCCGCCATCGCCTGGCACAGGGTGTTGGTCCCGCCCACGTTGTTCTCGAAATACGCCAGCGGCTGCTCGACGCTTTCGCCCACCGCCTTCAGGCCAGCGAAGTGCATCACCGCATCACAGGCGTGCTCGGCAAACAGCTCATCCAACAACACCCGGTCACGCACATCGCCTTCGATAAACGGCACGTTGCCTCCGCCGAGCGCCGCCGCTCGAGTCACCGCCTCGGGTGAGCCGTTGGCCAGGTTGTCCAGCACCACCACCTCGTGCCCTGCCTCCAGCAGCGCCACGATGGCGTGCGAGCCGATATATCCGGCCCCTCCGGTTACCAGTATCTTCATTTAGTTCCTTGCAACTGTTGTTGATCGCTCAGGTCATCATCCCGGTACACGGCCAGGTAACGATCCGCCATGACATCCAACGAAAAGCGCGCCAATACCCGCTCGCGTGCGGCCACTCCGAGGCGTTCGTGTTCGTCATCAGACAGACGCAGGGCGCGCCCCATCGCCTTTGCCAGCGCCTCGGCATTCCGCGGCGGCACCAGGAAGCCCGCATCTCCGACCACCTCCCGCACGCCCCCGCAGTCGGTAGCCACCACCACACGACCGCAGGCCATGGCCTCGGCCACCACTAGGCCGAAGCCTTCCCAGGCGGAGGCGAGCACGAAAACATCACTGGCGGCCATCAGCGCCGGCACGTCATGCCGCACGCCGAGAAAATGCACCCGGTCGGCCACCCCCAGCGACCCGGCCATGGCCTCCAGTTCCCCGCGCAAGGGCCCGTCACCGACGATTGCCAGCTGGGGCGGCACCGGGCCACCTTCCAGCCCGGCAAAGGCGCGCAGCAGATTGGGGTAATCCTTCGGCTCCCACAGCCGCCCCACCGCCAGCAGCAGGGGAGCGGCCTCATCCAGGTTCAGCTCTGTCCGCACCCGCTCCCGGGCGGCAGGGTCAAAGGTGAAGGCCGCAGTATCGATGCCATTGTGGATGGCCACCATACGCCCCGGCCGTAGCGCGCCCTGTTGCTCGAAGGCCCCCACCGCCTCGGCAGAGACATTGGTCGAGATATTCGCCAACCGATCCGTCAGCCGATAGGCCCGCATGCGCCCACGTCCTTCTTCGTTGGTGTTGTGCGCACTGGAGATCAGCCGGGGCATGGGCGTGACCAGGCGCAGCAGCCGGGTGAGGATATTGGCGTGCACCAGGTGGCTATTCACCACGTCCGGTCGGAAGGAGCGCACCAGCCGGCGGAAACGCACCATTGCCGCCAGCACGCCTAGCAGGCTGCGTCGCATCTGCAGATTCTCCAGGCGCACGCGCACATCGGTCGGGCTCAACTCAGCGTCGCCGTGAAAGCGGACCAGCACCACTTCGTGACCTGCCGCAGCGAAATGATCTGCCAGGCCCGTGACCAGGCGCTCGGCACCGCCGACGCCCAGGCTGGTAATCGTCAGTAGGACCTTCATTTACAAAGGCACATAAAAATTGATTTCCTTACGTGGTATTCTTCTTAATAAGAAGACGCATTAACTTCCCAACATAACGATGATACTTGGTCTCACGATCAACCGCTTTATTCACATGAGGAAACACGCTATCGGGTATATCATGCTCAAGAAACTCACATAATTCTTCCCATCCGTCATCATTTGACAAATCCATCTCGAGAAGATCATTCGGCCGATTGGAGAAATACTTTCTTACCGAATCATAGTGTTGTCTGTAAATTTCTAAGTAAGTCTCTTCATTCCCCAGAGGGCACCCAACTCCGTAAATCCATCTACGCATGGGGGTCTCGTTCGCACCGAAATGGGTGAGCTGACTGCGCATCCAGCTCTGCTCATCTCTCAGCGTGAGAATAAATTTGCTGCCGGGGAACATTTCATCCATCTCTCGATAAAAAAGAGGCCATGGGTTATCTTGGAATGCATCATAATCATTCACCAATTGCTTACACATTGACAAAGCATTAAATGCTATATCAGGATCGCGGATACCGTTTGGCCCAGTAACCTTATAGCCGAGTTGTTCCAAAGCTAGCGCTATACTAGTTGTCCCTGTTTTATGAAACCCAATACAAAATATTTTATTATCCATAGAATCGCTAACCACAGTAGATGATGTTTTATTTTTAAATGCTAATCATTAGCTCGTTCAGGATTGCTTCCCATTCTCGCCGTATGCCTTCAGGGCGATACCGCTCGGCGTTCTCCTGCGCTGCCCGTGCCATCTCTGTCCGCTCGTCGGGGTTCATCATCAGTGCCGCCAGCCCTTCGGCCAATGCCTGCGGATCTTCCGGATGCACCAGCCGACCGCTACCCCCGGAAAGCACCTCGCGGGGGCCAGTGGGGCAGTCCGTCGACACACTGGGCAGACCGAAGTGCTGCGCCTCCAGCAGCGTCATGGGCAGCCCCTCCCAGCGCGAGCTCATCACATACAGTGAGGCGGCGCGATACTCGCTGGCCATGTCGCGGACCTGGCCGACGAAGACCACCGATTCGTCGATGCCCAGCTCAGTGGCCAGCGCCTTCAGCGCCGACTTCTCTTCACCGCCCCCAACGATACGTAGCACCCAGCCATTCTGTGCGTCACCCAGGTGCTGCCACGCCCGCAGCAGTACATCAAAGCCCTTCTCTGTCGTCAGGCGGCCAACGGCCAGTGCGATCTTAGGCCCACCCTCCTGTTGCAACCCGATTGTCTCGGCCTCAGGAAAGCGAGGAATCGGATTCCAGATGGCCTGCACCCGGTTGCTGATACGGTATTTCTTCCGCCAAGCTATCGCATCCCGTTCGGTGAGTACCACCACCCGCGCACTCAGTCGGGAGGCCGCCAGACGCGCCAGATCACGCATGCGCGTACCGTGGCTGGTGGTCAGGTTGAAGTGCTCCCAGCAGACGGTCTTTATCGGGGACTTCCACACCCAGGGAACACAGAAGGCGAACAGGATAGAGTCTACCAGCACCATCGCCTGCGCACCGGACTCGCGGGATTCGTTTTTCAGGCAACGCGAGATGGCCGCCGCTCGGCGCAGGCTGCCGCCGGCCGGCTCCAACCCGGCGGACTTCACCCGCACCGCCTCCGGCATGTCGAACCAGGGCTCCGCCGGCCCGAACAGACTCAAGATGGAGACCTCGTGGCCCGCCTCGTCCAGCGTAGCGGCGATTTCCGTTGTTACCCGTTCGGTGCCGCCGGAGGCGGAGATGTCACCAATGACGAAAAGCAGCTTCACGATTCCTCCTCGCCGAGCAGGTGGCCGAATGCGTGGATGTCCGCCCGATAGTGATGGTTGATCTCCTCCACTAGGGCTGGGTTGAGAAGGGAGGCCTTGTCGGGTGTCTGGCCCGTTTCGCGGTAGAGCTCATGCAGTTCCTCGGCGCTCATGCTCCACGCCTTCGGTATTTCCACCGCACCCGAGGTCGAATTCGTACGGCCGGGTAACAACTGCACCAGGCCGACTTCGTTCATCACCTGGTCGAACTGATCCACCCGGGCCACCACGTCGTAGTCCACGGGCAGCAGTTGCTGTTGCTGGGTGTAGATGTGGCGATCACGATGCCGGTTCACCTTACCCCCCCCCGAAGCATAGGCGCAGATAATCGTGGACAAAACGCTCGAACGTCGCCTGTGCCGGGTCCGCCCCCGTAACCTGCTTGAAGTCGGCAAATATCGTCCGATTGCCCTTGCGCTGAATGAACTTGTTCTGAAAGCAGGAAACCACCCGATCCAGCGGGGGGCGCACGAAGACCATGACGTGACGGGCCCGGTCGACCTCTTTTCGACTGCGCACCAGATGGTTCAGGAACAGGAAGCGGAAGATCGACTCGTCAGCTCCGCGTCCCCTTGATGATCCCGCCTCGACGAGTGCGCGGATGGAACTTGATGCGTTCTTGTGAATGGCGCAGAACACGAACCACTCGCCGTTGACCTGCACCTGGAAATGCGGGGCCTCCGTGGGGAGATATAGCGAGCGACCGGCCAGTCGCTTGACACCTCGGAGTCCGGCGGCCAAGCGATTATCGGTCTTTAGAACACTCATTTCGCTTCCCTTTCACTCAGACCCATGGCACCAAGGTACTGGCGCGCCACCGAGGCCGATTCGAACTGTTTCAGGTGATGCGCCAATTCCGTCGGGGTCGGCTCCCGTTCATACGCCCGCGTGATTCCCTTGGCCAGCACCTCGCTGTCTCCTACCGGGACCAATTCACCGAATCGGCCGTCATCGAGAACCTCTCTGGGCCCGCTCGGACAATCCGCGGACACGACCTTGGCACCGCCCGCCAGCGCCTCAATCAGGACGGTCGGCAAACCCTCCCAACGAGAGGAAAGGGCAAAGACGTCCGAGGCGGCGATATAGCGGTACGGGTTGGCGTCGAAACCGGCAAACTTCACCATCGCTCCGATGCCAAGCTCATCGGCAAGCGCTTGCAGTTCCTCCAGCCGTTCGCCCTGGCCCAGTACCATCAGCCGTACCGGGCGTTGGTTGTTCACGTAAGCAATGGCACGCAGGAGGGTATCGTGATCCTTCTGTTCGGTCAGACGACCAGCGGTCACCACCGTCAGCCAGCCCCGGTGCGGCGCGAACCACGGATGATCCACTGGCTCCGCCGCCTTCCGATAGAAATCCTTTGTGAGAATCGGGTTATAGATGGTGTGTACACGTTCCAGCCTCACGCCGGCGACCTGCCGGATGTCCTCGCTGACCCCGCGCGACACGCCGATCACGCCTGCCGCGCGCGGCAGGTACCAACGCGCCGCCAGCGGCATCAGCCAGCGCTCCTTCCAGCGCGGAGCGTGCCGGCAGTGCCGGGAGAAATGGATATGCGAGACGACGTACACTGGGACAGCACCCTTGGCCGCCTGGATAGAGAGCACGCCGGCCCCTTCCATCATCGCCAGCAGTACATCCGGCGATTGCTCTTGAACGTAATCGCGAATGGCGGCTCGCCAGCCGCGGGCACCAACCGTCTGGGCCACCTGCATCTCGGCCGCGGTAGGCACCTCGGCTATCAGTTCGCCCTCGCCGTGCGCCAGCACGAAGTCCACCGCGTGGCCCGCGGCGACGAACTCGTGGGCCAGGTTCACGGAGACCCGCTCCGCTCCTGCACCCGCCAGGGAATAGATTACGATGCCGATACGGGCCATCAATGCCTCCAATGTTCGATACGCCGTCCGAGCAGGCGCTCGGCGGTTTCCACGTCCGGCCGAAAATGCTCACGCAGCTCCGCCTCGAAGATTTCACTGATCTCCGGCTTGCCCCCCGGCTTGCGATTGAAGCGTGTGAGTATGTCCGACGGATGAATCCTCAGCCGCGAGAGTACGGCCTTCAGTCCGCGATACATCGGGCCGTTGCCATCAACCAGCTTCCGATGCGTCTCCACGAGCCAGCGAAACCGGTGACGGCGCGCGCTATTCGTCGCCCCGAACTCGGCGCGGCCATCGTCTTCCAGTCCCAGGAAGCCCAGCACCTGCCGGTAACCCGATCTCGGATCGGCAAAAAACTCCTCGAACACCAGCACCAGGCGCTGATCTGCCGGCACCTTGTCAAAGAACGCCGGCAACTGGTCTCGGTAGCGAAAGATCTGCTCGTACTGCAGAAACCGCGGCTCCCGGCAGGTAGCGGGGATCCGCCTACCTTCTGCCCGGTCCGACTGCAACCGCCAGGCGCGCTCGAAGACCTCTTCGTCCTCGTTGAGGTTGTGCAGCAACTCGCCATGAAAGGATCGAACCGCCGCCACCGGCTCACGCACCAGCACGATGAACTTCGCATCTGGATAACCCGATAAGATGCGGTCCAGTGCCACCTCCGAGTGGATCACCGAGGCCGACGCATCGCCCCGAAGCTGGCCCGGCTCTGCATCCCGATACAGCGCCAGATAATCATCCTCGGTCGTTACCTCCCGCGCACCGGGATAATCCTCGGTGAAGTAGTGCGGCTCCTTAAGCGCAGGCAGGAATACGCCCGGATGACTGTTGAGGTAGCCATACAAAGATGTCGTGCCGGCCTTCGGGTAACCTGTAATAAAGAAATTCATGACCGCTGCAACTCGAAGAAGAAATTTAAAACGTCCAACAGCCTCAAGGGGTCTCGACGCTGGTCTTCCTCGTCGTGTCAGCACCGAAGCCAAGCGCATCCAGATACTCATCGGCAATCCGATCAACGTGAAAATCCATGGCCCGCGTCTTCAAGGTTTCGCTATCCAGCGGGTTATCCAACGTGCGCGCCATTGCAGCAGCCAGCGCTTCGGGATCGCGCATCGGCACCAGCTCACCGTGGCGACCATCTTCGAGGATTTCGCGCGGGCCAGTCGGGCAGTCCGTAGATACAACCGGGCAACAGCAGGCCAGAGCTTCAATCAGGACGGTCGGTAAACCTTCGAAATAAGAAGCCAACACGAATAACTGCGCACGCGCCATCCAAGCGTAAGGATTATCCACTGCACCGGGGAGCCATACATCATCCTCCAGGCCCAGATCGCGCACGCAGGCCTCCAACTCCGGACGCTGCGGCCCTTCACCAAGGATCACCAGGCGAGCGTTACGCTGGGCGCGGAGCGTGGCAAATGCCTCGATCAGATCTAGAAATCCTTTTCCTTTATACAAGCGTCCTACTCCAAGAACGATTGGTGCACCAACTTCTTCAAACATCGATCCAGGCGATAGGCGCGCCTTAATAAATAACCGATCGCTGACTACTGGGTTATGAATCACCCGAATCGAGGCGCGCGGTAGACGAGATACCTTAGCCAAGTTATCTCCCATGACTTTAGAAATCGCAACAATGGCATCGGCGCGGGGATAAACCCAATGACCCAAAAGGGACACCCAACGTCCTTTACGCCATAAACCCGCCTTATTCACCGGGCTGAGACAGAAAAGAAGATGGCGAGCAGTTTCTCTTGTAGAATCAATATGTTCCTAACCGAACTTGACTCAAGAGGACCACTCGCCATGGGTGAAAGCCTATCCCCCTGGACCCCGTCATGCAACGGGTCCATCCGCGTCGAGCTCAGCGGCCATCGCACCACCAGCGACAGCGGTGCTTTGCTGTTGCGTGAAGCCCTCGACAACAGCGGCATGATCGATGCGCTGGACGACCATCTGGTCGATCATCGCGACCCGGATCGCGTCCGCCACTCGTTAGCCAGCCAGCTGCGTACCCTGGTGCTGCAGCGTTCGATGGGCTGGATCGACCTCAGCGATACCGATACGCTTCGCCGTGACCCGCTCTGGCAGCTAGCCTGCAGTGATGCCCGCGGGACAACGCCGTTGGCTCAGGACCGGCCATCTCAAGCGACGCTGTCGCGGCTGCTGACGTGCCTGGGCCGCGACGACAATATCGATACCGTGCATGAGGGCCTGCTGCGGCTGGCGGTCTGGCGACTGACCTCGCTGAACGGCGGCGAACGCCCCGAGCATCTGACGCTGGACATCGACGGCTTGCCGATCGACGTTCACGGCCACCAGGGCGGTTCGGCGTTTCATGGACTTTACGGGGCCAGAATCTACTCGCCTTTGGTGGCCTCGCTGGCAGAGACCGGCGACATGGTGGGCGGCCTGCTGCGTGAAGGTAACGCCGGCCCAGCCGAGAATGCCGATACCTGGATCCCACATCTGGTGCGGCGACTCAACGAGAGCACCGGGGCCAAGGTCAAGGTGCGCATCGACGCCGGCTTCACCGACAACGACACGCTTGAGGCGCTGGAAGATCGCGACATCGAGTATCTGGGCCGGTTGCGCAGTCATACGGGCCTGCAGACACTGGCAGCGCCACATCTGAAGCGGCCACGCGGCCGGCCCCCCGAGCAACCTCGGGAATGGTGCCATGACCTGGCGTACCAAGCCGGTACCTGGCCGGCGCCGCGGCGCGTGGTGCTGGTGGTACAAGAGCGGCCCGATGATCTGCTGCTGCATGCCTTCTTTTTGGTCACCAATCTCGGCAAGTTCGACTGGCCGCCGGAAAAGGTCCTGGCGCTTTATCGCAAGCGCGGCAGCGCCGAAGCCCACATGGGCGAGGTGAAGTCGTCGCTCGATATGCATCTCTCCTCGACTGATCGCGGTGTCTCCACCGTCCAGGACGTCATGGCCCGCAACGAGGTAAACCTGCTGCTGACTCTCTGCGCTTATCAGGTGCTACACGGGCTGCGTTGCCTGTTGGAACGACAGACCCGGCAGGGCTGGAGCCTGAAGCGGATGCGCGAGCAGGTGCTCAAGGTGGCCGCCACGCTGACAGTGCACGCCCGGCGTATCACCGTGCACCTCGGCGATGCCGCCGACAAATGGTGGCCATCCTTACTGAAGGGGTTGCCGCGGCTGACGGCATTGACCTGACACGTCGCATTACTCAGCCTTTTCCAGCAGACAAAACGGCCACTATGGAGGCCGACGACCACGGCTGCGCCGTCACTCGAAACCAATGAACTTCAGTTATAAATATCACGGCATTGATACGATAAAGCTATGTGCTAATCGGCTACTCAGCGACCGTATGACATAAAAGCCGGTCGGTCCCGGTCACCACGGGACGTAAAACGCTCGTTCGGCGTCCTGATGAATAAGGCGGGATAAAGGCTTTGACGCTTCAAGCGTGGGCGGCACATGGAAGCTAATGGAGATTGCTGCTTTAATACGAGATATGCGTAATGCAGTAACCGCGACAAGATTAAGATGCTCTTCTGCCGCAATTACCGCTTCCGGCCGTTCTTTACGAAAATACTCAACCAGTGCTGGCAAAGCGGCAACAACACGCTGCTTATGGAGCTCGACGACCCGCACGTTTAATGGTAAAGCGTCACGCTCATTGGCAGGAAGGGCGCCAGAGAAAAGTACAAAATCTACCGAATAGCCACGCCTTGCGATGCCATGAGCCAGGTTCAACCGGTTACGCGGCACACCAGACACGGAATAGCTCGCCAGCAGGATACTGATCCGCCGGGGGGTATCTGTCATTTCAACGCTCCCACTTTTTCATTTTCAAATCCCGCACATCAACCATCTCTCGGGGCTGATTAGCGAGTCGAATCTGACTTCTCTGCACGCAAAGAGGCTCAAACTCGCAAATAAAAACTGCAATTTTTTTATTTTCGAAATTGGCTCTTCGACGCTTCATGTGAATTGGGCCTGATCCAGCAATGAATCGAACAGTGCTTCGTACTCCCGCGCCGCCCGCTGATCTGTAAACCGCCCCGCGTATTCGAGCAATTTGCCCTGAGGTTTCGGGTGATCGGCAGCTTCCCGGATGGCGCTGGCAAGCTTCTCGGGATCACCACCTTCATAGAGAAAGCCATAGTCGCCATGCCCCAGTACCTCTGGAGGGGCCCATGCCGAGCCGTTCGCCACCACCTGGCAACCGCAAGCCATGCTCTCGATCAGCACATTACCGAAGCCTTCCCACATGGAGGGCAGAATAAAGATCTCAGCCTGGCGGTAATAGGCAAACGGATCATCCACATATCCCATGAACTCGACCCGGTCATTCAAGTCTAGCTCTGTGACCAGAGCTTCGAGACGGGCACGTTCGGGACCATCGCCCAGCACAATCAGATGAAAGTGGTCATCAAGAAGCTGGAGCGCCCGGATCACCTCGTCCACCCTCTTATATCCTGTGAGCCGAGACGACGTTACGATCAGGCCTTGTTCCTTGCACTCGAAGCTGGGGTCGGGAAGTTTAGCCTGGCTGAGAACCGGGTTGTGGATGACGGAACTCCTCTCGAGACGCGGCACGTGCGTGTGCAGGTCTTGCCGTACCGCCTCCGAGACGCAAACCACATGATCCGCGTACGGATAGGTAAGCCTTATGGCGCGGAGAATAATATGCCCTTCTCGGCGACTCCACATATACTGGAGCCTCGGCGTTAGGACATTGTGAGAAGTCAACAACAACTTGCAGGGACGCCGGGCAACCAGACGCGCCACTACTGCCAGCGCGTTCGGATGCTCCATGGCCGAGACCACGACATCCGGCCGGATCTGGCGGATGACCCTGACCAACGGGAAGAAGGCTTTCTTGAGCCCGACTCGACCAAGCTCGATCACCTCCACCGCATCCGACAGATCATCGACCGGCTCCTCAAGGGTGCCGGTTATCACGAGGTAAGGCTCGTACCGTTCTTTATCCAGACCATTGAGCACGTGACGGAAGACTTCCGCGACGCCGTAGCGGAACCGGCCGGTTCCCGAGAAGAAAAAGAGCAGTCGAATTTTCTCATTATCCAGTTTGGTCAACTCGCTCATCCTTTCAGCCAGTATTGCTTAAGCGAGCGCCCCAGGATTCCTTCCAGCCGTTCAACATCCGGGCGGAACTCAATCATCAATTCTTCCCTGAATTCTTCAGATAGCCGAGGGCGAGGCTTGTGCGTAATATTGCCCTTTCTGACGTACTGGTCGATGGTCCGCCCTGGGCGAAGGCCAAATGTATTCGCGATCTTCTTCGCCATACGCATGGCACCGGGGTACCGCCGTGGGATATCTCTGGAGGCCTTCAGGAGCCACAGGCTCTTGACCCGCTTGCTTTCGTTCACCTTTGGGTAGGTGTCGAGCGTGATATTCCTGACACCGAGGAAATCGAGCACCTCCCGGTATCCCCGGTCCGGATCCTCGAAGAATTCTTCCATGATGATGATCTTCACACTCCCACTAGGTGCCACGTCGAGCAAACGATCGATCTGGGGGCTCCATGAGCAGACATCCTTGTAGAGAAGATGCTTGGGCTCCCTGGCGTTCAGTGGAATGTACTCGCCTTGACGACGGGCCGCCTGGAGCCGCCAGGCCTTCTCAAAATCGGGCTCATCCTCCCTGAGGTCGAGAAGCAGTTCACCATGGGTGGCCTGCGCGGTCTTCACAGGATCACGTAACATGGCGATGAACCTTGCTTCAGGGTTGACGGCCAGAATCTCGCGAACCGCCGCTTCCGAGTACAGATACCAGACCGATGCCTCGCCAATTGTCTGCCCTTCCTGAACACCGTCAAAGACTTGCTGATAATCCGAAAACGATTCGAAATTCACGTTGCCGGGGAAATCGGTGCAGAAGTAATGTGCCTCTTTACGGCACATGAAGACGTCCGGGTGCTTGCGCAGGTACGCGTCGAGTGCTGTTGTCCCAGCCTTGGGCGCGCCAACGATAAAAAAATCAGGCACGATATCTTTATTAATTAAATCCATATGTGCCCCGATTTTCAGAAAGAGTAATTGAATGCTTCAATATCATCGGCAAAACTCTCAGCCACTATTTGTCTAGAGCTGGCATCGTAATAATCGCGGTAGTCACGTCTTTTCGTGCTCTTCAGGTGCGGTAACGATGCAGTCAATCCGGTTCGCTTCATCGCCTCATCAAACGAGCCCTCCAGATCCTCGAAATAACCAACGTAATCCACCAGAAAGCCACCTTCAGTCGACCGAACCCACTCAACTTGCGGCATGAACATCTTTTCTTTGTCCCTGAAAGCCGGGTCCTTATACCAATAAGCACGCTCGACCCAGTCACTAAAGCTCATGCTAGAAGCCGAAAGTCCAGTCTGATTTGTCTTAACCCCGCCTTATTCATCAGGACGCCGAACGAGCGTTTTACGTCCCGTGGTGACCGGGACCGACCGGCTTTTATGTCATACGGTCGCTGAGTAGCCGATTAGCACATAGCTTTATCGTATCAATGCCGTGATATTTATAACTGAAGTTCATTGGTTTCGAGTGACGGCGCAGCCGTGGTCGTCGGCCTCCATAGTGGCCGTTTTGTCTGCTGGAAAAGGCTGAGTAATGCGACGTGTCAGGTCAATGCCGTCAGCCGCGGCAACCCCTTCAGTAAGGATGGCCACCATTTGTCGGCGGCATCGCCGAGGTGCACGGTGATACGCCGGGCGTGCACTGTCAGCGTGGCGGCCACCTTGAGCACCTGCTCGCGCATCCGCTTCAGGCTCCAGCCCTGCCGGGTCTGTCGTTCCAACAGGCAACGCAGCCCGTGTAGCACCTGATAAGCGCAGAGAGTCAGCAGCAGGTTTACCTCGTTGCGGGCCATGACGTCCTGGACGGTGGAGACACCGCGATCAGTCGAGGAGAGATGCATATCGAGCGACGACTTCACCTCGCCCATGTGGGCTTCGGCGCTGCCGCGCTTGCGATAAAGCGCCAGGACCTTTTCCGGCGGCCAGTCGAACTTGCCGAGATTGGTGACCAAAAAGAAGGCATGCAGCAGCAGATCATCGGGCCGCTCTTGTACCACCAGCACCACGCGCCGCGGCGCCGGCCAGGTACCGGCTTGGTACGCCAGGTCATGGCACCATTCCCGAGGTTGCTCGGGGGGCCGGCCGCGTGGCCGCTTCAGATGTGGCGCTGCCAGTGTCTGCAGGCCCGTATGACTGCGCAACCGGCCCAGATACTCGATGTCGCGATCTTCCAGCGCCTCAAGCGTGTCGTTGTCGGTGAAGCCGGCGTCGATGCGCACCTTGACCTTGGCCCCGGTGCTCTCGTTGAGTCGCCGCACCAGATGTGGGATCCAGGTATCGGCATTCTCGGCTGGGCCGGCGTTACCTTCACGCAGCAGGCCGCCCACCATGTCGCCGGTCTCTGCCAGCGAGGCCACCAAAGGCGAGTATATTCTGGCCCCGTAAAGTCCATGAAACGCCGAACCGCCCTGGTGGCCGTGAACGTCGATCGGCAAGCCGTCGATGTCCAGCGTCAGATGCTCGGGGCGTTCGCCGCCGTTCAGCGAGGTCAGTCGCCAGACCGCCAGCCGCAGCAGGCCCTCATGCACGGTATCGATATTGTCGTCGCGGCCCAGGCACGTCAGCAGCCGCGACAGCGTCGCTTGAGATGGCCGGTCCTGAGCCAACGGCGTTGTCCCGCGGGCATCACTGCAGGCTAGCTGCCAGAGCGGGTCACGGCGAAGCGTATCGGTATCGCTGAGGTCGATCCAGCCCATCGAACGCTGCAGCACCAGGGTACGCAGCTGGCTGGCTAACGAGTGGCGGACGCGATCCGGGTCGCGGTGATCGACCAGATGGTCGTCCAGCGCATCGATCATGCCGCTGTTGTCGAGGGCTTCACGCAACAGCAAAGCACCGCTGTCGCTGGTGGTGCGATGGCCGCTGAGCTCGACGCGGATGGACCCGTTGCATGACGGGGTCCAGGGGGATAAGCTTTCACCCATGGCGAGTGGTCCTCTTGAATTGTGTTCGTTCAGGAACATCTTGATTCTACAAGAGAAACTGCTCGCCATCTTCTTTTCTGTCTCAGCCCGGTGAATTAGGCGGGTTAACCCGATAACAGTAATGGGAAACAACTTTATCCCATGGATTTCGGACGATCGCAAAAGTGAACCTTCGCCTCCACTTATCTAGGCCCACCTCTGCAATTTTTTCCCGGGCCGTCTTGTGCTCAAATGGGATCTTAAGCGCATTCTCAATGCTGCTGCCGCCCGTCTTGTTGATATGGATAAAATAAAAATTGTCCAGATTCCGATGCCTAAACTTGTTCTTGTAGAACCCTATCTTATCTTTGATAACACTCACAATTTCACCCTTGAGACAAGCCAAACCTAAATCAGGAATGTTCGGCCATGCGTTTGAAGATGGCGTTGCGCTCGGAGAGCTCGCCATAACTGCCGTGATCTACCAAGCGGCTATCAGCCAACAGGTAAATACTGTCGCACTGTTTTACCGTACCCAGGCGGTGGGCGATCATGATGATGGTCTTCTTGCCGGAGAAGTCGTGGATCGCATCCATGATCAGCTTCTCGGTGATGCCGTCCAGTGCGCTGGTGGCTTCGTCGAGAATCAGCACGTCGGCGTCGTGGTAGAGCGCCCGGGCAATGCCGATGCGCTGACGCTGACCGCCGGAGAGCTGCACGCCGCGCTCACCCACCCGCGTTTCCAGGCCATCGGGCAGCTCATTGAGCAGTTCGTCCAGGTGGGCCATGCTGGCGGCCCGGCGCACCTTGCCTTCATCGATGGCCTCAGGCGGCAAGCCGAAGGCGATGTTCTCGCGTATGGAGCTGTCGGCCAGGAAGATGGCCTGGGGCACGAAGCCCAGGCTGTTCTGCCAGGCGCGGCGGTTCTCGTCGGTCAGCGGCTGGCCGTCGATCAGCAGCTGGCCTTGCTGGGGATCAATCAGGCCCAGCAGCAGGTCGATGGCAGTGGACTTGCCGGAGCCTGAGGCCCCCACCAGGCCGATCACCTGATTAGCGGGGATCTCCAGGTTCAGCCCTTTCAGCGCCGGTTCCTGCTTGCCGGGGTAGCTAAAGGTGACATTGGCCAGCTGGATGTTGTGTTTAGGGGCCAGATGCTGTTCCGTTCGCTCCTTCTCGGTGAGCGGTTGTTGGATATGCTCCCGGCTACTGGCATAGAGATCGTCGCGCAGGGCATCGAAGGCCGCCAGGTTGCCGCGGATCTGGGAGAGGCTGGTGTAGACCTGCTGGAAGGCGGGCAGCAGCTTGAAGCCGGCCAGCGCATAGACGGAGAGTACCGGCAGAATCGTTCCCAGGTTGCCCTGGTGGGCAGTCAGCAGATAAAGCACCAGGAAGATCACGCTGCCAAACGCCACCAGCTCCATGGCATAGCGCGGCGCCTGGCCCATGGCCGCGTTCGTGCCCTGCGCCTCGGCGAAGCGGTCGCTCGCGTCATCGAAGCGATCGGTAAATACTTGTTGGCGGCCCAGCAGCAGGGCGTCCTTGATGCCGCCGAAGCCTTCACTCATCAGCTTGAAACGCAGCTTCTGCGCCTCGGAGATGCTCTTGCCATTGCGGACCAACCGCCGACGTACGGTGCGGAAGAGCAGCACGTAAGCCACGGTGAAAATTGCCAGCCCCGCCAGCGCTACCACTGGGTTATAGAGGAAGATCGCGATGGTCATGAATAGCGCCATCACCAGCTTGGCGTTCATCTGCATCAGCGGGTTGATGATGCTTCCCGTGATGCGCTGGCATTCCTGGGCGATCTGGTTGGTCAGCTGGCTGCTGCTGCCGCTGGCGTGAAACAGCCACGGCTGGTGCATATAGTGCTTATAGAGCCGGCTGGCAAGCTGTGCCCCCACCCGCGCGCCATACATGGAAAGCCGCCAGATGGTGAACATCGAGACCAGTGCCGCGCCGGTGAGCACCACCAGCACGCCGATGCCCAGCCAGAACAGGAAGGTGCGCGGCTCGGCAAAGCCGCTGGCACGGTAAAGCTCCGCCATCATGCCCTCGCCCTGCAGCTGACTCATGTCGCCGACCAGCGCCATGAAGGGGCCGATGGAGGCCACCCCGGCGATCTCGGCAAACGACATCAGCACTACCAGAACCTGCAGGCGCAGGAGCTTCTGGCGCTGCTCGGCGGTGAGCAAGGAATAGAGTTCTTTGAGCTGTGCAAACATGTGGGGTGTCAGTTGTCAGGTTCAAGGGGCAAGGGGCAAGGGGCAAGGGGCAAGGGGCAAGGAAAAGCGCCTAGCGCCTAGCGCCTAGCGCCCGGCGGGCAACTGGAGCTGTCCTTGACCTTGTGGGAGGGAGCTTCAGCTCGCGATGCAGCGCGACGCGCTGCCGGTATCAGGCGCCTGGCGGCGCCATCGCCCGGCGGAGCCGGCCTCCCACGAAAACCTGTTCAGTAGTGGCTACCTCCTTCGCTGGAGACGCCGCCCGCCAAGAGATCCGCGGCAGCATCGGCCCGGTTGGAGCCGCCGCCCGCTCTTGGGTCAGACCCCTGGGCCAGTGGCTCGGCGCGGTATCAGTCGGCCGTTTGCGTTGTGCTCTCGGCCGGGGTCTGACCCGCGAGTTCCATTCCTTCTTGCCATCGCTTCGTGATGTATCGCGCGGCAAAGCCGCCCTCCTACAAGGTCAAGGGCAGCGAGCCTTATACCTTGTAGTAGTCGCGGTACCAGGCGACGAAGTTGGCCACGCCTTGCTTCACCGGGGTGGCGGGCTTGTAACCCACGGCGCGCTCGAGCTCGGTGGAGTCGGCGTAGGTGTCGGGTACGTCGCCGGGCTGCAGCGGCAGCAGATCCTTGATTGCTTTTTTACCCAGCGCTTCTTCAACGGCTTCGATGTAGGTGCTGAGCTTGACGGGGTCGTTGTTGCCGATGTTGTAGAGCCTGAACGGGGCGTTGCTGGTCGCCGGGTCCGGGGCATCGCTGCTCCACTCGGGGTCGGGCGTGGCCGGCTGGTCGCTCACGCGGATCACGCCCTCGACGATGTCGTCAATGTAGGTGAAGTCGCGGGTGTGGTTACCGTGGTTGAACACCTTGATGGGTTCGCCGGCAAGCGTGGCCTTGGTGAACAAGAACAGCGCCATGTCCGGGCGGCCCCAGGGGCCGTAAACGGTGAAGAAGCGCAGCCCGGTAGTCGGCAGCCGGTAAAGGTGGCTGTAGCTGTGGGCCATTAGCTCGTTGGCGCGCTTGGTGGCAGCGTAAAACTGTAGCGGGTGATCGACGCCTTCGTGCTCGGAGAACGGCATCTTAGTGTTAGCACCGTAGACGCTGCTGGTGCTGGCGTAGGTTAGATGTTCGACCTTGTGATGCCGGCACGCTTCAAGCAGGTAGGTGAAGGCAATCACGTTGCTTTCTACGTAGGCGTGGGGGTTTTCCAGCGAGTAGCGCACCCCGGCCTGGGCGGCCAGGTTGATAACCCGCTCGATGCGCTGCTCGGTAAAGCAGCGCTTTACGGCCTTGGGGTCGGCCAGGTTTTCGCGGTAGAAAACGTAGCGGCTGCCGGTGCGCTGGGCGGTCTCTTCGAGGATCTCGAGGCGGGCCTGCTTGATGGCCGGGTCGTAGTAGTCGTTGACTATGTCAAACCCCACTACGTTGTCGCCGCGCTCGAGCAGTGTCTTGGCGACGTGAAAACCGATGAAGCCGGCGTTGCCGGTGACCAGAGTTGTCATAACGTTCCTATTTAAATCTGTGCCATCGCTGCGCGATGGATCGCCCAATAAATTGGCCTCTTACAAAAACCTGGCCTGCGGCGGCGCTTAGGCAAACCCTGAGATTGCTTCGCTTCGCTCGCAATGACACAGGGGCGCTCGCAATGACACAGGGGCGCTCGCCATGACGTGTGCTGTCTTATTTATACGAGTAGTTGTAGTAGCCGTAGCTGTAGCTGGCGGCGGCTTTGCGTTCCATGGCGTTGAGGATAGCGCCTTTGATCTCAACGCCCGCCGTTTCCATGCGCCGGTTGGCAATCATTAGCTCTTTCACCGGGTTCATCTGGAAGCGTGCCACCATCAGGCTGGTACCGCACTGCTTGCCGACTATGGCGGCGTCGGTGACGGCGAGTATCGGCGGCGTATCGATGATCACCAGATCAAAGCGCTGGCTGACCTGCTCGAGGAAGGCGCTGAAGTTTGCGTGCATCAGCAGCTCCGAGGGGTTGGGCGGGGCGCTGCCGCGGGCGACGTAGTCTAGCCCGTCGAGCGATGAGTTGCGCAGCACTTCGCTGAGATCTGCCTTGCCGGTGAGCCGCTCTGAAAGCCCGTTTCCGCTTTTGCCGCCAAAGGCGTCATGGACATGGCCTTTGCGCATGTCGGCATCTACCACCAGCACTTTCTGCCCCGTTTGGGCGCATACGGCGGCGAGGTTGATGGAAACGAAGCTCTTGCCGACGCCAGGGCTGGGGCCGGTGATCATCAGGCGGTTGCTGGTCGCTTCCATCATCGCGAAATGCAGGCTGGTGCGCAGGCCGCGCAGCGCCTCGATGGCGGTGTCGGTGGGTTCACGCAGCGCCAGAATGCCGGTCATCACGTTGTGGCCTTGGCGCTCGCGGCGATGCTTCACGCGTTTGATAAGCGTGTTCTGTTCATCGGAGAGCGGCACGCTGGCGTAGACGGGGATGCCGACGTCTTCGATCTGCTCGGGTGATTCCACGCCGCGGTTGAACAGGCCGCGCACCAGCACCAGGCCGACCGCGAGCAGGCCGCCCAGCAGGGTGGCCAGCACCACGATTAGCGGCTTTTTGGGCTCGATGGGCCCCGAGCCGACCAGCGCTTCATCGATAATCCGCACGTTACCCACCGTGCCCGCCCGGGCAAGCTTGAGCTCTTGGGCCTTGTTGAGCACGTTGACGTAGATGGCCTGAGTCACCTCTACGTCGCGGGTCAGCCGCACCACCTCTTGCTGCTCGGCGGGAAGCTGGTTAACCCGCTCATTCAGTTCGGCACGTTCCTGCTGAAGCTGACGCTTCTTGCGCTGCAGCGTTTTGTAGTTAGGGTGGCGGGGGGTGAAGCGCTGAGCCATCTCGGCTTCCTGGAACTCCAGCTCGTTGAGCTGCTGCTCCAGGGCGATGAACTGCTGGATAGTGGCTTGAGACTCGCTGGACAGGTCAACACTGTCCATTGCCACGCGATACTGATTAAGCCGCTCTTCGGCGTCTGCAAGCTGGGCGCGCAATTCGGGGGACTGTTCTTGCAGAAACTCCAGGCTTTGCTGGGCCTCGGCGGACTGGCGTTCCACGTTTTGGGTCAGGAAGGTCTCGGCCACGGCATCCAGAACGCCGCGAATCTCCTCACCCCGCCTTATTCATCAGGACGCCGAACGAGCGTTTTACGTCCCGTGGTGACCGGGACCGACCGGCTTTTATGTCATACGGTCGCTGAGTAGCCGATTAGCACATAGCTTTATCGTATCAATGCCGTGATATTTATAACTGAAGTTTATTGGTTTCGAGTGACGGCGCAGCCGTGGTCGTCGGCCTCCATAGTGGCCGTTTTGTCTGCTGGAAAAGGCTGAGTAATGCGACGTGTCAGGTCAATGCCGTCAGCCGCGGCAACCCCTTCAGTAAGGATGGCCACCATTTGTCGGCGGCATCGCCGAGGTGCACGGTGATACGCCGGGCGTGCACTGTCAGCGTGGCGGCCACCTTGAGCACCTGCTCGCGCATCCGCTTCAGGCTCCAGCCCTGCCGGGTCTGTCGTTCCAACAGGCAACGCAGCCCGTGTAGCACCTGATAAGCGCAGAGAGTCAGCAGCAGGTTTACCTCGTTGCGGGCCATGACGTCCTGGACGGTGGAGACACCGCGATCAGTCGAGGAGAGATGCATATCGAGCGACGACTTCACCTCGCCCATGTGGGCTTCGGCGCTGCCGCGCTTGCGATAAAGCGCCAGGACCTTTTCCGGCGGCCAGTCGAACTTGCCGAGATTGGTGACCAAAAAGAAGGCATGCAGCAGCAGATCATCGGGCCGCTCTTGTACCACCAGCACCACGCGCCGCGGCGCCGGCCAGGTACCGGCTTGGTACGCCAGGTCATGGCACCATTCCCGAGGTTGCTCGGGGGGCCGGCCGCGTGGCCGCTTCAGATGTGGCGCTGCCAGTGTCTGCAGGCCCGTATGACTGCGCAACCGGCCCAGATACTCGATGTCGCGATCTTCCAGCGCCTCAAGCGTGTCGTTGTCGGTGAAGCCGGCGTCGATGCGCACCTTGACCTTGGCCCCGGTGCTCTCGTTGAGTCGCCGCACCAGATGTGGGATCCAGGTATCGGCATTCTCGGCTGGGCCGGCGTTACCTTCACGCAGCAGGCCGCCCACCATGTCGCCGGTCTCTGCCAGCGAGGCCACCAAAGGCGAGTAGATTCTGGCCCCGTAAAGTCCATGAAACGCCGAACCGCCCTGGTGGCCGTGAACGTCGATCGGCAAGCCGTCGATGTCCAGCGTCAGATGCTCGGGGCGTTCGCCGCCGTTCAGCGAGGTCAGTCGCCAGACCGCCAGCCGCAGCAGGCCCTCATGCACGGTATCGATATTGTCGTCGCGGCCCAGGCACGTCAGCAGCCGCGACAGTGTCGCTTGAGATGGCCGGTCCTGAGCCAACGGCGTTGTCCCGCGGGCATCACTGCAGGCTAGCTGCCAGAGCGGGTCACGGCGAAGCGTATCGGTATCGCTGAGGTCGATCCAGCCCATCGAACGCTGCAGCACCAGGGTACGCAGCTGGCTGGCTAACGAGTGGCGGACGCGATCCGGGTCGCGGTGATCGACCAGATGGTCGTCCAGCGCATCGATCATGCCGCTGTTGTCGAGGGCTTCACGCAACAGCAAAGCACCGCTGTCGCTGGTGGTGCGATGGCCGCTGAGCTCGACGCGGATGGACCCGTTGCATGACGGGGTCCAGGGGGATAAGCTTTCACCCATGGCGAGTGGTCCTCTTGAATTGTGTTCGTTCAGGAACATCTTGATTCTACAAGAGAAACTGCTCGCCATCTTCTTTTCTGTCTCAGCCCGGTGAATTAGGCGGGCTCACGGTTCTGCCCGGTCATCTCGAGCTGCAGCATCCCGGTGCTGGCATTACGCCCGCCGCCGATCTCGTTCACGCTTAGGCGCGACTGCAGCGACTTGACCGTGCTCGCCTGTGGGCGCTGGACCAAGGTGAACTCTGCCCCGGGAGCGGCCTTCAGCTCGGCGATCCGCAGCTGAATGTCACCGCCCTCCAGGGTGGCGAGCTTACCGACCTCGCCCTCTCCCAGGCGCTCGCCGTCAAGCCGCAGCGCATAGCGCGCGTTGCCCAAGCTTTCTAACGTTAACGGCTGCCCGCGCAGGTGGTCGGCCACCTTCAGGCGCCCCAACGTCATAGATTCGCCGGCCCATACCTCTGGCTTGCCCTCGCGGAACCCGGGACGCTCTACGCCGCGCCGACGCAGTGCATCGCCGAGGAGTGGCAGGTCACGAGGTGTCACCTGGGCATCCAGCCCTTCTCGATTAACCACCAGGCCCAGCACCATGCGCGAGGTAAGAATCTGCACCTCGGCCGCCGTGCTTGACTCGGATTCCTCCCCAAAGACATCCCCTAGATCCCCTAGCGGGCTCACGCTGGAGCGCCGCTCTACCTGCACCAGGGCGTCACCTCGATAGATCGGTGTGGCCAAGGTGGCGTAGACGATACCGCCCAGGGTGAACAGCAGGGTAATGCCGATGATCCACCATTTGTGGTCAATCAAAAGGCCAAACAGGCGGCCGAGATCGATCTCGTCATCGCCCGCCGGCTGCGAACTTGTTTTAGCGTTATAAGGGTCTGACATGTTGAGTGGATTCTCTGGACGGGGGAGGAGGCAATGGGGGCAAGGGCGCGCGATTACAGCCGCGCTGCCCAAGCGCCGGTGGCGTCCTTCAGCAGCTGGTGTACGTGTTCAAAGGCTTCGGGGCTTTTGCGGTAGGGGTCGGGGATGTCGCGGCCGCCGTCGAGCCAGCGCCCTAAACGCATGGTCTTGCCCATGGCTTCGGGGGCGAGCTCGCCCACGGCGCGGCGCTGGCCTTCGCTCATGACCAGGATCAAGTCGGCGGTGTGCAGCATCTCAACGCTGAGCTGACGCGCCTGGTGGCTGGCCAGGTTGAGCCCTTCGGCCTCACCGAGGGCGCGCGCGCTGGGCTCGACGCCGTGGTCAACCAGCGCGCCCAGCCCGGCGGATTCGATTTGTCGATCCGGCAGAGCGTTGGCCAGCAGGGCAGCCGCTACCGGGCTGCGGCAGATGTTACCGGTGCAAACGACCAGGATGCGTTGAAACATATCAGTTGTTGGCGTCGCTGACGTTATCGACGGTATCGGCGGTGGTGCCCGGCAGGCTGATCGACGGCAGCAACAGGCTGATTACGCGGTTCCAGCGGGCCAGCGGCGCGGTGGTCACATAGATCACGTCCTGAGGCTCCAGGGGAAAGCGACTGCCCATCGAGAAGGCTATGGCGTTGCTCACATCGAGCTGGTAGACGGTCGCCAGCCGATCGCTCTGTTCGCCCTGGGGGCGAATGACAAAGATGCCGGAAGGCTCGGCGCTGCGCTCGTCGATACCCCCGCTGCGCGAGATGGCGTCGGTCAGCGTCAGGCGCTCGTTGCCCACCGGGATGTTGCCGGGGCTAGCCACTTGCCCCATCACGGCCACGGCCTGGTTCTCGGCGGTGGGCACATGCAGCACATCACCGTCGCGCAACAGGCGTTCTTGTCGCCTGTCCCCCTCACGCAGCAGGGCGTAGAGCGAGAGCTGTTCCTCTTTGCCATTGCGGGTCAGGAACACCTTGTGCCAGTTGGCGTCGGCGTCTGCCCCGCCCGCCTGGGAGATGGCCTCGGTGACGGTGAGCGGCACGCTGGTGATCGGCAGGGCGCCCGGCTCGCTCACCGCGCCGCTGATATAGACCTTCTTGGCGCGATAGGCGGCGACCCCTACATCGATCTGGGGCTGCTGGATGTAGTTCGCCAGGCGGCGGGTCAAGAGGCGACGCATTTCCTCCAGCGTCAGCCCAACGACCTCTAACCGCCCTACATACGGATAAAAGATGCTGCCGTCGTTGCGCACCTGGTTACCGGCCTCGGCGGCGCTGCGCTCAGCGCCTGCGGGAATGGTCAGCTCGGGGTGGTCATAGACGGTGATGCTGAGCACATCGCCCTCGCCAATACGGTATTCGTATTCTTCCAGCGCCTGGCTCAACGCCGCAGGCGCTGCGGTAGCCCGGCCTTCTTGCCGGGTCTGGCGATAGGTGGCCAATAGCCCCGGGGTGATGGGCTCGATATCGACGAGATCGTCGATCGGGGCGGCTTCCGAGCGGTGGTCGATGTGCCCTCCGGGTGCCAGGGCGCAGCCGCTCAGCCAGAGAACGCCACCCAGGGTGGCGAGGAATTTGATGGGCGTTGAATGGCGCATGTTGAGGTGCCTGCAGGGTGAAGCGACAAGTGTTTGGGCACGCTACCGCCCCGAGGTGTCATGGCGCATCCCCGAGGCCTGTCGTCGTTTGGTAGCGGGCAAGTTGTTTTGACAGCGGTGAAAAAGTCGGGCTGACCGCTGGTAAAGCGAAGGCATATTACATGACGACGGTATGGTAATACCAGTTGGGACGGCTCCAGCCCTTGTGGCCAGTCACCATACCCTTATGCTGATGATAAAGTCGCTGTGCCGCGTAGCGTCGGGACGGCGTCGTGCAATGCGGAACACAGCGCGAGACACCCGCGGGCTAAGCGTCTATCACCCAGTACTATCACCCACTACTATTACCCAGTACTATACTAAGCACTATACTGTGGCGGGCTTGACGGTGGTGTTGCCCATCGCAGAAGATGCCATAACAACGTTAACCAAGGAGGTTTTCAGGATGAAGAAAGGTATTGCACTGCTGGCCACGGCCGGGATGTTAACCGCGCCGCTGGCTATTGCTCAGAACGATGTGTCCACGGCTCCGAGCGACGACAAGCCGGCCAGTGCCGTTCAGGCAACCACGCCCCAGAGTGGCGGCGCCTCTGGCTTCGCCGAGTCGCTGGGCATCAGCAACACCACCCTGGCCGTGGGCATTGCCGCCGCTCTGGCCGTGGCGGTTGGCGTTGCCGTCAGCTCCGGCGGCTCGTCTTCCGGCACTGGTACCAACTAAGCGGGACACCAGAATGCCGCGAGTCTCGATAAACGGTCAGCAACTCGAAGCCGCCCCAGGGCGGCTCTTTCGTGTGCCTAGACGACGCTCGCGGCTGCCGGCTCTGGCCGTTGGCCTGCTGATGCTCTGGCTGCTGACGGGCTGCGCCAACGGCGGTAATTCGCCCTTGGTCGGACTGTTCAGCGACACCCTAGTGCCGTCAGGCGATCAGGCCGAGCGCGCTGCCGAGATCCCTTTTGCGAGCCTCTCCATCGACACCGGCGAGCGCAGCGGCCTGGTGGTGCTGGGGGCGAGCAGCGAACCCGACACCTTCTGGCCGATGGGCCACCACGGGCTGGTCTCGCTACGCCACGATGGCCTACAGGCCACGGCGGGGCTGGATGAGGACCTGCTCGATACCCGCTACCGGCACGGCGGGCAAGACGCGCTGCCGCCCTGGCAGCAGCAGACCCCCGGTTCTTTTGACCTCACCCGCACCTGGCAAGACACCGAGGGGCTAATGCACAGCCTGCGCGCGGAGGGCCAGCTTTCCTGCGGCCCCGCGGAGCAGCGCGAGCTGCCGCTGGCGACCCTGGCACTGGAGCCCTGCGCGCTGACCCTCGACTGGCAGGACGGCAGTACGACCCAGGGCACCCTGTGGCGCGACCCGGACAGCTTTCACCTCTGGGCGGGCGAAGAACAAGCCTGGCCCGAGGGCCCGACGATTCGCTGGGAGGTCGCGCGGCAATGGTGGTAAACAAGTGGATGGGCGCGCTGGCCATGGCAGCCTGCTTGATGGCGGCGCCGCTGGCCGCGCTGGGTCAGGCGGACTCCGCTAAGCTGTCGGACGGCTGGCTCGACAGCCTGTCGTCCGCCCCGGCGGTGGCCTGGAGCCATGCCTTCGCGCTGCGCCAAGACACCGCGGCGACGCTGGAGGGCAAGCGGCGCCGGCTGGTGGCCGAGCTGGATACGCTGATTATGCGGGCGCGGCTCGGCGGCAACGGCGCGGGACGGGTGTCGGGCCTAACCGCCTGGCGCCAGCGGCTGGCGGAAGGGGAAAGCCTGCCGGCCAGAACGCCGGGGCGCTTTGATCTGCCCTGGCTTGGCGCCCACCTGCGCCAGGATCCGCCGCTGGCCGAAATAGCGCTGTGGGGCAGCTGCGAACCGCCGGCCTGGGTCGAGGTTTGGCACCTGGGCGGAGTCACCCGGCTGCTCTGGCAAGAAGGCCTGGCGCTTGACGGGGCGCTCGAACGCCTCGCCCGAGACGCCGACGGTGAGGTCAGCGCGAGCGTCGATTATGCCTGGCTGATCACGCCGACGGGCGAGCGCCACCGCCGCGGCATTGCCGCCTGGAACACCCAGGCAACGCCGTTGGCCCCCGGTAGCCGGGTGATGCTGGAGCTGCCCGGCCCCCAGGGACTCTCTAGCGCTCTGCCCCTATCCGCCCCTCAGGCGGCGGGCAGACTGATCAATCAACGGCTGCCCGACTATCTCGCCACGCGACTCCCCGGTGACGACTGCACGACATGGAGCAAAGATACGTGACACGCGATACCCCGCAGGCAATAGCCGCAAAAGGACGAGGCGCGAGGCTGCTGGCGGCCTGCGTGCCGCTGTGCATGGCGAGTGCCAACGCACTGGCGGATAGCACGGACAGCAACCTGGGCAGCGGGCAGGGCGACTTCGGCGGCATCGGCCTGATGCAGACCCCTACCGCGCGCATGGCGCCGGTGGGCAGTATGCTGGTGGGCTGGAGCCGCATCGCGCCTTATCGCCGCTACAACGTGTTCTTCCAGCCCACCGAATGGTTGGAAGGGGGCTTTCGCTACTCAGAGATCGAAGACCGGCTCTACGGCGAGGCCATTGCCGGCGACCGCAACCTGCTCGATAAGGGCTTCGATATGAAGCTGCGCCTGCTCGAGGAATCGCGCTACTTGCCGGAGCTGGCGCTGGGCATGCGCGACATGGGCGGCACCACCCTGTTCGGCGCCGAGTATTTGGTCGCCAGCAAGCGCTGGCATGACGTGGATGTCTCCCTGGGGCTGGGCTGGGGCTACCTGGGCCATGCCGCCGACGCCGGCTCCCCGCTGGGCTGGCTTGATAACCGCTTTGACGCGCGCCCCGATGACAGCGGCGGCGACCAGGGCGGCGAGTTCGCCGTGGATGCGCTATTCCGCGGCTCGGTCGCGGTGTTCGGCGGGGTGGAATATCAGACCCCCTGGGACCCGCTGGTGATGCAGCTGGAGTACGAGGGCAACGACTACAGCAATGAACCCGCGGGGGGCGAGCTGGAGCAGGACAGCCGCGTCAACCTGGGGGCGCGACTGTCGCTGACTGAGGGCCTGTCGCTGCGCGGCGGCTGGCAGCGCGGCAATACGGCGATGATGGGGCTCGACTACCGGATCGACCTGGCCGGCCTGAGCCAGGTCAAGCGCGACTCGCCGCCGGTGGCGATCGATGCCGAACCGCGTAGGGATTGGCAGGCGGTCAGCAACGCGCTGGCAAACAATGCCGGTATCGCCGTGAGCCGCATCAGCCGCGACGGCCGCGACCTGACCGTTAGCGGCGAGCCGACCACCTACCCGTCGCTGCTGCAGAGCGAGGAGCGCGCCGGGCGCATTCTGCACGCCCAGGCGGGCGCTGACGTGGAGCGCTTTCGCTTCCGCTGGGAGAGCCGCGGTCTGGCGCTGCGCGAGGATGTGCATAACCGCTCAGCCCTGGCGGCGGCGGCGGGCTCCAGCGAGGACGAGGGTGATCACCGCTACGGCATTTACGCCCACGCCGATCTCGGCGATGCTGAGAGCAAGAATACGCGCGGCGAGACGCTCTACCAGACTCAATTACAAGGTTTTAGTTGGAACCTGGCGCCGCGGCTCGACCAAAACCTCGGCGGCCCGGACGGCTACCTGTTCCGCCTGATGGCCGTGCTGAACGCCGAGTACCGCACCGACCCCAACGGCTGGTTCTCGGGTGCGCTGGCCGGAACCGTCTGGGATAACCTGGACGACTACGATTATATCGCCGACTCCGAGCTGCCGCGGGTGCGCACCTATATCGGCGATTATTTGTCCGAGACCAGCTTGGGCATCGAGAACCTGCAGTACACCCGCACCGGCCAGCCGGGCGATAACTGGTACGCCATGGGCTACGGCGGGCTGCTGGAGATGATGTATGCCGGCGTCGGCGGCGAGCTGCTCTACCGCCCCTTCAACAGCGGCTGGGCGGTGGGCGCTGACCTCAACTGGGTGCGCCAGCGCGAGTTCGATCAGCGCTTCGGCCTGCGCGACTACGACACCTGGACCGGCCATTTCAGCGCCTACGTCGATACCGGGGTCGAGGATGTCCGCGCCAAGGTCAGCGTGGGGCGCTATCTGGCCGGCGATGTGGGCTCTACGCTGGACCTCTCGCGGGAATTCGACTCGGGCGTGCGCATCGGCGCCTGGGGTACCTGGACGGACGCCGGCGACGACTACGGCGAGGGCGGCTTCGATAAGGGGCTCTACCTGTCGATTCCCTTCGATGCCCTGTTTACCCGCTCCACCCGCTCGAGGGCCAATATTGCCTGGCAGCCGCTCACCCGCGACGGTGGCGCCAAGCTCGGCCGCCGCTACGAGCTCTATGACCTTACTGAGGAGCGTGACCTGGGGTCTTATTGGGACGACTATGAGGGCAGCTGGAACTAGCGGTTCGCTGGCATGGTTTGGTGATATTACATAGACTAGCGATTAATGCATGCATTAACCGGCGTCGCCGGAGAACCGAACACTCATCAGGAGAAATCTGACTATGCGCTCTAACAAGCTTATCGCCACCGCCGCTCTGACTGCTGCTGGCCTTGCCCTGACCAGCCAGGCCGCGCTGGCCTACCAGGCCGGTGACATCTATGTGCGCGCCGGCATCGAGAAAGCCGACATCAGTGCCGACGAACTCTCCCGCGAGAACAACTTCAACCTGGCCGGCGGCTACCTGCTGCACGACAAGCTGGGTCTCGAGGTTGGCATCGGCGAGGCGGTCGATCATGACTTCGCCCTGGATAGCGGGGCGCAGGGAAGTCTGGATCGCATGCCGGTTACCCTGCTGATGAACTACTACCCGCTGGGCGGCATTGAGGCTTCGCGCATTCAGCCTTTCCTCGGCGTGGGCGTGAACTACACGCGCTTCTCCAGCGTGGACACGGACGGCGCCGATAGCCTGGACATCGACGACGACTACGGCGTAGTCGGCCAGGTCGGCATGGACATGCTCATCACCGAGCGCATCCACGCCACCGGCTACGCGCGCTACTCCGAGATCGACGCCGACTTCGAACGCAACGGCAGCACCGTCGACGAGGTCCGCCTCGACCCGCTAACCGTCGGCGCCGGTATCACCTACCGCTTCTAAGCCTCTCCGCCCGAATGGCAGGAAACCGCGGTTGGTCAGGATGTAACCTCGCGCAGCGCCCAGTGGGCGCTGCGTTTTTTATTGCGCCCGGCTGACCTGGATCGTGGCGCGTTCTTCGATGCCTGAATTCAGGAGGCTAAGTGCGACGTAGGGCATAGGGCAACACCTTATCGGAATGTTCAGGTGTTGCACTCAGTTTCTGCGGCAAGGACACTTATACTGTTATGTTAAGTGTTTGTAATCAGAAAAATATATATTGTTTCTTTAATACGTTTAACTGATGGATTTTTTTGATGAAAATTATCGTTATTTCTAGGGTTTCAGACGTCAGGCGTCGAGATAATGTTTGCGCCATGCTAAAGGATAGTCCTTATGAATGGCAGTTTTTAGATGCGTATGAAGTTAACACTATACCGGAATGGTTTAATGCGATATATGATGAAGAAAAATCAAAGAAATACCGCTCATATTCCTTAGTAGGAGGGGAGAAAGGATGCTTCTCTTCCCATGTAGGTGCATGGCTTAGGTGTATTCAGCTTAATGAGCCAGTCATCGTTTTAGAGGATGACTGTACGTTACTTCCCACTTTTTTTGAAAAAATAAAAACTATAAGAATTTCAAGTTTTGAGTATGTTAAATTGGAAAGAAGGAGTGATGGATATGAGGTAGATGATATTTTCATGATTAACAAAAAAAACCGTTCAGGTGCTGTTGGTTATTATCTGTCTCCGGTAGGTGCCTTTAAATTTTTATCCACATTAAATGACATATATATGCCAATTGACCATTATATTGGTATGTCATGGAAGCATAAAGTTGCACCGATCGGATTGATTAACCAAATAATTACTCACGAAGGACAGTTTGGCACCGATATTCAGCATGATAGACAGAAGATAGAAAAAGAAAACAGCAAAAATAAATGGCTTAGGTTTTTAAGAAAATATAAGCGTTATATCGATGATAGTAAATATCAGAAATTTATAGATAAATGTCGAAGTTATTATATAAAGTAGACAGTTAAAGCTGTTGCATTGCGAACGCCCCTACGTCATAGCGAGCCCCTCCACTGTCATTGCGAGCACCCAAAGGGCGGGTGTAAACGCAGCGAAGCAATCTCGGGGTTTGCCTACAGCGCCACCGCGGGCTAGGAGATCGCCACGTCATTTACGCCAGATTGTCGGTGCTACGTTCCTCGCGATGACGAGTAGCGGGAAAGACGACACCGCGGCAGCCGCACGCGAGCGCAGCACCGTGCCCACTACGTCATAGCGTATGCCCACTACGTCATTGCGAGCCCAGCGAAGCAATCTCAGGGTTGGCCTACAGAACCACCGCAGGCTAGAGATCGCCACGTCGTTCCACTCCTCGCGATGACAGGTAGCAGGAAGCGTGCACGCGCCTCCTCTGTCATTGCACACACCCACTACGTCATAGCGAGCACCCAAAGGGCGGGTGTAAACGAAGCGTGGCCATCTCGGGGGTTTGCCTACAGCGCCACCGCGGGCATGTGATCGCCACGTCGTTTACACTCCTCGCGATGACAGTAGTGGGAAAAGTGCCACCGTGTCCAAGAGACTCCCACTGTCTGGCTCAGCTTGCGTATCCCTCCGGGTTGGCGCGCTGCCAGCGCCAGGTATCCGCCAGCATTTCCTCGAGCCCGCGCTTGGCCTGCCAGCCCAACTCGCGCTGGGCAAGCGTTGGGTCCGCCCAGCATTCGGCCACATCACCCTCGCGGCGCTCCGCTACGCGATACGCTACCGGGCAGCCCGACACGCGTTCGAAGGCCTGCACCATCTCAAGCACCGAATAGCCGCGCCCGGTGCCCAGGTTCCAGGTATTAACGCCCTGGCGTGACGCCAACACCTGCATCGCCGCCAGATGGCCGTCGACCAAATCCATCACGTGGATGTAATCGCGCACCCCGGTGCCGTCCGGCGTGGGGTAGTCGTTGCCGAATACCGCCAACGCCTCGCGGCGACCGACGGCCACCTGGGCGATAAACGGCACCAGGTTATTGGGAGTGCCGTTGGGGTCTTCGCCGATGCGTCCGCTTGCGTGCGCGCCCACCGGATTGAAATAGCGCAGCAGCGCGATCGACCAGCGCTCATCGGCGCGGGCCAGGTCTTGCAGCACGTTTTCTACCATTAGCTTGGAGGTGCCATACGGGTTGGTCGGCCGCCCCGTCGGCAGCTGCTCGTGGATCGGCATCGGGTGGCCGTCGCCGTATACCGTGGCCGATGAGCTGAACACCAGCCGAAACACCCCCGCGGCCGCCATGGACTGGCACAGGGTCAAGGTGCCGGCGACGTTATTCTCGTAGTAGCGCAGCGGCTCGGCCACGCTTTCGCCCACCGCCTTGAGTCCGGCAAAGTGCAGCACATCGCTGATGGCGTGCTCGGCAAACAGCGCATCGAGGCAGCGCCGGTCGCGGATATCGCCTTCGATGAATACCGGCGCTTTGCCGGCCAACTCGGTGACGCGGCGCAGCGATTCCTCGCTGGCATTGGCCAGGTTGTCGAGCACCACGACATCGTGCCCCGCCTGCAACAGCACTAACGTCATGTGCGAGCCGATGTAGCCCGCGCCGCCGGTGACTAATACTTGCATACTGATAGGCTCCGCCTAGTCGTTGAATTTCCAGTGACGCCCTTCGCGGGTAATGACGCCGGCCGCCTGCAATGCTTCCAGGTAGCGCACGGCGCTCGCGTGCTCACCGTCGAGCAGGTAGCGGTAGACCATCTTGGCCAGGTAGGTGACCGCGCGCGCCGTCTTCGAGTAGCGAATATTGGGTGGATCGATGCTGCAGTCGAACTGCATCACCGGCGTGCGCCAGTCGCCGTAGTTTTCGCTCAGGTAGCGATCCGCATCGGCGGCGCCCATGACCGCCTCGCGCCCCAGGTGATACTCGGCCAGCGTGAACGGCGAGTTATCCCAGCGGTGGATCGCCGAACCGTGCCAGACCACGCCCTCTTCCTCGACGTGTACGAACAGATCGGCCACCAGCCCGGTGCGGTGCACCAGCTTGATCAGAATCGGCTTGTCCATTTGGTAATAATGGACGCCGCCATTGGCCACTGCCTCGCGGAATGTGCAGTAGCTGCTGGCCTTGATGAACCAGCTACCGTTCGACTTCTCGACCGCTGCGTGAAGCCGTTCGGGTTCGAAGTCGTCATAGTCGACGCCAACGTCGATGTCGTAGTCGTGGCCCAGGAAGTCGCCTTCGCGCACCGCGCCGAGCAGCGTTCCGCTGACTATATCCCGCCTTATTCACCGGGCTGAGACAGAAAAGAAGATGGCGAGCAGTTTCTCTTGTAGAATCAATATGTTCCTAACCGAACTTGACTCAAGAGGACCACTCGCCATGGGTGAAAGCCTATCCCCCTGGACCCCGTCATGCAACGGGTCCATCCGCGTCGAGCTCAGCGGCCATCGCACCACCAGCGACAGCGGTGCTTTGCTGTTGCGTGAAGCCCTCGACAACAGCGGCATGATCGATGCGCTGGACGACCATCTGGTCGATCATCGCGACCCGGATCGCGTCCGCCACTCGTTAGCCAGCCAGCTGCGTACCCTGGTGCTGCAGCGTTCGATGGGCTGGATCGACCTCAGCGATACCGACACGCTCCGCCGTGACCCGCTCTGGCAGCTAGCCTGCAGTGATGCCCGCGGGACAACGCCGTTGGCTCAGGACCGGCCATCTCAAGCGACGCTGTCGCGGCTGCTGACGTGCCTGGGCCGCGACGACAATATCGATACCGTGCATGAGGGCCTGCTGCGGCTGGCGGTCTGGCGACTGACCTCGCTGGACGGCGGCGAACGCCCCGAGCATCTGACGCTGGACATCGACGGCTTGCCGATCGACGTCCACGGCCACCAGGGCGGTTCGGCGTTTCATGGACTTTACGGGGCCAGAATCTACTCGCCTTTGGTGGCCTCGCTGGCAGAGACCGGCGACATGGTGGGCGGTCTGCTGCGTGAAGGTAACGCCGGCCCAGCCGAGAATGCCGATACCTGGATCCCACATCTGGTGCGGCGACTCAACGAGAGCACCGGGGCCAAGGTCAAGGTACGCATCGACGCGGGTTTCACCGACAACGACACGCTTGAGGCGCTGGAAGATCGCGACATCGAGTATCTGGGCCGGTTGCGCAGTCATACGGGCCTGCAGACACTGGCAGCGCCACATCTGAAGCGGCCACGCGGCCGGCCCCCCGAGCAACCTCGGGAATGGTGCCATGACCTGGCGTACCAAGCCGGTACCTGGCCGGCGCCGCGGCGCGTGGTGCTGGTGGTACAAGAGCGGCCCGATGATCTGCTGCTGCATGCCTTCTTTTTGGTCACCAACCTCGGCAAGTTCAACTGGCCGCCGGAAAAGGTCCTGGCGCTTTATCGCAAGCGCGGCAGCGCCGAAGCCCACATGGGCGAGGTGAAGTCGGCGCTCGACCTGCATCTCTCCTCGACTGATCGCGGTGTCTCCACCGTCCAGGACGTCATGGCCCGCAACGAGGTAAACCTGCTGCTGACTCTCTGCGCTTATCAGGTGCTACACGGGCTGCGTTGCCTGTTGGAACGACAGACCCGGCAGGGCTGGAGCCTGAAGCGGATGCGCGAGCAGGTGCTTAAGGTGGCCGCCACGCTGACAGTGCACGCCCGGCGCATCACCGTGCACCTCGGCGATGCCGCCGATAAATGGTGGCCATCTTTACTGAAAGGGTTGCCGCGGCTGACGGCATTGACCTGACACGTCGCATTACTCAGCCTTTTCCAGCAGACAAAACGGCCACTATGGAGGCCGACGACCACGGCTGCGCCGTCACTCGAAACCAATGAACTTCAGTTATAAATATCACGGCATTGATACGATAAAGCTATGTGCTAATCGGCTACTCAGCGACCGTATGACATAAAAGCCGGTCGGTCCCGGTCACCACGGGACGTAAAACGCTCGTTCGGCGTCCTGATGAATAAGGCGGGTTGACGCCATGATCCACTTCAGGTTCGTGGCCACGTCGTTGCCCTCGATGCTGAAGATGAACTTGTAGTCCAGCTGCCGTTCGATTGACATGAACGGCTTACGAAACGCCGCCGTGCTCGCCTTGTTGTCCGTGGCGCCTATATCGCAGTGGCGAGAGCTCTGGCAGCGCTGCAAAAAGCGCATTCGATGCGGCTGATGAGCCGCACCCCGCCACACCAGCGCGTCCTGTTTATCGGCGTAGCGTCGCGCGTCTTTCACCCGGTAGAAATGCCGTACGCTGTTGAGCTTGAGCAGTACCGAATGGCGGTTATCGCCGGCGATGGGACGACTTTTGACGAAGGTGGGCTCGTCGGGCACGAAGCTTTTATCCCCGAAGCGGTAATGGTACGCCGCGCTGGCGGGAAAATATTTTGCCACATTATAAAAATCAATATGATACGTCGACTTTCGCGACCTTATGGCAAAATTCCGGTTGCTGACCGCCGCGTCGGAAAGCGTCACGGGGGCGTCAAGCCGGTTGTAGTAGTCCACCCGTGCCATAAGCGTTTCCTGCTTGTCCCGGGGCAATTCGTCAAAGGCGTCAAGCAGTGGTTTCAGTCGCCGCCTGCACAGCTGACGTACGGGTAACGCGGCGATCAGGCCGGTGGCGTAAAACGCTAGTTTATGCGCTCTGTAGGCGTTTTTTCCGCTTATCATGGGCAACAAAACCTAGGCAGTACGATGTGGATCAAGGGGTGAGTAAAGCGCCAGATAGGCGCTGGCCATGGCATCCGCAGAATAATCGGCCAGCCGCCGTGACGCCTGCTCCGCCAGCCGCTCGCGCAGGGCCTGTGCACGCAGCTCAATCAGGCCCCGGGCCAGCGCGTCGGCATCGCCGGGGGGAAACAAGAGCCCGGTCTCACGCTGGTGAACGATATCGGGGATGCCGCCGGTGTGGCTGGCAATGACCGGAACGCCGGCGCGCATGGCGTCCAGCAGTACCGAACCCAGCCCCTCGTTGCGCGAAGGGAAAGCAAATACATCCAGCGCCGGCAGGTAGTTGCCAATATCCGGCTTGAAGCCGGCCCAGACGACGTTCTCCAGCGTAGCGCTTTCCTGTTTCAACGCGATGTCATCTTCCCCGCGGCCGAAAAATACGAAGAGCATATCGGGGTGCGAGTGCTGCAGTTGGCGGGCGGCGTCGAGCAGCACGCGCTGCCCCTTGTGGCGGTCTACCAGCGCCCCGGCGTGGCCGACCAGAAAGCGCCCGGGGTAGTGCGCCCGAAACGCGTCGGCAACGCTGGGGTCCGGTGTTAGCGGGGTGAAAGCGCTGGGGATCTGCACCACCGGCTGGGGGCTCAACGGCTGTACTTCCCGAGCGATGACCCCTGACAGCGCCACGCAGCGGTACGCGCTCTTATAAAAGGCCAGATTGCTGCGTTTGCGCTTTATCGGCGTATCGACCCGTCGGGTAATCAGGTACGGCGTTTTGAATAGCTGGCGCTGCAGCCAGGCCCAGTGGACCGCTTTGGCGTCGTGGGCGTGCACCAGGGTGGCGTGACCGGCACGGCGGTGGCCGGCCAGCTGATGGCGGGCCGCCACAAAGGTGACGTTGGGCGTATCGCCCAGTTCAGCGCGTAAGGGCGAGTCGGGCCGGCATACCAGCGTCTGGCGTGCGATGTCGGCCCGTTTGGCCAGCGCCTGAATCAGCAGCGTCGTTTGCCGCTCGCCGCCGCGAAACCCTTTGGCCAGGTTGGCATGGATGATGTGCAAGGCCGCCTCGCTGAACGTTTGTCGCTGAAAGATTGTGAGCGTATTTGTGAGAGTAACGGCGGCTATAGTATCATCCGTTTTCACTCCTGACAGGACGGCTTGAGATGCTGGCTGAGCTAAGCGCCGTGATCATTACGCGTAACGCGGCGGCGACCCTCGCGCGTACCCTTGACGCGCTCGAGGACGTCGATGAGGTGGTTGTTTATGATAACGGCTCCACCGACGGCACGCTTGAGCTTGCCGCGCGTTATCCCAACGTTGCGCTGCACCAGGGCGAGTTTCACGGCTTTGGCCCGACCAAACGCCATGCGGTATCGCTCGCCCGGCACGACTGGATCGTGTCGCTGGATGCCGATGAAGCGCCCGATGCCCGCTGGCTTGAGTCGTTGGCCGGCTGGTTGCCCACGGCCGATTCCCGGCAGGTGGTCGAGGTGCACCGCGAAAACTGGATGCTCGGCAAGCCCGTGCGCCATGCCGGATGGGGCAATGACTGGCTGGTGCGGGTATTTCATCGCCGCGAGCATAATTTCAGCGAGGCCATGGTGCACGAGTCGGTAACGCTCGGGCAGGCGACGCAAATCGCGCGGCTGGACGGCTGCCTAACGCATTTGGCGGTGACCGAGCTGGCTCAGTTTCTCGACAAGATCAACCGCTACTCCGAGATTCGTGCGCGCTCGGATAAGCTGCGGGTTTACCCCGTAGCGCTGATTGTACTGAAAGCTGCGTTTGCTTTTTTCCGCACCTACCTGCTGCAGCGCGGTTTTCTGGACGGCTGGCGCGGACTGGTTATCGCAGTGTCCAACGCCAACGGCGTGTTCTGGAAGTACATGAAACGTCGCGTTCGGGATTTATGACCGCGCCCTGATACCCCACGCCTATGGCCCGCACACCTATGACCCACGTTGCTTTACCGCTGTCTGATTCCGCCGCTGACCAGCGCCGCCGCTGGCTGACCAGCGCCGCCGTGTTTGTGTTTGCCGCGCTGACGCTCGTTGTGCCCTCGGGCTACTCGTTAGGCCCTGCCATTCTGCTGCTGGCCGGCTGTTCGCTGGCGGTGCGTCGCCCGCGGCTGGCACTTGATACCGCTGATTGGCGGCTGATGCTGGCACTTGTTACCTACACCGCCGTAGTGGTGGCCGGCGCGCTATGGCACGGGCAGGGCATGAGTACGCTGGATCGCCCGCTGCGCTTGTGGCTGGCGCTGCCCGCGCTGCTCTGGGTGATGGCTTACCCGCCCCGGCTAGGCGGGGTGTGGGCGGGGCTGGCGCTGGGCGCCATGGGCGCCGGCGGGTTTGCGTTGTGGCAAAGAGGGCAGGGGGTGGCCCGTGCGGATGGCTACATGCACGCCATTCAGTTTGGCAATATCAGCCTGCTGCTCGGCGTGTTCTGCCTGGCCGGGGCCGGCTGGGCGTGGCAGCAGCCCCACCGCCGCGCCTGGCTGTGGCTGCTCGGGCTGGGCGCCGCTGGCGGTCTGCTGGCCTCGTTGCTCTCCGGCAGCCGAGGCGGCTGGGTTGGGTTGCCTCTGGTGCTATGGGTGCTGTATCGCGCCTATGGCAAGGGCTTTTCGCCAAAAGCCAGGCTGCTGGCGCTGATGATGGTAGCGGCGCTGGCGCTGGCGGCCTATAGCCTGCCGCAAACCGGGGTCAAGCATCGTGTCGCCCAGGCCGTGGACGATATTGCGCTGTACGTCAGCGGCGAAAAAGTCACCACTTCGGTAGGTTCGCGCTTTGAAATGTGGCAGGGCGCCACCCATCTGGCGCTGGAGAAACCGCTGATGGGCTGGGGCGAGCGCGACTATAGTGCCGGCATGGCCGATATGGTTGAGCGGGGCATTGTGCACCCCAGTATCAAGCAGTTCGATCACGCCCATAACCAGTTTCTGGATACGCTCGCCAAGCAGGGCATCCCTGGCCTGGCCGCGCTGCTGCTGCTGTTTGGCCTGCCGCTGCGCCTGTTTAGCCGCCACCTGAAAGACCCCGATCTAACCGTGCGCTCGCTGGCCGCCGCCGGCGCGCTGCTGTGCGTGGCGCACATCGATTTCGGCCTGACCCAGGCCGGTTTCAATCACAACAGCGGCGTGATGATCTACGCTTTCTGGCTGGTAATCTGGTGGGGCATTCTCTATCGCTATCGCCGTGCGCAGCGCTGTGCCGCTACCGCTGCGTCACCGGCCAGGAGCCCACGCCCGTGAAGATTGCCCTGATCCACATGCGTCACGCCAACTCCGGCGGCACCGAGCGCTTTCTCAACGCGCTCTCGCGCTATCTGGCCGAGCGCGGTGAAGACGTCACCATTATCTGCCGCTCCCACGTGGCGCCGTCGCACCCGGCCATCGGCTTTGTGCGGCTGCGCCCGTTCAGCGTGGGCAAGGCGCACCGCATCTGGCGCTTTGCCCAGGCGGTGGAGCGCCACGTCAACGCCGCCGACTACGATCTGGTTTATGCGCTGGGGAAAACCTGGACTCACGATATGCTGCGCATTGGCGGGGGCACAACGCACCATCATCTGGCCTCGATGCCGCGCCGGCGCTTGCGTTTCAAAGACAAGGTGGCCATGCGCATTGAAGCCAGGGCGATGGCGCCCGGGGCGTATTACCATGTGGTCTCGAACTCGTGGCAAAGCGACAGCGAAATTGCCGAGGCGTATCGCGTGCCCGCCGCCCGGCGCTCGGTGATCCACAACTTCGTCGATACCCGCCGCTTTGACCGCCAGCGGCTGGGTAACGAGGTCGCCGCGCTTGGCCAGCAGCTGGGGCTTGATGGCAATACGCCGGTGCTGCTGTTTCTGGGTACCGGCTACCGGCGCAAGGGGCTTGAACCCACGCTTGAGGCCTTCGCCCGGCTCGACGTTGAGGCTACCTTGCTGGTGGTTGGCCGTGATTCCCAACAGGCGGAATACGAGGCCCACGCCCAGCGTCTGGGCATCGCCGACAAGTGTCGGTTTCTGGGCGAGCAGGCCTCTCCCGAGCGCTATTTTGCGCTGGCCGACTGCTATGTTTTGCCGGCGCGTTACGAGCCGTTCGGCTTTACCGTGCTCGAAGCGCTGGCCTGTGGCACGCCGGTCATCACCACGCAAAGCTGCGGCGCCAAAGAGGTGGTCACGCCCGAGGTGGCAACGGTGATCGACGCGGCCGACAACGTAGCGGCACTGGCGCAGGCGATGGCGCACTGGGTTGGGCAAAAAGACGCTGCAGCGCTTGGCATGCGCTGTCGCGAGCTGGCGCTGACGCTGGATGTGGAAGAAATTATGGCGCAGAACTACCGGCGGATTTTGGCCGTTCATCAGCAAAAGCAGGCGGCCCGATGATTGACGTTACCGGGTGGCGGGTCGTGGGTCGGGGCGATGAGCGCATCTGCTATCAGCATCCCGACGATCCGGCCCGCTGCGTCAAACTCAGCCGGCGAGAAAAAGCCAAGCAAACCCGGCGCGAGCTGCGCTATTTTCGCCTGCTGCGCCGCCGTGGCGTGCCGTTCACGCTTATCCCTGCGTTTTTCGGCGTGGTGAAGGGCGAGGGGGTAATCGGTCTCGAACAGCAGCTGGTGCTGGATGATCAGGGCGCGCTGCCGCCCAACGTGTCGGAGTACCTCGCTACGCCGCTGACGCCGCAGCAGGCCAGCCGTTTCTGGGCGGGGCTGGGGGCGCTAAAGGCGTATCTGTTGGCCTATAGCGTGGTGCCCTGCGATCTGGTGATGAGCAATCTGTTGGTGATCGAGCGGCCGGACGCCACCACCGTGATGCTGATCGACGGCTTGGGCGCCTCGGAGTTTATTCCGCTGCCCGATTACGTGGCGTTTCTCGGGCGTCGCAAAATCCGGCGCAAGTGGGCCAAATTCATGGCTAAAACGGTCAGGCCGCGCTTTGCTCAAACTCAGGCTCAGCCCGCAGATCAGGCCTGATAGCCGGCGGCAATGCGCTCGCCCGCGCGTGCCGCCGCGTCGGGGTTGGCAAATTTCGCCAGCGAGCGTTCCAGCCGCGCCACATTGGCCTTTTGCCACCTGCCCGGCGCGCGCAGCCGGCAGCGGTCAAGGTCGATCAGCCAGGGGGTATCGTCGGCGTCGACCAGAATATTGCGCGCGTTGAGATCCACGTGGTCGAGCCCCGCGTCGTGAAAGCGGCGGATCGTGCGCCCCACGCGCTCAAGCAGCAGCGGCGTGGCCGTGTCGTTTTGCAGCCGCTCGGCCAGCGCGCCGGCGCCGGCAATACGCCGGGTTATCAGCGCGGCCTCGTAGCTAAGCCCATGGCGGGTCACGCACACGGCCACCGGGCGGGGCACCGGCAGCCCCAGGCTAAATAGCCGGGCGGTCAGGCGTATTTCGCGAAAGGCACGGGTACGCTCGGCGCCCGTCCACAGGTAGCGCGCCTTGCTCAGCCGGGCGATAAGCCCACCGCGCCGGTAGGGGCGCAGCACCCACTGCTCTGCCGCACCTGCGTACGGCGTGATGAACAGGCTGCTGCCCCGCCCGGGGGCCTCGCCGGTTACCCGCCCGCGCGCACGCCAGTAGCCCGGGGAGAACGTGTCCGGGGAAAGGTCGCCCGGGCAAAACAGCGCGGGCCGGTTTTTGTGTGATTCCGGCGCGTCACATAGAATGTCCGCATCGTGTAACATTAGACTTTTGTTCTGCCGGAGTGCCGCTAAGCGCATGAAGCCCTCTCTGCCTGCCAATCCTCACCATATTGCCATTTTACGCCTGTCCGCGCTGGGCGATGCGTGCAATCTCGTGCCCACGATACGCGCGCTGCAGCGCCGCTGGCCGCAGGCGCGTATTACCTGGATTATCGGCAAGGGGGAGCACAGTTTACTGGCGGGGCTTTCCGGCGTCGAGTTCGTGGTTTACGACAAGTCTACCGGTATTGCCGGTATGCGCGCGCTGTGGCGTGAATTGGGCGATACCCGCTTTGATGTTTTGCTGCACATGCAGCTGGCGCTGCGCGCCAGCGTGCTCTCGCTGGGGCTCAAGGCCGACGTGCGGCTGGGTTTTGATAAAGCCCGCGCCAAGGACGCCCAGCACTGGTTTACCCAGCACCAGCTGCCCGCTCACCCCAACGCCCACGTGCTTGAGTCGTTCATGGATTTCGCCCGTGCGCTGGGGGTGGAGGATGACCGGCTGGAATGGAACCTGACGATCCCGCCGGAGGCCTACCACGAGGCGCGCCTGATCAGTGGCGAGGCGCCTTACCTGGTGATCAACCCCTGCAGCAACGTGCGGCTGCGCAATTTTCGTAACTGGACGGTGGAAGGCTACGCCAGCGTGATCGAACACGCCTGGGTACAGCACGGGCTGACCAGCGTGCTTACCGGCGGCCCCAGCCCGCTGGAACGCGACACCGGCGTGCAAATACAGGCGCTGTGCCAGCCGGGCAGCGTGATCAATGCCGTTGGCGACACCTCGCTCAAGGGCATGCTGGCACTGATTGACCGTGCCCGCGCGGCCATCGCCCCCGATACCGGCCCGGTTCACATGGCCAACGCCGTGGCCACGCCGGCGCTGGGGCTTTTTGCCACGTCCAACCCGCACCGTTCCGCGCCCTACCAGTGGCGCGAGTTCGTGGTTGATGCCTACCCCCGCGCAGTGCGTACCTACCTGGATAAGTCGGTAGACGACCTGGCCTGGGGGCAGCGCGTGCGCCACCCCGACGCCATGCTGCTGATCAAGGCCGATGAGGTCATTGCCCGGCTGGAAGCACTGCTTGCACATACCGCCGCCGAAGGAACGTCCGATGAACGTTGATCTGACCGCTCTGGAACACGCCCGCGTGCTTATCGCCGGCGACGTGATGCTCGACCGCTACTGGCACGGCGGTACCTCGCGTATCTCGCCCGAAGCGCCGGTGCCCGTGGTGCGCGTGGAAGACGCCGATGACCGCCCCGGTGGCGCGGCCAACGTCGCGCTCAACGTGGCCGCGCTGGGCGCCCGTGCCGCGCTGGCCGGGGTGGTAGGTCAGGATGACAACGCCAAGCGGCTTGCCGAGCAGCTGGCCGCGTCCGAAGTCAGTACCCACTTTCAATACAGCCCCGATGTTCCCACGATTACCAAACTGCGGGTGATGAGCCGCAACCAGCAGCTGCTGCGGTTGGATTTTGAAGAGCGCCTCGACGGTGTCGACACCCGCGAAATGGTAGCTCACGCCGAACGCGCATTGGCCGATCACGACGTGCTGATTCTCTCCGACTACGGCAAGGGCACGCTTAACCGCGTTGAAACGCTGATTCAGGTGGCCAGAGCGGCGGGTAAGCGCGTGCTGGTCGATCCCAAGGGTACCGACTTCAGCAAGTACCGCGGCGCCAGCCTGATGACGCCCAATCTGGGCGAGTTCGAGGCGATTGTGGGTCACTGCGCCACCGATGCCGAGCTTGCCAAGCGAGGTGAAGTGCTGCGCGCCGAACTGGAGCTGGAAGCACTGCTGATCACCCGCAGCGAAAAGGGCATGACGCTGATTCGCGAAGGCCTGCCGCCGCTGCATCTGCCCACCCGCGCCCGGGAAGTGTTCGACGTCACCGGCGCCGGCGACACCGTCATCGGCATGATGGGGCTGGCGCTGGCGGCCGGGCACGGCTTTCCCGAGGCGATGATGCTCGCCAACCTGGCCGCCGGGCTGGTGGTGGCCAAGCCCGGTACCGCTACGCTGTCGCTGGGTGAGCTGTATACCGCGCTGCACGGCGACACGCTCGCCGAGTTTGGCGTGATCGCTCAGGCACCGCTGATTGACGCCGTGCGCGCCGCCCAAACGCGCGGTGAGCGTGTGGTGATGACCAACGGCTGCTTCGATATTCTCCACGCCGGCCACGTGGCCTACCTTGAGCAGGCGCGCAAGCTGGGCGACCGACTGATTGTCGCGGTCAACGACGACGCCTCGATTGCGCGGCTGAAGGGCGCCGACCGCCCGATCAACCCGCTGGCGCGGCGCATGCAGGTGCTGGCCGGGCTGGGCGCGGTGGACTGGGTGACGCCCTTTGCCAACGACACGCCGCAGGCGCTGATTGAAGCCGTGCTGCCCGACGTGCTGGTCAAGGGCGGCGACTATCGGCCCGAAGATATCGCTGGCGGTGAGGCCGTGCGCGCCAACGGCGGCGAGGTCAGGGTGCTGAACTTTGAAGACGGCGTCTCGACCTCGGCGATGATCGCCACCATTCTCGACCGCGGGCGCTAAGGTGGCACGCTGGCCTCGCTGTGCCTACAGCGCGGCGCTCTATGCGCTCTCGCCCTGGGTGATACGCCGCGTATGGCGTGAGCAAGTACCCACTTACTCGCGTGGCCAGCGGCTGGGGCTGGGCCCGGAATTGGGCGATAGCGCCGGCGCGGCAACGCTGTGGCTGCACTGTGCCTCAGTGGGTGAGGTGCGCGCCGCGCGCCCGCTGATCGGCGCGCTGCTCGAACGTTACGCTGACCATCGCCTGTTGATCACCACCATGACAGCCACGGGGGCGGAGCAAGTGCGAGTACTCACTAACGACTTGCTGCCGGCGCTTGCTTCGCGACTTGATCACCGCTTTATCCCGCTTGACTGGCCGGGCAGCGCGCGGCGCTTTGTGGCGCGGGTGCACCCGGTGCTGGCGATCATGTTTGAAACCGAGCTGTGGCCCAACCTGCTGCATGCCTGCCGGCGCCGCGGCGTGCCGGTGGCGGTGGTCAACGGGCGGCTATCGCCCCGCGCTTTCGAGCGCTACCAGCGGATCAAACCGCTGATGCGCCAAGCGCTGGCTAACGTTAGCTGGCTGGCGGCGAAATCCCCCGCCGACGCCGAGCGCTTTATCGCGTTGGGCATGCCGGCCGAACGTACCGCCATCGTCGGATCGCTAAAGTTCGAGAGTCGCCCGGATGCTGCGGCGCTTGAGGTAGGTAAGCGCTTACGTGCGGACGTTGAAACAAGCGCTGAAACAGGCTCTGAGGCAGCGCCCGGCGGGCGGCCGGTGTGGGTAGCAGGCTCGACCCGCGACGGCGAAGAAGCCGCGCTGCTCGAAGCCCACGCCACGCTCAGGCAGCGCTACCCCGAGGCGCTGCTGGTACTGGTGCCCCGCCATCCCCAGCGCTTTGACGCCGTGGCCGCTGAAAGCCGGAAGGCCGGCTTTGTGACCGTCCGGCGCAGCCAGAAAGAACCGGTGACGGCGGCAACGGCGGTGTATCTGGGCGATACGTTGGGCGAACTCGGCGCGCTTTATGCTGCCGGTGACGTGGCCTTTGTCGGCGGCAGCCTGGTGCCTCTGGGCGGGCAAAACGTGGTCGAGCCGGCAAGCCTCGGGCGGCTGGTGCTTACTGGCCCATCGCTTGAGAACTTTGACGATGTGGCCGAGCCGCTCAAAGCCGCCGAGGCGCTTGAACAAGTGGCTGATGCCAGGGCCCTGGCGGAGGCGCTGATTCATGCCTTCGATAACCCTATTGAGGCACGCCGGCGGGGCAGCGCCGGCCAGGCAGTAGTCGCCGAACAGCGCGGCGCGCTCGAGCGCACGCTGGCGGGACTTGGCCGACTGCTGACGTTTAGCTAACGGCCTTAGCGCAGCGCGGTGCGTTCTACGCCGTCGCCCTTGCCCAGTAGCAGGACGTCAGCGCCGCGGGCGGCGAACAGGCCGTTGGTGACCACGCCGGCAATGGCGTTGAGCCGCGCTTCCAACTCTAGCGGATCCTTGATGTTGAAATCGTAGCAGTCGATAATCTGGTTGCCGTTATCGGTAAGCACGCCTTGGCGGTAGACCGGCTCGGCGCCGAGCTTGACCAGCTCGCGGCCGACGTAGGAGCGCGCCATGGGAATCACTTCGATGGGCAGCGGGAACTCGCCCAGCCGGGCGACGTACTTGGAGTCGTCGGCGATGCAGATGAAACGCTGGGCGCAGGCGGCGACGATTTTTTCCCGGGTCAGCGCCGCACCGCCGCCCTTGATCATCTGTAAGTCAGCGTTAACTTCGTCTGCGCCATCGATGTAAAAGGGCAGCGTGCCGACGCTGTTCAATTCCAGCACGTCGATTCCCAGGGCCTTCAAACGCTCGGCGCTCGCCTGCGAGCTTGCCACCGCGCCTTTGAAGCTATCGCGCAGTAGCTTCAGCCGGTCGATAAACAGGTTGGCGGTAGAGCCGGTACCAATGCCGAGCACCGTGCCCTTGTCCAGCCAGGGTTCGATTTCCTTGATGGCGGCGTCGGCCACGGCGGCCTTGAGTTCGTCCTGGGTCATAAAAAGCCTCTAGCGGTCGGGAAAAAGCATTGCGCAGGCGTATAGTATACCGACCCAGCGCCGCGCTGCCGATGCCGGCGCTAGACGTCGTCGGTAGCGATCTGCTAACAATGGAGGGCTGCCATAAAGACGCTGCAAGACCGACCTCTCCGTCAGCGCCCCCTATCAGAGCTTTTCGTTCGACCTTTCCGTGCGCCGCCCGGCGCGATATTTTTTGTGGGATACCAGCATGCTCGAAGCTACCGTGAAGAAAATACTCCAGGCCCGTGTTTATGAGGCTGCCTGCGAGACCCCGATTTCCCCTGCCCCGTTTCTTTCGCGTCGCTTCAACAACACGATTCTGATCAAGCGTGAAGATTTGCAGCCGGTGTATTCCTTCAAGATTCGCGGCGCCTACAACAAGATGGCGCAGCTTAGCGATGAGCAGAAGGCCAAAGGCGTGATTACGGCTTCGGCCGGCAACCACGCCCAGGGGCTGGCCATGGCGGCCACGCAAATGGGGGTCAAGGCGACCATTGTCATGCCGCGCATTACGCCGGAGATCAAGGTGTCTGCGGTGCGCGCACGGGGCGCCAAAGTGGTACTCAAGGGCGACGCCTTCAGCGCCGCCGCCGAGCACGCCAAGGCGCTGGTCGAAGAGCATGGCTATGTGTATATCCCGCCGTTTGACGATATCGACGTGATTGCCGGGCAGGGCACAGTGGCGGTGGAAATGCTGCGCCAGCACAGTGGCCGGCTGGACGCCATTTTCGTGCCCGTGGGCGGCGGCGGGCTGATTGCCGGCGTGGCGGCCTACGTGAAGTACCTGCGCCCGGACATCAAGGTGATCGGGGTGGAATCCGAAGACAGCGCCAGCCTCAAGGCCGCGCTGGAGGCCGGCGAACGCGTGGTGCTGGATCAGGTCGGGGTATTTGCCGAAGGCGTGGCCGTCGCACAGGTGGGTGAAGTGCCGTTTGCGGTGATGCAGCACCTGGTCGACGGCGTGATTACCGTCACCGCCGATGAAATGTGCGCCGCGGTGAAAGACATCTTTGAGGATACCCGCGCGGTATCCGAAACCTCCGGCGCGCTGTCGCTGGCCGGGCTCAAGAAATATATTCAGCAAACCGGCGCCGAAGGCGAAACGCTGATGTGCATCAACTCGGGCGCCAATACCAACTTTGATCGCCTGCAGCATATTGCCGAGCGCACCTCGCTTGGCGAGCAGCGCGAGGCGATTCTGGCCGTGACCATCGCCGAAAAGCCCGGCAGCTTCAAAAAATTCTGCCGTACCCTGGGCAAGCGCATGGTGACCGAGTTTAGCTACCGCTATGCCGACGATCGCGCCGCGCATATCTTTGTCGGCGTGCAGATCAAACCCGGCGGCGATGACCGTCAGGCGGTGATCGAACGGCTGCGAGAAGCGGACTATCAGGTGGAAGACCTGACCGATAACGAACTGGCCAAGCTGCATATCCGCCATCTGAGCGGCGGGCGCCCTAGCGCCAACGTGGCCGAGGAGCTTTACCGCTTCGAGTTTCCCGAGCGCCCCGGCGCGCTGATGAACTTTCTCACCCAGCTGCCCCATGACTGGAACATCTCGTTATTCCACTACCGTAACCACGGCGCCGCCTACGGCCGCGTGCTGGTGGGCATGCAGGTGCCCAACGGCGATAGCGCCCACATCGAAGAACACCTGGATACGATTGGCTACCGCTACTGGCGGGAAAGTGACAATCCGGCGTATCGATTGTTCATGGCGTGAGCGGCTTTTCACTATCCGCGAGAAAAGCGCCGCTAAAAGGCGCCTTTTCCCGTTTTCAGCGGCTGGCCTGGCGCCTTATAGTCATCAGATCAATAATGAGAAACGTCACTAAAAACGCTGAGGCAGCGTTTTTAGGTGTTGGCGCGGTATCGCCCGGGACGGAGATCTCCGGGCTTGTCATCTGGGAGAAGCAGTATGCGTCGCAAGAAGCCGGATATGATCATGACACTTACCCTGGTGTTTGCACTGGGGGTCCTCGCTACGGGGTATGCGCAGGCATTATCAGGCAGCTAGGTGCGTGCGCCCGCAGGGTAATTAAGTGGGGTGAATCAAAAACGGGCTGTGCCGTCATGGCACAGCCCGTTTTTGTTGCCCCGCGTTCAGCGCTTTTGCGGGCGCACGGTGGCGGCATCGGTGGCAATCGCGGTTAGCGGAATGTCCCACGGCTCCACGGGCAGGTGCGCTACCTGCTGGCAGGCGTGCGCCACGCCGATCAGCGCCGGCGCGGGGCGCCGGTAGCGCATGAATGCCAGCGTGCGGTCGTAAAAGCCGCCGCCCATGCCCATGCGGTTGGCGTTGGCATCAAAGCCCACCAGCGGCACGATCAAGGCGTCCAGCGCCCATGCGGGCAGGCGGTTCTGGCGGCGAGCGCTAAACGCGGCGGCAGGCTCTGGAATGCCAAACCGATTTTTGACCATTGGCGTGCCCGGCCGGTAGGCCACAAACCATAGTGAATTGGCCGAAAAAGGGCGTAATACGGGTAAGTAAACGCTTACACCGCGGCGGTAAAGCCAGTGCAGCAGCGGCTGCGGGTCGATTTCACCGCCCATGGGCAAATACAGGCTGACGCGGCGAGCGCGGAGCAGTTCGGGCAGGGTTCTCAGCCGGCGGCATAGCTGCGCGGTGGCGGCGCGTTGTTCACGCGGTGAGAGGGCGCGGCGGCGGCGTTTAAGCTCGCGGCGAAGGGCAGTTTTAGCCTGTGAAGGCGAGGAATGCGGGATGCTAGAGGAAGATTCAGCGGTTGATATGATCTCGGTGGTTGGCATGACCCCGGTGGTTAACATGAAAGAGTTCTCCAAAGTGCCGCTGTCGTTCTGGCCCTGAACCTAAAGGTTCAGGTCGGGTGGCCGCAGCCAGACCGTCAGGCTTTCCGTCGCGCGGACATGCACACGGGTCTGGCTAGCAATGGCCGCCCTAGGTACTGCGCATAGGCTCGAGGGACTATAACGACTGGCGCACACCCCAGAGAACACTGCCATCTTACCAGAACCTGAGCGCAGGCCAAAGCCCGGAGCGCCTGCGGGTGGTTTTTACTTTGAGCGGTTTTTCAGCGCGCCGTCCAGGCGCTCGCCAAGACGGGTGAGTTCAGCTTCATAGCCGCGCTGCTCGTCCAGCGCTTCAAGGAGCTCATGGGTGATGTTAAGCGCGGCCATTACCGTTACGCGGTCGTTGCTGAGCGTGGTACTTTTCGACTGAATGCCGTGCATTGCACGGTCCAGGTAGCGCGCGGCGCGCACTAGGTTGTCTTTGGCACCCGGGTCGCAGGCAATGGTGTAATGCCTGCCCAGCAGGGCGATTTCTGTTGTCGGACGCTCGGCGTCACTCATCAGTTGCTCCAGCGCAGGCCATCAAAGGATCTATGCGTTAACATTCTCGCACAGGAACGTCTTGCACAGGCAAGTATAAAACGGCTTGGCTCAGGTCGCCTGGCTAAGCGGCGCTGAGCGTTACCCGCCGCTTAACTATAAGAGAGCCGCTGTGTCAGGGTCAACGCGCAGCGCCGGACGTGCCGGTGAGCCGGACCAACGATTTTTTATCACCCGCTAAATGGATCACTTTTTTTATGTCCTTGATTGATGAACGCCAGGATTTCTCCGACATTGCCGATGTGTTTTTGCTGCACGGCAGCATGCAGTCGCCGACCTTTCTCGATGGCAGGCTGTGCGCGCTTTTGGCGCTTAAGGATGTCAGCGCGGACACCTGGCTTGAGGAAGTGTGTCTAAGCCTGGGCGTTGAGCAGCCGCGGAACCCGGAGAGCGCCGAGCGGCTGTTAGGCTGGCGCCGGCAAACCGTGGCGGCACTTAGCGCCAGTGAGCTGAACTACGAGCCGCTGTTGCCCGACGAGCTGTTCTCTTTGGCCGAACAGGCGCAGGGCCTCAGAGAATGGGCGCTGGGCTTTTTGGAAGTGCTTGAAGAGGTGGTGGATGACGACCAGCGCGCGCAGTGGTCAAAAACGCTTTGCGAGGCCATGGATGACCTGCCGGCGCTGGCCCGTATTGACGCCGACATCGACAACAGCACAGAGAACGAAAACGACCTCTCTGCGTTGACCGAGCACGCGCGGATGACCGCCATGATGCTCTACACCGAGCAGCACCCCGGCCAGCCCCAAGTCGAGCAAAGTGACGCGCCGGTGCACTGACTTTTGCGCCACCGTGTCACACAATTTTTCTGCACTCAGGAGCCACAATGCTACCCGACCTGATGCCGCGCCCGGCGGCGATCACCCCCGATGCCTACGCCAAGCGCCGCGCTGCTCTGATGGCAACATTGCCTGCCAGTGCCGCGGTGTTGATTCCCGGCGCCTCGCTTGCGACCCGCTCGCGGGATAGCGAATACCCGTTTCGCCAGAACAGCGATTTTTACTACCTGACCGGCATCGTTGAGCCCGACGCGCTGCTGGTGCTGCTGCCCGGCCGCGAGGCTGGCGCGGCGGTGGTGTTTTGCCAGGACCGCAATCCACTGTGGGAGGCATGGACCGGCCGGCGCCTGGGTGCGGCGGGCGTGGTCGCCGAACACGGCGTAGACGAGGCCTTTGAAAACGCCGAGCGTGACGTTCAGCTGAGCGCGCTGCTGGAAGGCCGCGAGCAGCTTTTTGTGCCGTTTGACGACGGTGAAGCGTTGGCGCTGGCCGAGCAGGTTTACGCCGAGTCTCAGGCCGGCCGCCGCCGGGGCATTGCGCCCGTTAGCGGCTTTCACGACGTCAGCCCGCTGATTCACGCCATGCGTCTGGTCAAGGCGGACGATGAAATTGCTCTGATGCGCCACGCCGCCGAGATTTCCGCCCGTGCTCACTGCCGCGCGATGCGTGCCAGTGCGGCGGGGCTTAGCGAATACCACCTGCAGGCCGAGCTGGAGCACGAATTTGTCTGGCAAGGCGGCAGCGGGCCGGCGTACAGCACGATTGTGGGCGGCGGGGACAACGCCTGCGTACTGCACTATGTGGAAAATAGCGCGCCGCTTAATGATGGCGACCTGGTGTTGATCGATGCCGGCGCCGAGTTTGATCTTTACGCCGGTGACATTACCCGCACCTTCCCCGTATCCGGCACTTTCAGCGAAGCCCAGCGCGAGGTGTACGAAACGGTGCTCGCCGCGCAGGAAAGCGCCGTGGCGGTCATCAAGCCCGGTGCTACGCTAAACGAGATTCACCAGGGCGTGGTGCGTGACCTGACGGCGGGGCTGATTGAGCTGGGGCTGCTCTCGGGCGAGGTGGATGAGCGCATTGCCGACGACAGCTACCGGCGCTTTTATCTGCATTCCACGTCGCACTGGCTGGGGCTGGACGTGCACGACGTGGGTGACTACCGCCTTGACGCCGACACGCCGCGCCCGCTGGAAGCCGGCATGGTGCTCACCGTGGAGCCGGGGCTGTACATTCCCGACGCCGAGGATATTCCCGCCGCTTATCGTGGCATGGGCATCCGCATTGAAGACGACGTGGTGGTCACCGCCACCGGTCACGAGGTGTTGACCGCGTATGTGCCCAAGCGGGTGGCTGATATTGAGGCACTGATGGCCAGCAAGTGATCGGTTTTTTTCAGCGTTTGATATTTATTACGTAATATACGTTACGATTGTATTTTGCGTATTTTTATTAAAGATACATAAAAACAGTCGGTTAGGGAGTCAACCATGGATACACCCGCGCATACGGCGACCCACGACATTGTGATTGTGGGCGGTGGTCTGGTCGGTGCCAGCCTTGGCTGCGCGCTCGCCCCGCTGATTGAACGCTACGCGCTGAAGGTGGCCATTATCGAAGCCGCGCCGCTGCCGGCGCCCTCGCCGCAGGCCGAATGGCAACCCAGCTTTGATGCCCGCGCCAGCGCCATTGCTGCAGGCTCGGCGGAGCGCTTCCGCCGGCTGGGGGTATGGCAGGCCATGCGCCGCGAAGCATCGCCGATCAAACGTATCCACATCAGCGAGCGGGGGCGCTTTGGCGCCACGCGGCTGAGTGCGGATGAAGTCAACGTCGAGGCGCTGGGCCATGTGATTCCCAATGCCTGGATGGGACAAGTGCTGCACCAGCGCCTGGCGGCGCTTGACCTTGAGTGGCACTGCCCGGCCAAGGTCGAGCGCATTGCGCCGCAGCCCGGCGGGCACCGGCTTGAGCTGTCGGACGGCAGCACGCTGAGCGCGGCGCTTACGGTGCTGGCAGACGGCGGACGCTCGGGCTTGAAAGAGCAGCTGGGCATCGACAGCCACCAAGCGGCCTACGCGCAAACCGCGCTGATCGCTAACGTAGGCGTCAGCGAGCCGCATCGCGGCGTGGCCTACGAGCGCTTTACCGCTGAAGGCCCGATGGCGCTGCTGCCGCTCCCGGGCAACGCCATGGAGCTGGTGTGGACGCACCCGGCCGGTGAGGAAAAAGCGCGTATGGCGATGGGCGACGGCGATTTTTTGACCGCGCTGCAGCAAGCCTTCGGCGACCGCGCGGGGCGTTTTACCCGGGTGGGCAAACGCTATGCGTACCCGCTGTCGCTGGTGACCGCGCAAGAGGCGGTGCGCCCGGGGCTTGCGGTGCTGGGCAATGCCGCCCACGCGCTGCATCCGGTGGCTGGGCAGGGGTTTAACCTTGCGCTGCGCGGAGTGACGGATCTGGTCGAAACGCTGGAAGACAGCCTGGCCGCGGGGGGCGCGATGGGCGACATGGCAACGCTGGGCGCGTTTGACCAGCGCCGCGCTCGTGACCGGCGCGGGGTGGTGCGTTTCAGCGATGGGCTGATCCGTCTGTTTGGCACCACGCTGCCGCTGCTGCCCCAGGCCCGCGCGGCGGGGTTGGTCGGGCTGAATCTGGCCGGCCCGCTGCGCCGGGATGTTATCCGCCGGGCGATGGGGCTCGAGCGTTAATTTCCACCCGCGCCCGCAGGCGGGCGCTTTGATGACGAGGCAACGCTAGTGACGACGACGAAAACCACCACCGCGAGCGGACAGCCGCCGGCTGACTTTGATGCGCTGATTGTGGGCGGCGGCATGGTCGGTGCGGCGCTTTGTGCGCTGCTGGCCGACGCCGGCATGCGCGTGGCGCTGATTGAAGCGCAGGCTCGACCGCTCAGCCTTGAAGCATGGGATGGTACGCGGGTCGCCCCGCGGGTCAGCGCGCTGTCGCCGGTCTCCACCCGGTTGCTCACCCGGCTGCACGCCTGGCCGGCCATGGAAAAAAGGCGCGTGACGCCGTACCGCTTTATGCGCGTGTGGGACGCCGAAGGCAGCGGCGATATCGCCTTCAGCGCCGACGAAGCCGGCGTGGCTAATCTGGGGCATATTGTTGAGAACAACGTGACGCTGGCCGCCTTGAATGCCCGGATTCTGGAGCATCCGAACGTGACGCCGCTGTACGGCGCGCGCGTTGAAGCGCTGCAAACGTCGCCTACCGGCCGCTGGCTGACGCTCGACGATGGGCGCCAGCTCGGTGCGCCGCTGGTGGTGGCCGCCGACGGTGCGCGCTCGGCGCTGCGCGAGATGGCGGAAATTGACGTGGTGGAAGACGATATGCACCAGCACGCGGTGGTCACCACGGTACGCTGCGAACGCCCCCACGGCGCGACCGCGCGTCAGGCGTTTGTTGACGGCCAACCGCTGGCGTTCTTGCCGCTGACGGTTAACGGCGACGAGCGCTACTGCTCGATTGTCTGGTCAGTGACGCCGGCGCGAGCGAAAACCCTTGAAGCAATGTCTGCCGAGGCGCTGGGTGAAGCGTTGGGCGAGGCGCTGGACTACCGCCTGGGCGCGGTGGAAGTGCGCGACAAAGCGTATGCGTTTCCGCTGGTGCAGCGCCACGCGCAGCGCTATGTGGCGCCGCACTTTGCGTTGATAGGCGACGCCGCGCACAGCGTTCATCCGTTGGCCGGGCAGGGCGTCAATCTGGGGCTGATGGACGCCGCGGTACTGGCCGAAGAGGTGGTGACGGCCTTTAAGCGCGGCGCCGGCTGGGGCGATGTGCGGCTGCTGCGCCGCTATGAGCGCCGCCGCCGTGCGGATAACGCCACGATGCTGGCGCTGATGAAGGGCTTCAAGACGCTGTTTGGCAGCGCTCATCCGGGCGTGTTGCTGGCGCGTAACGTCGGCATGAGCGGCCTGCACCGGCTGGTGCCGATCAAGCGCGTGATCATGCGGCAGGCGACCGGAGAACGCGGCCGCCTGCCGCAAAGCTGCCGTTAGCGGTTGCGGCGGTCAACCACGTTGAGCGCCTTGAGCAGATTCAGCGCCTCGCCCAGCTGGTAGTCGTCGCGCAGGCGCCCTGAGGTGGCGGCATCGCTGCCTGCGGCCTGACCCGACGAGCTCAGGTGCCCCTCCAGATCGGCTTCGCGCAGCTCAAAGCGGCTGTCGGCGATTTCAAGGCGCCCGCGTACGACCGTGACGTCGGGCTTGATGCCCTGCGCCTGAATCGAGCGGCCGTTGGGGGTGTAGTACAGCGCGGTGGTCAGCTTGAGGCCTTCGTTTTCACCCAGCGGCATCACCTGCTGTACCGAGCCTTTGCCAAAGCTCTCGGTGCCCATGATCACCCCGCGGCGCTGATCCTGCAGGGCGCCGGCGACAATTTCGGCCGCCGAGGCGCTGCCGCCGTTGACCAGTACGACCAGCGAGACATCGCCGGCGGGCGTTGACGGCGTGGCCGAAAACGACATCTGGCTGTCGTTGAGACGGCCTTCGGTATACACCACGCGGCCGTGGTCCAGAAACAGGTCGGCGATATCCACCGCGGACTGCAGGATGCCGCCGGGATTATTGCGCAGATCCAGCACCAGTCCGTCGAGCATGCCGCCCTCGGCGTTGTCCAGCATCTCTTCGATAGCGCTTTGCGCCTGGTCGGCAGTGCGCGTTTGAAACTGGCTGATGCGCAGGTAGCCGTAGCCCGGCGCCAGCAGCTCGTGTTTGACGCTTTCGCTGCGGATGATTTCGCGGCTCAGGGTCAGTTCGCGGGGGCTGTCTTCGCCGGCACGTAGAATCGCTATCTCAATGTCGGAACCGGGTTCGCCGCGCATCAGGTTGACGGCCTCGTGCAGCGAAATGCCCTCGGTTGAGGTGTCGCCGATGCGGATGATGATGTCGCGCGCCATCAGCCCTGCCCGGGAGGCAGGAGTGTCGTCAATGGGGGTAATCACCGTCAGCTGGTTGTTTTCCATGCCGACTTCGATGCCGATGCCGCCAAATTCCCCCTCGGTGGACTCGCGCAGGCTCTGATATTGCTCTTCGTCAAGATAGGCCGAGTGCGGGTCGAGTTCGTTGAGCATCCCGCGCATGGCGTTGCGCAGCAGCGTGCGGTCGTCGACTTCTTCCACATAGGCGCGCTTGATGTGTTCAAACACCTCGGCAAAGGTCTGGATGTCTTCCAGAGGCAGCTCGTTGGCACCGGGCTCCGTCGTGCTCGGCGCGGCCATGGCCGGCGCCGCCAGCGCGAGCGCGGCAGCCGGGAGCAGGGTGGCCAGAAAGCGCCGGGTGGTTGGCAATAGCGGGGTAACAGATGGCGTCATTATGGCTCCGCAGGGCGAGAGGCGACGGGCCCGCCGCCGAAAAAACGTGAATGGCGCAAGCTTAGCCCGTCAGCGGCGCGCAATCCAACGCTTGGGGTTGATCGGCTCGCCGTTACGGCGGACCTCGAAATACAGCGCCGCGCGCGGCTGGCCGCCGCTGTTGCCCACGTAGCCAATCACGTCACCGCTGGCGACTTTCTCACCGGGGCCGTGGGTAAAGCGTTGTAGGTGAGCATACAGCGTCATGATGTGGTCGCCGTGATCGATGATCAACAGATTGCCAAAGCCGCGTATCCAGTCGGCAAATACCACCCGGCCTTCATGCACGGCCTTGACCGGCGTGCCGGCATTGGCGCCGATAGTAATGCCGTTTTGGTGCACGCCTTTTTGGCGCTGGAAGCCGGCGCGCAGGGTGCCTTGCACCGGCCAGGGCAGGTCGCCGCGGGTCTGGGCCATTTGCGTGCTGGGCGTGGGGCTTGCTAGTCGTGCCATCTGTTCACGAATCTGACGCAGCCGTTGCTCGGCCTGTTTGTGGTCTACCTGAAGTTCGGCCAGATGGTGGCCCTGGCTTTGTTCACGCTGGCCAAGAGTGGCGAGTATGTCACGGCGCTTGGCAGTGCGCTGGGCCAGCGTTGCGCTTTCTTCTTTCAGCGCCTGGTTGGCGTCGTCAAGGCGCTGGCGGCGGTCGGCCAGCCGGGCGGCGTTTTGCGTCAGCGCGTCGTCCAGCCGGGCGATATCGGCCAGGCGCTGGTTGCGTGCCCGGCTCAGGCGATTGAGGTACGCCTGCATGCGGTCAAGCTCGGCCGGGTTGCCCTGATTGAGCAACAGCTTGAGCTGGGGCGAGTCGCCCAGCCGGTAAAGGGCGGCCAGCTGGGTGCCCAGCGCGTCGAGCTGGGCCTGACGCGTTGTTTCAAGGCGTGTCCGGCGCTGTTTCAGCGCTTCACTTTCTTCCGTTAGCTTGCGCCGCTGGGCTTGAACGTCATCCAGCCGCGCATGCATATCGGCCAGCGCGACTTCGACGTCGCGCAGCTTGCGCTCGGCATCGCTGCGGGCCTCGGCGGTGGAATCAAGGCGCTCTGATGCCGCCTGTATTTCCTCTCCCAGCGAATCGAGTTGTTGCCGGGCGGACGCCTCGTCGGAGCGTCCTTGTGCCGGCAGGGCGGTAAGCGCGAGAACCACCAGCGCGCCGGTGGCGTAGCGCCGCACGGTCGGCCGCAGGCTCAAATCAGCCTAACCGGATCAGCGGGTTGCCGCTCATGGCGGCAGGAATGTCCTGATCCATCAGGGTCAACAGCGTCGGCGCCAGGTCGCACAGCCGGCCTTCGTCAAGCGTTGCCTCGCGCGTGCCAACGTAGACCAGCGGTACGGGAAAGACCGTGTGCGCGGTTTGCGGCGCGCCGGTTTCCGGATGCACCATTTGCTCGGCGTTGCCGTGGTCAGCGGTAATCAGGCAGGCACCGCCGGCCCGTTCGATGGCCTCGACCACGCGACCGACGCAGCGATCGACGGTTTCGATGGCCTTGACCGCGGCGTTGTAGTCGCCGGTGTGGCCGACCATATCGCCGTTGGCGTAGTTGCAGATGATCAGGTCAAAGGTGCCGCCGTCGATGGCGTCGACCAGACTGTCGGTGAGCTCAACGGCGCTCATTTCGGGCTTTTCGTCGTAGGTGCGCACGTCCTGCGGCGAGGGCAGCAGAATGCGCGTTTCGCCGTCGAACTCGTCTTCGCGCCCGCCGGAGAAGAAAAACGTCACGTGCGGGTACTTTTCCGTTTCGGCAATGCGCAGCTGTTTCAGCCCCCGCTGAGCGACGACTTCGCCCAGGGTGTCGGTCAGGTTGGTCGGCGGAAAGGCAACCGATGCGCGGATGTCGGCGGCGTACTGGGTCATCGTCACCAGCCCTTCGCCGGCCAGCACCGGGCGTGAGGTGCGCTTAAAGCCGTTGAAGTCCGGCTGGGTGAAGGCGCGGGAAAGCTCGCGGGCGCGGTCGGCGCGAAAGTTGGCAAAGATCGCCGCGTCGCCGTCTTCAATCACCACCGGGCTGCCATGGATGTGCATGCTGGTGGCGGCGACAAATTCGTCTGTTTCGCCGCGTTCGTAGGCGTCGCGCAGCGCTTGTTCGGCGCTGATGGCTGCAAAGTCGGCCTTGCCTTCGGTGAGCAGCTCATAGGCTTGGGCCACGCGCTCCCAGCGGTTGTCGCGGTCCAGTGCGTAAAAACGCCCGATCACCGAGGCAATAAAGCCGTTATCGGCGCCCACCAGCTCGGCCAGCCGGGCGTTGACGCGCTCAAGCGAGTGCATGGCGCTCTTGGGCGCCATGTCGCGGCCGTCGAGAAAGGCGTGAACGTAGATGCGCTGGGCGCCGCGGCGGGCGGCCAGCTCGGCCAGCGCAATAAAGTGATCTTCGTGGCTGTGCACCCCGCCGGGGGAAAGCAGCCCGAACAGGTGCACGGCGCGGCCGTGATCCACGGCATCATCGATGGGGACGGTGAACGCCGGATTGAGATCGAGATCGCCGTTTTCTACCGCCTGGGTAATCCGCGTGAAGTCCTGAAACACGATGCGCCCGGCGCCCAGATTCATGTGGCCCACCTCGGAGTTGCCCATTTGCCCGTCGGGCAGCCCGACGTGGTGGCCGTCGGTGTGCACGAACGCACGCGGTCGCTCGGCCCAGAGCTGGTCCATCACCGGCGTATGCGCGCCGGCAATGGCGTTGTGCTGGCTGTCGGGGTTGTGGCCGTAGCCGTCGAGGATGATCAGCGCCACCGGGCGCGGCGTGGTTGCAGTGTCCATGAAAACCTCTCGTCATTAGGCCGAGCGCAGGCGTGGCGCAACGTCGCGGCGCATGCAAGTTGTTCGCATCATAACGCAGGCGGCCCCTTGTCGTCATGGCGGGGTATGCTCGCAGCGGGTTGCGGTGTGTATACTGGTGCGCTTAACGGCGGTACGGCCGCCGCGGGTAGTGGCTTACTTGGTATATCTTATTAGTATATTGACAAAGAGATTGAGCGCGCGATGATCGATCAGTTATTGGAATTTGCACAGAACCACATGTTGCTGGTGGGGGCTTTTGCAGTGGCGCTGCTGGCCTGGCTTTTCTACGAAACGCGCAGTGCGGAAAAACACAGCGTTAGCTCCGGCGAGGCCACGCACCTGATTAACCGTGAAGATGCGGTGGTGCTGGATATTCGTGAAGACAAGGAGTTCAAGACCGGGCATATTGCCGGTGCTCGTCACATTCCCCAGAGCAAGCTTGATGACCGGATGAACGAGCTGGACAAGGTCAAAGACAAGCCGGTTATTATCGTCTGCAAACACGGCCAGAGCTCGGGCGTGGCCCAGGCGAAGCTGGACAAGGCCGGCTTTGAGCGTGCGCTGAAGCTCAAGGGCGGCATGGGGCAGTGGCAGGCCGACAGCCTTCCGGTGGTGAAAAAATAAGCGCTCCGGCGCTGGCCGGTGCGGGCATTCCCGCGCCGGCCGTGATTATGACCGCGGTGCTGTATGACGCGGCTTTTTATCCTCGCAGATTGAATTTTTCAGGAGTTCCCCATGGCGGAAGAAGACAACAACACCCAGCAGGCCGGCGCGGCTGACGAAAAGCCCAAGCTGACGTTCTCGCTACAGCGCATCTATGTCAAAGACATCTCCTTTGAAGCGCCCAATTCGCCCGGCGTTTTCAAGCAGCCGTTCAAGCCCAAGGTCAATCTGGACCTGAACACCACCAGCACGCAGACCGCCGATGATCAGTACGAGGTGGTGATCAAGGTGACCGCTCAGGTCAACGATAGCGAAACCGGCACCACGTCGTTTCTGGTGGAGGTTGAGCAGGCCGGGCTGTTCCGCATTGGCGGCATCGAAGGCGAGCAGCTGGAGCAAACGCTGGGTGCGTTCTGCCCCAACCTGCTGTTTCCCTACGCCCGCGAATGCGTCGACAGCCTCGTCAACCGTGGCGGTTTTCCGCCGCTGATGCTGGCGCCGGTCAACTTTGATGCCATGTACGCCCAGCGCAAGCAGCGCGAAGCGCAGGCCGCCGAAAGCGCCGAGTAAGCCATGCAGGCCGTCGATTGGTACGCCGCTAACGGCAAAATGCCGCGTTTTTATGTGCCCACTGCGCTAAACGAGGGGCACAGCGTGACGCTGCCCGAGGGCGTGGCGCGCCACGTCACCCGGGTGCTGCGCCTTGGCGCTGGCGCGCCGCTGGTGGTGTTTGACGGCCACGGCAGTGAAGCCGGCGTGCGGCTGGCGGAAGTATCGCGCAAGCAGGCAACGGTCAGCGTGGAGGCCGTCTGGGCGGGGCGCTTCGAGTCGCCGCTTCAAGTGCATCTTGGCCAGGCAATCTCCAAGGGCGACCGGATGGACTACGCCATCCAGAAAGCCGTGGAGCTCGGCGTTGCGGCCATCACGCCGCTGTATACCCGCCGCGGCGACGTGCGTCTGAAAGGCGAGCGCGAGGCCAAAAAGCTGGCGCACTGGCAGGCGGTAGCCGCCAGCGCCTGTGAACAGAGCGGGCGGGCAACGCTGCCGCCCGTGCATCCGCCGCTCAGCCTCGATGAGTGGCTTTTACAACGCGACGAGCCGCTGCGGCTGATGCTTCATCCGGCCACGGAGAGCGGGCTTCAGGCGGAGCGCTCGCCGGCAGCGGCAGCGCTGTTGATTGGCCCCGAGGGCGGCCTCGCGCCGGACGATATTGAAGCGGCCCGTGCGGCGCAGTTCACCCCGCTCACGCTTGGCCCCCGGGTGTTGCGCACCGAAACGGCGCCGGTGGTGGCGCTGACCCTGCTGCAGCACCTCTGGGGTGATATATAACACCCACACTCTCGTTAAGGACGGCTCTGACATGACCCGCGACACTCATAACACGCACCTGGCCGCAACGGATGCCGTGGCACATATCGGCGAGGTCGCGTATCTGTCGGTTACGGCGGTCAATAACACCGGCGCGTTTCTGCGCTGGGGACTGCCGAAAGACGTGCTGTTGCCGTACAGCGAGCAGCTGTTCCGCCCCGACCCCGGCAAGCGTGTGCTGGTCAAGCTGTATGAAGACGATCAGGGGCGACCGGTGGCCTCGATGCGCCTTGAACACTTCTTGAGCGACGACGCCTGGGCGCTGGAAAACGGTGAAGCAGTGACGCTGGTGGTCGCTGAGCGCACCGATCTGGGGATGAAAGTCGTGGTCAACCACCGCTACTGGGGGCTGATCTACGCCGATAACATGACCCAGCCGCTACGCCGCGGGCAGACGTTGCCGGGTTTCGTCAAACAGCGGCGTGACGATGGCCGGCTGGATATCTCACTGCTGCCGCCCGGTAGCGCCCGGCTGGACGTGGTCGGCGAAAAAGTGCTCAAGGCCCTGCGCGAAAGCGGCGGCTACCTGCCATTGGGCGATAAAAGCGCAGCCGACGATATCAAGGCGCGGCTGGGCGTGAGCAAGAGTGCTTATAAGCAAGCGATTGGCCGGCTGTTCAAACGCCAGCTGATCACGCTTGAACCCGAGGCCGTGCGTCTGGTGCCGGGGGCGCTGGAGTCGCTGGACTGATTTTACGGCCTGTTATTCATCCCCGGGCGTGCCACCCTGGCGCGTTCGTTCCTGAACGGTTATTGCAATGAGCCAGTCAAACCTGCATCTGGGCGTGGTGATGGATCCCATTACCGCGGTTGCCTACAAGAAAGATTCCACCATGGCGATGCTCTGGGCCGCCCAGGATCGTGGCTATACGCTGCACTATATGGAGCAGGAAGACCTGTTCCTCAATGCGGGGCAGGCCTACGCGCGGATGCGCCCGCTAACGGTTCACCGCGATCCCGAGCACTGGTTTGATCTGGGTGAAGCCGACGCCCGGCCGCTGGCCGAGCTTGATGTCATTTTGATGCGCAAGGACCCGCCGGTCGATGACAACTTCACCAACGCCGTGCATTTACTCGGCTTTGCCGAGCGTGAAGGGGTGCTTATCGTCAACCCCACCGAGGCGCTGCTGACGTGCAATGAGAAACTCTTTGCCCAGCAGTTCCCCCAGTGCTGCGCGCCGACGATGGTGTCGGGGCGGGCTGACGTGCTGCGAGCGTTCCATGCGGAACACGGTGACGTGATTTTCAAGCCGCTTGACGGCATGGGCGGTAAGGGCATTTTTCACATCGCCCCGGATGGCCGTAACCTCGGCGCGGTGATCGAACAGCTGACGCTTGATGGCACGCGGCAAGTCATGGCGCAGCGCTATCTGCCGGCCATCAAGGAAGGCGATACGCGCATTTTGCTGATTGATGGCGAGCCGGTGCCTTACGGGCTGGCGCGCATTCCCTCGGCAGGCGAAACTCGCGGCAATCTCGCCGCCGGCGGTCGCGGGGTGAGCCGTGAGCTGACCGCCCGCGACCGCTGGCTGGTTGAGCAGGTACAGCCGACGCTGCGCAAGAAAGGGCTGTTATTTGTGGGACTCGACGTCATCGGCGACTACATCACCGAAATCAACGTCACCAGCCCGACCTGCATCCGCGAAATAGACGACCAGCGCGGCACCCGCATTGCCGATCAGCTGCTTGACGCGGTGGCGCGTCGCCTGAGCACGATGCGCTGACGGCGTATGGTGCAGGCAACGTTAATCGACCGTGGTCATCGATAATCAGCCGCCGGCGCATGACCGACGGCGCTAGGAGACGCATGCAAAGTTTGAAGAATCATTTCTTGTTGGCAATGCCGCACATGGACGAGGCGAACTTCGCTGGAAGCCTGGTCTATCTGTGCGACCACGACGACAACGGCAGCATGGGAGTGATCGCCAACCGGCCGTTGGACATTACGCTTGATGCCCTGTTCGAACAGCTGGAGCTGGGCGGCAGCCAGAGCCTGCACCGCAACGCGCCGGTGTACTACGGCGGCCCCATGCACAAGGATCGCGGCTTTATTCTTCACCGAGGCAATAGCGATGACTGGGACTCAAGCGTTCAGGTCACCGACGAGCTGACGTTGACGACCTCGATGGACATGCTCCAGGCGCTGGCGTCCAATGAAGGCCCCGAGCGCTTTATCGTCTGTCTGGGCTGCGCCGGCTGGGATGTGGGCCAGCTGGAAGACGAAATCAAGGATAACGCCTGGCTGACCATCGAAGGCGAATCGAGCGTGCTGTTTGAAACGCCGCCCGCAGAGCGGATGACGGCGGCGGCGGGCATTCTGGGTATCGACCTTAACCTGATGACCCCCGATGCAGGGCATGCCTGATGGCAGCCGAGGGGCAGCGGCTGGTGCTGGCCTTTGATTTCGGCGCCAAGCGCATCGGTGTCGCGGTGGGTAATGAGCTGCTGCAAAGCGCGCGCGAACTGACCCCGCTCACCGCACGTGACGGCATTCCCGACTGGAATGTCGTGACGCAGCTATTGGCCGAGTGGCAGCCGGATTTACTGGTGGTGGGGCTGCCGTTGCACATGGACGGCAGTGAATCCGAGATGAGCGTACGCGCGCGTAAATTCGGTAACCGCCTGCACGGGCGCTATCGCAAGCCGTGCTATATGGTCGATGAACGCGGCTCGACCCGCGAAGCCAAGCAGATCGCTCACCAGGCCGGCCATAAAGGCGATTATCGCGCCGACAGCGTTGACGGCATTGCCGCCGTGCTTATTCTGGAAGGCTGGTTTGCCCACCGGGAAGGGCTGCCCGGCGGGCGCACGACTGGCTAGGCATCCAGCGTGCCGAATCGGCCGGGCACAAACCAGCGTACCGGACGCATCTCCTTTTCAATCAGCTCATCGACCTGCAGCAGCGTGGCAAAAATGGCCATGCGCACCGGAATGCCGTTGTCTGTCTGGCGGAAAATCGCCAGCCGCGGATCGCCGTTCAGGCCCACGTCCAGATCGTTGGCGCCGGGGCGGCTGTCGCGCGGTAGCGGGTGCATCACAATCGTCTCGGGCGTACAGCGCTGATCCATAAACCGCTTGTTGACGATAAAGTCGTCGGACACGCCGGCAAAGGTTTCACTCATCTCACTGGTAAAGCGTTCTTTCTGAATACGCGTGGTGTAGACCACGTCGAGGTCGCTGAAATCACTGGCCAGGCTGTCGCGTAGCTCAATGCGGTGCCCACGCGATGCCACCAGCTCCACCAGCGCCGCGGGCATTTCCAGACCGGGCGGGGCAACGAGGGTGATGCGCATGGGTTCATACAGCGACAGCAGCTTGATCAGCGAGTGCACCGTACGGCCGTGGAGCAGGTCGCCGGTGAGCAGAATATGTGCCCCGGCCAGCGTTTTACCCAGCCGCGTAAACTCCTTGTGGATGGTATAAAGGTCCAGCAGTGCTTGGCTGGGGTGCTCGCCCGCCCCGTCGCCGCCGTTGATCACCGGCACGTTGGTGGCGTTGGCAAACTCGGCCACCGAGCCCTGCTCGGGGTGGCGCATCACGATCGCGTCGCAGTAGCCGCTCATGACCCGGCTGGTGTCATACAGCGACTCGCCTTTGGCCATCGACGAAAACGTAAAGCCGGTGGTGTCGCATACGCTGCCGCCCAGGCGACAAAACGCGGCGTGAAAGCTGACCCGGGTGCGCGTGCTCGCTTCAAAAAACAGATTGCCAAGTACAGCGCCCTCCAGCACGCGGGTTGTCTGGCGTCGGCTGGCAATGGGTTCCATGCGTGCGGCAACGCGCAAGAGGTGGTCGACGCGGCCTCGATCAAGTGAATCAACGGAGAGCAGGTGCGGGTTCATTAAAGGCCTCTCTATAAGGACGTGGGACAGTACTTATGACAGTACGCGAGCCGAACAGCAGCGTGCGTACAGCAATATGGCGATGAAGCAAGATAACAATAGTGTACCCGCCCGCCAGCGCACCGCCGAAGCGCTTTTTCTCTACTGCATGCCGAAATGATAATTTATTTTCACACGCCCCTTGCCAACATCCAGCTTGAGCCGTAGAGTACGCACTCGCTGCCGACGACGTCTCACGTCACCGGCGGTGTTAGAGCTTTAAAAGCTCTTGTTTGTCAGGCAGTTAGCGCGTCGGTTTACGTTTTGTTTTTCGATAACCGGTTTTAAAAGCGCCCTTGACAAACACCACGGAATGCGTAGAATACGCCTTCTTCGCAGCAACGTTAGTCGCTGAGTCACTAGCGACAACGACACGTTGTTCAGGGTAAGTTTTTATGACTCACCCCGCGACACGCTCTTTAACAAGTTGATCAGGTAATTCATGTGGGCGCTTGCCTGAGTGGGTGACAAATCACCTATTATCAAGGCAAGCGACTCGTCAAAGATGAAACGGCTTCGGTCGTTGAGTTTTTTTGAGAACGTTTGAAACCTTGAGCCAAGTTTGATTCGCTTTTTCCCAATGCCTACGGGTGGCGGGAGAGTAAGAATCACAATGATTGTAAACTGAAGAGTTTGATCATGGCTCAGATTGAACGCTGGCGGCAGGCTTAACACATGCAAGTCGAGCGGAAACGATCCTAGCTTGCTAGGAGGCGTCGAGCGGCGGACGGGTGAGTAATGCATAGGAATCTACCCAGTCGTGGGGGATAACGTGGGGAAACTCACGCTAATACCGCATACGCCCTACGGGGGAAAGAAGGGGCCTTCGGGCCTTTCGCGATTGGATGAGCCTATGTCGGATTAGCTGGTTGGTGAGGTAATGGCTCACCAAGGCAACGATCCGTAGCTGGTTTGAGAGGATGATCAGCCACATCGGGACTGAGACACGGCCCGAACTCCTACGGGAGGCAGCAGTGGGGAATATTGGACAATGGGCGCAAGCCTGATCCAGCCATGCCGCGTGTGTGAAGAAGGCCTTCGGGTTGTAAAGCACTTTCAGTGAGGAAGAACGCCGTCGGGTTAATACCCCGGCGGAAAGACATCACTCACAGAAGAAGCACCGGCTAACTCCGTGCCAGCAGCCGCGGTAATACGGAGGGTGCGAGCGTTAATCGGAATTACTGGGCGTAAAGCGCGCGTAGGCGGCTTGATCAGCCGGTTGTGAAAGCCCCGGGCTCAACCTGGGAACAGCATCCGGAACTGTCAGGCTAGAGTGCAGGAGAGGAAGGTAGAATTCCCGGTGTAGCGGTGAAATGCGTAGAGATCGGGAGGAATACCAGTGGCGAAGGCGGCCTTCTGGACTGACACTGACGCTGAGGTGCGAAAGCGTGGGTAGCAAACAGGATTAGATACCCTGGTAGTCCACGCCGTAAACGATGTCGACCAGCCGTTGGGATCCTTGAGATCCTTGTGGCGAAGTTAACGCGATAAGTCGACCGCCTGGGGAGTACGGCCGCAAGGTTAAAACTCAAATGAATTGACGGGGGCCCGCACAAGCGGTGGAGCATGTGGTTTAATTCGATGCAACGCGAAGAACCTTACCTACCCTTGACATCCTGCGAACTTGGTAGAGATACCTTGGTGCCTTCGGGAACGCAGAGACAGGTGCTGCATGGCTGTCGTCAGCTCGTGTTGTGAAATGTTGGGTTAAGTCCCGTAACGAGCGCAACCCTTGTCCTTATTTGCCAGCGCGTAATGGCGGGAACTCTAAGGAGACTGCCGGTGACAAACCGGAGGAAGGTGGGGACGACGTCAAGTCATCATGGCCCTTACGGGTAGGGCTACACACGTGCTACAATGGCCGGCACAAAGGGCTGCGAACTCGCGAGAGTAAGCGAATCCCATAAAGCCGGTCTCAGTCCGGATCGGAGTCTGCAACTCGACTCCGTGAAGTCGGAATCGCTAGTAATCGTGAATCAGAATGTCACGGTGAATACGTTCCCGGGCCTTGTACACACCGCCCGTCACACCATGGAAGTGGACTGCACCAGAAGTGGTTAGCCTAACTTCGGAAGGCGATCACCACGGTGTGGTTCATGACTGGGGTGAAGTCGTAACAAGGTAGCCGTAGGGGAACCTGCGGCTGGATCACCTCCTTAAACGATGCGTCATCCGCCCGGCAAGCGCTCACAATGAATTACCTGATCGATATTGTGTATGGGCAGCGGTAAGTCGACAGACTTACCACTGCGTTTACGCAGTTGCTCTTTAACAATGTATATCATGCTGATAAAAACCGATGGTTTCGTTAAGAATTCTGTTTTAATGTTTTTAAAACAAGAGCTTGATGAAAGCATCATGTGATACGTCTCAAGCGTATCCGGCAATAATCGTTGTCATTGCGACCCCGACTCCTTCGGGTTATAGGGTCAAGCAATGAAGCGCACACGGTGGATGCCTAGGCAGCCAGAGGCGATGAAAGACGTTGTAGCCTGCGATAAGCGTCGGTGAGGTGGCAAACAACCTGCGACCCGGCGATCTCTGAATGGGGAAACCCACTCACCATAAGGTGAGTATCGCATCCTGAATACATAGGGATGCGAGGCGAACCGGGGGAACTGAAACATCTCAGTACCCCGAGGAAAAGAAATCAACCGAGATTCCCCCAGTAGCGGCGAGCGACCGGGGACCAGCCCTTAAGCGTGTGACTGATTAGACAAAGGCATTGGGAAATGCCGCCATAGTGGGTGATAGCCCCGTAGTCGAAAATCTGATCGCGTGAAATCGAGTAGGTCGGGGCACGAGAAACCTTGACTGAAGACGGGGGGACCATCCTCCAAGGCTAAATACTCCTGGCTGACCGATAGTGAACCAGTACCGTGAGGGAAAGGCGAAAAGAACCCCAGTGAGGGGAGTGAAATAGATCCTGAAACCGTGTGCGTACAAGCAGTAGGAGCAGACTTGTTCTGTGACTGCGTACCTTTTGTATAATGGGTCAGCGACTTATTTTCAGTAGCGAGCTTAACCGATTAGGGGAGGCGTAGGGAAACCGAGTCTTAACAGGGCGAACAGTTGCTGGGAATAGACCCGAAACCGGGCGATCTACCCATGGCCAGAGTGAAGGTTGAGTAACATCAACTGGAGGCTCGCACCCAAGTATGTTGAAAAATGCTGGGATGAGCTGTGGGTCGGAGTGAAAGGCTAATCAAGCCCGGAGATAGCTGGTTCTCCTCGAAAGCTATTTAGGTAGCGCCTCACGTATCACCGCCGGGGGTAGAGCACTGTTTCGGCTAGGGGGTCATCCCGACTTACCAACCCGAGGCAAACTCCGAATACCGGTGAGTGCGAGCGTGGGAGACACACAGCGGGTGCTAACGTCCGTTGTGAAAAGGGAAACAACCCAGACCGTCAGCTAAGGTCCCGAAATCCTGGTTAAGTGGGAAACGATGTGGGAAGGCTCAGACAGCTAGGAGGTTGGCTTAGAAGCAGCCATCCTTTAAAGAAAGCGTAATAGCTCACTAGTCGAGTCGGCCTGCGCGGAAGATGTAACGGGGCTAAACCAGGTACCGAAGCTACGGGTTCATCCTATGGATGAGCGGTAGAGGAGCGTCGTGTAAGCCGATGAAGGTGGATTGAGAAGTCTGCTGGAGGTATCACGAGTGCGAATGCTGACATGAGTAACGATAAAGGGCGTGAAAAACGCCCTCGCCGGAAGACCAAGGGTTTCTGTTCGACGCTAATCGAAGCAGAGTGAGTCGGCTCCTAAGGCGAGGCCGAAAGGCGTAGTCGATGGAAAACGGGTCAATATTCCCGTACCTCACAGTATTGCGAAGGGGGGACGAAGAAGGCTAGGTGAGCCAGGCGTTGGTTGTCCTGGTGAAAGTCCGTAGGCTGGGAGTCCAGGTAAATCCGGATTCCTAAGGCCGAGAGACGAGACGAAGACACCACGGTGTTGAAGTCATTGATGCCACGCTTCCAGGAAAAGCCTCTAAGCCTCAGATACTGCGAGACCGTACCCCAAACCAACACAGGTGGTCAGGGTGAGAATCCTAAGGCGCTTGAGAGAACTCGGGTGAAGGAACTAGGCAAAATGGTGCCGTAACTTCGGGAGAAGGCACGCCGGCGTAGGGTGAAGAGACTTGCTCTCTCAGCCCGAACCGGTCGAAGATACCAGGTGGCTGCAACTGTTTACTAAAAACACAGCACTCTGCTAACGCGCAAGCGGACGTATAGGGTGTGACGCCTGCCCGGTGCCGGAAGGTTAAATGATGGTGTTAGCTTCGGCGAAGCACTTGATTGAAGCCCCGGTAAACGGCGGCCGTAACTATAACGGTCCTAAGGTAGCGAAATTCCTTGTCGGGTAAGTTCCGACCTGCACGAATGGCGTAATGATGGCCACGCTGTCTCCACCCGAGACTCAGTGAAATTGAAATCGCCGTGAAGATGCGGTGTACCCGCGGCTAGACGGAAAGACCCCGTGAACCTTTACTATAGCTTCACACTGAACGCTGATGTTGCCTGTGTAGGATAGCTGGGAGGCTTTGAACTCCGGTCGCCAGATCGGAGGGAGCCACCCTTGAAATACCAGCCTGGCATCATTGGCGTTCTCACTCGGGTCCGTAATCCGGATCGAGGACCGTGTGTGGTGGGTAGTTTGACTGGGGCGGTCTCCTCCTAAAGCGTAACGGAGGAGCACGAAGGTACCCTCAGCACGGTCGGACATCGTGCAATGAGTGCAAGAGCATAAGGGTGCTTGACTGCGAGACTGACACGTCGAGCAGGTGCGAAAGCAGGTTCTAGTGATCCGGTGGTTCTGTATGGAAGGGCCATCGCTCAACGGATAAAAGGTACTCCGGGGATAACAGGCTGATACCGCCCAAGAGTTCACATCGACGGCGGTGTTTGGCACCTCGATGTCGGCTCATCACATCCTGGGGCTGAAGTCGGTCCCAAGGGTATGGCTGTTCGCCATTTAAAGTGGTACGCGAGCTGGGTTTAGAACGTCGTGAGACAGTTCGGTCCCTATCTGCCGTGGGCGTAGGATGTTTGAGAAGGGCTGCTCCTAGTACGAGAGGACCGGAGTGGACGCATCTCTGGTGTTCCGGTTGTCACGCCAGTGGCATTGCCGGGTAGCTAAATGCGGACGGGATAACCGCTGAAAGCATCTAAGCGGGAAGCCCCCTTCAAGATGAGACATCCCCGAGGCCAAGAGCCTCCTGAAGGGCCCAGCAAGACGAGCTGGTTGATAGGCACGGTGTGGAAGCGCTGCAAGGCGTTGAGCTAACGTGTACTAATGGCCCGTGAGGCTTGACCCTATAACACCCAAGGGGTTGGCGTCGCAGGACAACGATGAAAGACAGACCGGATACGCGAGACGATCACAGACGGTTTTTAGTCAACAGTCAGCATGATATATACCCGTTTCGCCTGACGACCATAGCGTGCGTGAACCACCTGATCCCTTGCCGAACTCAGTCGTGAAACCGCTCAGCGCCGATGGTAGTGTGGGGTCTCCCCATGCGAGAGTAGGTCATCGTCAGGCACTTATACTGCAATCAACCCAGCCACTAGGCTGGGTTTTTTGTGTGCGTGGAAGAAAAGTGGCAAGAGAAAGCAGGCTATTTACCAATCAACCGGCTTGTCGTCCCAGTCCCAGAAGCTGCCTGTGTCGTTGGGGGTGCGCTTGGCCATGACGTTAACCAGGCTTTGCGCTACAAACGCCGGTGAAAAAAGTTTGCCTTCAGGCACCCGTGCCTGAAAAGGCTGAGACAAAAGCGTATCGGTTGTACCCGGATGTAGGCATAGAACAATGGACGCTTTGTTGAGGCGGGCGAGTTCAATGGATACTGTCTTCATCAGCATATTATGGGCCGCTTTACTGGCCCGATAGCTATACCAGCCGCCAAAGGCGTTGTCGTTAATAGAGCCGACGCGGGCCGACAGGCTGGCTATAATTGCCGGATGGTTGCCCTGAAGAGAAGGCTTGAGGGCGGCTATCAACAGAGCGGGCGTTGACGCATTGACGTGCATCAGATGAGAGAGCGCGTCAGCGCTTAGCTGCTCAAGGCGCTTTTCTGGTTGTATGCCGAGGTGGTCATCGTGCAACGTGCCCATCGCGTTGAACAGCAGGTGTACCGGCTGCCCGTCCAGGTGCTGCTTTAGCGCACTACGCCCGTCTTCCTGAGTGAGATCAAGAGACAGCGTAGTAACGCGGGGGTCGTCGGTGTACGCCGCTTCAACGCGGGTGATAGCGATGAGCCTGCCAAGTTGGGAGGATTCAAGCAGCGTTTCAACCATGGCGCGTCCAATGCCGCCGTTGGCACCGGTTATCACGGCCGTATAGGCTTCGGGAAGGTGGTTGAACATATCGACCTCAATAAAAATGCTACGTAGTAGCTCTCATTGAAGCGAGTTGTCTAGTTTTTGTCTAGCCTTTGTTCAATAATAGTCCACTCGCTCAGGCCGATGCGTTGATACGTCCAGGTTGGGCACTGTTGCGGCCGTCGGGCTTATACAGGGTTTTTTCGGCAATTTGGCGAATATAATCGAGCATTTTCTGATTATGCTGCATACGCAGCGAGAGCATTTGACCCGTTAGGTCATTCATTCGCGCGACGCGTTCGCTTTTTTCCAGCAGCGCTTGCCAGTCGACATGACAGCCGGCATCTCTCGCCGCCTGGCGGGCGCCTTCGGGGCTGTCTGCATAGCCTAGTCTTTGCTGTACGCTGTGGCGTAGCGACTCCATATCATCAAGCTCTGACAGCAGCGCTTGCTTGTCTTCGGCCAGCTGGACCAGACGGTTGCCGTCGATGTTGCCTTGGGTCAGCAGAGATTGCTCGTGTTCCATCAGCGCAATCAGCTTGCTTAAGCGCGTTTTCTGGTCGGTAAGCAGGCGGGCAAGGCTCATGGAAGCGTCTCCTGTGGTAATGCGTCAAACGCGCTGTTATTGCTTGCCGAGGTTGGCGATAAGCCCTTCGGCGATGCGGTCAGCGTGTATTTCCAGCTGGCCATCGCGGATCGCCGAGCGTATTTCTTCGACCTTCAACGTGTCAATATCCTGGCCGGCATCGACATTTTGCTGACGAATGTGAGACACGTCTGACTGCGCCGGCTGCGCCCCCGCTGCTTTATCGGCCTGAGCCTTTTGGGGTTCGCTGCGCGGGTGAGCCTGATTAGGGCCAACCAGCGAATTGAGATGATTGATTTTCACGCTGTGTGCCTCCGTTAACATTCTGGCGTCCAGCGCCACTTACCTTAGTCTATCGGCTATGCCTACGGAAACTTTAGCACCGGCGTTAAAAATCGATGCCCAAAAGACCGTCGCTGATCACGCGGGCGTCAAGAATTTCACGTCGGCCAAAACGTACCCTGATCTGCTCGCCCTGGCTGCCGTTTTCCATGGCTTTGCCTTCCCGCGAAACGCGAAAGCCTGAGCCTTTGGCAACGACGCTGACAGCATCCCCGCGCTTGACCATCAACGGGGCGCGAACATCCTGTGTCTGGAATGTGCTGCCGCTGCGAATAGAGCGGCGGGTAATGTTGCCAACAACGTCATCCTCTAAGACAAGCGTGCGTGACGAGAGTTCGCCCAGATTGCCCGACTGCTGGCGAAGCAGGTCCGGGGTAATGCGCGTATCTCGTGGCAGGTCTTCGGCGGCCACAACATACTGACCAATAACATCCACCTGCGCCTGCATATAGCGCACCTTGCGATGTTGCTTTCCGCAGCGCACGCCAACGGTCACGCGCCCAAGCGGGGAGGCGTCCGGGTTGGGCAAGAAAGGCTCGGGCTGCACACAAGCAGGTAAATGCGGTGACGGCGGGCGCAGGTCGATCATGACCTCTTCGCCAAGCGCCTGAGTGCGGCCATGCAGAAACTGTTGAACGTTTTGCATTAGCGCGGCGTCATTGGCCACGGCCGGAGATGACAACGCAAGCAGAGCGACGACGGCAAAGCCGGTGAATGCCCGAAAACATGCCGCCTGAATATGACGATATGACGTTGGATTGGGCAAAGAGGCAAGCGAAATAGGCATAGTGGGGTGGCGCGCCGGTAACGGGTAGAAGAAGGTTGCGGCCCAGACGGGTTGGGCAGAAATCCCATCACGCCAGTATAAGGAAACCACTCATCAGGTATCGAACGAAATGCTGGCTGAAAAAATGCTTGTTTCGTGCTTTAGCATGACACGGTAGCGCGTATTGTTGATAATCAGAAAATTCCGTTCGACCTCTTGAAGAGAACCGGCATGATTGATCAGCTTGAGTCTGCCTTTACGTTCCAGCAGCAGGCGCTGTCATTGCGACAGGCGCGCCATGAAGTGCTGGCGGCAAACATTGCCAACGCCGATACGCCGAACTACAAAGCGCGCGATATCGACTTCGCCAGCGAGTTGAAAAAGGCCTCCGCGTCCGCTGAGCAAGCGGGTCAGCAGGGCGGCCTGTCGCTTGAGCGCACCTCAACACGCCACCTGTCCGGCCAGGGGCCGGCGTGGGGCAGTGCACAGCAGGCCGACCTGCTGTATCGCATCCCCGATCAACCCAGCCTTGACGGCAATACGGTGGAGATGGACCGCGAACGCTCGGCGTTTGCTGATAACGCCGTGCGCTATCGGGTAGGGCTATCCATGATCAACAGCCGCATTCAGGGGCTCAAAAGCGCCATGCAGCCAGAATAACAAGGAGACTGTAACCTCGATGTTTTCCGTATTTGATATTGCCGGCTCGGCCATGAGCGCCCAGTCGCAGCGTATGAACGCCACCGCCAGCAACATGGCCAACGCTGATAGCGTGGCCGGCCCCGACGGTGAAACCTACCGCGCCAAACAGGTCATGTTTCAGACCCAGGCACAGGATACACGCTACGGCGTAGGTGGCGTGCGTGTCTCCGAGGTGGTGGAAGACACCTCGCCGCTGCGCATGGAGTACATGCCCAATCATCCGGCAGCGGATGCCGACGGCTACGTGGCCAAGCCCAACGTTCAGCCGGCGCACGAGATGGTCAACATGATTTCCGCCTCGCGCTCCTACCAGGCCAACGTGGAAGTCTTCAACACCAGCAAACAGATGCTGATGCAAACGCTACGGCTCGGTCAGGGGTAAGCCATGAATATTGATACCAGCGTGCTCAACAACGTCAATGCGCAAAGCGGCAATGCGCAGATGAACAATAGCCAGTCGGACGAGCTGCGTGAAAGTTTTTTGACCATGCTGATTACCCAGCTGCAAAATCAGGATCCCATGGATCCGATGAAAAACAAGGATATGACCGCGCAGCTGGCCCAGATCAACACCGTCAGCGGCATCGAGCAACTCAACGACACGCTTAACGGGATTACCCAGCAGGTGGACGCCTCGCAGATGATCGAGGCCTCCGGCCTGATCGGCAACGCCGTGCTGGTGCCGGGCAGCAACGTCAAGGTAAGTACCGGTGAGAACGAAGAAGGTGACGCCCAGACAACCACCACGCCGTTTGGCATTGAACTGGAAAATCCGGCGAGCCGGGTTGAGGTCACTTTGACCAACCAGAGCGGTGAAGTTGTCGCCACCCGAGAGATCGAGAACGTCAAGGCCGGCGTTGAGTCCTTTAGCTGGGATGGCCAGGCTAAAGGCGGTGAAGCCGTACCCGACGGTGCCTACAACGTCTCGCTGAAAGCGTTTAACGCCGACGGCGAAGAAATGCCCTCTACGGCGTTGAACTACGCGCTGGTGCAGGGGGTAACGCCGGCTACTGCAAACGAGGATGTGCGCCTTGATCTGGGCGGCGTCTATGGCCAGGTCGCCATGAACGACATCAAACAAATTCTTTAAACGCCTTAGAGTCCGGCTTTTGCCGGTCGGGTTTGGATTGAGCAACTTTCAGGGGAGAAAGGCATGAGCTTTTCGCAGGCACTTAGCGGTATTAACGCGCAACGGGAAAAACTCGGCGCCATTGGCAACAACATCGCCAACTCGCAAACCGTCGGCTTTAAAAGCTCGGATGTGCAGTTTGCCGATGTGTTCGCCCAGTCGCGCATTGGCTTGGGTACAAAGGTTTCCACTACGCTGCAAAACTTCAACCAGGGCAATATCGAGTCTTCCGGCCGCAATATGGACCTTGCGATTGCCGGCGAAGGCTTTTTTCGCTTCCAACAGCCCGGCGGCGAGATCGGCTATTCGCGCAACGGCCAGCTGACCCTGACCGCTGATGGCAACCTGGTTAACGCCCAGGGTGCGCAAATCATGGGTTACGGCGCCGATGCCAATGGCGAAGTACAGCCCGGCGGCGAGGTTGAGCCGTTAACTGTTGATGCCGGTAATCTTGAAGCCAGCGCCACCCAAAATCTGGATGTTTCGCTTAACTTGGATGCGGGGGAAGAAGAAAAGGTTGCACCGCCCGCAGCTGACCTTGCCGGTGGACTGGATCCAAGCCAATATTCTTATTCAACTAATGCAACAGTATATGATTCGCAGGGTAATGCGCGAAATTTGACGACGTATTTGACCAAGACGAGTGCGGCTGAGAACAAGTGGGATGTGAGCTTGCGCCTTACCGGTGGGCCAGAGGGCGCTAATACATATACCAGTTCTTCTGCTACCGAGCTAGATTTTGATGAAAATGGTGTCTTGGCGGGCGGCGGTACTTTTAACTTTACAGAAAATGGTGGTGAGTTTGACGGGACACAACTGGCAAACTTGGCTGTCGCGATTGATTTTGCCGGCTCTACCCAGTTCGCCAAGGACTCCACCGTTAACGATATCAATCAGGACGGCTACACCTCTGGCTCTTTGGTGGGCACGACCATTCAGGAAGACGGCACCGTGATGCGTAACTACTCCAACGAGCAGTCGCGCGCGGCGGGGCAGGTGTCGCTGGTGAGCTTCCGTAATCCGGAGGGGCTGAAGCCTGAAGGCGATAACCTCTGGTCAACCACCGGGGCCTCCGGCCAGGAACTGGTCGGCGTGCCGGGCACGGGCCAGCGCGGGCTGATCGAGCCGGGCGCGGTGGAAACCTCTAACGTGGATATGGCTTCCGAGCTGGTGGACATGATCGTTTCCCAGCGTGCGTATCAGGCCAACTCGCAGACCATCAGTACCCAGGATGAGCTGCTGCAGACCATCATCAACCTGTAACGGCTTCCCAGCCAAGGAGTAAGCCGTGGATCGGATGCTTTATACCGCCATGAGCGGTGCCAAACACAGCATGGATCAGCAGTCGGTGGTGAGTAACAATCTGGCCAACGTCTCGACCACCGGGTTTCGTGCCCAGATGGAAGCGGCGCGTTCCGTTCCGGTGATGGGCGAGGCGCGCCTGGCGACGCGCACCTCGGCGGTGACGACGACGCCCGGCACCGACTACTCCCAGGGGGCGCTTGAACGCACCGGCCGCGCGCTGGATGTGGCCATGAAGGGCGATGCCTGGATGGCGGTACAGGCCGACGACGGCAGCGAAACCTACACGCGCGGCGGCGATTTGCAGCTGGATGCCGACGGCATTCTGCTCAACGTCGGGCGGCCGGTCATCGGCGATGCCGGCCCCATCAACGTGCCGCAGGGGGCGCAGGTGTTCATCGGTGCCGACGGCACCCTCAGCGCGATTCCCGAGGGTGAAGGCCCTGAAGCGCTGGTCGACGTGGGGCGCATCAAGCTGGTATCGCCCGAGCTGGATGAGCTGAATCGCGGTGCCGATGGCCTGTTCCGCGCGCCGGATAATGACGAAGGCATGCCCGGGGTGCTCGCCGCGAATGAAGAGGCCACGCTGATCAGCGGCGCGCTTGAAGGCAGTAACGTCAGTGCCGTTGATGCCATGGTCTCGATGATTGATGTTGCGCGGCGCTACGATATGCAGATGAAGATGATCAGCACCGCCGACGAGAATGCGCAGCGCGCCAATGGCATCCTCTCGATGCAGGGTTAATACGGCCTAACGCCAAGGGAACACACATGATTACATCACTCTCGACCGCCAAGACGGGGCTTGAAGCACAGCAAACCAAGCTCGACGTTATTTCCAACAACCTGGCCAACGTCAGCACCAACGGTTTCAAACGCTCGCGGCCGGTGTTTGAAGATCTGCTGTACCAGAACATGCGCCAGCCGGGTGCGCAGAACAATATGCAGGATCGTCTGCCCTCGGGTATGCAGGTGGGTACCGGCGTGCGCCCGGTTGCTACCGAGCGGCTACATACCCAGGGCGGGCTTGAGCAAACCGAAAACTCCCGCGATATGGCGATTGAAGGCAAGGGCTTTTTCCAGGTACTCATGCCTGATGGCTCAACGGCCTATACCCGCGACGGCAGCTTTCAGCTGAATGAAAATGGCCAGATGGTCAATGCCAACGGCTACCCGCTGGAGCCGGCGATTTTTATTCCGGATAACGCGCTGTCCGTGTCTATCGGGGAAGGCGGTTCCGTCAGCGTACGCGAGCCGGGCAACCCGCTGGATAACGAAGTGGGTCAGATCAACCTGACGTCGTTTATCAACCCGACCGGGCTGGAAAGCATCGGCGGCAACCTGTATCTCGAAACCGGTTCCTCGGGCGCGCCCAACCAGAATCCGCCGGGCATGAATGGCACGGGCACGCTAATGCAGGGCTACGTGGAAACCTCGAACGTCAGCGTGGTGGAAGAAATGGTCAGCATGATTCAGACCCAACGCGCCTACGAGATCAACAGTAAAGCGATTACCACAAGCGACGAGATGCTGGCGCGCTTAAGCCAGCTGTAAGGCGATATTTGATGGGGTACTCCATGCGGCATTTGTTTTTTCGTGGGCGGCACCTCGCGCTTTGCCTGTTGGGCCTTGCGTTGCTCACCCTTGCCGGCTGCGCGCAGATACCCCACGCCTCGGTAGTGGGTGAGCAGGAGCGTATCGAGGTGGTGGACCGTCCGCCACCGGTGCCCAACGGCTCGATCTATCAGGTGCGCCAGGGCTATCAGCCGCTGTTTGAGGATCGCCGCCCGCGCGCGGTGGGCGATATCCTGACCATCGTGCTGGATGAAGAAGTCAGCGCGAGCAAGAACTCCCAGTCCAACGCGGATCGCACCGGCAGTTCCAGCCTGGAGCTTGACCAGCTGCCCGACGTGCTGGATACGCTGGCTGAATACGGCTTTGATATTTCCGGTGACAGTGATTTTTCCGGCGGCGGCGGCTCGCGGGCCAATAACACCTTTACCGGCACGATTACGGTGTCGGTGCTTGAGCTGATGAATAACGGCAACCTGCGCGTGCGTGGTGAAAAACAGATCGCGATCAATCAGGGCACCGAGTTCATCCGTTTTTCCGGCGTGGTTGATCCGCGCACCGTTACCGCGCAGAACACGGTGCCCTCCACCAAGATTGCCGATGCGCGCATTGAATACGTGGGCGACGGCTATATCAACGAGGCGCAGCACATGGGCTGGCTGCAGCGCTTTTTCCTGAACGTGTCGCCTTTCTAACCCATTGGTGCAAGCGGCAGACGAACAAACGGGCAAGCAATGCGACCTTACGCAACACGACTGAAAAACGCCTGGCGCTGGCAACTGAGCCTGCTGTTGGTGCTATCTACGCTGACGCTGCCGGCACATGCCGAGCGCATTCGCGAGCTGGCCGGTTTTGCCGGCGTGCGTGATAACCAGCTGAGCGGCTATGGCCTGGTAGTAGGGCTGGATGGCAGCGGTGACCAGACCACCCAGGCACCGTTTACCAGCCAGAGCCTGACCAACATGCTCTCGCAGCTGGGCGTGAGCGTGCCGGCCGGCACCAACCTGCAGCTGCGCAATGTGGCAGCGGTGATGATCACTGCCGACCTGCCGCCGTTCGCCCGCCCGGGGCAGCGGCTGGATATCGTCGTGTCGTCGATTGCCAACGCGCGCAGTCTGCGCGGCGGCACGCTGTTGATGTCGCCGCTGAAAGGTGCAAACGGCGATACCTATGCGCTGGCCCAGGGCAATATGCTGGTCGGCGGCGCGGGTGCACAAGCCGGCGGCAGCAGCGTACAGATCAACCAGCAGGCGGCGGGCCGCATTCCCGGCGGTGCGCTGGTAGAAAGAGAAGTCCCGCTTAACCTGGGTGCCAACGGCGGCACGCTGGAGCTGCAGCTGAACGAAGCAGACTTCGGCACCGCGCAGCGCATGGTCACCGCGATCAATAACGAATTCGGCCGCGGCGTGGCCTATGCGCGCAACGGCGGCGTTATAGCGCTGGACGGCCCGGCCAACGATAACGCGCGGGTCAATTTCATGGCGCGGGTAGAGCGCGTCAACGTGACGCCGACGCAAGCGCCCGCACGCGTCGTGATCAACGCCCGCACCGGTTCGGTGGTGATGAACAGCGCCGTTACGCTGCGCAAGGCGGCGGTGGCGCACGGTAATTTGTCCATCATGATCGATACCCAGTTCGGCGTCAGCCAGCCCAATGCGTTCGGCGAAGGCGAAACCACCGTGGTGCCCGATGCCAATATCAATATCGAGCAGCAGGAAGCGTTTTTGCAGATCGTGGAAGGTGCGCAGCTTAACGAGGTGGTTAACGCGTTAAACGCGCTGGGTGCCACGCCCCAGGATTTGATGTCGATCCTTGAAGCGCTCAAGGCAGCCGGGTCGCTGCGCGCCGAGCTGGAGATTATCTGATGAGCGTCAATCAAGACATGACGGGCCAGTTCGCGCTGGATATGCAAGGCTTTCAGCGCATGCAGCACACGGCGCGGACCAACCCTGAAGAAGGGGTGAAAGGCGCGGCCCAGCAGTTTGAAGCGCTTTTCGTGCAGATGATGGTCAAAAGCATGCGCGAAGCCATTCCCGAGTCGGGGTTGATGAATAGCCAGGCGACCCAATCCTACCAGTCGATGATGGATCAGCAGTGGTCGCAGGTCATCGCTTCCCGCGGGGTGGGGCTTGCCGACGCGCTGGTGGCACAGCTTGAACGCCAGGGTGCCGTGCCGTCGGGAAGTTCAGGTGGGCCGTCCGATACGGCCGCGCTGATTGCCGGTATTCCCCGCGGGACACCTCGCGTACTGGAGAACCCGCTGCCGGTGGGTAAAATGAACGAAACGCCGCGCTCAACGCCTGCCGGCGATGGCTTTTTCAGCGAGCTGGAGGCCATTCGGCATACGCCTGAGCGCGTTGATTCAATACCGCCCTCCGGCGGCAATAACGCCCCTGAACCCGGCAACCACGTACAGCAATTCATGCAGGCGTTAGGCACACCGGCACAGGCGGCCAGCGAGACAACCGGCGTGCCGGCGAAGTTGATTCTTGCCCAGGCGGCGCTGGAAACCGGCTGGGGCCGCCATGAAATCCCCACTGAAAACGGGCGCAACAGCCACAACCTGTTCGGCATCAAGGCCGGCAGCAGCTGGCAGGGCGATACCACCGATATCACCACCCACGAATATATCGACGGGCGGCGCGTGCAGAAAGTAGATACCTTTCGCGTTTATGAGTCTTTCGAGCACGCCTTTACCGACTATGCCGGCCTGATCGGTAACAATCCGCGCTACGCTGGCGTGGTTAACGCGCCCGATGCCCAGCGCGCCGCGCTGGCGCTACAGCAGGGCGGCTACGCCACTGATCCGCGTTATGCCGCCAAGCTGGTGGCCGTGATGGATACCATGGGGCCGCTGTCAGATAACAGCCTGCTGGCCCAAGCACGCTAAGGCCCGGGCTTGCCGACGAGGCGTTAATTTGGCATTCAAGTTTTGTCGCGCACTGCCGATACCATAGCCATCGGCTTAAAGGATGACACCATGAGCATGTTTTCTACCGGGCTAAGCGGCCTCAATGCGGCGCAGAATGCTCTGCAAACCACCAGCAATAACATCAGCAACATATTTACGCCGGGCTATAACCGCGAAATTACCCAGCTGGGCGAAGGCTCGGCGGGATCCGGCGGCGTGCAGGTCAACGACATTGAACGCCAGTTCAACCAGTACGTGGCGACCCAGCTCAACAGCGCCAAGACCGAGTCCAGCGCGCTGGAAACCTACGCCTCGCAGGTGTCACAAATTGACAACCTGCTGGCCGACCGCGATGCCGGCCTGGCGCCGCTGATGCAGGGCTTTTTCTCGTCCATGGAAGATCTGGCCAGCGCGCCGTCCGACCCGGCAGCGCGTCAGGGCGTATTGGGTAGCGCTGATACGCTAAGCGCCCAGTTCCGTTCCTTTGACGGCTACCTGCAGGATATGCAGGACAACCTCAACGGCCAGATCAAGGATGAAGTCACCCAGATCAACAACACCGCCACACAAATTGCGGACTTCAACCGCGAGATTTCGCTGGCACGCGCGCGCAACGGCGAGGCGCCCAACAGCCTGCTGAATCAGCGCGATGAGCTGGTTTCCCAGCTTAACGAACGCATGGATGTGCGCCTGAACATTCAGGACGGCAAGACCTACAACATCAGCCTGCCCAACGGCCAGCCACTGGTGACCGGTACCGATTCGTTCAAGCTCGAGGCGGTGAAGTCCGAGAGTGACCCGCAGCGTACCGTGGTGGGCTACCGCGACGGCGGCGGCAACCTGGTGGAGCTTGAAGAAGACACCATCAAGGGCGGCTCGCTTGGTGGGCTGATGTCATTCCGCTCAGAAACGCTGGATAAAACCCAGAACCAGATTGGTCAGCTGGCCGTATCGCTGTCGGTAGCGTTCAACGAGCAGCACAAGCTGGGTGCCGATCTTGACGGCGAGCAGGGCGAAGACTTTTTTAATATCCGTGAGCCGCAGGCCTATGGTAATGCAGGCAATAGCGCTAAGGACCTGCTGACCTCAGCGGAGTTTGATACCGAGAATATCGACGATCTAGAGGCTACCGATTACACGGTTAGTTTTGAGAATGATGGCACCGGCACCGCTGTTCCTGTGGTGACGCGTAACGATAATGGGGCTGCGGTAGCGGCCGATTGGGATAATGGTAGCAACACGCTGTCTTTCGGCGGTGTCGAAATGACGCTCTCTGGTGCACCCGCGGCCGACGATACGTTCGAAGTAAAGCCCGTGCGCCGCGCCGGCGCGGGCATGGAAACTGAGTTTAGCGATCTCGATAAGATTGCGGCGGGTAGTTTTGTCGTAGCCGAAGGCGAGCTGGATGTGAGCAGCCTGCACGCGGCAAACGATCCATTCTCTCCCAATGCGGAATATAAGTTGACCGTCGAGGAGAGCGGTAACATGACTACGCTAGAGCCAACGGGGGCTAGCGTAGAAGTGGATGGCCAGCCCTTTAACCCCGCTACCGATGTATTGAGTGCTGGTGACAAGATTAGCATTGATGGCTTTAGCTTTACGCTGGACACGCTGCCAAGCGCGGGGGAAGAGGCGACTTTGACCATTAGCCAGGGCGACGCCGGCTCGGGCGATAACCGCAATGCGCTGGCGCTGCAGGATCTGCAAAGCGAAAACCTGGTAGGCGGCAGTGCTTCGTTCAGCGGTGCCTACGGCGCCATGGTCAGCGATGTGGGTAATCGCACCAATATCACTCAGGTCAATCTGGATGCCCGTCAGGGGCTGACCGATCAGCTTGAGGCCGTGCAGCAGTCGGAATCCGGCGTTAACTTTGATGAGGAAGCCGCCAATCTGATCAAGTTCCAGCAGTTCTACCAGGCCAACGCCAAGGTCATCAATACGGCGTCCACGGTGCTGGATACCATTCTCAACCTGCGTTGATAACCGGGAGTTTCAGTCATGCGTATTAGTTCGGTCACCATGTATGAACAAAGCGCTGCGTCGATCAACCGGCAGCAGGGTGAGTTTCTCAAGATTAGCCAGCAGATGGCGAGCGGCCGCCGGGTGGTTAATCCGTCTGACGACCCTCAGGCTGCATCGCGTGCCGTGGGCGTGGATCAGTCCAGGGCGGTGACCCAGCAGTATGCCGATTCGCGTATTTCGGCGCGCAACTCGCTGTCGCAAACCGAAAGCATCCTCAACAGCGTCAGTGACGCGGTCACCAGCGCCAAAACGCTGCTGATACAGGCATCCAGCGATACGCTGAGCGACGTTGACCGCGAGTCCATTGCCAGCGAACTGCACGGCGTTTACGAAACCATGATTGGCCAGGCCAATGCCACTGACGGCAACGGCCGCTACCTGTTTGGCGGCTACGCCGATAACGCCCCGCCGTTTGTTAAAGAGGCTAATGCCGATCCTGATGCCGCTCCTAATGTGAAGTACAAGGGCGACAGCAACGCCCGCGAGCAGCGCATCGACGCCTCGCGCAAAATGCCGGTCACCAGCAACGGCGAAGATATTTTTATGAGCGTCCCCAGCGGCGCGGGCTACGTGGCCGATGCACCCTCAAGCAATGAGGGTAGCGTTACCTTTGGTGGCCCCCAGGTAGCCGATGTCAACGACGATAATTACGGCGATAACTTTGCCGTCAGCTTCGATGATAGTAGCGGCGCAATGGAAGTGATCGTCAATAATCTAGATGACACCACGAATAATCCGGTAGTAAAGCAGGCTTATACCGGCAATGGTGAAGACAGCCAAACGGTTTCTTTCGGCGGCCTGGATATTACGCTTGAGGGCGAGCCGAAGTCTGGTGACACCATCGCCGTTTCAAAAGCGGGTAGCGATCAGCATCCGCCGGATCTTTTCAAGACGATGGAAGAGGCGATCCGCGTGCTGGAAGCGCCCAATGAAGACCCGCAGGCAACGGCCGATTTTCGTAATACGGTGAACACCGCGATGCGTGACCTGGATAACGCGCTGGATAACGCGCTGACCGTGCGCGCCTCGGCCGGTGCGCGCCTCAATGAGCTGGACGTGGTCGACGGCGTAGGCGCCAACCGCATGCAGAATTACGACCAGACGCTATCGAATCTGGTGGATCTGGACTACGTTGACGCGATTTCCGAGTACAGCCTGCGCCAGGTTGGCATGCAGGCCTCGCAGCAGGCGTTCGTGAATATCAAGGGCAGCTCGCTGTTCGACTATCTCTAGTGGCCGCTAGCCGTTGACGATTCGCCCGCAAAAAGCCCCGACTTGATAAAGCCGGGGCTTTTTGCTGTGGAACGTTCTGGCGACGCGGTTAATTGACCTGTGCGAGCAGTTCGATCAGCTCCTGCATAAAGGCCAACCCCTGGCTGAACAGGCGTTCCAGGAAATGCCCCAGATCCGTCATCAGCACCATCATCAGGGTCAGCCCCACGGTGAGCGAGGTGGGGAAACCGATATTGAAGACGGTCAGCTGGGGAGCCGAACGATTCAGAATGCCCAGCGCCAGGTTGATAATCAACAGCGCCCCGACCAGCGGCAGGGCAAGCAGCATCCCCGAGGCAAAGATGGTGCCGCCATAGCGTGCCAATAGCTCAAAGGCGTTGGCGTTGAGCGTATCCAGGCCGATGGGCAGCGTTTGAAAGCTCATCACCAGCGTCTCAAGCACCATCAGGTGGCCGTTTACGGCGAGAAACATCAGCAGCGTCACCATATAAAGAATGCGCGACAGGATCATGATATTGGTGCCGCTTGATGCATCAAAAAAGCTGGCGAAGGCAAGGCCCATCTGCAGGCCGATAAACTCGCCGGAAGCCTGCACCACGGCAAAGACGATGTGCATGACCAGACCGATGGCCAGGCCGATGACAATCTGCTCAACCATGATGCCAAACCCGGCCCACGACATCACCGCTATGTTCGGCATGGGCGGGAGAATCGGGGCAATGGTGATGGTGATAAGTACGGCCAGCCCCACCTTGACCCGGTTAGGGACGCTTGAGTGCCCCCATAAGGGCGATGCAGCCATAAACGCGGTAATGCGTGCGAACGGCCATAAAAATGCGACCAGCCAGCCCTGCAGCTGGTCAAAGGTGACTTCGATCACGCGCTACATCACCATGCTGGGAATATTGGTGAACAGCCGGAAGGTAAAGTCGGTAATCAACCCGACCAGCCAGGGGCCGGCAATCACCAGTACCGCGAAGACGGCGAGAATCTTGGGAATGAACGTCAGGGTCATTTCGTTAATCTGGGTGGCGGCTTGAAACAGGCTGATCAACAGCCCGGTCAGCAGCGCGGCCAGCAGCATGGGGCCGGCAAGAAACAGCGTAACGCGCATCCCTTGATACGCCATGCTCATTACCATTTCCGGGGTCATGGCAAGCCCTCCTTGAACGATAAACGCGGCGGCGCGCTACACCATGTAGAAACTTTCCGCCATTGAGCCAATGATAAGCTGCCAGCCGTCGACCAGCACAAACAGCATGAGCTTGAACGGCAGGGAAATGGTGATGGGGGGAACCATCATCATGCCCAAGGCCATCAGCGTACTGGCGACCACCAGATCAATAATCAGAAACGGAATGAAAATCGTGAAGCCGATCTGAAACGCCGTTTGCAGTTCGCTGGTGACAAAAGAGGGCAGCAGAATGCGCATGGGCAGATCTTCAGGGCCCTGCAGCGGGCCAATATCGGCCAGCCGGGCGAACAGCGAAATATCGGCTTCGCGGGTTTGCGCTAGCATAAACTCGCGAAACGGCTCCTGCGCCAGACGTAAAAAGTCTTCGAGGTTGATGCTGCCGTCGGTGAGCGGCACCCAAGCGGTATTGTAGACTTGGTCCAGCACTGGCGACATGATGAAAAAGGTCAGAAACAGCGCAATGCCGAGCATCACCTGGTTAGGTGGGGTGGCCTGGGTGCCCATGGCGGTGCGCAATAGGCTGAGCACGATGATGATGCGCGTAAAGCTGGTCATCATCAGCAGCATCGCCGGAAGAAACGCCAGCGAGCTCAGCAGCAGTAGCGTCTGCAGCGATAGCGACCACTTCTGGCCGCCGTCATCCAGCGGCTGGCTGACCATGCCGGGAATGGTCTGCGCGATGGCGGCGGTTGAAACCGCAAGCCCGGCCAGCAGCAGCATGACAAGCCCGGTGCGTCGGAGTATCAGCCCGGCCGGCGTATTGACGTGAAAGATGCGCGACAAGCGCGCAGGCACCCGAGTATTCATAGTGAAGTGTGAGTCGTTGAGCGGGGTGAGCCCGGATCGGCAGGGCGGGAAGCATGGCCTGACTGGCGCAACGCCTGGGCGAAGCGCGCGGAAAAACCCGATGCCGGCGGCGGTGCGCTGTGCGGCGTCTGCGCGGGTGCGGGGCGCTCGTGCAGTTTGTTAACGCGCCCGTTACCCACGCCCAGCACCAGCCAAGTGCCGTCAAGCTCCACAATCACCACACGCTCGCGCGTGCCGACGGCGGTACTGCTGATGACTTCCAGATGAGCACCGTGTTTTGCTTGTCGCTTGTTAAAGCGCTTGAGCAATACCGTACACACGAGAATGAGGGCAATAACAAACGCGAGGGCCGCGGCCGTCTTGCCCAGTGCCGCCATGCCCAGCAGCGCATCGCTGCTGCCAACGGCATTCAGCGTGTCACTTGACGCGGTGTCGGCGCTCATCGATTCAGCTTGTGTATACGCTCTGAGGGCGTAATGATTTCGGTGATGCGGATGCCGTACTTGTCCTCGATCACGACCACTTCACCCTGGGCAATCAGATAGCCGTTGATCAGAATATCCATCGGTTCGCCGGCCAGGCCATCAAGCTCGATGACTGACCCCTGGGCAAGCTCCAGCAGCTGCTTGATGGTCAGCCGGGTACGCCCCAGCTCAACGGTCAGTTTGACCGGAATATCCATGATCATCTCAAGATCACGGGATACGCCGGAGGCGTGTTCGGCGTTCAGCGGCGGAAATACATCGCTGCTGGCTTCTCTGGCCTGGGGCGCTTCAGTCGTTGCCTCAGGGGCGTCATCGCTTGCGGACGGCTCATCGGCAGCCTCCTGCTCGGCCATGGCGGCCGCCCAGGGGTCATCTTCTTCGGCAGCGCCGGTATCCTCGTTGACATCCTGTTCGGACATGGCGGCCGCCCAGTCGTCATCAGACACGTTCTGCGGGTCTTGAGCGCTGGCGTCGTCAGCGGAGTTCTGGTCGTCAGAAGGTGTCTGATCGTCAGGCTTGTTGGGATCAGTCATGCTTTGGATTCCTTGGCTTTCTGTCGCACCGACTGGGTGAAAGAGTCGTTGGACGATACGTTGTTCATGGCGGCATGGTCGAGCATTCGCTGGACGCGCAGAGCGCGTTGCTGGTTCTGGCTGCCAAACTTGCATTCCATCACTGGCACACCGTCAACGTTGGCCGTGACGGTGTCGGGAATCTCGACCGGCAGTACGTCGCCTTTCTTGAGCCCCATGATCTGGCCAATACGGCTGGAAATATGAGCGAACTCAGCGACCAGATCCACCTCGGGATGGCGTAGCTCGCTGGCCATGCGCCGGGTCCATGAGCCATCCTGGTCCTGATTGCTGTCGTTGATCGGGTTGGCGAGCAGGTCGCGCAGCGGCTCGATCATGGCGTAGGGCATGCACACCTGAAAGCTGCTGGCCAGATTGCCGACTTCAAGATTGAACTTGGTATTCACCACGATTTCATTGGGCGAATTGGTAATGTTGGCAAATTTTGACTGGACTTCAGAGCGCAAAAAGCTGATATCCAGCGGGTACACCACCTGCCAGGCTTGCTGGTAGGCGTCAATGGCCAGGTTGAGCATACGCTGGATAATGCGCTGTTCGGTGTTGGTAAAATCGCGCCCGTCGGATTTCGTCACAAAGCGCCCGTCACCACCGAACAGGTTGTCCACCACCATGAACACGAGGTTCGGGGGAAATACCACCAGGGCCGAGCCGCGCAGCGGCTTCATGGCGACGAGGTTCAGGTTGGTGGGCACCGGCACGTTGCGCGAAAACTCGCTAAAGCTCTGGTAGCGCACGGATTCAACGGTAATATCGGCGCTGCGCCGGATAAGATTGAACAAACCGGTGCGAAAATAACGCGCGAAGCGTTCGTTGATGAAATCCAGCGCGTGCAGACGCTCGCGTATAACGCGATGCTGGGTCGACGGATCGTAGGGACGAATACGCGATTCGTCGCTCTGCTGGGTGGCTGATGCCGCGGGTTCATCGTCACCGCTGACCCCTTTCAGCAGAGCATCAATTTCTTCCTGGGACAGTAAATCGTCCTGCGACATGATGGCTCCGGATGCGCGGGGTTATTGCACGATAAATTCGGTGAACAGCACTTCACGGAGATCCAGGTCGGGCTGGTTTTCCGCAAACGGCTTGTTCAGTCGGGCGATGATCGACTGTGAGAGCTGTTCTTTGCCGTCGGGCGTCGCAAGCTCGCTGGCCTGCTTGTTCGAGAGCAGCAACAACAAGCGGCTGCGTACCTGGGGCATGTGTTCGGCGAGGATCTCTTTGCTCTGCTCGTCACCGACCCTCAGGGTAATGCCGGTATACAGCAGGCGTGAACCGGTGCGATCTCCCGCGAGATTAACGGTAAACGGTTCAACCTTGAGAAAAATAGGCGTCTGGCGCACGGCCACTTCCTGAGCGGCGGCGTTGCCGCCCGCATTTTTATCCTGGCTCATTACCATGTAAATAGCTGCGGCTGCCCCGATTGACGAGAGCAGCACAAGAACCACCATGATCCAAAGCAGTTTTTTTGATCCGCCGCTTGATTCTGCCATTTATGTATCCTGTGTTCTCCGTGCGCAGGTAGAAGCATTATGCCCAATGCGCCAACGCTTGATGAAATGAACAGGCTCGCTAAGCGAGCCCATCTTTTAGCTTAGTGCGATTCGTCAAAAAAACGTGTGATGGCCTTCATGCTGGCGCATCAGGCGTACAGATCAACGCGCCCGTCAATGGCCAGCGTTTGTGCGCTGACGGGGAGTTCGTCGCTGCCGCTTTCGCCGTCACCGCTGATGCCGGATCCTTGCCCGGGCTGGCCGCTTTCAGCAAACGCCGATTCATCCTGGGTCTGCTGCTCGCCCACTGATGTATCACCCAGCGAGATACCCTGTTCGGCCAGCGCTTCGCGCAGCTGAGGGATCGCCTGTTCAACCACCTGGCGCACCTGAGCGTGGGCCGACAGGAAATGTGCCTGGGTGCCGCCGTGCTCGCTGACCTTCAGCGAAATGGACAGCGGCCCCAGCTCGGCCGGATGTATCTGCAGCTTTACCTGCTGCTCGCCACTGCGCTGGGTAAACTGCGCCAGCTGTTGACCAAGCTGCTGCGGCCAGGCGGCGCTGGTCAGGGGCGCAGTAACGCTTGCCTGAACGGGGGCTGCACCGGGCGTGGCATTGACTGATGCGCCCGCCAGTGCCGGCGGCATTGCGCCGGCCAACGGTTGCTGCGACTGTTGGCTGGACTCCGCGTTGGCCGTGGTCAACGCGGCCATGAGTGCATCCCCACTCACGGGGGATGCCGACACGTTAATGCTGGAAGGTGCCGGCGCGGCGGTGTTTAACATGGCGGTGCCGTCGGACGTTCCTGCCTGCCTGGCATCAGGCTGTGCCGAGCTCGCCTGAGCTGAGGTCTGGGCGGAAAGTAGCGCGCCACGCAACGCACTCGCGGATAGCGCCTCGCTACCAGTACCGACGTTCGCGGGTGCCTGAACCATCGCGGCAAGCAGCCCGGCCAGCGGTTCGGCCGGTGAGTCCTCAGCCTGCAGCAGGTCGTTCAGTGCCTGGCGCCACTGCGTCGCGTCAGCGTCTGTATCAGTGGATTCGCCGAACGTGGCCAGCAGATCCATACGCCGGGCGATTTCATCCAGCGCGGAGGCATCGGCCGGTGCCGTTGATTCGGTGCTGTCTGTGAGCGGCGGCAGCGCCCCGGCATCTTGCTCAAGCGTCGCGACCAGCGTTTGCAACGATTGCGCCATGTCGGGCTGCTGGCGGATTTTCTCGATCAGCGCCTGCATGTCGGTGCCTTGCAGCTGGGCGTCGCTAAGCCCCAGCGCCTTGAGCTGCTCGGTGGTCTGTTGACGAGTCGCTTGAGTATCGGGCCTGCCCTCACCGGCCAGCGGCCGTGAGCGGCTTATGTGTCCTTCGCCCGATAGCGAAGCCTGTCCTAACGCTTGCAAAAAACCGCCCGCCTCCGTGTTGGCTGATGGACTACTCTGACCAGACGTCGACGACTGCCCCTGGGGTGGCTGGGTAGCGAGCAAAGCATGAATGTTCATAGACAAATCCCTGTCGCCGTTAGTGCGACGTTTCTGAAGACCGGCGTGCCGTACGGCTGTTGACGAAATCGTCGTTGCTTTTTTGTTCTTGACGGCTGCGGCGTTGCTGAGCCTCGCGCAAGCGGCGTGCCGTCAGGGTGTCGTAGGAAGATAGCTTGCGCTGCTGCTGCCGCCAGTGTTCCTGGCTTTGCTCAACGCGCTGGTGCTGCTCGCCCAGCGCCTGACGCGCGCGCGCCAGCGCGGTATCCAGCGAGGCGAGAAACTGTTGATAATTGTACATGCTGGCGGGGTCGATACCCTGGCGCATGGCGGCTTGAAAGCGCTCGCTGTATTCGGCGCGGTAGCGCGTCAGCGCCTCAAGCTGGGCGTTGGTCTGCTGCTCGGATTGGCGTTCCTGGGCCAGCGTTTGCCCAGCCTGATCGCGGGCCTGCTGGGCCAGGTCGGTTAGCATTTCCAGCTGCGAACTGCTCATCCTTGCCCTCCTGGTGCTGCCTGCGCCTGCTGGCCGGCCACGGCGGCAAGCGCGTGTTGCGCGTTTTCTATCGTCGCACATTCATCAATATTCTGCTGGAGGAAGTGCTCCAGTTCGGGGAAGCGGTTGACGGCCTCGTCAAGCTGGGGATCGTGCCCCGGCGTGTAGGCGCCGACGCTGATCAGGTCACGATTGCGCTGATAGCGTGAAAACAGCTGTTTGAAACGCCGTGCCTGACGCTGCTGCTGAGCGCCGGTAATGGCCGTCATCGCCCGGCTGATGGAGGCTTCGATATCAATCGCGGGATAGTGCCCGGCTTCGGCAAGGCTGCGCGAGAGGACGATATGGCCGTCGAGAATAGCCCGGGCCGAATCGGCAATCGGGTCCTGCTGGTCGTCGCCCTCGGTCAGCACGGTATAAAAGGCGGTGATCGAGCCGCCGCCACGCTCGGCGTTACCGGCACGCTCGACCAGACCGGGCAGCTTGGCAAAGACCGACGGCGGATAGCCCTTGGTGGCCGGCGGTTCGCCAATGGCCAGAGCAATTTCACGCTGAGCCATGGCGTAGCGGGTCAGCGAATCCATGATCAGCAGCACGTTGCGGCCTTCATCACGAAAGTTTTCCGCCAGGCGCGTGGCGTAAGCGGCGCCTTGCAGACGCTGTAGCGGCGAGGTATCCGCCGGGGCGGCGACCACCACGGCGCGCCGACGGCCTTCGGGGCCGAGAATGTTGTCGATGAAATCCTGCACCTCGCGCCCGCGCTCGCCGATCAGCCCCACGACGATAACATCGGCCCGGGTGTAGCGTGCCATCATGCCCAGCAGCACCGATTTGCCCACGCCGGAACCGGCAAACAGGCCCATACGCTGGCCGCGTCCCACGCTTAACAGCGCGTTGATGGCGCGAATGCCCACGTCGATCTGGGTGTCGATCGGGGCGCGCGAAAGCGGGTTGAGCGGTGCGACGTTGAGCGTGGCGCGGGGGGCATCTTCGAGGCTTTCATAGCCGTCCAGTGGCGCGCCGTTGCCGTCCAGCACACGGCCCAGCAGGCTGTCGCCCAGCGGAAAACGCCGGGCGCTATGGCCGCTGTTTTCCCCCAGCGGAGATACGCGTGCGCCGGGCATCAGGCCGGAAATTTCTTCCAGCGGCATCAGGTAAAGTTTGTCGCTGGCAAAGCCGACCACTTCCGCTTCGGCCTGCTGGCGGCGGTTGCCCAGGCGGCCATCCATGCTGGGCAGCTCAATGTGACAGGCGCTGCCGACCGCGACCTTCAGGCCGACCACTTCAATCACCATGCCGGTCGCACGCACCACGCGACCGCTGATGCGATTGCGCGGCAGGCGTTCGACCCGCTGCCGGGTGCGGCGCAGCGCGGTATGCCAGCGGTTTTGGTGAGGGCAAGTGGTGCTTGTCATGGCATTAAAAGGCTTAAAGGCTCGAGTGTGTGGGGGAGGCGTCGCGCTTGCGCTTGCGCGTATTGATCGCCTGCCAGCGGCTTTCAAAGGTGGCGTCAAGGTCGCCCTGCGCGCTGGTCACGCGGCAGCTGCCGCGCCCCAGCTGGGCATCGGGCTGTAGTTTCCAGCCGGCTGCGTTCAACTCATCGCCGAGATGCCGGGCGACAAGATCATGATCGTCGGCATTCAGCCAGAGCCGTTGCTGGCCGACCAGCGGCGGCTCGGTGTGCAGCAGGTCTCGCACCACCCGCAGGATATACTCGGGGGATGCATCAAGCGCGTCGCCGGCCAGGTGCTTGCCGGTTTCCAGCGCGAGTTCGACGAGGCTTTGTGCAATGCCGTCGTCAAGCTGTTCAAGCGCGTCGGTAAATTGACGTGCAAGCGGCTCAAGAGGGGCAACGGCTTGCTGTATCTGCTGTTCAAGTTCTTGCTGTGCCTGCTCGCGCCCGGCGTCAAGCCCCTGCGCCTGACCCTCCTGACGGCCGCGCTCAAACCCCGCCTGGTAGCCCTCTTCTTCGGCTTTCCGGCGGACTTCGTCGTACAGCGCCTGACGTTTTTCGGCGTCGCGCTTGCGCGCCTGCTCTGCGGCTTGCCGGGCGGCGGCAGCGCGCTGCTGATGCTGCGAGGTCTGACTGCTTTGCCGGGGCTGAGGCGGCTGTTGCAACTCATCCATCTGCCAGCGCTGCCAGCTGCCATCGCGGTCAAACTCGGCAGCGGGGCGGTCGGTCTTGTGTCGATTAAATGCGCCCGATTTAGACATAGGCATCGTCTCCGCCGGCCAGTACGACTTCGCCGGCGTCGGCGAGTCGGCGCACGACTTGCAGAATGGCTTTCTGCTCGGTTTCTACCTGAGACACGCGGATCGGGCCGCGGGCTTCCATGTCTTCGCGGATCAGGTCGGAGGCGCGCTGAGACATGTTGCGCAGGAACTTGTCGACCAGCACGTCTTCGGCACCCTTGAGTGCCACCACCAGCGAGTTGGTGTCGACTTCCTGGAGCACCATCTGGATCGCGCGGTTGTCGAGGTCGAGCAGGTTCTCGAACAGGAACATTTCGTCGATAATTTTCTGTGCCAGATCTTCGCTGTGCGAGCGCACGGTCTCGATGGCGACCTCTTCCTGAGACGTGTTCATCAGGTTGAGAATTTCGGCTGCGGTACGCACCCCGCCCATCTTGCTGCGCTTGAGGTTCTGGCCGTCCAGCATGCTGCTGAGCACTTCGGTCAGTTCCTGCAGCGCGGCGGGCTGGACGCCGCTGAAGGTGGCTACACGCAAGACGACGTCGTTGCGCAGCTTTTCGTCGAACAGCTCGAGAATGTCGGCCGCCTGATGGCGTTCCAGATGCACCAGAATGGTGGCAATGATCTGGGGGTGTTCGTCGCGGATCAGCTCGGCGACCATCGAGGCTTCCATCAGGTTGAGCGCATCAATGCCTGAGTTTTCCCCGGTGGTTTCGAGAATGTCCTCGATCAGGCTGGTGGCACGCTCGCTGCCCAGCGCCTTGGTCAGCACTGAACGGATGTGTTCGCTGGAGTTGAGATTCAGCGCGACGAAGTCTTCGGTTTCATGCTGGAAGGCTTCAAGCACGGCTTTCATGTCTTCGTGGGAAACCTGCTGGAGACGCGTCATCTCCAGGCTGATTTCCTGTACTTCGTTGGCGCCCAGATATTTGAAGACTTCAGCGGCGCTGTCTTCATCCAGGGCGAGTAACAGAATGGCGCTTCTACGTGCGCCGCTCATTGCTTCGACTGCGCTCATTGGGAATTCATCCAGCTGCGAATGATCATGGCGACCATGCGGGGGTCTTCCTGGGCCATTTCGCGAAGATCATTGAGGTTGTGCTCGTAAAGCGATGTTTTACGCTTGCGTTGCGGCTTCTCGTAGGTTTCCTCGTCGCTCTCGGCGTTGTCGTCGGCGTCCGCCGCGTCGTCGTCCCCTACGCTGGTGCTGAGTGTGCCACCGGGTGCGGCGGCAACCAGCGGCTGCTGCGTGTAGCGCTTGATTAGCGGGCGCAGAATCAGCAGGTAAAGCAGCAGGGCGGCAAGCCCGACCAGCAGGTAGCGGCCAAGACTGGCGGCCATGGCCAGAATCTCGCGCTGCTGCCACCACGGCGTCACCGTCTCGTCTTCGACGAGCTCGGCGAAGGGCGTATTGACCACTTCGATGGCGTCGCCGCGCACCGGCGTGAAGCCCATGGCCTGGCGTACGAGGCTTTCAATCTGGCGCACTTCGTCGTCGGTCAGCGCGGTTTGTTCCCACTCGCCTTCGTCGTTCATTTCATCGCGGTAGTCGACGACCACGGCGGCGGTCAGGCGCTCGACCTGGCCGCGGCGATATTTGACGTGCTCAACGTTGCGGTCAACCTCGTAGTTGATCACGTCATCCTGATTGAGACGGCGCACCGCGTTGTTATTGGCATTGTCGGTTGCCTGAGCGTTTTGCTGATTGCCCTGCGGGTCGTCCTGTTGATCATCTGTCTGAGCATCGGCGCCATTGATCGGCGATATGGCCGTGCCCGGCGGGGTGTTGCTTAGCGCACCGGGAACGCCGGACGCCAACGGGTCGTCGCCGTCGAGCGAAACGCTGAACTGACGGCTGCGCACCGCGGCCTCGTTGGGCGGCTGATTGGGGCCGTAGGTTTCCGAAGTTTGTTCACGATGGGAAAAGTCGATCTGTGCGGCAACCTGCGCACGCACGTTCTCCGCGCCCAGAATGGGGGTGAGGATATTTTCGATACGCCGCTGGTACGAACGTTCGACCTCAGTGATGTATTTCAGCTGAGAGCCGTCGAGGTCGTTGTTTTTGCCGGTGTCGGCGGAGAGCAGCAGCCCGTCCTGATTGACCACTGTAACGTCGGCCGCGGCAAGCTCGGGGACGCTGCTCGACACCATATGCACGACGGCGCTGACCTGCCCCTGGCCCAGCACGCGGCCGGGTAGCAGCGTCAGTACCACCGAGGCTTTGGCCGGCTCACGATCACGGATGAAGACCGAGGGCTTGGCCATGGACAGGTGCACGCGCACGTCTTCCACGGGGCCGAGCGATTCAATCGAGCGGGCAAGCTCGCCTTCCAGGCCGCGCTGGTAGTTTACCTGCTCGGCAAACTGGCTGATGCCGAAGGCCTGATCGTCCAGCAGCTCGAGTCCGACGTTGCCGCCGCGTGGCAGGCCCTGTTCAGCCAGCTGCAGCCGCAGCGCGTGGACGTTTTCGCCGGGCACCATCAGCGCCTGGCCGTTATTGCTGAAACGGTAAGGTATGCCGCGGGTGTCCAACTCGGTAATGATGCGGCCGCCGTCAGTCTCGTCCAGGTTGCTGTACAGCACGCGATATTCGGGGCTGCTTGCCCACATCAGCAGCGCTGCCACCACGGCAATGCTTGCCGCCCCGGCAATAAGCAGGGCAACAAGCGGATTGCGACGTAGCTGCTGCATGAAGCGGCCAGCGGGTGACGCAGCGCTTTCGTTGTTCGCTGCGTTGGCGCTGTTTGAAGATGCTGTTGTCGTGTTCTGACGGCCTGCCGTTGCACCGGTTTCGCTCATGCTACCCTCCGGGTAAGCAAACAAAACCGGTGATGGTCAAGGCGCATCACCAAAGAAAGCATAGGCTATATCCGTCAATCGCGATTGTCCGCAAGCGTGAGTATCCGTAAGCATGAATATCTGCACGCTTAGTGGGGCGGAATTATGATGAACGCCATTATCCGGCGGTGCGTCCACCCCGAAGTAAGGAAAAGCCCCGGTTTTTATACGCATTTGTTCGTATAAGACTCATCCTACCGGTGTTAAACTTCCCCTATTATTCCATCTTTCAGCGTTTAAGGCATGTTTATGACGTCGCCCGCGATTCAGTCAGCGCTACAGCAAATGCAAAGCCTCGCTTCCCAGGCCAGTCAGTCGCCGTTGCAGGGCGCTCAGGCAGCGGATGCCGTGGATACGAAGCAGGGGAGTTTTGGCAGTGAGCTGGCGGCTTCGCTGCATCGCATCAACGAGCTGAAGCAAACCGCGGCAAGTCAGGCGCAGGCGTTTCAGTCGGGGGATTCAAACCTCGAGCTCAACGATGTCATGATGGATATGCAGAAGGCCAGCGTCGCATCCGAGATGGGGCTTCAGGTGCGCAACCGGCTGGTTTCCGCCTATCGCGACGTGATGAACATGCAGGTCTGAGTAGGCTTGCTGCCTTTCGGCAACGCTGTAAAGCACAAAAGTTGTCAGGCGCTGCGTGATTCACGCGGCGCCTTTTTTGTGGCGTGAGTGGAAGATCAGGCCTGTGAGGACAGGAGGTTGCCTTGCATTTCTCCCAGGCGTTCGGCAATGCGCAGGACTTCTTCAGCGGGAATCTGGCGAATCACCTCGCCTGACTGGCTATCTACTACGCGGGTGACAACGCGGGTGCGCTCGTCGCTGAGATCAAACTCCAGACCGTGCTGGCGCATGACGTCATTGATGCGTTGAATGGGCTCAACCAGCTCGGCAGGATTGATCGGCCGGTCCTGTGCTTCCGGAGAGCGCTGAGTCCCCGGTGCCGGCAGTTTTTCCAGCACGCCTTCCAGGCGCTGTCGCGCTGTGACGTCTTGCCGGGCGGGGGTCGAGAGCGTACTCGACGCATCAATAAACGGTGGGTGCATGATTCCTTCCTCTTGGATTTCCGTCTCGACAGTCAGGTGATTGAGTAACGTATCGCCAGACTGTCGCAAATAGGCTGTTTTTTATCGCGCAGCCGCATGAAACATATCGGCAGCGCTATCAAAAAGCTTTAGTATAAAACGTTTTTTTTGACAAGCTCGGGTTTATTGCTTTAGGGCATATGAGAGGCGGGGCAAGGGATGGAAGCGCGGGATAAACAGTACGAAACAGTGGGTGGAACGACGGAAATCGCTACGCTATTGAATGCGTTGATTGAAAGTGGCGGCGTGCTGCTGTGTCTTGACGAGCCAGAGACGCGGCCAGAGCCGATCGTACTGATGGAGCAGCATCCCGACCACATGCTGGTGATGGACTTGTCATCGGTTGAGCACTTGGTCATACGCTTGCAGGAAGGCGAAGGGTTTTTCCTGCGCGGGCAGGTCAAGGGCAAGATGGTGCGCACGCCACGGCTTACACTGACGGAGGTGCGCCGCGTTGGCGGGCGCTATTTGTGCTGCAGCGACTATCCCGCCTCACTGGGAGTGCTGCAACAGCGCGAGTCGTTTCGCGCTGAGCTGCGCATGGGCATGAAAGTGACGGCCACGCTGCTGGGGCAAAGCCATGAGGCGGTGCAGGGCGAGCTGCGTGACCTGTCACAGGCCGGCTGTCAGCTTGAGCTGCCGCTGGCGGCGAGCGGTATACTGACCGAGGCGCAGAGCTACCCCCTCAGGCTGGAGCTGGGCTTTCCGGACGGTACCCGTTTTGCCGTGCAGGGAACGGTGCGGCATCAGAACACCGACCCGGAGCAGCAGCTTTTGCGCGCCGGCCTGCGCTTTGCCCAATGCAGCGCCGATCAAGAGCGCCAGATATGGTATTTCGTCTGTGAAATTGAGCGTGAAGCCTCGCGCTACCATAAGGAAGCCAAAGGCGAGCGTCAGCCTTCCCCGCTATTTGAAACGCCGCAGAAGCGCCTGGCCGGTGACCATGTCGGGCGCCGCGAGTTTGCGCACTATGCAACGCCCGTGGCGCGGCGTCTGGCCAAGGTGGCGGCGTTTCTGGATGCGCAGATGCTGCTGTTGCAAAGCGGCAGTAACGTCGATTCGCGCCAGCTTTCACACTATGCCGACCGGCTGCTGTTGCTCCATGAAGAAGATCGCGAAGCGTTGCTGTTTGCCACGCGCTGCATGACTCGCGAACCGCTGCTGGTGCGCCATAGCCTGGCGGTAGCGGTGCAGCTGCTGGATTTGACCGGCGCCAATATGCCACGAGACGTGCGCAAGGCCATTGCCGCCAGCGGCATGGTCCACGACCTGGGCAAGGCGCTGGTGCCGCAGGTGCTGTTTCAGGCGGCCGCGTTTGATGCGCCGCATCGCCAGACGTTGCAAGAGCACGTGCCGCTGCTGCTGGAACGCCTGCGCGGCTGTCACTGGTTATCAGCCAATATTGCCCAGGCCGTGATTGGCGGCATTAATGAACGGATGGACGGCAGCGGCTATCCTCAGGGGATAACCGGCGAGCAACTCAACGAGCTGGCGCGCGCCGGCGCCGTGGTAGACGTAGTGGAGGCCATGCGCCGTGATCGCGCGGACCGTCCGGCGCGTACGGTGCAGCAAATTTATCGTCATCTGCTGCGCCATCCGCACCAGTTTGATCCGCGCTGGATCAAGCGCTATGTCGCACATTTCAAAACGCTGCCGGTAGGATCGCTGGTACGTTTTTCAAGCGACCAGCTCGCCTGGGTGCTGCGCGTGAATCAGCAGGGCAATCCGGTTGAAGTGCAGATCACGGCACGGCCGGAGCCCCCGACATCGAAGAATCTGGGCGAGATGGTCCGCGCCAACGTCACCGAGCGGCTGGGTCAGCCGGTGGGTGAAGTGGCGGTATCCACCTGATCCGCGAAAACTCAGGCAGTGGCTAAAGTCATAACGTAATCTGCCGATATATTCTTGAAGCCGGCGCGGGAGCGTCTGCCGGCATCAGTATTTTCCGGTCCGCCATTGTGGCGGCGGGTCTGACCCTCAGGAGGCGATGTTTATGACTTATTCTCGCGGTGCCACCGCCTATGGGCAGGGAGCCAGCGCCTACGCGCGGGTTGGCGTGGAAAGCGGCGTCATGTCAGCAAACCCCCATCAGCTTATCGTCATGCTGTTTGACGGTGCCAATACCGCCATGCGTGCGGCGCGTATTCACATGCAGGCGGGTAATACGGTGGAGAAGGGCAAGTCCATCTCCAGGGCGCTGGATATCATCAACAACGGTTTGGTGGCGGCGCTTGATCAGGAAAAAGGCGGAGAAATCGCCGAGCGGCTGGGCGCGTTGTACGACTATATTGCCCGACTGTTGCTGACGGCCAATCTGCGTAACGATGAAGCAAGCCTGGACGACGCCGAGCGGCTGCTTGACGATATCGCATCCGCCTGGCGCGACATTGGCCAGCCGCAAAGTGCATGAGGCACCCATGAACCCGTCTACGTCCGCCGATGATGCAATGACTCAGCAAACGCTGCTTGATGCCTATGCCACGCTGCTGGATAGCGCCGCGCATATGCACGAGCTGGCCAGCGCCGAGCAGTGGGCCGAGCTTATCGAGCAGCGCACCCAATACGTCATGCTGGTCGACAAGCTGCGGCACCTGGATGCCGGCGTTGCCCTGGATGCCGACGGGCAACAGCGCAAGGCCGAACTTCTCGAACGTATTCTGGAGCACGATGCCACGGTGCGTCGCCAGCTCGTGGCCAGGCGCGACGAGCTCAGCAAGCTGATTGACGTGTCTGAGCGCGAGCGTCGGCTGCATCGTGCCTATGGTCCGCAACAGGGAGCTACTGACGCTTTTTATACGCATCATGAAGATGATGTGAAGAGGACGACGTGAGTACCATCACGCCGCTGATTGATACCCTCCTGCATCAGGTGCTGGGCAAGGGCGGCAACGTCGCGCCGAAAGAGCTCAATGTGCCGGTGAGGCCGATCGATCCGGGGGACGGGCCACGCGCGCTACGCAGCGACTCGCGTCTGGACGCGCGCGCGGATCCACGGCTTGGCGAGCTCAACCGGCTGCCCCCACAGCCTGATGCCTTGCGCACTGCCGGGCGCGGAGATGGCACCGCAGCATCGGCGCCGGGTTCCACGCAGACCCACTTCAGCCCGGCGGCGCGCAGCATTGCTGACCTTCTGGTGCGTTTTCCTGCGCCGCCTTCCGTTCTGCGCACTCCGGCACCGCTGATGTCCACGGCAGAGCCGCCTGCCCCGCAGGTGCTGGCGCAGCGTATTGAAGCCAGCGTGCGCGACAGCGGTCTGTTTTACGAAGCGCATCTCAAGCGCTGGTTTCAGGGCGACATGCCGCGTCAGCAGCTGCTGCGTGAGCCGCAAATGCAGCCCGGTGTGCGTCCACTGCCGATGGCCGATCCCGCCGCAGCTGGCGCAAGGGCTGTGGCCCCGGCCAGCAGTGCGAGTGCTGCGCCTGCGCTGATACAAAATCCTCTGGTGGCCAATGCGCCACCGCTGTTGCTGCCGACACCGGTGCCGTTTATCTTGCCCGGCCACTCCCTGCCTGCCGCCGCATTGCCGACGTCAGCAGCCGGTGCGCAGGGCGGTTCGGGGCCCGTGCTGCCCGGCAGCGTATTGTTGCCGACGGTGGCAACGGCCAGTGGCCACACCGCGACAACTACCGCAGCGGCGATGCCTCCCCCGCAGAGCGCAGTGCCTCCTATGGAAGGCGCGCGTGCTGAGGTTGCGGGCATGCGGGATATGCTGGAAATGGCCGCGGCGCATAAATCACGCGACGTGGTGCATGAAAGCCTGCAAAGCCTGGTGCGCCAGCAGCTGGAAATGCTGGTGGCGCCCACTATCCGCTGGGAGGGCGATGTATGGGCCGGCATTTTTATGGCGTTGGTGGTCAATTTGCCCAAGCGTCCTGACGAGCAGAACGCTGAACAGGAATCCGCGCGGGATGAGTCCCAGGAGGGCTGGCAGTCGGACATACGGCTGGAGGTGCCCAGTCTGGGTGCTTTCGAAGCCTCCCTGCGCCTGTATAAAAACACGTTAAGCGTGGACTTGACCACGTCCAGCGCGGAGGTCCACGAGTGCCTGGAGGAGGGGTTGTCTCGGCTGGAAAACCGGCTGTCTGCGCTTGACCTGCAGCGCGTTAGCGTAAGCGCGCACTATCTGAGCGAGGCTGATGATGAGTAACGGTGAGGGGCGTCGTCAGGCCGTTGCGCTGGCGTATCAGGATCATGAAAGCGCGCCGCGGGTGGTCGCCAAGGGCTATGGTGAGCTGGCCGAGCGCATTATGTCGGAGGCAACGCGTCAAGGCATTTATGTTCACGATGCGCCAGAGATTGTCGCTTTGCTGATGCAGCTCAATATTGACGAAGAAATACCCGCTAGCCTTTATCAGGTTGTCGCTGAGCTTCTGGTGTGGGTGTTTGAGCTTTCCGGGGAGGGCGTGGCGCCGTTACGTTGACACTTGGTGGTTAGCCCTTGCATTGTAGGCCGCGTTTAAGGACATAATGTGCACGAACGCGCAATGACAAGAGCAAAAATAGCGCCAACTCCCATAGGACATCATGAGTCATACGAGCTTTTTCGACGAAATACAGGAAATGAACCTGGCCTACCTGCTGCTGGCTCAGCGCCTGCTGGGTGAAGATCGCGAGGCGGGCATGTTCCGCCTGAAAGTCGATGCCGATATGGCTGACCTGCTGCTGTCACTCAATGCCCGGCAGCTCACCCAGCTGGCCCGCAGTAATCAGCTGCTGTGCCGGTTCGGCCCCGTCAGCGCCGAGCGTCTGCGTCAGGTCACGCACAACCCTCGCGATCAGGGGCTGACCGGGCTGCATGCCTCGCTGCTGCTGGCCGATGCGTCGTTTGAAACGTTGACGGAAAGAGGCAGCAAGTGAGTCAGAAAAGCCTGATGGATGAAATGAACCAGGTACAGCTGGCCATTGAGCTCATCGAATTGGGAGCGCGACTTCAGGTGCTGGAAACGGAAACCGAGCTGAGCCGTACGCGGCTGATCCGGCTTTACAAGGAAGTGCGCGGCATGTCGCCGCCCAAAGGCATGTTGCCCTTTTCCGCTGACTGGTTTGTGACCTGGCTGCCCAATATTCACTCATCGCTTTTCTATAATATATACGTCAGCTTTTTAACCCGGACCTGCTGTGAGCGCATTGACGCTTTCGTCAAGGCGTACCGGCTTTATGATGAGCAGATAGCGCTGGATGGCGTGGAGCCCGTGCTGGGATTGACCCGGGCATGGACGCTGGTGCGCTTTTTTGAAAGCGATATATTGCAGCTGGCAACGTGCACGCGCTGCGCCGGACACTTTGTCACCCATGCCCATACGCCCACGCAGGAATATGTCTGTGGTATTTGCCAGCCGCCATCGCGGGCCGGCAAGACGCGCAAAACAAAAAATACCGTCCGATGCGATAAATAATTCAAGAACGGCGGCGTGAGGCCGACTTTATAGAGTAGAGCGCTATAGCAGACGAGCAGGGCGCTGCTCGCTGCGGCGTCGTTTCATGACAAGGGCTAAAGGATACCGCCTGTGATTCTTCTTTTAGGTTATGTAGTGGTACTGCTGTCGGTATTCGGCGGTTATGTGCTGTCCGGCGGGAGTCTGGGTCCCATCTACCAGCCACTTGAACTTTTGATCATCGGTGGGGCAGGGGTAGGGGCCTTTATTGCCTCCAATAACGGCAAGGCCATCAAGGCCACGTTCAAGATATTCCCCAAGCTCAAGCGTACCAAAAAATACAACCGTGCCATGTACATGGAGCTGATGGCGCTGCAGTTCAAGCTGCTGTCCAAGATTCGTCGCGAGGGTATGCTGGGCATCGAACGCGATATTGATAACCCTCAGGACAGCGCGCTGTTTCAGGAACACCCGCTATTGCTGGCTGACCCGCATATTCTGAACTTTCTGACCGACTATCTGCGCCTGATGGTCAGCGGCGGCATGGAGCCGATGGAAATCGACGAGCTGATGCTGCACGAGATCGAAGTCTTTGAGCAGGAAGCACATATTCCCATTGATGCCATTCACAAGGTGGGCGACGCCATGCCGGCGTTTGGTATCGTGGCGGCGGTCATGGGGGTGGTCAAGGCGCTGACCTATGCCGATGCCAGTGCGGCAGAGATGGGCGAAATGATCGCCCACGCACTCGTGGGCACCTTTCTGGGCATTCTGCTGGGCTATGGCTTTGTGATGCCGGCGGCCAGCCACCTGGGCTGTCAGGCCAAGGAAGCCGAAAAAATGCTCCAGTGCATTCGCGTCACCCTGCTGGCAAGTCTGCACGGCTATGCGCCACAAATTGCCGTTGAGTTCGGGCGCAAGGCGTTGCATAACGCTGAGCGGCCTTCGTTCTCCGAGCTTGAAGATTACGTCCGCGAGGCCAAGAAGGCAGGCAGTGCATGAGTCAGGGAGGAGACCGGCGCCCGATTATTATTCGGCGTAAAAAGGTGGTTCACGCGCATCATGGCGGTGCCTGGAAAATCGCCCTGGCGGATTTCATGACGGCGTTGATGGCGCTCTTTCTGGTCATGTGGATCCTCAGTTCGGCAAGTGAAGAGCAGCGTATTGGAGTAGCGGAATACTTCAGCACGCCGTTGGTCACTGCCATTACGGGCGGCGATGGCTCGGGCAGCACCAGCGTCATACCCGGCGGTGGCCCCGACCCTTCGCACAGCGCCGGTGAGCGCGCACGCATCGACGCCTTGCAGCGCACGCGGCCAAGCCTTGAAGAGCGGCGTTTTGTCCGCAACCTTCAGGAGCGCATAGAGCGCGCCATTGCCGAGGATGAAGAGCTGCGCCAGCTGCGCGACCAAATGCGCTTTGATCTCACCCGGGAAGGGCTGCGAATACAGCTTTTTGATACCGAACGGCGGCCGATGTTCAAACTCGGCAGCGATCAGGTGGAGCCGTATATGCGTAACCTGCTGCGCACCATGGCGCCACTGCTCAATGAATTGCCCAATGATCTGAGCATCAGCGGCCATACCGACAGCGTGGCCTATGCCGGTGGCTATCGCGGTTACAGTAACTGGGGGTTGTCCAGTGATCGTGCCAACGCCTCGCGGCGTGAGTTGCTTGAAGGGGGGCTGGATCCTGATCAACTGCTGCGCGTTTCAGGTTTTGCCGATCGTGTCATTTTGCCGGACACCAAGCCAAATGATCCGGCCAACCGGCGCATCGAACTTTTGGTACTGCTGCCGGAAATTGCCGAGGCCATTCGTCATCCGAACGTTATGGCGGAAATGCCTTCGCCGCTGCTGCCGTCAGAGCAGGAAGGCGTCGACGAATCCGGCGCGGCACAACAGGACGCGCCTGAGCCGTAGCCGGGCTTTGTGAGCAACGCCTCTTTCAGCATAAGCCTCTTTTGGCATAAAAAGATGACCTAGCAAGGTGGAGCAGCATGGATATAACGGATTTTTATGACACCTTTTTTGAAGAAGCCGAAGAGCTGCTGGCCGATATGGAGCAGCACCTGCTGGATCTGGATGTTGACGATCCGGACAGCGAGCAGCTGAACGCCATTTTCCGCGCCGCCCACTCGATCAAGGGCGGCGCAGGTACTTTCGGTTTCAGCGTGCTGCAAAAAACCACGCATATTTTTGAAAACCTGCTTGATTACGCGCGTAAAGGTGAGCTTGCGCTGCGTACCGACCTCGTTGATACGTTTTTAGAGGCTAAAGACATCATGCACGAGCAGCTCAATGCCTACCGCAGTGAGGCAGAGCCCGACCACGACACCTTCGAGCGTATTTGCCGGACCCTGCAGCAAATTGCCGTTGACGAAATGGGCATGGAGCTGGACGCCGGCGGTGCGCCTGCCGCCAGTGCCCCGCCCCAGGCCGAGCCGGAACCCGCTGCCTCCGCTGACGATCACGGCAGCAGCGCAACGCTACAGGTGGTGCTGCTGGGCGTGGGTGACAAAGATCGCATGCCACTGGTTGAAGAGCTTGAGCAGCTGGGTGACGTGCTGGCGCAGTCGGGCGATGACACACGCTATGAGGTGACGCTTGGCACCACCGCCAGCGCGGACGATATTGAAGCCGTGATGTGCTTTATTATCGAACCCGAGCAGATAGAAATAACGTCCTCTGCTGCACCCGAAACGAGCGCGCAGGCACTGCGGGTGCTGCTGCTGGGCGTGGATGAACACGACCGCACGCTGCTGGTTGAAGAGCTGGAGCAGCTGGGCAGCGTGCTTGAACAATCGGGTGATGACGCACGTTACGAGATAGTGCTAAGCGGCTCGACCAGCGCTGACGATATCGAAGCCGTGATGTGTTTTATCATCGAGCCCGGGCAGATCGAGATTACGTCGGCGGCGTCATCGGCCGACGATACGCCGCCGCCCGCACCTGCGCCGCCCGAGCCAGAGCCGCAAAGTGCTCAGCCGGAACCAACAGCAGCCCCCAAAGAGGCGCCGACGAAAGAAGCGCCGGCGAAAAAAACCAAGCCGAAAAAGAAAGCCGCAGCCGAGTCGTCGATTCGCGTCTCGGTCGACAAGGTGGACCAGGTCATCAATCTGGTGGGCGAGCTGATCATTACCCAGTCGATGCTTGATCAAACGGTCAGCGATCTCGACGACCAGTCAGTCGGCAACAGCGCGCTGCAAAACGGCATGAGCCTGCTGCAGCGCAACGCCCGCGACCTGCAGGAATCGGTGATGTCGATCCGCATGATACCGATGGAATTCGTCTTCAGCCGTTTTCCCCGCGTGGTGCGCGACACCGCCAGCAAGCTCAACAAGGACATCGAGCTGGTTACCGAGGGCAAGTCCACCGAGCTGGATAAAAGCCTGGTTGAGCGCATTACCGATCCGCTCACTCACCTGGTGCGCAATAGCCTGGATCACGGCATTGAAATGCCGGATGTGCGCGAAGCCGTGGGCAAGCCGCGCACCGGCAAGCTAACGCTTGCAGCGCGTCATCAGGGCGGCAACATCCTGATCGAGGTGAAAGACGACGGCGCCGGGATGGACCGCGACGTGCTGCTGAAAAAGGCGCGTGAGAACGGCCTGAACGTCAGCGATACCATGGCGGATGAAGATGTCTGGCAGCTGATTTTTTCACCGGGCTTTTCTACCGCCAAGGAAGTCACCGACGTCTCGGGCCGCGGCGTCGGCATGGACGTGGTCAAGCGTAATATCCAGGGCATGGGCGGGCGCGTCGAAATCCAGTCGAAAAAGGGCGAGGGCACCAACACGCGTGTGGTGCTGCCGCTGACGCTGGCCATTCTTGACGGCATGTCCATCAAGGTGGGCGCGGAAACCTTTATTCTGCCGTTGACCGCCGTGCTGGAATCGCTGCAGCCGACCAAAGAAGACATGTACGCGATGGCCGGCGATGACGTGGTGCTCAAGGTGCGCGACGAATACCTGCCGGTCATCGCCATTCACGAAGTGCTCGACGTGCAGGGCGCCATTACCGACCCGACCAAAAGCATTGCGGTCATCGTGCAGGGCGAAGGCCATCGCTACGCCATGCTGGTCGATGAGTTGATCGGCCAGCAGCAGGTGGTGGTGAAAAACCTGGAAGACAACTACCGCAAGGTGCCCGGCGTTTCGGCCGCCACCATCCTTGGTGACGGTAGCGTGTCGCTGATTCTGGACATCACCGCCCTGCACCGCCTGAACCGTGATCAGAAAGAAGCCGGCAAAATTGCCAATCACCCCACCCCGGTCTTGTCAAAGGAGGCTGAGCCGTCATGAGCCAAGCGAATAACGATGCAGTGCTGGCCGCTGCAGAAGCGGACAACCGCGAATTTCTGGTGTTTTCCCTGGGCGAAGAAGAATACGCCATCGATATCCTCAAAGTGCAGGAAATCCGCGGCTATGAAAACGTCACGCGGATTGCCAACGCGCCGGACTTCATCAAGGGCGTGACCAATCTGCGCGGCGTGATCGTGCCGATTGTCGATTTGCGCATCAAGTTTCGCCTGGAGAATGTCGAATACGGCGGTCAGACCGTGGTGATCGTGGTCAACGTGGGAGATCGCATCGTGGGTATCGTGGTGGATGGCGTTTCCGATGTGATGACGCTGACGCCTGACCAGATCAAGCCGGCGCCGGAGTTCGGGGTGACGCTGTCGTCCGACTTCCTTAGCGGCCTGGGCAGCCTGGATGACCGCATGCTGGTGCTGGTGGATATCGACAAGCTGCTGACCAGTGAAGAAATGGCGCTGGTTGACAGCACCCGCGAGCACTAGCGTTACGGCCGTTGCCACAGCAGGTCAAGCAATGGAACTGACGGACAAGGCGGTACTTCAGTGCCGTCATGCAGGGGTAAAGGCGGGTGATAGAGTTGATACGCAGCATAATGTACAACATGACGGTGCGGCTCAGCTGGGTGCTGGTGCTGGTCGCTTTTTCGCTACTGATCCTGCTCGCCTGCGGAGTAGGGTTTTATGCCCTTGACCAGAGTACGGAACTGCTGGCGGATGCGAGTGCGGCACGCCAGGCGGCGTTTGCTGAGCTGGCCGGGCGGATGCGCTGGCTGCTGGCGGGCGTGCTGGTGCTGACGGCGTCAACGGCCGTGATTGTGCTCTGGGGTGTGGTCGCCAACGTGCTGCGCCCGCTGGATCGTTTAGTGGGCTATTTCGAAAAGATGGCGCAGGGCGATTTAAGCCAGCAAGTGGCGTCGCCGGGCAACAATGAAATCGGCCGCCTGTATACCGCCATGCAGCATATGCAGGCGTCGCTATCGCAAACGGTGGGCGTGGTGCGCGACAGCAGCGGCTCGATTTATGCCCGCGCGGAAACCATTGCCGGAGGTAATAACGACCTCTCCGCCCGCACCGAACAGCAGGCCTCATCCCTTGAGCAGACGGCGTCCAGCATGGAAGAGCTGGCTTCTACCGTTGAGCACAACGCCGGTAATGCACGCCAGGCCAGCCAGCTGGCCGGCGATGCGACCCTCACCGCGCGGCGCAGCGGGGAAGAGGTCGGCGAGATTATTGATACCATGCAGGACATTAGCCAAAGCTCGCATCAGGTCGCGGATATTATCACCCTGATTGACAGCATTGCTTTTCAGACCAACATTCTGGCGCTTAATGCGTCGGTAGAAGCCGCGCGTGCCGGCGAGCACGGCCGTGGCTTTGCCGTGGTAGCCCAGGAAGTGCGTAGCCTGGCCGGACGCAGTGCCGATGCCGCGCGTGAGATCCGTACGCTGATCGATACGTCGCTTGGCAAGGTGGATGCCGGTGCCGAGCGCGTCAACCGCGCGGGCGATACCATGCAGACGCTGTTGGCGGCGGTGCAGCAGGTGAGCGACATCATGGATGAAATCGCCGCGGCCTCTGAGGAACAGAGCAACGGCATTCGCCAGGTCAATCAGGCCGTTACGCAGATGGATCAGGCCGTACAGCAAAATGCCGAGCTGGTGCAGCAGGCCTCGCACAGCGCCAACGAGCTTGAGCGCGATGCCTCGCGCCTGCGGGAAACCGTGGAGCGCTTTCGTATTGAGACATGCGAGCAGGATGCCCGGGAGCCCCGGCAGCTGCCGGTGCCCGCTACGCTACAGGAGTCTTTTTGAGCGAATTTTCTGCCAAAGCGGATGCTGGCGCCTGGGGAAGCGGTAGCCATATCGAGCGCGACCTTATCCTCACCGATGCTGACTTCCGACGTATCCGCGAGCTGATTTATCAGCGTGCGGGCATCGTGCTTGCCGAACACAAGCGCGAGATGGTCTATAGCCGTCTGGCAAAGCGCCTGCGGCATCACGGCCTGACGCGCTTTAGCGATTACCTGTCGCGCCTGGAGCAGCATCCCGAATCCCGCGAGTGGGAAGCGTTTACCAACGCGCTGACGACCAACCTGACGGCGTTTTTCCGTGAGGCGCACCACTTTCCCCTGCTGGCCGACCACCTGAAGCAGGCCAGCGGCCCGGTGAAAATATGGTGCGCGGCGTCGTCTACCGGTGAAGAACCCTACTCGCTTGCCATGACGTTGCAGGAAGCGCTGGGTGCGCGTGCCAGTCAGTCGAAAGTCGTCGCCACCGATATCGACACCGATGCGCTGCAAAAGGCACGCACCGGCGTATACCCGCTTGAGCAGGTGCGCAAACTTGATGAAGCACGTATCAAGCAGTTTTTCCAGAAGGGCACGGGGCAGCGCGCCGGCTTTGCCCGGGTGCGTGCCGAAGTGGCCTCGCTGGTGGAGTTCATGCCGCTTAACCTGCTGGCGCCGGGCTGGCCGATAGAAGGGCCGTTTGACGCCATTTTCTGCCGCAACATAATGATTTATTTCGATAAAAAAACGCAGGCGGAGATTCTTCGACGCTTTGCCCCGCTGCTCAAGCCCAACGGGCTTTTATTTGCCGGGCATTCGGAGAATTTTTCCTACATCAGTCCCGAGTTCAAGCTGCGCGGGCAAACCGTTTATACCCTGGCCGCCCATTCGTCGGCAGCCAGGTAGGCCGTCTGACAGACAAGCCGGGATTATTTCAGGGCATTTTTACCTGAGGTGGTCGTGAGTCTTGTCAGGTGCCCAAGTGAAAGGAGGCGTGCATTGAGCGCAACGAAAATAAAAGTATTGTGCGTCGATGACTCGGCGTTGATCCGTGATCTGCTGACCGAAATCATCAACACCCAGCCGGATATGGAGGTTGTCGCCGTCGCGCCGGATCCGCTGGTGGCACGGGATCTGATCAAACAGCACAACCCCGACGTCATCACGCTGGATGTGGAAATGCCGCGCATGGATGGCCTGGATTTTCTCGAGCGGCTGATGCGCCTGCGCCCGATGCCGGTGCTGATGGTCTCATCGCTGACCCAGTCCGGCTCGGAAATCACGCTGAAAGCGCTGGAGCTGGGCGCGCTGGATTTTGTCGCCAAGCCCAGTCTGGGTATTCGCAACGGCATGATGGAGTACGCCAACGAAATTGCCGAGAAGCTGCGCGCCGCCGCCCGCTCGCGCCCGCGCCAGGCGCGGCACAAGAACACGCCGGCCAAACAAGAGCTCAAAGCGCCGCTGACCTCGAGTGAAAAGCTGCTGATCATCGGCGCCTCCACGGGCGGTACCGAAGCGATCCGCGCCGTGCTTGAGCCTCTGCCGGCCAACGCGCCGGCCATTTTGATTACCCAGCATATGCCCGGCGGCTTTACTCGCTCGTTTGCCGAGCGGCTGAACCGCCTGTGCCGGATTACGGTGAAAGAAGCCACGGACGGCGAGCGCGTACTGCCCGGCCACGCCTACATTGCCCCGGGCGACCAGCACCTCAAGCTTGCCCGCAGCGGCGCCAACTACGTCGCACGGCTCGACAACGGCCCGCCGGTCAACCGGCATCGCCCGTCGGTGGACGTGCTGTTTCAATCGGCGGCCCAGCAGGCGGGCAAAAACGCCATCGGCGTCATCCTGACCGGTATGGGCAAAGACGGTGCTCAGGGGCTTGTGGAAATGCGTCGGGCCGGTTCGGCGACGCTTGCCCAGAACGAAGAAACCTGCGTGGTGTTCGGCATGCCGCGTGAGGCGCTGGCCGTGGGTGGCGCCGCGGAAGCGGTGGCGCTTGACGACATTCCCGGACGGTTGATGTCGCTGGTGGCGGCATCCGGTCAAGCTCAGCGCGTTTAACCCCCCGGCCAAGGAGAGCCACCTTATGCTTACGTTGCTACGCAAATTTCGCATCAGTCAGGTCATTAACGGCGTCATGCTGTGCTTCCTCGTTTGTCTGGCGATTATCGCCAGCCTGGGCTGGCTGGCCAGTCAGTCAGCGAACGATAGCCTGACGGCGCTGAGAAGCATCAATGCCGAGCATGTGGTTGCGGTGAACGAGTCGGGTGCCCGCATCGGCCAGACACGTGATGCGCTGGCCGACATGCTCGCCCGCCCGGACGCAGCCAGCCGCACCGCTATCAATAACGCCCTGACGCAGCTGGATGCAGCCGAGCAACAGCTGACGGCGATAACCGGCGGCCGGGGGGCGCAGCTGGTGACCGGTTATCAGGCTTCCCGGATGAATTTCGGGTTCGTGGGGCTTGCCGTGCTGGTGATGGCTTTCGCACTCATCCTGATGTTCTATCGAGGTATCCGCAAGGTGTTGGTGGTGCCGTTGCGCCAGGCTGTTGCCCGCCTGGAAGCGATTGCCCAGGCTGATTTGAGCGAAGATATCAAGGTGCTGAGCAGTAACGAAATTGGTCAGCTGTTTGCCACCATGCAAAAGATGCAGGCCAGTCTTGCCGGTATCGTCGGCGACGTGCGTGAGGGCAGCGGCGCCATTTACGGACGTGCCCGGGAGATCGCCGGCGGCAATGCCGATCTGTCCTCGCGTACCGAGGAGCAGGCAGCGTCGCTGCAGCAAACCGCGGCGAGCATGGAGCAATTGACCGCCACCGTGCGCCAGAACGCCGACAACGCGCGTCAGGCCAACGGCCTGGCACAGGAAGCCACGCAAACGGCCGAGCGCGGGGGCGAAGTCGTCGGCCACGTGGTCAAGACCATGCACGGCATTTCCCGGAGTTCGCAGCAGGTTGCCGACATTACCGGACTGATCGATTCCATTGCCTTTCAGACCAACATTCTGGCGCTGAACGCCTCGGTTGAAGCGGCCCGCGCCGGTGAGCAGGGGCGCGGTTTTGCCGTGGTAGCGGGCGAGGTACGCAACCTGGCCAGCCGCAGCGCCGACGCCGCCCGGGAAATCAAAACGCTGATCGACACCTCGGTCACGCAAATCAACGAAGGCTCGACGCTGGTGGAGCAGGCCGGTACGACCATGGACGAAACGCTGAAGTCGGTGCGCCGGGTGACCGACATCATGGACGAGATATCGGCGGCCTCGCAGGAGCAGAGCGACGGCATCGAGCAGGTGAGTCAGGCCGTGGGGCAGATGGATCAGGTCACCCAGCAAAACGCCACGCTGGTGCAGCAGGCCTCCATTGCCGCCGCGGCGATGGAAGATCAGGCCGGCCGGCTGGAAGACGCCGTGGCGGTATTCCGCCTGGCCGGGCAGGGCGCCATGCTGGCGCCTCAGGCTGGCTCGCCGACGTCGTTGCCGGGCGCGGAAACGTCCCGCGGGACGTCCGGTAATGTGAGAAACAATGCTAAAGTGGCGCGCAATGAGAACGGCGCGTCAACGGATGACCTTGACGAGTGGGAAGCGTTTTAACGACGTGTATACAAGACAGCCCGCTTGATTGAACGATGGGCGCCGGACGCGATGCGGCGCCTTTTCATGTCATGAATGCCGAGCCACAAATACCGGGTCATAAAAACCAAGCCATAAATACCAAGAGGATGAACAATGGCAGACAAGAACATGAGCTTTTTGGTGATAGACGACTTTCCGACCATGCGCCGCATTGTGCGTAGCCTGCTCAAGGAGCTGGGGTTTACCAATGTTGAAGAGGCAGAGGACGGTCAGGACGCGTTGAACAAGCTGCGCGCCGGCAACTTTGAATTTGTCGTTTCCGATTGGAATATGCCCAATCTGGACGGCCTGGAGATGCTCAAGGAAATCCGTCAGGATGATGCGCTCAAGGAGCTGCCGGTACTGATGGTGACCGCCGAGGCCAAGAAAGAAAACATCATCGCTGCGGCACAGGCCGGTGCCAACGGCTATGTGGTCAAGCCGTTTACCGCCGCCACGCTTGAAGAAAAGCTGAATAAAATCTTCGACAAGATGGGCAAGTAACATCGCGATGATACGGCGCCGGAAGAACAGGGAGACAACACCATGAGTCCGAATGAGCAGACCGGGTCTGCCCCGCTGTCCGACGAGGCCTCCGATGAGCTGATTCACCGCATTGGCAAGCTGACGCGCATGCTGCGTGAGAACATGCGTGAGTTGGGTCTGGATAAAGAGATCGAAAAGGCCGCTGAAGCCATTCCCGATGCGCGCGACCGCTTGCACTACGTGGCGGCGATGACCGAGCAGGCCGCCGAGCGGGCGCTCAACGCCGTCGATCGCGCCCAGCCCATGCAGGATCAGCTCACCGAGCGTGCCGAGGCGTTGGATACCCGCTGGGCGGAGTGGTTTGCCGCGCCGCAGGAGCTCGACCACGCCAAGGCACTGGTGAAAGATACCCGCACCTATCTTGGCGAGGTGCCCGACATGACCGCGGCGACCAGCAAAGAGTTGCTCGAGATCATGATGGCCCAGGATTTTCAGGATCTGACCGGCCAGGTGATCAAGAAGATGATGGACGTCATCCGCGAGATCGAGCAGCAGCTGGTTCAGGTGCTGATTGACAGCATGCCCGAGGCCCAAGCACGGCAAAGCATGCAGCGCAAGGCCGAGGATCAGTGGAAAAGCGACAGCGCGCGGCGCAACGAAGAGCTTTTGAATGGGCCACAAATCAACGATGATGCACCGGATATCGTTTCCGGTCAGGATCAGGTAGACGACTTGCTCGACGACCTGGGTTTTTAGCATCAAAACGACGATTGCGTCTGCTGGATGACCACGTGCTCAGCCGCCTTTATGGCGGCTGAGCACGTGTTTAGCGGCCTTTTTCATGGTGCACGTCAAGGCAGATAGCGATGGCAGATAGCGATAGCGACGACGAAAAAACCGAAGATGCCACGCCCCGACGCGAGGAAAAAGCGCGTGAAGAAGGGCAGGTGCCGCGCTCCCGCGAGCTGACCACGTTTCTGATGCTGCTGGGCGGGGTGATTGGCCTTTGGACCATGGGGTCGACGCTTTACAATCAGCTGGCCATGGTCATGGAACATGCCTTCGTGTTTGATCGCCGCCAGGCGTTTGACACCGCATCGATGCTGGTGGCCGCGCTGGATGCCGGCGAGCGCATGCTGTATGCCATGATGCCGCTGTTTCTGCTGCTCGTGGTGATTGCGCTGGTGGCGCCGGCGCTGCTGGGCGGCTGGCTGGTGTCAGCCAAATCGATGCAGCCCAAGATATCCAAACTCAATCCGGTGAAGGGTATCAAGCGTATTTTTGCCCTGCAGGCATTGATCGAGCTGGCCAAGGCGCTGGCCAAGACGGTGCTGGTGGGCAGCGTTGGCGCGGCCTTTCTGTACTTCAACATCGGCAAGTTTCTCGCGCTGATGAACCTGCCGGTCCATCAGGCGCTGGCCACCGCCCTGATGATGGCCGCTCAGGCGGCCGGACTGATGGTACTCTCGCTGATCGTGGTGATCCTGATCGACGTGCCGTTTCAGCTTTACAGCCACGCCAAGAAGCTGCGCATGAGTAAAGATGAGGTCAAGCGCGAACACAAGGAATCCGAGGGTGATCCGCAGGTCAAGGGACGCATTCGACAGCAACAGCAGGCCATGGCGCGCGGACGCATGATGAGCCAGGTCCCCGAGGCCGACGTGATTATCACCAACCCGACCCACTACGCGGTGGCGCTGAAGTATCAGGAAGGCCAGATGGGCGCGCCCCGCCTGATTGCCAAGGGCGCCGACGCCGTGGCCGCGAAAATACGCGAAGTGGGGGAAGCGTCGCACATCCCCCGGCTGGAGGCCGCGCCGCTGGCGCGCGCGCTGTATCAGCATGTGGATCTGGACGCCGAAGTTCCCGCGCAGCTGTATACCGCCGTCGCTGAAGTCATGGCCTGGGCGTATCGCTTGAAGCACGTAGCAGACCAAGGAGGCGATGTGCCCCCCACACCCGATAATCTTCCGGTACCGCCGGAAATGGACAGCCGCCAGAGCGGCGGCGAGGCATCGCCATGAGAAGCTTGACCCAGCTGTTGAATCAGCGCGACTGGATGGGCGATGTGCAGATGAAGCTGCTCGCCGGGCCGCTGCTGATCCTGATGATCCTGGGCATGATGATTCTGCCCCTGCCGCCTTTCGTGCTCGACCTGCTGTTTACCTTCAATATTGCGCTGGCCATTCTCGTGCTGCTGGTCAGCATGTTTGCTGCCAAGCCGCTGGATTTCGCGGCTTTCCCGGCTGTCTTGCTGTTTACCACGCTGCTGCGGCTGTCGCTCAACGTGGCCTCGACCCGCGTGGTGCTGATGAAGGGCCACGAAGGCGGCGACGCCGCAGGCAAGGTGATCGAAGCGTTTGGTACCTTTCTGGTCGGCGGCAACTTTGCCGTAGGGCTGGTGGTGTTTTTGATTCTTGTGGTGATCAACTTCATGGTCATCACCAAGGGTGCCGGACGTATCGCCGAGGTGGGCGCGCGTTTCATGCTCGACGCCATGCCCGGCAAGCAGATGGCCATCGACGCCGACCTGAACGCCGGGCTGATCGGCGAAGAAGACGCCAAAAAGCGCCGTGAGGAAGTCGCCCAGGAAGCGGATTTTTACGGCTCCATGGACGGTGCCAGCAAGTTTGTCCGCGGTGACGCCATGGCCGGCCTGGTGATCATGGTGGTCAACGTGATCGGCGGGCTGTTGATCGGCATGCTGCAGCACGGCATGAGCTTTGCCGACGCCGGTGAGACCTATACGCTGCTGACCATTGGTGACGGTCTGGTCGCGCAGATTCCGGCGCTGGTGATTTCTACCGCCGCGGGCGTCACCGTGTCCCGGGTCAACACCGATCAGGACGTTGGCCAGCAGATGATCAGCCAGCTGTTCAACCCGCAGGTGATGATTCTGGCCGCCGTGGTCATGGGGCTGCTGGGCATTATTCCCGGCATGCCCAATCTGGTGTTTCTCATCTTTACCCTGCTGCTGGCAGGGCTCGCCTGGTTTTTGATCAAGAACAAGGATCAGCAGCTGGTCGAACAGGACATGGCGGCCGCTGAACCGCCGCCGGCTCAGGAAACCCCGGAAGCCAGCTGGGACGATGTGCAGCTGGTGGATACGCTGGGGCTTGAAGTCGGACACCGCCTGATCCCGCTGGTCGATTCGCGCCAGCAGGGCGAACTGCTGGGGCGGATCAAGAGCGTGCGCAAGAAATTTGCCCAGGACGTCGGCTTTCTGCCGCCGGTGGTGCACATTCGCGATAACCTTGAGCTTGACCCGAATATCTACGTATTGACGCTGAAAGGCGCCGAGATCGGCCGCGCCGAAGCGCAGCCGGGCAAGTGGCTGGCGATTGACCCGGGGCAGGTGTCCGGCGAGCTGCAGGGTACGCCCACGCAAGATCCGGCCTTTGGCCTGCCCGCGGTGTGGATCGACAGCGGCCAGCGCGAGCATGCGCAGGTTTACGGCTACACCGTGGTGGATGCGAGCACCGTTATCGCCACCCACCTGAACCACCTGCTGCACCGCCACTCCCCGGAGATGCTGGGGCGTCAGGAAGTGCAGAAGCTGCTCGACAAGCTGGGCGACGAACAGAAGTCGCTGGTCGAGGAAGTGGTGCCCAAGGCGATTTCGATTACCGTCCTGCAGCGCATTTTGCAGCATCTGCTGGATGAAGACGTCTCCATCCGCGACATGCGCACCATTCTGGATACGCTGGCGGAATACGCGCCGCAGCAGCAGGACGCCGCCGAGCTGACCTCGCTGGTGCGGGTGGCGCTGGGGCGTGCGATTACCCAGCAGTGGTTTGCCGGTCAGGAAGCGCTCAGCGTGATGGGGCTGGATACCCAGCTCGAGCAGATTCTGCTGCAGGCGATGAACGGCAACGGCGCCATGGAACCGGGACTTGCCGATACGCTGATGAGCCAGACCGAGCAGGCACTCGCGCGTCACGAAAGTGCCGGCGAGCCGCCGGTGCTGGTCGTGCAGCATTCGCTGCGCGCGGTGCTGGCACGCTTCTTGCGCCGTCGCCTGCGCCATCTGGTGGTCATGTCTCAGGCAGAAATCCCCGATGATCGCACGCTACGCGTGGCCACGGTCGTGGGCGGCCAGCAATAACGGCCACCCGCCGCTAACCGCGGGCCGATAAGAATACAGGTTCACCCAGGCAAAGGATAAAGCATGAGCGTAAGACGTTTCGTTGGAGCCAGCAGCCGCGAGGTTATGCGCCAGGTGCGCGATGCGCTCGGCGATGACGCGCTGATTGTCGCTAATCGCCGCACGGAAGGCGGCGTGGAAATTCTGGCCATGGCCGATGCGGCCGTCGCCGGGCTGGAGCCGGCTGCTGCCGCGCCCGAAAAGACCGCACCTGTCGCCGACCATTCCACCACGGATCATTTCAGCACGGAACATTCGACCAAGGACTATGCCCGGCTTCACCGCCAGGCCCGCGCCGCTCAGGAGGAAAAGTCCCCCGCGCCGGCCGATCCGATGGCCGCCATGAGCGAGCGGCTGCTCAAGGAAATGCAGGACATGCGCGAGCTGCTGGCCAGTGGCGTGGCAAGCGCCCCCGAGGGCTGGGCCGCGCGCCTGCGTCAGCTGCTGTTTGATATCGGCTTCAGCGGGGAAATCGCCAGCGAGCTGCTGGCCACGCTGCCGCCGGACATCGCCGCGCTGCCTGACGACAGCGATCAGCCGCTGGCCTGGCTGCGCGAGCAGCTGATCAATAAGCTTGCCGTGCTGAACGAGGAAAACGCCTTTTTTGATCAGACCGGCATTGTCGCGCTGGTCGGCCCCACCGGCGTGGGCAAAACCACCACCACGGCCAAGCTTGCCGCGCGGTTTGTCATGCGCCACGGCACCGAGCCGGTAGCGTTGGTGACCACGGACAGCTTTCGTATCGGCGCCCACGAGCAGCTGCGCATTTACGCCCGCCTGCTGGATATCCCCATGTTCGCGCTGGACGCCGAACAGTCCATTGACGAACTGCTGGCGCAGCTGGCCGACAAGCGCTGGGTGATTATCGACACCGTCGGCATGAGCCAGCGGGATCAGCGCGTTATCGAACAGATCGCGCACCTGCAGGGCGGCCGCTCGCAGGTGCGCATGGCGCTGTTGCTCAACGCCGCCAGCCAGCCCGAGACGCTGGAGGAAGTGGTGCTGCGCTATCGTCAGGCCGCCCGCGCCGCAGGAGCCGGGCTTGACGACTGCATCATCAGCAAGCAGGACGAAGCCGGCCGGCTGGCGCCGGTGCTGGATATCATCATGCGTCACGGTATGCGCGTGCTGTTTGGCTCCCACGGCCAGCGGGTGCCCGAAGATATGGCCCTGGCCAGCGCTCCGGCGCTGATAGCCCAGGCGCTGGACAGCGCCGCGCCCCGTGTTGTCGGAGGCGATTCGGCGCCGCCCGCCGCGATTCGGCTGCCGCGCTGGTCGCAGGACGTACTCGGGCAGGGGCGGCGGCTGTCCTCGCTGCTCGAACGTTTGCGCGCCCGGGTGGGTGGCTTTGACGCGCTGGAACGCTGCTGGGATCTGGCGGCGTTGCCCAAAGCGGTGCAAGAGCCGCGCCTTGAACAGCTGCTTGATGACTATCCACCGGCCGGTGCGGCGCTGGGCATGCGCTGGTCGGCGCGGCGCAACGAGCGCGGCTGCGACTGGGCGATGCCCGACGTCGGCCTTGATCCGGACGGCGCCACGCTGGCGCTGCCCTGGTTGCAGCATCGCCAACCCGCCGGCTGGCAGGCGCGGCTGGAAGCGCTGACCGAACACAACGGCATTGCCGTGCATCTGCTGCCGGCGCTGCCCGATGCGCCAGCGCGAGACTGGCTGGAAGAAGGGCGGCTGACCTGGGTCAGCCAGGTCAGCGGCGCTCAGCGGGTCCACGCTGATGATCAGCGCACGACCCTGCGCAAGCTGTTCATGGAAAGCACGCTGACCCATCAGGTGGGCGTGCGGTTTCGCGCCCAGGCCATGCAGCTGTGGAATGTTTACGCTGAAGTGACCGACGACAACGGCACCGCCATGCTGGCGTGGTACGGCGAAGTGCGCGACCCGGAAAGCGCCCGCACCGTGGTGCGCCGCTACTGGCTGACGCCGCGCCGGCTGGGCGTCGAGGCGCTGTCGCTGCTGCTCACCCAGCTTCAGGGCGAAGGCCTTGCACCGCTGACCAAGCGCGCGTTCCAGCAGATCAAGGAGGACGACGGCGGCGATGTCAGCGCCGAAGTGCGCCTGCTGATGGCCAGCGGCGCGGCGGCGGTGGTCGGCCATCTGGACGCCGGCGAAGACGACGAAGCGGCAATCTTGCGCCGCGAGCTGCTGGCACTGCTTGGGTCCCGTCGGCGGCGGCGCGATACCGCGCTGCTGGATGCGTTGCTGTATGCGCTGATGGCGCGCGATGCCATTCGCCAGCTGGGTAGCGTCAGCCGGGAGGGCGTGGCGTGAGCAGCAAAACGACGGATCAGGCCGCCGGGCTGCGCCAATGGGCCAGCTTGCAGCGTCAACAACAGGCTGAAGACGGCGGGCACGAGGCACTCATGCCAGCTACGCCGGCAGCCGAAGCGTCTTCAACTGCAGTGGCTCCAGCGGCGCCTCCGGTAGCGTCAACCCGGGCCAAAACCGTGCTGATGGTGGTCGGGCTGCCCGGCCGTGGCCCGCGCCAGGCAGAGCGCGTCAAGGCGCGCCTTGAGCAGTGGGCGGCGCTGGGCCGGCGCTGGGCGGGCACGCCGGACGCCTGGGATGTGCGTCTGGTGATGCCCGATGATCCGGCGCTGCCCCGTTTGGCGCGCGAGCATGCGCGCTGGGCGCTCTGGGTCGACAGCAGCGCCGATGCTTTTTCCGATACTTACCGCACGCTGTGCCAGCTGGCGCGCGGCGGCGGCCCACGGCGATTGCTGGCGCTGCACGAGCCGCACTTGCCACGCGCCGGTTTGCTGGATAATTTACATGATGCGGCTCATGCTTACGTGGGGATAGAACTGCTTATTCTGGCTCAGTAGGTGCAAGCCCAAGAGAGATGCAAGCATCGGGTCGGCGAGCAAGGAGAGCACTTCATGCACTTGAAGCTGGCACGAGCTTTAATCGGCATCTGGCTGCTGCTGGCAGGGTTGCCCGCAGCGTTTGCAGCCACTGGCAGCTGGGTCGCCTCGGTGCCGGGCACCATGGTGGCGATGAGCGATCGCCCGGGCGCGTCGCAAAACGCCGTACCGCCTTCGGGTAACGCCACCGGCCGCGCGATAGAGCGCGTGCAATGGCGCTTTTCGCCCCCCGCCGGCAAGGCCGTGGAGGCCTGGCTATGTCATCCGCAAGGCTGCCTGGCGCTGGCGCAGCAACGCGGCACGACCCGGGCGTTTGCCGGCTATCGTGCCGATGTGCCGCTGCACTTTCGCTTTCGCTTGCCGTCCGGGCAACGGCCTTTTCGCGTGACGGGGTTGCAGGTCATCGTTAACTATCAATGATGTGGACGGAATCCAGGCAATACGTATCAAGGGCTTTGAGGCGAGTCGATGTATACAGCACAGGGCAGATACAAACAGCAGGATCAGCTGGGTCAATACATGCCGCTGGTCAGACGTCAGGCGCTGAGCCTGCAGGTCAGGCTACCGGCAAGCATCGAGCTTGATGATCTGATACAGGCCGGCACTGTCGGCCTGTTGGAGGCGCTGGGTCGCTTTGACGCCACCCAAGGAGCAAGCTTTGCCACGTTCGCCAGCCAGCGGATTCGCGGTGCGATGATGGATGAGTTGCGCACTCGCGACTGGCTGCCGCGCAGCGTGCGCCGGGCGGCACGCTCGATGGATGACGCGGTGCGTCGGCTCGAACAGCGGTTGGGCCGCGCGCCCGACGAGGCCGAGATTGCCGCCGCGTTGGATATGCCGCTGGCCGACTATCAACAGCTGCTGCACGACACCAACAGCGGCTATCTGCTGCCCTACGAAGAACTGGCGGTGGATACCGGCGAGCCGGCCGGCGGTGGTGGGAGCATCGGCCTGCCGTTTGAGGAGCTGCTCAGCCATCAGCAGCGCGCCGGGCTGACGGCCGCCATCGAAGCACTGCCCGACCGTGAAAAGCTGCTGATGGCGCTGTATTACCAGGAAGAGCTGAACCTCAAGGAAGTCGGGGCGGTACTCGGCGTGACCGAGTCCCGCGTCTCCCAGCTGCACAGTCAGGCGGTCAGCCGCCTGCGCGCCAAACTGCACGACCCGGCTTAGCCCTGTCGAGGAATAGCCGGCCGTGCAATGTATGCCAGCGTGCCCCGCGCACGCGTTTTGATCTTCAAGTACCCGGCGAGGAGCCGTCGATGAATCCTTCAACGCTGATTGGCATAGCTGCCAGCATTGTACTGCTGGTAAGTGTGCTGTTTTTCACCGCAGAATCCCCCGAAAGTTTTATTAACCTGCCGGGGTTTGCCATCGTCATCACCGGCACGCTGGCGGCAACGTTTATCAGCTACCCGCTGCGCGAAGTGCTGCGCGTGGTGCGCCTGGTGGCGGTGGTGTTCCGGCGCGAAAACACCTACGTGCGCGATGACATCAAAGAGCTGGTGGATATGTCGCGGCTGTGGTTCAAGGGTGACGTGCGCGCGGTGGAGGAGCAGCTGCAGTACACCCGCAACCCGTTTTTGCGCTCGGGCATCCAGCTGGTGATTGCCAACACCAAGGAACAGGAAATTTTCGACATGCTGCGCTGGCGCATCGCCCGGCTGAAAGCCCGGGAACACGCCGAAGCGCAGATTTTCCGCACCATGGCGACCTATGCGCCGGCGTTCGGCATGATCGGGACGCTAGTGGGGCTGGTCAACATGCTGGAAGTCATGGACGCCGGTGATCTGGACGTCATCGGCCCGCGCATGGCCGTGGCACTGCTGACCACTTTCTACGGCATTTTGCTGTCCAACCTGATTTTCAAACCCATCGCGGTCAAGCTTGAACGGCGCACCGAAGAGCGGCTGATCACCATGAACATGGTGCTCGAAGGGATTTCGCTGATCACCAAGCGCCGCCTGCCGTCGTTTATCGAAGAAACGCTGAACTCCTTTGTAGCCGACTATCACGACGAAATCCGCGACCCCGGAATGAAAGCCCAGACCCAGAAGGAATAGCGACCATGCTGGATCGTGATACACAGCGCACACTCGAAGCGTCGCCCGTCAGCGGCGGCGATGAGGAAAGCTGGCTGACCAGCTATCTGGACGTGCTGACGCTGTTGATCACGCTGTTCGTGCTGCTGCTGGCGCTGACCCCGCCCGGCGGCGGTGAAGACCGGGATACCCAGCGTCGGCACACCGCAAGCGCTATGCCGACGCTGTCGCTGGCTTCGCTGGCCACCGGCATCAAGCCGCGTCATAGCGGCCTGAGCCCGGCTTTTGCCGGCCTGAGCATCCCCGGCGTTGACGTTAGCGAGGGCCGTGAAGGCGTGACTTTGCGGATCGACGACAGCCTGCTGTTTTCCAGCGGGCGGGCGCAGCTTACCGATCAGGGGCGCGGAGTGGTGGCAAGCCTGGGCGAGGTGCTGGGGTCCTTCGATGGCCAGATCTCGATTGAGGGCCATACCGATAACGTGCCCATTGCCACGGTGCGCTTTCCCTCGAACTGGGAGCTTTCCGCCGCACGCGCCATTGCCGTGCTGCGCTATCTGAAAACCCGGGGGCTGGCGGTCACGCACATGCGCGCCGTGGGCTACGCCGATACCCAACCCATGCAGAATAACGCCACGCCGGACGGCCGCGCCGCCAACCGGCGCGTTGAGCTGGTGCTGCGCAAGCCCTCAGGGCCGGGAAGCGCGACGGCAAGCCTGTAGCGTTTTGTCAATGGCGTCGTCCGCGCCGTCCAGGCTGAAGATCATGTACCAGGGCTCGTCTGCGCCCTGCTCAAAGCCGAGGAATATCTGCTCTCCGGCATGCATGTCGTCCAGCAGGCTGTCTGCATCGTTCAAGTAGAAATGTGCGTAAAAGCCGTTGTTTTCCGGCTCGGTAAAAAACTCGGCCACGGCGGTGTGCAGCGTTTTGTCATCCACCCGTAGCCGCGCCGGTACGGTAGCCACCGTTTGCTCTTCCCCCTCCAGCGTCACCCGCATCTCCAGCCAGGGCATATCGCACACGCCGGGCGTGGCGTTGACGCTTAGAGTGGCATCGGCATAGCTTGTGCTTTCCACGGCGCGGAAATGGCGCTCGCCGCTCTCGAACTCAGCCCCCTTCTCAGCCCCGTTCTCAACCCCTCGCGCAGCGCCCCGCGAAAGCGTGACCGACTGCCAGTCGTCGTGCTGCACGGCATCGCTTACGTCAAACGACGCTGCCTGCTCCGCCCCGGCGATTAACGTACCGACCATCAGCGCAGCGACGGTCAGCCCCCGTGTCTTGAGTGTTGCCTGCTTTCTGCGTTGCCCCATTGCCCTTGCTGCCTGTGTTGTCGTGTGAGTCTGGTTCAGGCGTCGGTTTCCGCGCCTGCGATGAGATAGCGGGACAAGCCTATAACGCGGCGCGTCAGGACAAAAGCCAAGCGATTGTTTTGTCGGGCGATATTTCCAAAATACCTATATGTGGTAGTAAGTAGGTAATAAAATAGCTTATATAGTTATCGGGGCGCGGCTATACTTCACCGCGCTACACCTTATATCGCCCGCCATTCGGACCCACCCTGACTCCCCACGGGGAAGGAGTATTGCGCCATGAGTACTGCTGCCAAGGCTGTTACAACATCCAACGATGTGCCGCTGCAGGTACCTTCGCGGGAAATCTGGGATGCCAAATACCGCCTCAAGGATCGTCACGGCGTGCCGGTAGACGCCGATGTAAATGCCACCTTCGAGCGGGTCGCGCGGACACTTTCCGCGGTAGAAGGCGACGCGGCCAGCCACTGGCTACCCAAGTTTCGCTGGGCGCTTGCCAACGGCGCGGTACCCGCCGGGCGGATTCTCTCCAACGCCGGCGCAGAGGCCTACAAGCCGGCGGTGAGTTTGATCAACTGCACCGTGTCGCGCACCATCCGCGACTCCATGCGCGATATTCTGGATTCCGTGGTCGACGCCGGCATGACGCTGAAATCCGGCGCCGGCATCGGCTATGACTTTTCCACGCTGCGCCACAAGGGCGCGTTCGTATTTGGCGCTGGTGCGGGCACCAACGGCCCGCTGGCGTTCATGGATATCTACGACAAGATGTGCTTCACCGTCGCCTCGGCCGGTGGGCGGCGCGGCGCGCAGATGGGTACCTTCGACGTCGGCCATCCCGACGTGCGCGAGTTTATTCAGGCCAAGCGCGAAGCCGGCCGCCTGCGCCAGTTCAACCTGAGCCTGTTGATCACCGACGAGTTCATGGAAGCGGTCAAGCAAGGCGCTGACTGGCCGCTGGCATTTCCGCTGCATCCCGGCGAAAAAGACGATGTTCAGGCCGAGGATCTCATCTACCGTGACTGGCCGGTTATCGAAGACGGCTACAGCGTGGACGGCGAAGGCCGCGTGGCTTGCCGTATCGTTGAGGTGGTTCGCGCCCGCGAGCTGTGGGACACCATCATGGCCTCCACCTACGACTACGCCGAGCCGGGCTTTATCCTGATCGATCAGGTCAACCGTATGAACAACAACTGGTTCTGCGAAGACATCCGCGCGACCAACCCCTGCGTCACGGCGGATACGCGGCTGCATACCCAGTTCGGTCAGGTGCCGATTGGCGAGCTGTATCAGCGGGGCGAAGCGCTGCGGGTCAGCGTCGATAAAAGGGCGTTGGACACGGGCGATAAGGGCACCGAAACGCGCCCGGCCGTCGCGGTGTTCAAGACCGCCGATCAGGCTGACGTCTATCGCGTGACGACCCGCGAGGGCTATGAAATAAAGGCGACGGAGTGGCACGACTTTTATACCCAGCGAGGAAAAATTCCGCTGAAGGAGGTAAAGGTCGGGGATCAGCTCTGGGTGCAGTCGGGTAAAGGCCAGTTTGGCCCCGAAGGTAACGCGAAGCTGGGCACCTTGCTCGGGCTTATTGCCGGCGATGGTCATTTCACAAATCGCGGGAAGGGCAATGAAGCCGTGAGCGTCAACTTCTGGGGCGCGGATCGGACACTTGCCGCCGCGACGGCCGAATACGTCAACGAGTTGATCGCCCACTCCGCTAAAAACGGCCGTCAATGCCAGGTGGCGCCGGTCGCCGTCGCCGAGCGTCAACATGTGTTTATCCGCTCGGTCATTCTGGCACGGCTGCTGGAGCATTACGGCTTTACCAAGAATACCAAGCTCAAGGTTCCCGAAGTGGTCTGGCGCGGCAGCGAGGCTTGCGTCAAGGGCTACCTGCGCGGCTTATTTCAGGCGGATGGTACGGTACAGCGCGATGACAAGAATGCTTATTGCACGATTCGCTTGGCATCAGGTGAGCCGCAACTGCTTAAAGATGTGCAGATGCTACTCAGTAACATGGGTATCTTCTGTCGAATTTTGAAGCGCCGTAATGCGGGTAAGAGATGGCTTCCGGATGGGCGCGGTGGCCAGAAGGCGTATCAGTGTAAAGCCGATCATGAACTACTGATTGGATCAGATTCGCGAGACCGTTTCATGCAGGAAATCGGTTTCCTGACTGATACCAAGAATCAGAAGTATCAGGAGTGGCATAGCATGCGTTCGAGCGCCGTCAAAACGTCTTATACGACGACGGTAAAATCGATTGAATATATAGGGCGCGAGGCCGTTTTTGACACGACGCAAAATGATAAAAATAATCTAATTTTCAATGGGTTAGTGACAGGTAATTGCGGTGAGCAGCCATTACCGCCGGAGGGCGCCTGCCTGCTGGGGTCGATCAATCTGACGCGCTTTGTGATCGAGCCGTTTGGTGAGGCGCCGCGGTTTGACTGGGAGCGCTACCGTGAAGTCGTGGCGATCTTCACCCGCATGCTGGATAACGTGGTGGAAATCGCCGGCCTGCCGCTGCCCGAGCAGCAGCGCGAGATTGAAGCCAAGCGCCGCCATGGCATGGGATTTTTGGGGCTGGGCTCGACGATGACCATGCTCAGGATTCCCTACGGCTCGCAAGCGTCGCTTGAGTTCACCGAGGAAGTCAGCCGTCACCTGGCCATCGAAGGCTGGAAGCAGGCGCTTGAGCTTTCCCGCGAAAAGGGCATGGCGCCGGTGCTCGAGGAAGAGCATACGCTGACACCCAAGATGCTGCGCGAACGCCCGCAGCTGAAAAAAGACGGCTATGAGGTCGGCGACAAGGTGCCCGGGCGCATTCTTCACGCGCGCTATAGCGCCTACATGAAAAAAGTTGCCGCGCTCGAGCCTGAGCTGGTCAGCGCGCTGGCCGAGCACGGCGCGCGCTTTACCCATCACAGCTCGATTGCGCCCACCGGCACGATCTCGCTGTCCATGGGCAATAACGCCTCCAACGGCATTGAGCCGTCGTTTTCGCACCGTTACTACCGCAACGTCATCCAGACCGGTAAAAAGACCAAGGAACAGGTGGAAGTGGTCTCGTTCGAGCTGGCCGCCTACCGCCACTTCATCACCGCCGACGCAGTGGAAAGCGATCTGCCGGATTATTTCATCACCGCCGACAGCGTCACACCCGAGCAGCACGTCGCCGTGCAGGCCGCCGCCCAGCAGTGGGTGGACTCGGCCATTTCGAAAACGGTCAACGTGCCCACTGAGTTCCCCTTCGAGCAGTTTCAAGACCTGTACCTCCAGGCTTACGAAAGCCGCCTGAAGGGCTGCACGACCTTCCGCTTCAACCCCGAAGCGTTTCAAGGCGTGCTGGTACGCGAAGACGACCTGAAAAATACCACCTACGAGTTCGAGCTGGAAAACGGCGAAACCGTTGCGCTCAAAGGCAATGAAACGGTGCTTTACGACGGCGAGGAACACAACGCTGCCAACCTGTTTGATGCGCTGAAAGAAGGCACCTATGGCAAGTGGTAAGCAGGGCGTTATGACTTTGTCCGTTAATCCAGATTTTGTGGGGGAGCATCATGGCCGTTGAAATTACTTCAAAAATTGTCGGTTATCGCATCAAGCCGGACGCCGCGCCAGAACCTGAGCCGGCCTTGCAGGACGAAAACCCGCTGACGCTACGGATTGCGTCGCGCCCCGAAGGCACGCTGGAAGCCGTCTCAGAGAAAATCTCCTATGTCGGCGCGGAAGGCCGCAAAAAAGTCTATTTGCTGGTGTCGTTCATGCCGGTGGAAGGCGTGGTGGGCGGCAAGCGCGTGGTGATCGAGCGCCCGGTAGAGTTTTTCTTCCCCTCGGGCCAGCTCTCAAGCGAACACCAGTGGATCACCGCGACCATGCGCAGCCTGTCGCTGGCCGCCCGGGGCGGCTACGCCACCCAGGCGGTGGCGGATTTGCGTAAGGTAGCGTGGGATAAAGGCCTGGTGCGTTGCGGCTGGAACCGCCACGGCAAGCCGGTGTTTCACGACTCCGAAGTGGCGGCGATCGCCTGGTCGATCCAGCAGATTCTCTATCGTCGCGGCTTTCTGGATCAGGACGGCCATCAGGTGCCGGTGGAAGCGCTGGTCGAGCGCTACGCTCACCGCATGACCCACGGCCATGCCTGGCAGCCGCCTGCTGAAGATGCCGAGGCGCCGGTGGCGGACCCATTAGAGCCGAGTGACGGCGCCGACAAAAAATCGGCGGGAGCAGGCCCCGCCGTGGTGGGCCACTGCCCCGAATGTCGCGGTGAGCTGATAATGATGGACGGCTGCCCCACCTGTTACGCCGGCTGCGGCTGGTCGAAGTGCGGCTAACGCGTTAATCTCTGCGTTCTTTTCCCCTCGCCCCGGCGGGGGGAAGCTTTTTTACCCCCTGAGTCCGCGCCGGCCCGAGCGATGAATGCAACGATTACCCCACCTGGCCCGAGTGTTTCTGCTTCCCTTTCTGCTGGTTTCCCCGTGGCTGGCGGCGGATACCCTGTGGCTTGAAAACGGCGATCGTGTGACCGGCACGATAGTGGACAAGACGTCGGCGCGCTGGCGTATAGACACCGACTACGCCGGCGAGATCGAGATCGACGCCCGGCGGGTCGAGCGCGTAGCGCTTGACGAGCCGCCGTCGCCCAGCGTCAAGGCGATGAACGCGCTGGGCTTTGCCGTCCAGCCCAAGCCGCCCAGACCCGAACCGGCCGGGGATGACGCCGCCGCGTCGCCGACCGAGCGCCCGTTCAACGCCACCGGCGGCGTAGACGTGGCCTTCGAGTACGAGCACAGCACCGCCGATACCCGAGAGCTGGAGCTTGATCTGCGCCAACGCTTAGAGGTGGGGGCTTGGCGGCATAAATGGCAGGCCAGCTATCACCGCGAATATCGCGATGGCAAGCGGCGTGAAAACGACTGGCATCTGGCGTACTCGCCCGAGCGATTTTTCTCTGAGCGGCATTTTTGGCAGGGGCGTGTCAGCACCAACCGAGATTGGAACGAAGCGCTTGAGCGGCGTTTTTCCGTTGGCGTGGGGCCGGGTTACCAGCTGTGGGATAACGAACGCGGGGCATTTTCGCTGTCGGCATTGCTCACGCGCAACCGCTATCAGTACGCCGATCAGCCCGATGACAACTTCCAGACCGGCGTGCTGCAGTGGCAGTTTAATCGCTACCTGTGGGCAGACCTGCTGGAGCTTTACGCCAACGGCCGCGCGGGCCGTGCGCTTTCCCAGGCCACCAGTTTTTTGCTCGACGCGGAAACCGGCATGCGCTACCCGCTGACCGACTGGGCCTCGCTGCAGATGTCGGTGGAAACCGACTGGGTCGAAAACAGCGCCGAAGACCTGAGCGACACCACCTATAACGTGGGTATCGGCCTAAACTGGTAGCCCCGGGCGCTGGCTGAGCGTGCGGTGGCGCGCTTTCAGGCCGTCAAACAGGGCGTGGCGCAGCCAGCGGTGGCCGGCATCGGCGTGGTGGCGCTCGTGCCACACCAGCCAGTAGGCAAAGGAGGGTACCGCAAGCGGCAGCCGGCGCAGGGCCAGTGGCCAGTGGTCGGCCACGCTGGCCGCCAGGCAGCCCGGTACGCAGAGCAGCAAATCGCTGTGCTGGGTGGCGGAAAAACCGGCGAGAAAATGCGGCTGGCGCAGGCTCACCCGGCGTTTCAACCCGCGTTTGGCCAGCGCCAGATCCACCGCCCCGCGATCATCCCCGCCCATACTGATCAGTTGATGGTCGGCGTGCAAAAACGCCTCCAGGGTAAAGTCTGCCTCCGGCTGCAGCGCCAGCGGATGATCCTCACGCATCACGCAAACAAAGTGATCATGGCCGACTTCACGGCCGTGCACGCTGGCCGGCACCCGCTCGCCGGGCACGCACAGCGCCAGCTCCGGCCCGCCTTCATCCAGCTGCTGCTCGACTTCCCCGCTGCCGGACTGCACGTCCAGGCGCATATGCGGCGCCTGATGCTTCACGGTTTGCCACTGCGGCGCGAGGAAGGCGTGCATGCCATAGTCGGTGGTGGCGATGTGAAAACGGCGCGTGGTGCTCGCCGGGTCAAACTCGGGCGGTGCCAGCAGCGCGCCGAGTTCTTCCAGCAGCCGGGAAAGCGGCGGCCCCAACGCCTGTGCCCGCGCCGTGGGACGCAGGCCGCGGTGGGTACGGACAAACAGCGGGTCGTCAAAGGCCTGACGCAGCCGTGAAAGCGTGCGCGATACCGCCGGCTGGCTCAGGTTTAACCGCTGGGCGGCGCGGGTCACACTGCGCGAATCCAGCAGGGCGTGCAGGGTCACCAGCGCGTTGAGATCGTGGCGAGCCAGGTCGGCAAGGTGCATAGCGGTATCGCCTTGAGGTAGTGGAAGAGCGTTTCAAGCCCTGTCTTATCAGCATAACGCATAGTGCTTTTAAGTGTCTTGCATTGGCGTGATATGACGCTGCGGGCATAAAGTGTTGGCATTCACGCAGCGCCGGCGCTTAGTCGCCGGTGCCTGTGTTCTTGTCAATGCAAGGAGTGACCCATGCAAAGCCGCTATTTCACCATTAATGAACATCCGCAAGGATTGCCGACACGCGAGCTGTTCCAGCTGGAAGCTCTCGAGTTGCCCGCACTGGCAGACGGCGAAGTGCTCATCCGCAATAGCTGGCTGTCCGTTGACCCCTATATGCGCGGCCGCATGGACGGCGTGACCACCTACATCGAGCCGTTCACTCTGGGCGAGCCGCTTGACGGTGCTGCCGTGGGCGAGGTGATCGAGTCCCGCAGCGCGCGTTTCAACGCGGGCGACAAGGTGCGCCACATGGGCGGCTGGCGCGATATCGCCCAGCTCCCCGCCGAGCAGGTCGAGCCGCTGCCCGAATTTGACGTCCCCGAGCAGGCGTATCTGGGCGTGCTGGGTATGCCCGGCACGACGGCCTGGGTGGGGCTTAACGTGATTGCCGACATGCAAGACGGCGACAACGTGCTGGTGAGCGCGGCAAGCGGCGCGGTGGGTTCGCTCGCAGTGCAGCTGGCCAAGGCCAAAGGCGGCACCGTGGTGGGCATTGCCGGCGACCAGCACAAGCTCGACTGGCTGGAATCCAAAGGCATCAAGGCCGTGAGCTACAAGGGCAAGAATGCCCGCGAGCTGAGCGCGGCGCTGAAGGAGGCCTGCCCCGAGGGCTTTGACGTCTACTACGAAAACGTCGGCGGCGACTGCCTCGAAGCGGCGCTGGATAACCTGCGCGTTGGCGCGCGCATCGCCGTGTGCGGCATGATCGCCCGCTACAACGACGACGCCCCGGCCGCCGGCCCCGGCAACCTGGCCATGCTGCTGATCCGCCGCGCGCGTATGCAGGGCTTTATCGTGTTTGACCACTGGGAGCACCACGTTGATTTCGTCAACGAGTTTGGCCCGCGGGTGGCCAGCGGCGAGATCGACTATCAGGAAACCGTGATGAACGGGCTGGAAAGCCTGCCGGACGCTTTCCTCGGGCTCTTTTCCGGCGGCAATCAGGGCAAAATGCTGGTCAAGCTCTAAATTCAGGGCGCCAACGCCCTGCGCTTGACCTTTTATGCAGCCCGCCTCTATCGGGGCGGGTTTGGTTTTTCCTGTTTTTCCTGTTTCTACTTCTCAAGGACGCCTTATGGCACACGAATCGCTACTGACGCCGGTGAATCTCGGCAGCCTGACGCTACCCAATCGGATTCTCATGGCACCGCTGACCCGCGCGCGCACCCCCGAGAGCATTCCCGGCACGCTGCAGCAGACCTACTACGGCCAGCGCGCCGGCGCGGGGCTGGTCATCAGCGAGGCCACCAATATCTCGCCCACCGCCAAGGGCTATGTGTATACCCCCGGCATCTGGACCGACGCCCAGGAAGCCGGCTGGAAAGGCGTGGTCGACGCGGTTCACGCCAAGGGCGGACGCATGGCGCTGCAGCTGTGGCACGTGGGTCGCGTCTCTCACGAGCTGGTGCAGCCCGACGGTCAGGCGCCGGTGGCGCCCAGCGCGCTGAAGGGCGAGGGCGCCCAGTGCTTCGTCGAGTTTGACGACGGCAGCGCCGGCCAGCACCCCACCAGCACGCCGCGCTCGCTCGAGACCGAGGAGATTGCCGAGGTGGTGGATGACTATCGCCAGGCGGCGGTACGCGCCAAACGCGCCGGTTTCGACATGATCGAAGTGCACTCGGCCAACGCCTATTTGCTCAACCAGTTTCTGGCCACCGGTAGCAACCAGCGCAGCGACCGCTACGGCGGCTCGCTGGAAAACCGTGCGCGCTTCCCGCTGGAGGTGATCGACGCGGTGGCTGAAGTGTTCGGCGCTGAGCGCACCGGCGTGCGTCTATCGCCGTTTATCGAAATCTTCGGCCTGACCGACGATGAACCCGAAGCGATGGCGTTTTATCTGGCCGAGGAATTTGCCAAGCGCGGGCTCGCCTACCTGCACATCAACGAGCCCAACTGGGCGGGCGGCGATATCACGCTGACCGATGAATTTCGCCGCGGCTTGCGCGAGCGCTTCACCGGCAGCCTGATCTTCTGCGGCCATTACGACGCCGAACGCGCCGAGCGGATTATCGACGCGGGCATTGCCGATGCCGTGGCCATCGGCCGCTCGTACATTGCCAACCCGGATCTGGTCGAGCGTTTCCGCGAAGATGCGCCGCTCAACGAACCCGATCACGCCACCTTCTACGGCGGCGGCGCGGAAGGCTACACCGACTATCCGTTTTTGACTGACTCGCCGCTCTTACCGGCGAAAGAGCCCGCTACCGCTGACTAACGCATAGCGCCCCGCGGGGCGCTATTTTTTTGTCGCCGTCTTTTTTGTCGTGCGGGCGGCTTGCCGCTCGAGCATCGGTGCGAGGAAGCGGCCGGTGTGGGAGGCCTCCACCTTGGCCACCTGCTCGGGCGTGCCTTCAGCGATGATTTGGCCGCCGCCGGCGCCGCCTTCGGGGCCGAGATCAATCAGCCAGTCGGCGGTCTTGATCACGTCAAGGTTGTGCTCGATCACCAGCACGGTGTTGCCGTGGTCGCGCAGGCGGTGGAGCACTACCAGCAGCTGGCGGATATCCTCGAAGTGCAGCCCGGTGGTGGGCTCGTCGAGGATGTACAAGGTTTGTCCAGTATCGCGCTTGGCCAGCTCACGGGCGAGCTTGACGCGCTGCGCCTCGCCGCCGGAAAGCGTGGTGGCGCTTTGCCCCAGCTTGACGTAGGAAAGCCCCACGTCGAGCAGCGTTTGCAGCCGCCGGGCAATCGCCGGCACGGGGCTGAAAAATTCCAGCGCCTCTTCCACCGTCATCGCCAGCACCTGGTGAATGGTCTTGCCCTTGTAGTGAATATCCAGGGTTTCGCGGTTGTAGCGCTTGCCCCGGCAGACGTCGCAGGGCACGTAGATATCCGGCAGAAAATGCATTTCCACCTTGATCATGCCCTCGCCCTGGCAGGCCTCGCAGCGCCCACCCTTGACGTTGAAGGAAAAACGCCCGGGCTTGTAGCCCCGGGAACGCGCCTCTTGCGTGCCGGCAAACAGCTCGCGGATCGGCGTGAAAATACCGGTATAGGTCGCCGGGTTGGAGCGCGGCGTGCGCCCGATAGGGCTCTGGTCAATGTCGATGACCTTGTCCAGCTGGTCGAGCCCGTGAAGCGCCGTGTACGCCGCGGGCTTGAGCGTGGTGGCGCGGTTGAGGTCGCGCGCGGCGATCGGCATCAGGGTGCCGTTGATCAGCGTCGACTTGCCCGAGCCGGACACCCCGGTGACGCAGGTCAGGCAGCCCAGCGGCAGCGTCAGGGTGACGTCTTTCAGGTTGTTGCCGGTCGCCCCTTCGAGCACCAGCTGCTTTTCCGGATTGCCGGGAATGCGGTACGGCGGCACGGCAATTTCGCGCTCGCCGCGCAGGTACTGGCCGGTGAGCGAGTCGGGGGTGTTCATCACCTCCTCGGGGGTGCCCTGGGCGACGATTTCGCCGCCGTGAACGCCGGCGCCGGGGCCGATATCCAGCACGTGGTCGGCCGAGCGGATGGCGTCTTCGTCGTGTTCGACAACGATCACGGTGTTGCCCAGATCGCGCAGGCGCTCCAGCGTTTTCAGCAATCGGCCGTTGTCACGCTGGTGCAGGCCGATGGACGGCTCGTCGAGAACGTACATCACTCCGACCAGCCCCGCGCCGATCTGGCTGGCCAACCGAATGCGCTGGGCTTCGCCGCCGGAGAGGGTGTCGGCGCTGCGCTCAAGGTTAAGGTAATCCAGCCCGACGTTGACCAGAAACTCCAGCCGCGAGTGAATCTCGGTGACAATCTTTGAGGCAATTTCGCCGCGCCGGCCGGAAAGCTTCAGCTGGGCAAAATAGTCCCAGGCGTCGCCAATCGGCAGGCGCACCATGTCGGCGATGGTGTGATCGTCAACGAAGACGTTGCGCGATTCCTGACGCAGCCGCGAGCCGTGGCAGCGGGTGCAGGGCCTGACAGCCACGTAGCGGGCCAGATCATCGCGCACCATGCTGGATTCGGTTTCGTGGTAGCGGCGCTTGAGGTTGGGCAGCACGCCTTCGAAGGGGTGCTCGCGGGTGACCTTGCGCCCGCGGTCGCTGACGTAGGCAAACGGCACGGCGTCATCGCCGGTGCCGTTGAGGATAATCTCGCGCTCGTTCGAGCCAAGCTCCTGCCACGGCGTTTCCAGGGCAAAGTTGTAATAGCCGGCCAGCGCCTGAAGCTGGGTGAAATAGTAGATATTGCGTCGGTCCCAGCCCTTGATCACGCCTTCGGCGAGTGACAGCTCGGGATGACTGATGAGCTTGTCGGGATCAAAATACTGCTGCATGCCCAGCCCGTCGCAGCCCGTGCAGGCGCCGGCAGGGTTGTTGAACGAGAACATCCGTGGCTCGAGCTCGGCCAGCGAATAGCCGCACACCGGGCAGGCAAAGCGCGAAGAAAACGCCAGATCTTCCTGCCCGCCGTCCATGTAGTGGATCATCGCCGTGCCGTCGGCCAGCGTCAGCGCGGTCTCGAACGATTCGGCCAGCCGCTGGGCAATGTCGTCGCGTACCTTGAAGCGGTCGACCACGACGCTGATGTCGTGCTTTTTGCGCTTGTCCAGCGGGGCAATGTCGTCAAGTTCCAGCACCTGGCCGTCGATCAGTACGCGCACAAAGCCCTGAGCGCGCAGCTCGGCGAGCAGCTGCAGATGCTCGCCCTTGCGGCCCTTGACCACCGGCGCGAGTAGCATCAGCTTGGTGCCGGCGTCGAGGTTCATCACCTGATCGACCATCTGCGAGACGGTCTGCGCTTCGAGGTCTTCGCCGTGCTCGGGGCAGCGTGGCGTACCCGCGCGGGCAAACAGCAGGCGCAAATAGTCGTAGATTTCGGTGATGGTGCCCACGGTGGAGCGCGGGTTGTGCGAGGTGGATTTTTGCTCGATGGAAATAGCCGGCGAGAGCCCTTCGATGTGATCCACGTCGGGCTTTTCCATCATCGACAGAAACTGGCGCGCGTAGGTCGACAGCGACTCCACGTAGCGCCGCTGGCCTTCGGCATAGAGCGTATCAAAGGCCAGCGACGATTTGCCCGAGCCGGAAAGCCCGGTGATCACGATCAGCTTGTTGCGGGGCAGCGTTACATCAATCTGCTTGAGGTTGTGGGTACGAGCGCCCCTGACCAGAATGCTTTCCATCAATACCTCATAACGCGCGGCAAAAGAGCGAGTATACGGTTTGCCAAGGCGTTGGGGCAAAGCACATTGGCCTGTGCGGCGTATCGGCGTTTTCAGCGGCGGCGAAGCGCGCTAGAATGGAACGCTTTTCCTCTTTTTGCGCGCGGCGCGGTGGTACTGCCACTGGCGCACGCGTCTGATTCATCAACGTCGAGGCACTATGGCCAAGGTTTCTGCACTGCTGCTGCCCTCTGAGCGCCGCGCGATCAGCGGTTTGGCGGGGCTTTATGCCTCGCGCATGCTCGGGCTTTTCATGGTGTTGCCGGTGCTGGCGCTGTATGCCGACGGGCTGGCCGGAGCGACGCCGCTGCTGGTGGGTCTGGCGCTAGGCATTTACGGGCTGACCCAGGCCTGCCTGCAGATCCCTTTCGGGCTGATGTCGGATCGCTTCGGGCGCAAACGCATCATTGCTATCGGCCTGGTGCTGTTTGCGCTGGGCAGCACGGTGGCGGCGCTGTCCGACTCGATTGTCGGGATTATTGCCGGGCGCGCGCTGCAGGGCAGCGGGGCGGTGGCAGCGGCCATCATGGCGCTGCTGGCCGACCAGACCCGCGAGCAGGTGCGCACCGCCGCGATGGCCACTATCGGGCTGTCCATCGGCGTGGCCTTTGCCGTGGCCATGGCGTTGGGGCCCTGGCTTGCCGCCGAGGCCGGGCTTTCCAGCGTGTTCTGGTTTACCACCGGCCTGACCGGTGTGGGGCTGATCGTGCTGTGGCGCTGGGTGCCGGCCGCGCCGCGCCGTGTGAAACACCAGGACGTGGGCATGGACCGCCGCCAGCTGCGCAGCGTGATTACCCGGCCTGATCTGTGGCGCATTGATATCTCGATCTTCGCGCTGCACCTGGTGCTGATGGCAAGCTTCGTCGCGGTACCGCTGCGGCTGGTGGATGCGGGCATCGAGGCATCCTGGCATGGGCTGGCATATCTGGCGATCATGGGCGGGGCCTTTGTGCTGATGGTGCCGCTGGTGATCGTGGCGGAAAAAAAGCACTGCATAAAGCCGATCTGCCTGCTGGCGATCGGTACGATCACGCTAAGTCTGGCGGGGCTGGGGCTGCCGCTGTCTCACGGGACGGGGCTGTTTGTGCTGCTGCTGGCGTTTTTCACCGGCTTTAACCTGCTGGAGGCCACGCTGCCGTCAATGCTCAGCAAGCTGGCGCCGGCGGGCGCGAAGGGTACCGCCATGGGCGTGTATTCTACCGGGCAGTTTCTGGGCGCGTTTCTGGGCGGTACCCTGGGCGGCTGGCTATCTCACGCGTTCGGGTTGGATGCGGTGTTTCTGGGCTGCGCGGCGCTGGCGCTGGTCTGGTGGGTTATCATGTGGTCGATGCCCAATCCGCCACCGCTATCCAGCGAAATCGTGTCGCTTGACGCGGCCCACGGTGATGCGCTGGATACGCTGCTTGAGCGACTGGCCGAGGTGGCCGGGGTGGAAGACGTGATGCTGGCCTCCGAAGAGCGTCTGGCCTATCTCAAGGTCAACCGCCAGCAGCTCGACGAAGCGGCGCTGTCACGCCTTTTGACGCCGCCGGAAAAACATTCGTGATGCGTCCCGGTAACGCCGGTGCGTCACCCTTACATGACTCGTCAAGGAGCACCTGATGGCTCGCGGTATTAACAAAGTTATTCTTATCGGCAATCTCGGCCAGGATCCCGAGGTGCGTTTTACGCCCTCGGGCACGGCCGTGGCCAACTTAAGCGTTGCCACCACCGATACGTGGATGGATCGCCAGAGCGGGCAGCGCCAGGAGCGCACCGAGTGGCACCGCATCGTGCTGTTCAACAAGACCGCGGAAATTGCCCAGCAGTACCTCAACAAGGGCTCCAAGGTCTACATCGAAGGGCGGCTGCAAACGCGTAAATGGCAGGACCAGAACGGCCAGGACCGCTACAGCACCGAAGTGGTGTGCAACGATATGCAGATGCTCGATTCGCGCGGCGGCGGTGGCGGCGGCCAACAGGGCGGCGGCTATCAAGGCGGCCAGCAGCAGGGTGGCTATCAGAGTGGTCAGCCCCAGCAGCCTGCGCCCCAGCAGCCTCCTCAGCAACAACAGCCGCCACAGCAACAGCCTCAGGGCTACCCCAATCAGCAGCCTCAGAACGCCCCGCAGCAGGCGCCTCAGAATGCGCCCCAGCAAGGGCAGCAGGGCGGCGGCTTCGGCGCGCCGGACCCGGGTAATTTTGACGATTTCGACGACGAAATCCCGTTCTAGCAAAGACTTGGGTATCGTGTTTTAGATCAAAAAAAGCCCCGCTTTGCGGGGCTTTTTGGTGGGTGCGAAAAATCATGTTGCGCGCGTTGATGGCGATTTGAGGTAGCGGATAAAAGCGTCAATATCCATCGGCTTGGCGTACAAATAGCCCTGCCCCAGCGTGGCCTCGTGCTGTTGCATCAGCGCTTCCTGCGCGGGGGTTTCAATGCCTTCAATCACGGTGCGGCAGCCAAGCTCGCGGGCCAGCGTCAACACGGCGCGGCAAACCCGCAGGCTGTTGGCGTCTTCCGGCAGGTCCTTGACGAACTGGCGGTCGATCTTGAGAAAGTCAAAGCCGATAAACAGCAGGTATTCGATAGAGGCGTAGCCGGTGCCAAAATCGTCCAGCGAGAAACTGATGCCGAGATCGCGTAGCCGGCGGTGATTGTCCTTGAAGGCGTGATTATTGATGAGCTGGGTGGCTTCGGTGATTTCCAGGTCCAACCTGCCGGCGGGAAAGTGATGGTGCTGCAACAGTTGTTCCAGCCGCTGGCTGAAGTCGGGCTCGACAAGCTGCTGCGGCGAGATATTGATGCCCAGCCGGAAATCATCGTCAAGGGCGGGCAGCAGCGGGGCAAAGTCGGTCAGCGCCCGGCAGATGATTTCCAACCCAAGGGGGATGATAAGCCCGGTCGCTTCGGCTTCCTGCAGCAACTCGTAAGGGGCGGAGAGCTCGCCCCGGTTCAGGCGGAACAACGCTTCGCAGCCTTTGAGCGAGCCATCCTTCAAGCACACCTTGGGCTGGTAGGCGAGAGCAAAATTGCCGTCGGCAAGGCGTTCTTTCAGCAACAGCAGCGCCGCAACCTTGCGTTTTTGCCGATCGCCGGCCTCGGGGGAATAGGTGCGCAGGCACTGTTGCCCGGCGTGCTTGGCATTGGCAAGGCCGATGTGGGCAGCATGCAGCAGGGATTCCGGCGTGGCGGCATGCTCAGGTGCCAGCGCCATGCCGGCGGATAGCGTCAGCTCGATGGACGAGCAGCTTTTTTCGGCCTCAAGCGTGGTTTCGACGCGCAGCGTACCCGACAGCCGCGCTGCCAGGTTCTCCATATCGCGGCTGCGAAAACACATGGCGAAGATGTCGGCCTGCAGGCGATACAGCGGCGCGCCGTCATTGAACGCATGGCGCAGGCGGGCGGAGACTTCTTTCAAGGCGGCATCGCCAATGTCCTGGCCGTAGCGGTCGTTGACGCGGGAAAAGCCGTCGATATCCCAGATGACCAACGCCAGCTGGCCGCTACTCGATTCCAGCCCGGCCAATGCCGTGGCGAGGCGCTGAACCAGTTCGCGGCGGTTGTAGTCCTGGGTCAGCGGATCGAGCCGGGTTTGCTCGTCCAGCACGCGGTTGGCCTCGGTCAGCTCGTTCAAATAGCGCTCGCCACGGCTGGCGTGCTCGTTGTAGTGACGCACGAGCTGCTGGAGCTCGAACCCGGAGACGTCGAGATCAAGGGTGGCGAACGGCTGCCCGCGCCGCGCGTGCCGGCGAATGGTCTGGGTAATGGCTTGCAATGGGCGCCCCACCGAGGCGTAAAACACTGCGGCGACGAGAATGCCCAGCACCAGCGCCTGAATGCAGGTTAGCCAGAAGGTATTGAATAGCGCCGCGGTGGCCTTGTTGATCATGTGATCGAGATCAAAGTCGGCCTGCAGGCGGCCGACGTAGACCCCTTTCCGGGTGTTAAACGGCGAGGTGTAAAACAGGCGCTCGTCGCGCTTGGCCGGCAGGGCGCTAAAAAAGGCGCGCCTGATCAACGGCGTCAGAAACGCCGGTTCGGCCGGCTCGTGCCTGACGTGGCCGAATTTTTGTCCCTGATCGCTGATCAGGTCAATACGGCGGTAGGCCGGATCCTGCTGAAAGCTTTGCAGCAGGGCACGAACCGTTTCCGTATCAAGGTGATACAGCGCGAAGCGGGCCGGCTCCTGAATGAAATCAAGACGCTGATTGGCGATCTGATACTGTTCGTGGACTTCGTCGCGCATGTTGCCAAAGCCCAGCAGGCCGCCAAACACCAGGCCGCTGACGACCGTGAGCATAACCACCAAAAAGGTGAAGCGCGCGGTAAGCGAGCGGGTCTCCCGCCGATGTTCAGCGCGCTTCATGAAGCGTCCCGTGGCGGCGTGGCCAGCCGTTCAATACCGTGGTTGATAAAGCGCAGCAGCTGTTTGGCATTGGGCATATTGCGCGACACCATGATGTAGTAGCGCTCAAGGCTGGCGTGAGGAATCGCGCGCAGTTCCAGCGCCGCCGGCGAGGGAATCCGACCGTGTTCCCGAAGCCCCTGAATAATCTCGGAACGGGAGAGGGCGATATCGCAGCGTCCGGCAATCAGTTTGTCAATCAGCTGTGAGAGATCTTTGGCGCCCCGGTCTATGCCTTTGCCGGAAAGGTTAAACCCGACGTAGTTGAAGCCGGCGACGCCGCACACGCGATAACGATAGAGGTCTGTGGGGCGCGTGATTTCAGGGGCTTTCTTGTCGGCGCTGGCCATATAGAGGTACGCCGGAGTGTGGGAATAGTAGCTGTTACTGAAGTAATAATGTTTGGCTCGGGCGACGCTGTAAGTTGCGCTTAACACGGCCTGATGTTGCTTGCCTGACTGGGTACTTTGCAGGCAGCGCCGCCAAGGGATGGCGTCGAGCCGATAGCGCCAGGGGCTATCGGCAAACAAGCGGTCAAGCACGTCAATATCACGGCCTTGCCACTCACCGTCGCGCACATAAAAACGTGGCGGCCGGTCTTCGTTATCATGACAAAAGGTGATCTGGGTCGTATTGCTGCCAAACGTCTGCGACGCGGTTAGTGCGAGCAGGGCGGCGATAAGCCAACGGCGCATCCTTGTCTCCTGCGGTGCAAACACGCACTGCGACTATAGCGCATCCTGCCCCTGTCACGCACGTTCTCTGCGCTGCTGATCCTTGGCCAAGGTCTTAGTCCAGCGTTTGCACGCCACCGCCGTTGACGAACAGCACCTGCCCGCTGACCCAGCGGGAAATGGGCGCGGCAAAGTAGAGCACCGCACCGGCGATATCGTCGGGTTCGCCCAGCCGCTCAAGCGGGGTATGCGTGAGCATGGCCTTTTCGATATCCGGCGTGAGAACCGAAGCCAGCGCATCGGTGCGCACCGCGCCGGGGCCCACCGCGTTGACGCGGATCTCGGGGCCGTAGTCGTGGGCGAGATTCGCCGTCATGTGGTTGATCGCCGCTTTGGACGAGGCGTAGGCGCTGATCGCCGGACTCTTGTTGACCGAGCTCATGGAGGACATGTTGACGATGGAGCCGTCGCCCGCGGCGCGCATGTGTGGCGCGCACAGTTGGCACAGCCGCCAGATGCTGAACACGTTGAGCTCAAACACGCTGGCAAAGCGCTCAACGTCGATATCGTCGGGGCTTTCTTTGCCCGCGCCGCCGCCGCCGGCGTTATTGACCAGAATATGGAGGCCGCCAAAGGCCTCGAGGGTCTTGTCGATCAGCGCGCGCCGGTCGTCATCGTCGGTGACGTTGCAGGTAACCGCCAGCGCGTGGCCGCCCCGGGCTTCAATTTCATCGGCCACGCGGCGGGCGTTTTCCATCTTCAGGTCGGCAATCACGACGCTGGCGCCGTGGTCGGCCAGCATCAAACTGCTGGCGCGGCCGATACCGTTGCCGCCGCCGGTGACGATGGCAACCTTGTGGTTCAAATTCAGCAGATTAGCAGCGCTCATGGGCGGCTCCCTGGGGCGAGTAGATAATAGGGGTGGAAAGAGCCGTAAAACGGCGGATGGCGTCTAGTGGCGAATGGCGACTAGTACAGGTGCACGGCCTCAAAGTGGGCAAGCGGCGCGTTGTTCTCACCGCTTAGCGTCAGCGTCTCGCCGTCGATGTCCCAGCCGCTGGCCTGATTGAGGGCATTGAGAAACGCGCGCTCCGACCCTTGGCTGTCCGGGCAGGCCATCATGGTGGTGGCGACTTGTTTAAAAGCGATCTGCTCGCCGTTCATGGTGTAGCTTCCCATCAGCTGGTTGCAGCCGGTGGCACCGGCCACGCGGTGTTCCTCTTCATGCAGGACAAAATGCGCTTCGCGCTCGTTGTCCTGTGTGGCGGCCACGGTGCCCTGTTCAAGCGTTGTGAGCTTCCAGTAGGTGTTGGCAAGCGTGACATCCGGCGTGGCGGTATCGTCGGCGGGTGATGAATTGCCGGTGGAAGCGGCGCAGCCGGCCAAGGTAAGGGCAAGCCCAAGGCCCAGGGTGTAGCCCAGCGGTTTGATCATTGATGTCATGGTGATCCTTATTGTCGTATAGGGTCGATTAGATTAAGTAAGTTGCCCTTTATTAGAGCTTTTTTGCGGCCCAAGTTCAAAATATGGCGATAAGAATAGCCAGAAAAGTTATTTTGCCTGCTTGTCCGCTGTTTACTTTTTTGTCACAGAAAGTTGCCAGCGCTGCTGGCTCTGGCTTAGAGTAGCGGCTCTCGCTTGACGGGGTGCCGGTGATTCCGGCTGAGATAGCGCAGATGCCCGCCGTGTTGCCACGGCCGCATCCCAAGCGCTGGTCCCGTTGAACCTGATCCGGCTAATTTCTTCATCGCGTTTCGCGCGGTTCGAGGAAGGGTACCGGCGTAGGGATCAAGCACTGGTGCACTTCTGGTTCGCTGTTTTTCCGCCCAGTCTCCCCTCGCCTCCCTGGCCATTACCATGGGAGCTTTCTGTATGTCTAAAACGTCGCATTTTCTGGCCGAAACGGCCCAGGTGGACGCCGCCGCGATTGAGCCGCTGCCCGGCTCGCGCAAAGTCTACGTTGAGGGTTCGCGCCCGGATATTCGCGTGCCGTTCCGCGAGATTTCGCTGTCGCCGACCACCACCTCGGGGATCAACGAGGAAAACCCGCCGCTGCTGGTCTATGACACATCGGGCCCTTACTCCGACCCGGACGCCACCAACGATCTGCGCCAGGGGCTTGTTGAACTGCGCCGAGCCTGGATCGATGAGCGCGCCGACACCGAGTTTCTCGACGGCCCCACCTCCGATTTCGGCCGCCGCCGGGCGAGCGACCCGATGCTGGCGCAGCTGCGCTTTGACCTGAGCCGCACCCCGCGCCGCGCCCGAGAGGGCAAGAACGTCACCCAGCTGCATTACGCGCGCCAGGGCATCATCACGCCCGAGATGGAGTTTATCGCCATCCGCGAAAACCAGCGTCGTCAGGCGCTTTCCGCCGAATACGCGGGCAGCGAAGAGGTCGAGCGCATTCTGGGCCATCAGCATCCGGGCGAAAGCTTCGGCGCCAACATGGCCGAGGACATCACGCCCGAGTTCGTGCGCGACGAAGTCGCCGCCGGGCGAGCGATCATCCCGTGCAACATCAACCACCCGGAAACCGAGCCGATGATTATCGGGCGTAATTTTCTGGTCAAGATCAACGGCAATCTGGGCAACTCGGCGGTGACCTCGTCCATCGAGGAAGAAGTCGACAAAATGACCTGGGGGATCCGCTGGGGTTCCGACACCGTGATGGACTTGTCCACCGGGCAGAACATCCACGAAACCCGCGAGTGGATCATTCGTAATGCGCCGGTGCCCATCGGTACGGTGCCGATTTATCAGGCGCTTGAGAAGGTCAAAGGCGTTGCCGAAGACCTGAGCTGGGAGGTGTTCCGCGATACGCTGATCGAGCAGGCCGAGCAGGGCGTTGACTACTTCACCATCCACGCCGGTGTGCGCTTGCGCTACGTGCCGCTGACGGCCAAACGTGTCACCGGGATTGTCTCGCGCGGCGGCTCAATCATGGCCAAGTGGTGCCTGTTCCACCATCAGGAAAGCTTCCTCTATACCCACTTCGAGGATATCTGCGAGATCTGCAAGCGCTACGACGTGGCCTTCTCGCTGGGCGACGGCCTGCGCCCGGGGTCGATCGCCGACGCCAACGACGAAGCCCAGTTTGCCGAGCTTGAAACCCTGGGCGAACTGACGCGCATCGCCTGGCAGCACGACGTTCAGGTGATGATCGAAGGCCCCGGCCACGTGCCCATGCACCTGATCAAGGAGAATATGGATAAGCAGCTTGAAGAGTGTGACGAAGCGCCGTTCTACACGCTGGGGCCGCTGACTACCGACATTGCCCCGGGCTACGACCACATTACCTCGGGGATTGGGGCGGCGATGATCGGCTGGTACGGCTGCGCGATGCTGTGCTACGTGACGCCCAAGGAGCACCTCGGGCTGCCCAACAAGGACGACGTCAAAACCGGCATTATCACCTACAAGATCGCCGCCCACGCCGCCGACCTGGCCAAGGGCCATCCGGCCGCCCAGCGTCGTGATAACGCGCTGTCCAAGGCGCGCTTCGAGTTCCGCTGGGAAGACCAGTTCAACCTGGGCTTTGATCCGGATACCGCGCGCGAATTTCACGATGAAACCCTGCCCAAGGACTCGGCCAAGGTGGCGCACTTCTGCTCCATGTGCGGGCCAAAGTTCTGCTCGATGAAAATCAGCCATGAAGTGCGTGAGTACGCCGCGGCCAACGGCCTGACCGGCGATCAAGAGGCGGTAATGGCAGGCATGGAAGAACAGGCGAAGAAGTTTCGTGAAGAGGGCGCCGAGCTGTATCAGGAAGTCTAGCGCGTGACGCGTTAGCGTTGATCAGCGCCGCCGAATATCCGACGGCGCTTTTTTTATGCTAGAACGCCGGCAGCGCAGGCGCGGGCTGAGTTGCGTGTGACGCTGGCAAAGACTCGCCGGCCTCGCGGGGCAGGGTAAAGCGTGCCACGACCTGGTTGAGGCGGTCGGCTTCGTCCTGCAGTTGCAGCGCCGCCGCGCTTGCCTGCTGCACCATGGCCGCGTTTTGCTGGGTGGTTTGCTCCATATCGTTGACGGCGGTGTTGATTTCCTGAATGCCGCTACGCTGCTCCCGGGTGGCCACGTCGATTTCGTCCATCAGCGTGGTGACGTGCCTGACCGAGGCGATGATCTCGGTCATGGTCTCGCCGGCCAGGTCGGCCTGCCGGGCGCCGGCTTCCACCTGCCCGACCGAGGTATCAATCAGCTTGCGGATATCGGTCGCGGCCGTCGCGCTGCGGGTAGCGAGCTGGCGGACTTCATTGGCGACAACGGCAAACCCGCGCCCCTGCTCGCCGGCGCGCGCCGCTTCAACCGAGGCATTGAGCGCGAGGATATTGGTTTGAAAGGCGATGGAATCAATCAGCGCGATGATATCGGTGATTTGCTGAGAACTTTGACGAATTTCCTGCATCCGCTCGACTACGCTGTGGACCACCTGGCTGCCCTGTTCGGCTTTGCCGGCGGCTTCTTCGGCCACGCGGTGGGCCTGGGAGGCGTTGTCGCTGCTGCGTTCCATGGTCGAGGTCATTTCCTCGATGCTTGACGCGGTCTGGGTCAGGGACGCCGACTGGCGCTCGGTGCGCGCCGAAAGCTCCTGATTGCCCCGGGCAATGTCGCTGGCGCTGGCATAGACTTCGCCGCCGCTGGTGCGCACCGTGGTAACGGTGTTTAACAGCGAGTCCTGCATGTGGTTGAGCGCCATGAGCAGCTGGCCAATTTCGTTGTTGCCGCGGTTGGCCATGTGCTGAGATAAATCACCTTTAGCCATGATTTCAAAGTGTTGAATAACGCGCTTTATCGGACGGATCAAGTTGGCGCCCACGCCCCAATAGACCAGCACTGAAAGAGCGATGGCGATAATAAAGACGGCAATGATAATGGCGGTGGCGTAATAGATGACCGTGTCAAAGTTTTCCAGGCGCGTATTGCCCTGCTCTTCGATGGTGTGAAAAAAGCCGATCGCATCCTGATAGAAGCCGTCGTAAGCACGCTGCGCGGCGTCACGTTCGCCTTGATAAACAGAGGTGTTGCCCTGATAAAGCGCTGTGGCCTGAGGCTGCACATGGGTGGTCAGCAGGGCCTCAAAGCTGGTTTTGATAGGCGCAATAAGCGAGGCATGTTCAGGGTTGGCTGGCAGGTCGAGAAAGCTCTGGAACGCGCTTTCGGCATCACCCAGCTGCGCGCTGAGTCCGCCTGCCTCTTGCTGCCTGTCGGCTGTGCTGAACGATGTATCCTGCTCAATCAGCTCTTCATACAGGTGCGCCATGTCCAGACGGGCGCTTTGCAGCGTCGAGTTGGTACGGTTAAGCGCGGCCTGCTGGTTGACGTTGACTTGGGTCAACTGCTCGATGCTTTGCCGGCTTTGATCCACGGCATAAAGGCCGGTGCCGCTGAGTACCAACAGCAGAGTAAGAAACGCGAGCAGAACCAGTGTCCAGCTCATACGCATGGTCAGGTTGTCCCAAAATTGCATCAGCGGTGCCCTCCGGCAGCAAAACAGGGGGTAGTAAACAGGGGGGGGTGACATAAAAAATGCCGCGAACGCGGTAGGCGGAATAGGTGAGCGGCGTGTCGCCGTCCTATTCCGCCGCGCATTCACGGCATCATTGTCACTCACTTGTGTCAGCGCTTACCTGCGCCGGCACAAGGTTTGGCGTATCAGCTTGCGCCGTTCGTCTGCTTGTTTTGCGCAGCGGCTGCCTTGTTGGCTTCTTCATCCGCTTTGGCAATCGCCTCACGCTCTTTGGCCTCATCGGAAAGCGACTTGTTGGGCAGCGCAATGTTAAGCACAAAGGCGACGATAGCGGCGATAACAATCGGCGCGCCGCCAATGATGTTCCGCACAACTTCGGGGAACTGCGCGATGGCTTCGGGTACAGCCGCAATGCCCAGGCTCAGCGCCAGTGCCAGACCTACGATGGTCATGTTGCGTGCGGACATCTCGTCCTTCACCAGCAGCTGAATACCGGTCATGGTGATCATGCCGAAGACGGTAATGGTGGCACCACCGAGCACGGGGAACGGGATGGTGGTCATGACGGCACCAAACTTCGGGCTCAGGCCGGCAAGGATCATGAAGGCACCTGCGATCACCAGCACGAAGCGGCTGATAACCTTGGTCAGGGCGACGATGCCCACGTTCTGGCTGAACGTAGAGGTCGGTAGTGCGCCGAAGAACGAACTGAGGGTCGTGGTCAAACCGTTACCCAGCAGGCCACCGGTCAACTCTTTGGTTTTCAGCTCGCGGTTCATGCCGCCCACACATGTGGCGGACAGGTCACCAATCGTTTGTACCGAGTTGATCACGCATATTACCACCATCGAGGCGATCGCTGCGGCGTGAAACTCCATCTGGAAAGGCATGGCTTTCGGTGCCGCGAACCAGGCGGCCTCGCCAATGCTGTCGAAGTTGACCATACCCAGTGCAAGTGCGATCACATAGCCGACCACAATGCCCACAATGATGGCCGAGAGCTTGATCACGCCTTTACCGAACTGTGCGGCGATCAATACCGTCAGCAGGGTAATGCCGCCTACCGCCCAGTTCATAAGATCGCCGAACCCGTCGGCGGTCGGGTTGCCGCTGCCGGCCATGTACTTAATCGCCACGTCGTAAAGCGACAAACCGATAACCAGTACCACGGTGCCGGCCACGACCGGTGGGAACAGGTGACGGATGTACTGAATGAAGTAGCCCACGACCATCATCGTGATACCGCCGATCAGCTGGGCGCCGAGGATACCCTCGATGCCGTACTGGCCGCCTACCGCGATCAGCGTCGGTACGTAAGCGAAGCCCACGCCGAAGATGGCCGGCAACCGGGCGCCAAACTTCCAGACGCCGTAAAGGTGGAAGATAGTACATATACCGGAAGCGAGTACTGCCATCTGGATCAGCAGCAGTTTATCTGCCGGCGAGGCGCCGACAACGCCTGCCACAATGATGGGCGGCGTGATGACGCCAGCAATCATGGCGAGCAGGTGCTGTAGCGACAGCGGCAGTGCTTTCAGAAATTTGGGCTGACTATAGAAGTCAAACAGGGAGGTGCTTTTCGTCCCCGCCTGCTTTCCCAGCTCTGGGGACGCGTTGGCTTCACTCATGTGGAAGTCTCTCCATTTGTTGTTGTATGCAATACAAAGAGCAGTTTGTTTCATTAGGGTCGAGACACTGTACACAAAACGGCCGAGGAAACTAAATAAGTTTACCGAATTTTTTTGTGTACCAATAATCAGCCTCTGACGGGCCAAGGTCGCTTGCCAGCCGCGGCATAGCGTCGCTGATACGATTTTCCAGAATAAATAACTTGTTAAAACAGCATTTTAATATTTTTTTATGGCGGCTCGGCGGCTATGCAGAAGGATTGTGCTAAGGGCTGTAAGGAGGCACGATAGGCGCCATTGACCCCTTTTTTCGGGTCTTATCCTTTAGTCTAGTAGTGGTTTTGTATACAAAAAAACTATGATTGCATGCTGTTTGGTGGGTGGTTTGTCAGCACTGCCAGGTTATGACACCCGCTCATTCAAGCGGGTTGGAAAAGCGCAGAATCAGGTAATAAGGACACGACTATGGAAAAGCCGCACGATCAGGAGGAAGCGCGACTCAGCGCCGGGCGCCCCAAGCGCGTGGGCAAGAATGGTGACGGCGCCGAGCGCCACGAAACCATCTATCAAATCATCAGCGATGCCATTATCGAGCACCAGCTGCGCCCGGGCGCGCGATTGCGCGAAGACGCGCTGACTGAAGTGTTCAATATCAGCCGCACCGGCGTACGCAAAATTTTGCAGCGTTTGGCGCTGGAGCAGTTGGTGACGCTTACGCCGCGGCGAGGGGCAAGCGTGACCCGGCCAACGGCGAACGAAGCTCGGGACGTGTTCGCCGCGCGCCAGCTGGTCGAATGCGGTCTTATGCCGAAGGTAGCCCAACGCATTACCGCTGATGACGTGCGTGAGCTTAAGCAGATGGCAAGCGAAGAGCGCGAGGCGCTGAGCGTAGGCGAGCGGAGCCGGGCGATCAAACTGTCCGCCGCGTTTCATGAGCGCCTGGCGGAGCTTTCCGGCAATGCGACCATTGCCGACTTTGTGCGCCAGTTGTGTTCGCGTTCGTCGCTGATACTGGCCGTTTACGGCAGTACCGGACATTTGGGCTGCGAAACCCACGACCACGATGATTTGGTGGATTGTCTGGAGCGTGGCGAGGGGACTAACGCCAAGGCTTTCATGCAACGCCATTTAAAGGAAATCGAAGCGTCGCTTTCAATTGTGGAAGAAGAGGCGAGCGCGCCTGATTTACACCAGATATTTGGCCTGGACGACTGATACAGCGGAGTGGCTGATGAAATACGTGACGCTGGTTAACGCCAACACTAATGCCGGCATGACCGAGCATATGGCGCAATTAGCCCGTGCCCGACTCGGCGATACAGCGCGGGTTTCTGCGCTGACGGCGGCGAGCGGTGCCGCCTATATCGGCTCGCCGCGCACCTGTGCGATCGCCGCCGAGGCCGCCGCCGGGTTGGTCGAGCAATGCCTGGCGCCGCAACAGGACGGAGCGCCACGCCAGATGCCGGATGCATTTTTGCTCGGGTGCTTTGGCGACCCGGGGCTGGCCGCGGTGCGTGATATCAGTCCGGTGCCGGTGGTGAGTATGCTCGAGGCCTCGCTGCTGACGGCGCTACAGCTGGGCGAGCGGTTTTCCATCATCACGCCAGGGCAGCGCTGGCCGCGAATGATAGACGACACGCTTACGCAGCTGGGAGTGGCGCGTCACTGCCTGGGGATCGACGCCATTATGCTTGATGGTTTGCATCTGCCCGATCAGCAGGCGCAAACCGTGCCCACGCTGCAGCGGCTGGTAGACGCCCAGGCAGCCCGCTATGCGCCGTCGGTGATTATTATTGGTGGTGCTGCGTTGGCCGGGCTTCACGATGCCGTGGTGGCGCCGCCCGGTGTGCGCCTGTTGAACGCGTTCGACGCTGCGCTAGGCCAGGTGGCAGGAATGCTGACCTTGCCTGGCGGTGGCCAGGGTTAATTGCCAGGTCTCTTGAGCCTATTGCTCAAGTGTCTTTAACTCCTTGATTCTGTAGCTCGATATAACGAAGGTGCGGAAGCTTCTGGCTGCTTTTCCAAAATAATGGAAAATATTTCCACAAATTATTGACAGTCTTGCGTCTGACGCATATTTTTGAGTACAAGTACTGGGTACCGTTGTAATTACAGTCCTGGATACATGCAGTCCTAGGCAAAACAGGTTCTAGCGACAACAGTATTAATTACAGGAATGTTCCTGACGGCGGGACGTTTTTTACCGAGGTTACCTGGCGCGCCTGCATCAAGCGGCCAACAGGAACCTGACTGAGGAGAGTTTATAATGGCTAAAATGACTGCTGCTGAAGCTGCCATTCACGTGCTTAAGAAAGAAGGCGTGGACGTTACGTTCGGCCTGCCCGGCGCGGCGATCAACCCGTTCTACGCGGCAATGCGTAAAATCGGTGGTGTTGATCACGTGCTCGCGCGTCACGTTGAAGGCGCGTCGCACATGGCCGAAGGCTATACCCGCACCGAAGCCGACAACATCGGCGTGTGCCTGGGTACCTCGGGCCCTGCCGGCACCGACATGATCACCGGTCTGTACTCGGCCAGCGCCGACTCCATTCCGATTCTGTGCGTTACCGGCCAGGCGCCGGCAGCCAAGCTGCACAAGGAAGACTTCCAGGCGGTCGACATCACCGCGATTGCCGGCCCGGTCACCAAGTGGGCGACTACCGTACTGGAAGCGGCCCAGGTGCCGCGCGCTTTTCAGAAAGCCTTCCAGCTGATGCGCAGCTCGCGCCCCGGCCCGGTGCTGATCGATCTGCCGATCGACGTACAGATGACCGAAATCGAATTTGATCCGGACACCTACGAGCCGCTGCCGGCGTACAAGCCGAGCGCGAGCCGCCCGCAGATCGAAAAAGCGTTGGGCATGCTCAACGAATCCGACAAGCCGCTGCTTGTGGCCGGCGGTGGCATCATCAACGCCGACGCCGCTGCTCAGCTGACCGAGTTTGCCGAGCTTACCGGCGTGCCGGTTATCCCGACGCTGATGGGCTGGGGCACCATTCCGGACGATCACGAGCTGATGGCCGGTATGGTGGGTCTACAGACCTCGCACCGTTACGGCAACGCCACCATGATCGAGTCCGATTTCGTCATGGGTATCGGTAACCGCTGGGCCAACCGCCACACCGGCGACGTCGCCAGCTACACCGAAGGCCGCAAGTTTGTTCACGTCGACATCGAGCCGACTCAGCTGGGTCGTATCTTTGGTCCGGACTACGGCATCGTGTCTGACGCCAAGGCCGCGCTTGAGCTGTTCATCGAAGTGGCCAAAGAGTGGAAAGCCGAAGGCAAGCTGAAAGATCGCAGTGCCTGGGCGGAAGAGTGCCAAGAGCGGAAGCGCAACCTCACCATGCTGCGCAAGACCGATTTCAAGGAAACGCCGGTCAAGCCCCAGCGCGTTTACCAGGAAATGAACAAGGCGTTCGGCAAGGACACCCGTTACGTCACGGCCATCGGCCTGTCGCAGATTGCCGGTGCCCAGTTCCTGCACGTCTACAAGCCGCGCCACTGGATCAACTGTGGCCAGGCCGGCCCGCTGGGCTGGACCATTCCGGCCGCACTGGGTGTGCGTCGCGCCGATCCGACAACCGAAATCGTCGGTCTGTCCGGCGACTACGACTTCCAGTTCATGATCGAAGAGCTGGCGGTTGGCGCGCAGTTCAACCTGCCGTACATTCACGTGGTAGTGAACAACTCCTACCTGGGTCTGATCCGTCAGTCGCAGCGCGGTTTCGACATGGACTACCAGGTTCAGCTGGCGTTTGAAAACATCAACTGCCCGGAAATCAACGGCTACGGCGTCGACCACGTCTCCGTTGTTGAAGGTCTGGGGTGTAAGGCTATCCGCGTTACCGATCCCGAAGAAATCGCCCCGGCATTGGAGAAAGCCAAGCAGCTCAAGGACGAGTTCAAGGTGCCGGTCGTGGTAGAGATTATCCTTGAGCGGATCACCAACATCTCCATGAGCGGTAAAGGCTTGAGCAACGTCAACGAATTCGAGGATCTGGCCGAGATCGAGACAGACGCGCCGAGCTCCATCGCTGCCCTGCGCTAAGAAACGGCTATCACCCGGCACCGGCTTTGCCCGGTGTCGGGTGCTTTGACATACACGAAAAGACATAAGGAGATTTACATGGCTAAATTTGCCGCTAATCTCAGCATGCTGTTCTCCGAGGTTGATTTCCTCGATCGCTTCAAGGAAGCCGGCGACGCGGGCTTCAAGGGCGTTGAATATCTCTTTCCGTACGATTTCGAAGCTGCCGAGATCAAAAAGCGTCTCGACGACAACGGCCTTGAGCAGGTGCTGTTCAACCTGCCGGCGGGTGACTGGGGTGCCGGTGAGCGCGGCATTGCCTGCCATCCGGATCGCGTTGAAGAGTTCCGCGCAGGCGTTGACAAGGCCATCGAGTACGCCAAGGTACTGGGCAATACTCAGGTCAACTGCCTCGCCGGTATCCAGCAGGAAGGCGTCAGCGAAGAAGAAGCACGCAAGACGCTGGTGGAAAACCTGCGCTTTGCCGCTGACAAGCTCAAGGCGGCTGATCTGCTGCTGATCGCCGAGCCGATCAACACCCGCGACATTCCGGGTTTCTTCCTCAACCGCACCGAGCAGGCGCTGGCGCTGTTTGATGAAGTGGGCAGCGATAACCTTCAGCTGCAGTACGACATCTATCACATGCAGATCATGGAAGGCGACATTGCGCCGACCATCGAGAAGCATCTGAAGCGTATTGCCCACGTGCAGCTGGCCGACAACCCCGGCCGCCACGAGCCGGGCACCGGCGAGATCAACTATCCCTTCCTGTTCGCCCACCTTGAGAGCCTGGGCTACAGTGGCTGGATTGGCTGTGAGTACAAGCCCAAAGCCGGCACCAAAGAAGGTCTGGGCTGGTTGGAAAGCGCACGCTAAGCGATTTTTGCAACGCTTTTGCATGGCACAGGCCATACGCAAGGCGTTACGCGCAAGATGATAGACACGCTTCACGTAATACGATCACTGTGACAGGAGAGCTACTATGAGCAAGATCGGTTTTATCGGACTAGGCATCATGGGTCGCCCGATGGCAGGTCACCTGCTGGACGCTGGCCACGAGATCAACACCGTTGAGTTCGGTTCGTCGCTGCCGGCCGACCTCAAGGAAAAAGGTGCCAACGTTTGCGCCAACCCGAAAGAGGTTGCCGCGAAGTCTGACGTTGTCATCACCATGGTGCCGGATACCCCCGACGTTGAACTGGTACTGTTTGGCGAAGAAGGTGTTATCCACGGCCTCAAGAAAGACACCCTGGTTATCGACATGAGCTCGATTGCGCCGATTCCCACCCAGGAATTTTCCAAGCGCATCCAGGAAGCCGGAGGCGAGTACGTTGACGCCCCGGTATCCGGCGGCGAAGGCGGCGCGATCAACGCTGCGCTGACCATCATGGTCGGTGGCACCGAGAAGGGCTTTGAGCGCGCCAAGCCGATCCTCGAAGTAATGGGCAAATCCATTACCCATATCGGTGAAAACGGTTCCGGCCAGACCTGTAAGGTTGCCAACCAGATCGTTGTAGCGCTGACCATCGAAGCCGTTTCTGAAGGCCTGCTGTTTGCTTCCAAAGCCGGTGCTGACGTGGCCAAAGTGCGCGAATCGCTGCTCGGCGGTCTGGCACAGTCGAAGATTCTCGACGTGCACGGCGGCCGCATGATCGACCGCACCTTCGACCCGGGCTTCAAGATCAAGCTGCACCAGAAAGACCTCAATCTGGCACTGGAAGGCGCACGTACGCTGAACCTGTCACTGCCGGGTACGGCCAACGCCCAGCAGCTGTTCCAGGCCTGCGCCGCCAACGGCGGTGCCGACTGGGATCACTCGGGTATCGTCCGCGCGCTGGAAAAGCTTGCTGACCACGAAATCGGTCAGTAAGACAGGCGAGCCGGGCAGGCGGTTTGACCGCCTGCCCGCTGCGTCGGCGTGCGCCTTGTGCGCACGCCACCCCGTGAACACAGGCCGTTTCCTGGGCAAAGAAGGGCGGCCTGCGTCACCACGGCAGACACGGGTTGCGTCTGCCGCTGCTATTTATTGTGACTTGTGACTTTTCACCGGTGTCAGGCACCTCCCCCGTTTTATGACTTTCCTGATGCCGGTTTTTTTTGACCCTCTTCTTTGCTTTGCCTCTTGCCCCTTGCCCGAGGAGTTTGCCGGTGGCTGCACTTTCCCCTCCCGCCCTGGAAAACCTTATCGTGACGGGTTCGACCCGCACCAACGTTAATGATTTTTGCGCCATTATGGTGCTGCCGAGGTCCGTATGAATAACCATACTTATGTTCCCATTCGCCGCACAAAGATTGTGGCAACTTTGGGCCCCGCAAGCGATCGCGAGGGCGAGCTTGAACGCATGCTGCGTGCCGGCGTCGACGTGGTACGCCTCAACTTTTCCCACGGCTCGGCGGATGACCATCGTCGCCGCCTGACGGAAGTACGTGAGATCGCCGATCGTATCGGCAAAAGCGTGGCTGCGCTTGCTGACCTGCAGGGCCCTAAAATCCGCATCGCCCGCTTCAAGGATGGCGCCGTCGAGCTTGAAGAAGGCAAGCCCTTTGTGCTCGACATGGCGCTGGATAGCGAAGCCGGTGACGTGAATCGCGTCGGCTGCGACTACGAAACACTCGCCGAGGATCTGAACGTTGGCGACCGCTTGTTGCTCGACGATGGCCGCCTGGTGCTGGACGTTGACGCAGTAAAAGGCGACGAAGTCCACACCCACGTGATCGTCGGCGGTCGGCTGTCCAATAATAAGGGCATCAACAAGCTTGGCGGCGGCCTGTCGGCGCCGGCGCTGACCGACAAGGACAAAGAAGACCTGAAGACCGCGCTGGAGATTGGTGTGGACTACATGGCCGTGTCGTTTCCGCGTACCGCAGCCGACATGCAGGAAGCGCGCAAGCTCATGGGCGAGAAAGGCAAAGACATTGGCCTCATCGCCAAAATCGAGCGCGCCGAAGCCGTAGCCGATGACGAAACGCTGGACGGCATCATCAACGCCTCCGAGGCGGTCATGGTGGCTCGTGGCGATCTGGGCGTGGAAATCGGCGATGCGCAGCTGATCGGCGTGCAAAAGCGCATTATCAAGCACGCGCGCAGCCTGAACCGTGCGGTGATCACCGCCACGCAAATGATGGAATCCATGATCGAGTCGCCGCTGCCCACGCGTGCTGAAGTGTTTGACGTGGCCAATGCCGTGCTCGACGGTACCGACGCGGTCATGCTGTCGGCCGAAACCGCCGCCGGCGACTATCCGGTAGAAACCATCGAAGCGATGGACCGCGTGTGTCTGGGCGCCGAGCGCGAGCGCAGCACCCAGGAGTCCGGCCACCGGATCCACCAGGGCTTTACCCGCAGCGACGAAACCGTCGCGCTGTCGGCCATGTATGCGGCCAACCACCTTGAAGGCGTGTCGGCCATTGCCTGCATGACCTCGAGCGGCTATACCGCGCTGATTGCCTCGCGTATTCACTCGGGTTTGCCGATCATCGGCCTGGCCCACAGCGCGGTTGCCCAGCGTCGCATGGCGCTGTACCGCGGCGTGGTATCGTTTGCGTTTGACACCAGCCGCATGGAAGCGTCAGAGCTTAATGACAACGCGCTGGCACTGCTCGTGAAAGAAGGCATTACCCAGGTGGACGACCACGTGATCCTGACCCGTGGTGATCACATGAACGCCCACGGCGGCACCAACACCATGAAGATCCTCAGCGTGACGGCTGATCACCAGCGCGGTTAACCGGCGCTAGCGCCAGCGTAGTGAAGCGACGCCAAGGCAGTACTTTTCCCGCAAGTGCTGTCCTTTTACCGCCGTTCGGGGCTAGAATGCGCTGTTTTGCGATGACCTATGTGGAGAGTGCAGGATGAACCCCGTCTGGCGTAAAACGCTTTCGCAGTCTGCGCAGGAGCGCGGGCGCGTCAGCGATCAGGATATCGTTGACCATATTCGTGCGGCGGTGCTGATGCAGCGTTTGCCGCCGGATACCAAGCTGCCCGAAGTGACGCTGGGTGAGGTTTTCGGCGTCAGCCGCTCGGTGGTGCGCAAAGCGCTCACCCGGCTGGCCTCGGAGCACGTGCTGGATCAGCGTCCCAATCAGGTGGCGCGAGTCAGGGCGCCGACTATCGAGGAAACCCGGGAGACGTTTTCGGCACGCCGGCTGGTGGAAGGCGAGGCCGTGGCGCTGCAGGCGGGCAAGCTTGATGCCGAGGCACTGGCCACGCTTGAGCGCCACGTGGCGCTTGAAAAAGAGGCCTACGCCAAAGGCGACGAGCCGGCGCGCATCGAGCACTCGCTGAGTTTTCACCACCTGCTGGCCGCGCATGCGCCCAACCGCATTCTGAGTTCCATGCTCACCGACTTGATCATGCGCACCTCCATCGTGATTGCGTTATACAAGCGCCCAAGCCTGGGGTCGTGCTATCTGGAAGGCGACCATGCGCGGCTTCTTGAGCGGCTGGCAAGCGGCGATGCCGAGGCTGCCAGGGAAGGCGTGCATCAGCACTTGAATAGCCTGGAAAACCTGTTGGATCTATGTCCGCGACAGTCAGAAACTGATTTGATGACCATTTTTGGCGCTAATGCCACGTTGGGCTAGCGGCTTGGCGCGGAAAATCTGATCATTCAACCGTAAAAACGGCGCCTGCGAGCGCCGTTTTTTTGTGGCCATACGATGGGGTCTTTTGCGGATGTATCCTGTTGTGCTACATAAGAGTGACATCGGACGGGTGAGATTGTTGCCGTAATGCCGCTTTTTGTGTAATTTGTCCTTGTATACAAAAAATAGCGGTGTAAGGTATTGCTAAAGAAACGGCGTACGAGAACAGCCGTTACCGAGGTCTGGCTCGTCCTTGCAGTGGGCAAGCCACGGTACACAACGTGTGCCAGAGGCACTGTTTGAGCACCGACAATAAACGCAACAATATGGTGTAGCAGGCAGGGCAAGGGAGGCAGTCAGCGCCTGCAGCGCTGACCTCTACTCTTACAATAAAACAAAAGGGTATTTGATTGATGTTTAAAACCAAACATTCCGTGGCCGCACTGGTCGGTGCCACTACGCTTGCCGCATGTGCTTTTACTCAGGCCCAGGCAGCCACCTGGAGCGATACGTTCATCGGCTATCGCTACGGCACCCAGTTTACCGAGCCAAAAAATGCGAACGACGTGGAAAAGCATATTCTGCAGTTCAACTACGTGGGCGGCCACTCGTTGGGCCAGCAGTTTCTCAACATTGACATGCTGCAGTCTGACAGCGCTGACCCCATCAGCGGCGGCGACACCGGCGCGACCGAAGCCTATCTGACGTACCGCAACCAGCTGCACTACGGCAAGCTGTTCGGCGATGCGCTGGCCTTTGGCCCGGTGAAAGAAGTCGCGCTGACCGGCGGTTTTGATCTGAATACCAAGAACACCGCGTTTGCGCCGCGCAAGCGCCAGCTGGTAGTCGGGCCGACGTTCAAGTTTGACGTGCCGAAAGGTTTCCTCGATCTGAGCGTGTTTTATTCCCACGAGTGGAATCACAACGGCTTCAAGGACGGCGGCACGACCGTCGAGTTTGATGATTACTACCAGATCAATCTCGCATGGAAGTTTCCGTTCGAGGCGGGCCCTGTACCGATGAAGTTCCAGGGCTTCTATAACTACAACGGCGAAAAAGGTCTGGGCACCAAAGACGAGCAGCTTTCGCGCCCGTCGCTGATGGCTGACGTGGGCAAGCTTGCCTGGGGTGAAGACAACCGTCTCTGGGCCGGCGTAGGCTACGAATACTGGCGCAACAAGTTTGGTAACCATGGTGCAGACGGCGTTGACACCGATGCGGTAACTTTCCAGCTGGAATGGCACCTGTAACAGGGTGGCGTCTTAGCATTGCCAGGCTCGCGCTAGCTTGCTGACCCCCCCCCCGTTGCCTTGCGGCAGCGGGGGGTTTTTGTGTCTAACGGTCGCTATGACGGTTACGTCTTGCCGGCCTTAGTTGCCGCGGTAGGTCGAGTAGCCGTAAGGGCTCAGCAGCAGCGGGATGTGGTAGTGCTCTAGCGAGCCGTTGATCTCGAAAATAACCGGCACTTCGGGGAAGAAGGTTTCGGTATCGTGGTTGTTGAACCACTCGCCGGTGTCAAACGTCACGCGGTAGGTGTCGTTTTCCAGCGCCATGTCGTCCGGGTAGAGTGCGTTGATGCGGCCGTTGTCGCCGGTCACGGCGGCGTTGAGCTCTTCCCAGCCGTCGTCCTGTTTTTGCTCGAGTGTAACGTTGACGTCGGGGGAAGGCAGGCCGTTTTCGATGTTGAGCACGTGGACGCTCAAGGGGTTATCGGCAGCCATCGCAGTGCCGCCCATGGCGGCCAGCAGGGCGCCGGTGGCAAGTGTGGTAGTCAGTTTCATGCTCATGAGCAGATTCCTTGAAAAGTTATTCAAACATTATGCAGGGTGAAAGTATTATATCACTTCGTCGATAGCGTCAAGCGCGCAGCCTTCGTCAATGGCAGAGCCGCCGGCGCCGGCAACGCCGATAGCGCCGATGACCGCGTCATCCACTTTGACCGGTACGCCGCCGCCCAGCAGCAGTAATTCGTCCACGGTGTTGAGATTTTGCGATTCGGGGTCGTTACGGGCAATTTTTGACAGCTCGCGCGAGGCCGTCCCGGTGGACAGCGAGGTGAACGCCTTACGCTGAGCGGCGATGGTGTTGTGCGGGCCGACGTTATCATCGCGCTGCAGCGCGACCAGACGGCCACCCCGGTCAACCACGGCCACCACCGCGGTGCGCTCATCGTCGTGGCAGCTTTCAAGCGTTTTATCGATCAGCTGATTGGCAAGCGTCAGCGACATGTCTTTATGCTCAAGGACCGAGTCCGGTGCGGCAAATGCGAGGCCGCTGAACAGCGCGGCGGCGCATAGCGGAAGCTGGCTTAAACGTAAACGCATGGCGTATCTCCTGTGGTTTGAATAGCCCCAGTGTGCAATACCCCCACCTACGTGTAGATTGCGCACGGATTACGAATTTGTAATGCCTGACCGGTGCGTTACCCGTTAGCCTAGAGGCGGTAAAGAAGAGGGCGATGGGAGAAGGCGATGCGTATTCTGGTGGTAGAGGACGAGGCCAAGGCGGCCGACTATTTACGCTGTGGTTCCCCCGCGCCGACGTATCAGCGGGCTAGCATGCGTGGCTGCGCCTGTGTCGAGGTTTTATATTAAATTTACGAAATTAAGTCATAAGAATTTCGTATTTAATTCTATTTGAACATAAGCTGGGCGTGAGGCTATGATGGATAGCGTATAGATTAGCCAATGTCAGGAGTCAACGATGTCGCTACGTATTAATGCAACCGTACCGGATTTTGAAGCGCAGACCAGCCAGGGCAACATCCACTTTCACGACTGGATCGGTGACAGCTGGGCCATCCTGTTTTCGCACCCCAAGGATTTTACCCCGGTATGCACCACCGAGTTTGGCGCGGTCGCCAAGCTTGATGCCGAGTGGAAAAAACGCGGCACCAAGGTGATCGGCGTGTCAGTTGACGGCGTGGAAGACCACAAGGGCTGGATCAATGATATCGAGTCCTATAGCGGCAGCGACGTCAGCTTCCCGATCATTGCCGATGAAAAGCTCAAGGTATCCAAGCTGTTCGACATGCTGCCGGCCGAAGCCTACCTGCCGGACGGCCGCACCCCGGCGGACAGCGCGACGGTGCGCTCGGTATTTATTATCGGCCCGGACAAGCAGCTCAAGCTTTCCATGACGTACCCGATGAATGTCGGGCGTAATTTTGGCGAGATTCTGCGCGCCCTCGACGCGCTGCAGACCGCCGGCCAACACAGCGTTGCCACGCCCGCTGACTGGACCGTCGGCGAAGACGTCATCATTCCGCCGAACGTCTCTGATGATGATGCCAAGACCAAATTCGGCACGTTCGATGCGCCGTTGCCCTACGTGCGCAAGGCGAAGCTGCCGCAGTAAGCACCAGTCAGTAATAGCTGATACGAAAACCGCCTCGCATTTGCGAGGCGGTTTTTTAATGCCTGATCAGTGGTAGCCGTCGCCGACTTTCACTTTGCCGCGAAACACCCAGTACGACCAGGTGGTGTAGGCCAGGATAATGGGGATGACAAACACCGTGCCGATCAGCAGAAACACCTGGGATTCCGGCGAGGAAGCGGCGTCCCAGATGGTGTAGTTGGGCGGTACAATGACCGGCCACTTGCTGGCGATCATCCCTAAGTAGGTGAAAATGAAAAGCCCCAGCGCCATGATGAAAGGCCGGCCTTCGGCGCGGCGCTTCACCGCACGATAAAGCGCTGCCGCGCAGGCCATGGCGAGAATCGGAAATATCCAGATCAGGTGTATCTGGTTGAGCCAGCGCTCGCGCACGTCAACGCTGATCAGCGGCGTCCACAGGCTGACCACGCCGAACACCACTAACACGCCGAGCAGCAGTTTGGGCGTAATGGAATAAGCCCAGTCCTGCACGTGACCTTCGGACTTGAGGATCAGCCAGGTCGCACCCAGCAGCGCGTAGCCGGCCATGAGGCCAATGCCGGTGAGCACGCTAAACGGCGTCAGCCAGTCAAAGGCGCCGCCGACGTAGACCCTGTCCTCCACAGGAAAGCCCTGGATATAGGCGCCAACGACAGCGCCCTGGGAAAAGGCGGCGACCATCGAACCCCAGCAGAAGGCACGGTTCCACCAGTGGCGGTTTTTGTGCGACTTGAAGCGGAACTCGAAGGAAATGCCGCGAAAGATCAGCCCTGCGAGCATCAGGAAAACGCCGATATAAAGCGCCGGTAAAAACACCGAGTACACTAGCGGGAAAGCGCCGAGCAGGCCGGCACCGCCCAGCACCAGCCAAGTTTCGTTGCCGTCCCACACGGGTGCGACCGAGTTCATCATGACATCGCGCGAGGCTTCGTCCGGGGCAAAGGGGAAGAGAATCCCCAGCCCCAGATCAAAGCCGTCCATCAGCACGTACATGATGACGCCAAAGCCGATAATGCCGGCCCATACCAGGGTAATATCAAGGTTCATGACTTATCTCCCTGCAGGTCGTTGTCGTCAAAGGGCGTGTGCGCCGCGGAGAGCGGACGTTTGGCACGCTCCACTTCGTCGTGGGTTTGATCCGGTTCGGGCAGCATGCCGTTATTGATCACCCGGGTCAGGTAGTAAATACCCACCACGAACACCACCGCGTACACCGCCATATAGCCAATCAGGGTGAATAGCGCCATGCCGCCGGTCAGCGAAGGCGTCAGCCCCTCGGCGTGGGTCATTATGCCGTACACCAGCCACGGCGACCGGCCGGATTCAGTTACCACCCAGCCGGCGAGTACGGCCACGAAAGGCGCACCGATCATGCCCACCAGCGTTTTCAGATAAATCGGGCTGCGATAAACGCGTCCGCCCCGGCGTAGTGCCAAGCCGGCCAACGCTACGGCAATCATCGCCAGCCCCAGCCCGACCATCACACGAAACGCCCAGAACACGATAAACACCGGCGGCTGTTCTTCAGGGGGCACTTCATTCAGCCCCGGCACCGTGCCGTCGATGCTGTGGGTGAGGATCAGGCTCGCCAGATGCGGAATCTTCACCTCGAGGTGGTTGGTCTGGGCGTCTTTGTCAGGCAGGGCGAACAGCAGTAGCGGTACGCCGGATTGCGTTTCCCAGTTGCCTTCCATGGCCGCCACCTTGGTCGGCTGATGTTCCAGCGTATTGAGTCCGTGAAAGTCGCCGACAACGGCCTGTGCCGGTGCCAGGAACAGCAGCAGCCACAGGCACATGGAAAGCGCCTTCTTGTTGGCCTCGACATCGCGCTGGCGTAGCAAGAACCAGGCGCTAACGCCGGCCACCACAAAGCCGCCGGCCAGGAAAGAGGCTATGACCATGTGGGCGAAGCGATAACGGAACGACGGGTTGAAAATGGCTTCCGACCAGGAGGTGATATGAAAGCGGCCGTCAATCAGTTCATAGCCCACCGGTGTTTGCATCCAGCTGTTGGCAGAAAGGATCCAGAACGAAGAAATAAAGGTCCCCAGCGCCACCATGAGAGCGGCAAACAGGTGTGCGCCTTCAGGGACTTTACCCCGGCCGAAAAGCAGCACGCCGAGAAAGCCGGCTTCGAGGAAAAACGCCGTGAGCACTTCATAGCTCAGCATCGGCCCCAAAAAGTTGGAGGTGGCTTGGGCAAAGTTGCTCCAGTTGGTGCCAAACTGGAACGACATGACGATGCCTGAGACTACGCCCATGCCAAATACCACGGCAAACACTTTGGTCCAGAACAGCGCCAGGCGATCCCAAGCAGCGTTGCCGGTTTTGTAAAACAGGCCGTGCAGCAGGGCAATGTACGACGCCAGACCGATGGTAAACACCGGAAAAATGGCGTGAAACAGCACCACAAAAGCAAATTGCAGCCTGGAGAGCAGCAGCGGGTCCAGCTCCATTATGACCTCCCAGAGCGTGTTGCAAAGGTTTAAAAAGACGGCAACCGTGCGCTAAACGCTCAGCGTGTCCGGCGCATTAACGCGATTGAATAGGCGTATCACGATAATCAGGGTTATGCCAAAGGCGTATATCCTATAACCGCAGCTGTGCGTTTGTGCCATGGTGTATTGTCGCAGCGCTTTTATTCAGAATGCGGCTGTCCGTCGCGCAAGGTGAGCGTATGAGTGATGCCCGGCGGCGCGGCGTCAGTGTCTGCCTTATGTACAAGATAGACGACAGTGCGGCCGGAAAGCCACCGATGTAACGCCTGGGATAGCGCCTGTGCCGTGGACATGTCGACGCCGGAAAACGGCTCGTCGAGCACCACCAGGTCGGGGTCGCACAGGTAAAGCCGCGCCAGCGCGACACGGCGTGCCTGCCCGCCGGAGAGCTGGCGGCCGCCTTCGCCGACCCGCGTATCCAGCCCTTGGGGAAGTTCGCGGGCCCACTCGGCAAGCGACACCTGCTCAAGCGCCTGCCATAGCGTGGTGTCATCTGCCTCGGCGTTGGCCAGCCGCAGGTTGGCGGCAAGGCTGTCGTCCAGCAGCTCGGTCTGCTGGGTGAGCACGACCACGCGGCGGCGCAGCTCGGCGTCCGACCATGCCTCAAGGGCCGTGTTGCCCAGCGTGATGATGCCCTGAGAAGGGGAGAGCTGGCGCCCGAGCAGCGCGGCGAGAGTGGATTTTCCCGAACCCGATGCGCCTTCCACGGCCAGCCGTTCCCCGGGGGCGAGGCTTAACGATAGCCCGTCAAGCGCCGGCTGAAAGGCGCCGGGGTAGCGCACGCCGACGCCTTCAAGGCGCAGCGTGCGGGCGTTTTCCGGCGGCGTGTCCGGGGTAACAGCGGTGGGTGCGGGGCTTTTCTCGGTACGTTGCTCAATACGCTGCTCGGTCAGGCCGTTCAGGCGCTCGGCGGCGCCACGGGTGGCGCCAAACCAGGTAAACGCTGCGGGCAGCGCGGCGAAGGCCTCATTCATGGCCATGACCGCCATGGGCAGCATTACCATCACCGCCCCGCTAATGCTGCCCGCCTCAAAGGCCCGGGCGGCCAGCCATAGCGTGCCAAGCGTCGCCGTGCCGACCAGCCAGGCCTGGAGGGCGTTGCCCAGCGCGACCCAGCGGCCCAAGCGGCGCTGACTGTGGTGTAGGTGCGCTTCCAGCCGGTCAAGGGATCGTTGCTGGTGGGCCAGCGCGCCGTAGGCGTCTAGCTCGGCCAGCCCCTGCAGGGTTTCCATGACGCTGCCGCGCAGGGCTTCCAGTTCGTCAACGTGGCGCCGGCTGGCCGCCATGCCGAGGCGTGCCTGGCCCAGCGTGAGCCACAGCCAGCCCAACAGCAGCACGCCGGCTAAAAAACCGCCGGCCAACGGCACAAACAGCGCCGTGACGCCGCTCAGGATCGCCCCGGCCAGCAGCGCCACAGCGGGCGGCGCCAGCAGGCGTAAATACAGGCTGTCCAGGGTGTCGATATCGGCCGTCAGGCGGTTGAGCCAGTCGCTGGCGCGGCGGCTGGCAAGCGCATGGCTATCCAGCCCCGCCAGCACGCTAAACAGCCGGGTGCGCAGATCGGCCAGCAGGCGCAGCACCGTATCGTGGTTGTACAGCCGCTCCAAATAGCGGCTTGCCGTGCGGGTGACGGCAAACAGGCGAATCGCGCCGCCGGGCACATAAACGTCCAGCGTCGCCGCGATGCCGGCGGCAAATAGCAGGCCGGTAAGCCCGGTGGCGGTAATAAACCAGCCGGACACGGCCAGCAGCCCTAGCGCGGAAAACAGCGTCAGCGCCATGAGTAACGCACCCAGCCACAGCCGCCGCTGGCGGCTGGCCAGCACGATAAGCCAGGGGCGCAGCGTCGTGACCAAACGTTCTGGCTTATCCATGCGCGATCTCCTTAAGCCGGCCGTGATCGATGTGCCAGCGGCGCGTAGCAAGTTGTATCAGCGCCGGGTGATGGGTGGCGATGACCAGCGTACGCCCGGCGCGCGGAAGCATCGTGAGTGCCGCCATGACCGCCTGCTCGCTGTGCGCGTCCAGGCTGGCGGTCGGCTCGTCCAGCAGCACCAGGGGTGCTTCGGATAGGAAGATTCGCGCCAGCGCCAGACGCTGGGCCTGGCCGCCCGAAAGCCCCGACCCGCGCTCGCCGATGAGCGTTTCAAGCCCGTCGGGCAGGTGTTCGAGCAGCTCGCTCAGGTGGGCGCTTGCAAGCGCTTGATAAAGGGCTGCATCGCTTGCCTCAGGGGCTGCCAGGCGCAGGTTGTTGGCAAGCGTGGCGTGAATCAGCAGCGGGCGCTGGTCCATCCAGGCAAAACGCAGGTCACGCTGGCTTTGGCGCACGCCGTCATCGGGGGCGACAAAGCCTGCCAGCAGCTGCAAAAGCGTTGACTTGCCGCTGCCGGATGCGCCGGTCACCACCACGGTTTCACCGCGGCCAAGGCGTTGCGACACCGGCCCGAGCACCACCCCGCGCCCGGGGTGGGAAACGCAGGCGTCTGTTAACACCAGCAAGGCATCGGCGTCGGGTGCAAGCGCTGGCGGCGGTGTGTCACCGCGCGTGGCAGGCGGCGTCTGGTTTAACAAGTCGGCCAGGCGTTCGGCGGCGCCGAGCGCGGCGGCGCGGTCGTGGTAGTGCTGGGCAAGGCTGCGCAGCGGCTGAAAAAACTCGGGCGCCAGCAGCAGGATGAAAAGGCCGCTGAAAAGCGTCAGCTCGTCGGCAGGGCCGTAGCTTATATAGCCCAATAGCCCGAAACCGACGTAAATAGCCACCACGGCGATGGCCGCCGAGGCAAAAAACTCGAGCACCGCCGAGGATAAAAACGCCAGTCGTAGCGTGCGCATGCTGCGTTGCCGATAGCCGTCGGCGGCAGCGTGAACGCTGTGGGTGGCGCGCTTTGTCTGGCCGAAAAGTTGCAGCGTGGTCAGGCCGCGAACGCGGTCGATAAAATGCCCCGAAAGCCGTGACACGGCGGCAAACTGTTCGCGATTCAGGCGCTCGGCACCCATGCCCACCAGCGCCATGAACAGCGGAATCAGCGGCGCTGCAAGCAGCAGAAATATCGCCGCCAGCCAGTCCAGATACGCGCTGATCACAAGCACCATTAGCGGTAGCAGCACGGCTAGCACAAGCTGTACACGAAAGCGTGAATAATAGCCGTCCAGCGCCTCGATCTGCTCGACTACCTGATAGGACAGCGACGCGCTGTGGTAACCGGCGAGCCGTACCGGCCCGAGGCGTACCAGGTGATCAACAAGTCGCCGCCGTAGCCGCTGGCGCACGGCCAGCGAGGCCTGCTGGGCAAGATTTTCCTGCGCGTAGCTGAACAGGCCGCGCAGCGGCAGCACCAGCAGCCATAACGCAAACAGCGGGACCGTACGCGCTAACGGCTGATGGTTGACCAGCAGCGCGCTGACGATCCAGGCGAACAGCGCCGCCTGCAACAGCGTCAGGCTGCCCGCCAGCAGGCCGCAGGCAACGGCCAGATTAAGGCGCCGGCGCTGGGTGGCGGCAAGCTCGGTGAGCAGGTGTCTGGCGGAGAGGGCAGGCATGGCGGCTCCTGAATGCGGTGAACGCCTAGCCTAAGGGGTCAAACGCCGTGCGCCAACGGCTAACGTGCGGGTGCGGGCTTACACCGCGGCGTCGGAGTCGGCCTCAAGCACTTTGTTGCGGCCGAGATCCTTGGCCTGATAGAGCGCATCGTCCAGACGCTGTAGGCAGCGGCGGGCATCGTCGTCGGCGTGCAGAGTGGTCACGCTCAGGCTGGCGGTAATGCTGCCCACGACGCTGAAGTCGTGGTCGGCAATCAGCTGGCGCAGGCGTTCGGCCAGCTGCAGCGCCTCCTGCTGGCCGGAATCGGGCAGTACCATGACGAATTCTTCCCCGCCCCAGCGCGTCAGCATGTCGGGAATCCGCAGGCTGGCATCCAGCAGCGCTGTGAGCTCCACCAGCACGTCGTCGCCCACGGCGTGGCCGTAGGTATCGTTGACCGGCTTGAAATGGTCGATATCCAGCAGGATCAGCGCGGTAGATACCTGATTGCGCCGCAGCCGGGCCAGTGCCCGGCGCATTTCCTCGTCAAACCGCTGGCGGTTGAACGCGCCGGTCAGGTGGTCGGTCATGGCGTTGCGTGAAAGCTCTTCTTCCAGGCGTTTCTGCCGGGAAATGTCGCGCACGGTAGCCTGCAGCAGCGTATCGCCGGGAATATCGATACGGCTGAGCATGATCTCGGCCGGAAATTCGTGCCCGTTCAGCGCCTGCAGGCGCCACTCGAAAAGCGCCTGACCGTGGCGCATGGCCTGTTTGACGTACACGCTACCGAGTGCGCGGCTTCTTTTACCATTGGGCTGGCGGCCGGGGGAAAAATGCATCAGGCCCAGTGTGGGAACCAGCGCCTCGCTGTCCACCCCGAGCAGCGCCAAGGCGGCGGGATTGTAGTCGATGATCTTGTCCTGCTGGACAAAGACGATGGCCTCGCGGGACTGCATAAACGCAGCGCGATAACGCCGTAACAGCGACATGTCAGCGGATTCCGTGCGTTGAGTGTCGTTGGCTGAGATCACGCTTATATGCCTTTCCTGAATACGGGCCATTACCGGCTCCCTTCACCGCGTCACAGGTCCTGGCGAGACGGTGATACATTATTGTTGCGCTCGCCTTGTTTAACGAGCGGAGCCAAAGTGGCAGGTTAACCCTGAAGTATGCGCCGTGCCTGGTGCTCCGGCAAATTATTATGGGCGCATCAAGATCAGGGGCGGTGCTTGAAAAAGCTCAATATAGTTTAGTCGTGGCGAGTTGCAAGGTGTCTTTTGGTGGGCGTGTTTTCGTAGAAAAGGCGGCCAATTTCGCAAAAGCGAAGCGCGAGGGTTGGTTATGCTGAGGCAACGTTGTTATTGCTCAGCAAGGAGTTCGTCATGAGTCAGTGGATCAGCCCCGACCGGATCCGTGCGCGTTTTTCTCACGCCATGTCCACCATGTACCGCAACGAGGTGCCCCAGTACGGTGCGCTGTTGGAACTGGTGGAGGTCGTCAACCGCGAGACGCTGGCCGCTGATACAGCGCTTGCCGAACGGCTTGACGCCGCAGGTGACGCTCAGCGGTTGAGCGTCGAGCGTCACGGTGCCATCCGCGTGGGCACGCCCGCCGAGCTCGCCATGCTGCGCCGCCTGTTCGCGGTGATGGGCATGTTGCCGGTGGGCTATTACGACCTTTCCCAAGCCGGGGTGCCGGTGCACTCCACGGCGTTTCGTCCGGTCGACGACGACGCCCTGCGCGCCAATCCGTTCCGCGTGTTTACCTCATTATTGCGCCCAGAGCTGATTGAGTCGGCCTCGCTGCGCGAGCGTGCGCTGGAGATATTGCACGCGCGGGATATTTTCACCCCCGGCGTGAAAGCGCTGATTGAACGCGGCGAAGCGCAGGGCGGGCTTGACGAGCGTGACGCCGATGCCTTTGTGGACGAGGCGCTGGAAACGTTCCGCTGGCACAGCGATGCCACCGTAGACCGTGCGACGTATGAATCGCTGAGCGCCGAGCACCGGCTGATTGCCGACGTGGTGTGCTTTCGCGGCCCGCACATTAATCACCTGACGCCGCGCACGCTGGATATTGACGAGGTTCAGCGGCGCATGCCCGATTACGGCATCGAGCCGAAAGCTACCATTGAAGGCCCGCCGCGCCGGCGCTGCCCGCTGCTGCTGCGCCAGACCAGCTTCAAGGCGCTGGAAGAGCCGGTACGCTTTGCGGGCAGCGAAGCGGGTTCCCACACGGCGCGCTTTGGCGAAATCGAGCAGCGCGGTGTGGCGCTAACAGCCAAAGGACGGGCGCTTTACGACCGGCTGCTGGCCGACGCGCGCGAAGGTGCACCGGCGGCGGACAATGCTGCGCATCAGGCGCGGCTGGAGGCGGCATTTGACGGGTTTCCCGATGATGAAGCGGCGCTGCGCCGCGAAGGACTGGCGTTTTTCCACTATTGGCCGGCGCGCGACCGGGCGGCGGGGCTGAGTGCCAACGAGATCAACGCGGCCGGCGTGGAGACGCTGCTTGAGCGCGGCGCGCTCTGGGCCACGCCGATGGTGTACGAGGATTTTCTGCCGGTGAGCGCGGCGGGGATTTTTCAGTCCAATCTTGGCCAGACCCGTGGGGACGACGCCACGCCCGACGCGGAGCGCCAAGGCGAGAGCCAGGGCGGCCCGAATCAGGCGCAGTTTGAGGCGGCGCTGGGTGCTGCGGTAGTGGATGAAATCGCGCTGTATGCCGAGCGCGAGCGCGCTTCGCTAAACGCCGCACTTGAAGCACTGAAAACCGCATAAGCCAGAGCGGAGCGTGTCAGCCAGAGGGGAGGCACGACTACGCCATGCCCGGTAAGTCGGGCATGGCGCTTGGCCTGTAACGTCCGGCGTTAGCGCGCCGTTGCCGGGGCGCCAAGCAGGGAAGACGCGCTGACTTCGTCAGCCAACAGTTCAGCGGTAATCGCCGAGAGTGTCCAGCCCAGGTGGCCGTGGCCGGTGTTGTAGAACACCGTCGGCAGGCGTCCGGCGCCGACTTTGGGCAGCATGTTGGGCAGCATCGGCCGCAGCCCCGCCCAGGGCACCACGCGGCGGGTGCTGACGCCGGGGAAGCACTCTTCCACCCAGCGGATCAGCGGGCGAATGCGGTCGTCGCGGATGTCCTTGTTAAAGCCGTTGAACTCGGCGGTACCGGCAATCCGGAAGCGGTCGGCGCCCAGGCGGCTGGTCACCAGTTTGGTTTCGTCGTCGAGCAGGCTGACCGTGGGCGCTGCCTGCTGCGAGGCCTCGTCGTCCAGCTGAACGGTGATGGAATAGCCTTTGACCGGATACACGTTGACGCGATCACCCAGCTTGGCGGCCAGTGCCCGGCTGGCGGTGCCGGCACAGACGACCACGCCGTCAAAGGTCTGGCGCACGGGTTCGTCCCCGGCGCTGGCCACCACCCAGGCACCGTCAGCGCTGGCGCCGAGGTCCTGCACGCGGTAGCCGTAGTTGAGCGTTGCGCCACGGCGCTCGGCCGCGCGAGCAAGCCCCTGGGTAAACTTGTGGATATCGCCGGTGGCATCGCTCTCGGTATAAAAACCGCCGTAATAGTTGCCCGCAAGCGTCGGCTCGAGTCCGCGCATTTCGTCGGGCGTGACGGCGCGCCGTTCAAGCCCGCCCCGGGCGAGCAGTTGCGATACTTTCGCGGCGTGGTCAAAGCCGGCCTTGTCGCGGTAAATATGCAGGATGCCTTCATGCTTGACGTCGAAGTCGATGTTTTCGTCGTCCGCCCACTGAAACAGGTGTTCGCGCGCGGCAATGGCCAGCCGCGCGGTTTCGGTGGTGTTGTCGCCGTACTGGGGAATGGCGCGCATGAACTCGGCAAACCAGCTGAGCTTGTGCCAGCTGGGGCGCGGATTGACCAGCAGCGGCGCATCCCGGCGCAGCATCCAGCGCAGCCCCTTGGTAATGGTGGGCCAGTGGTTCCAGACCTCGGCGTTGGACGCCGATAGCTGGCCGCCGTTGGCAAAGGACGTTTCCATTGCGGCGTAGCGGTTCTGTTCAAACACGGTCACGTCAAAGCCGCGCTTGAGCAGGCTATAGGCAGTGGTAATGCCGGTGACACCGCCACCGATGACAGCAATATGGCGCATGATGCTTCTCCCGAAGTTCAGTCAAGGGTCTTGTTAAAGACAGACGCGTAGATGACAGGCGCTTGTCGTTATCAAGCGCTTGCCCCTTCCGTCCTGAACCTGAGAGATTCACGCGCGCGGCGCTTGCTCCTTCGGTGGGCCGACGTATACCGGGTGCGGCCGCTCTTCGGAATATGTTGGCGCAAACGGTCCGGTTGCCTGAGAGTTTCCGGGGCTGTTGCTCCTTCGGCGCTGCCCTTCAAGAGCAGTCTCTCCCGCATGCGCTGGGTATGTGATACCCAAGTGCTGGCCGGATCACAATCCGCCAAACGTCTATGCGCGTTTTGTCGCACGCCGCCGATGCCCGGGCAAACAGGGTAATAAAGTTGCGGCGGGCGGGCCGTTAAAGGGATGATGGACGCCATTTTTTATTAGCAGGGAAGGTTGCCATGCAGACCAATGGATTTTTTGACAACGCCGGCGAGGCGATCGGTGACGCGATTCATGCCGTCGTCACGTTTTTGCGCGCGCTGTTTGGTAATGCGTTTGGCGCCCTGCACAACTTTGTTGATGGCCTGTCGCGCTCGCTGGGTATCAGCGGCTCGTTTCTCAGTATTGTGATACTGATCATCGGGCTCTGGCTGTTGTTCAGCGGGGTGCGCGCGTTGCTGCGTGGCTCGATACTCGGCGCGATTGTGCGCGTGGTTATCGGCCTGCTGGTGCTGGGTTGGGTGATGGTGTGATCAGCGCTGGCTGAGCCGCGCCTGAACGATGCCGCTGGCCACAATAATGCCGCAGCCCGCCAGCTGTAGCGGAGTGAGTGCCTCGCCAAACAGGCTCCAGCCGAACAGCACCACGGCCAGCGGTTCGCAGTAGGCCAGAGTGCCGTAAAGCGCGGTGGGCAGGCGATTGATAGCCAGCACCGCGCAGAGCAGCGCGAGAAAACCCGGCACCAGACCGGCGCCCAGCAGCCACGGCCATTGCCAGGCCTCTGCGCTGAGCCCTTCGGGCCTGAGCAGGGCGAACGGCAGAATGACCAGCGCGCCGAAAAAAAGCTGCCAGAAAGCCCCGGTGCGGTCATTCGTACGCGGGGGTAAGCCTCGGTTGGTGAGGATGAACGCGCTGTAGGCGAGCATGGCCAAAAGCCCGAACCCGAGGCCCACGGCGTCACGGCCGCCACCCAGCTGGAGGTGAAACTCCTGCATCATGGCAAAACCGAACAGCGCGGCGGCAATACACGCCACCTGCACGCGCCCCAGCCGTTCGTGAAACAAAAAATGCGCGACCACCGCAGAAAACACCGGCGCCAGATACACCATCAAAATCGCGTTGGCCATCTGGGTGTAGTTCATCGCCTGCACATAGCACAGAATAAAGACGGCTAAAAAGCCGCCGCTGATCACCACGCCCCAGCCCGGCGCGTGGCGTAAATGCTGGCCGCGCCGGGTGAGCATCAGGTACACCAACAGAAACAGGGCGCCCAGCCCCAGCCGATAAAACGTAATGCTTTCGGCGTTCAGCTGGGTGATGCGCGAGATAACGCCGATGGTGGCCATGCCCACGGCGCCGATAACGGCGAGCAGCAGGCTGGACAGCGGTACGGCGGATTTCTGGGGTATCCCGGTGGGCATGGCAACTCCTGACGGCACGGGGGTAACGGCACGCCAGTTTAACGCAATGGCATATTGATATGCTCCAACAGAGGGCCAATAAATGACAGATTCCACGCGGGCCATTTTTCTGGTCGATAACGGCTCACTACGCCCTGAGGCAACGCTTAATTTACGGCGCGTGGCGGCGAATTTAAGCGCCTGCTGCGGGGAAACGGTGCACGCCGCCTCGCTGTTGCACTCGCACAAGGTAGCGCCCGACGCGCTGGGCGGCGAGGCGGCATTAACCCTTGGCCCGGCGGCGGAGCGCGAAGCCGCACGGGGCGTGACGGAGATCATCGTGGTGCCGTTTTTCTTTGGCCCCAGCCGCGCGCTGAGCGAGTACCTGCCCAAGCGCATGGCGCAGCTTCAGGCGCGCTTTCCCGACGTGCGCGTCACGGTTGCGCCGCCGCTGGTTGACGAGCAGGCGCCGGTTGATCTGCGCCTTGCGCAGATACTCGCGGATAACGTGCGCGCAAGCGTCACGCCCGGTGAAGCGTTCAACGTGGTACTGGTGGATCACGGCAGCCCCGCGCCGGAGGTGACCGCGGTGCGCAATCGGCTGGCGGGGCAGCTGAGCGTGTTGCTGGCTGATGAGGCCGTGGGCGTGATGCCGGCGTCCATGGAGCGCCGCGAGGGTGACGTCTATCGGTTCAACGAGCCGCTGCTGGAAGAGGCGCTGGAGGGTAATGCGCTGGCGCATGGCGACGTGGTGCTGGCCATGTTGTTTTTATCGCCCGGACGCCACGCCGGCGAAGGCGGCGATATCGCCGATATTTGTGCAGCGGCAAGCCAGCGGCCGGGCAGGCGCATTACGCCCACGCGGCTGGTGGGCGAGCATCCCGGCATCGTCGCGATTCTTGAGTCACGCCTGCAGCAGGCGCTGGCAGAGGCATCAGCCTAGCCGTTGATGATCTCGGCGTAGGTCTCTTCCGTGGCGGGCGCCCGCTCGCTATCCAGCATGTCGCCATCGAACAGCTCGCGCATTTCCTTGGCCAGCTCGACGTACACGATCATTTGCTGATTGCGCCGGCGGCGCAGGGGCGGCTTGACCAACAGGCTGATGCCTTTGATCGGCGTGTGGCCTTCGCCGCGCATGAGATCGGGCATTTCCCCGGGTGGAAACGCGTTGGCCACGGTAATGGGGCTTGAAGGCTGCTCGCCGGCAATGTGAAACACGTGGCTCAGAGGATCATACGCCGCGCTTTTTTCCTGCAGCCAGCGGGTCAGGCGCTCATCGGTCTCGGCGCTTGGCTGGTCAAAAATCACAAACAGGGAATACTGCCTGGGTTTGGTTTTTCGCGTGGGTGAACCGCTGGCCGTGGGTGCAGACGGCGGCTGTGCCGCAGTGCCTGGCTTGACGGGTGCCGTGTCAGCCGCCGCTCGGGATGCGGCGTTTTTGCGCCGTCGGCTGAACGCGATGTAGAAAAACAGCGCCGCCGCCGCCAGGCCCAATAACAATGAGCCCAGCGCAAGCGTCGTTGCGAGTGGCGAGGTATCCATGCGTGTCTCCTGTAAAACCTCTGGCCTGTAAAGCTTCTGGCTATGCGTGGCGGTTAAGCCGCCAGACGCTGGCGTTTAGCGCCAGCGCGAGCATGACCCAAAGGATATAAGGCAGCATTAGCCAAGCGGCCAACTCGCTGGCACGGGCAAACAGTGCCGTGGTCGCCACAATCAGGCCCAGCAGCAGGGCGATATCCAGCAACGCGCTGAACATCTGCCGGCGGCCAAAAAACAACCACGACCAGGCGGCGTTCGCAGCCAGCTGCAGCGCGTAGCAGATTAATCCGGCGCTGCGTGCCGCCGATGGTTCGGCCAGGTACACGCGCCAGGCGGCAATCGCCATCAAGACATAAAGCACACCCCAGGCAATGGGGAACGCTAGGTCAGGCGGGGTCCAGCAGGGTTTGGCCAGCGAACGGTACCAGCCATCGGGGCGAAAACGCGCGCCGGTAGAGGCGACGGCACCCACCAGAGCGAGTGATATAAGCAGGCTTAACAATGACATCAAACGGTGTTTCTCCTGTTTGGCTACGTGACGTTTCCCTGCGTAATACGCACCAGTTCAAGATTACCAGCTTTTAATGCATCAGCGCGTAGAAAATACTCGCGAACAACGCGGCCTTCCTGACTCTAGCTTGATCGACGATGACGCGATTATCACAAGGTAGGGTTATAACCTAATTATTTATATTTATACTTTTTGATATATATCAATTAAGGCGCATAAGAGCTATGGTGATTTCTGGTGTATGGAAGCAGGCTGAAGAGGTGGCGTATCCTGTTGGTTGATCTCGCCAGATCACAACCAACAGAGGAATGATACGCCATGTCAAAGTCTACCCTGCACGCTCTTTCACAACCAGAGTTGGAACAGGATCTATTGCACGAAACGATCCGTAATGGGGCCCGCAAGCTAATTGCTGAGGCTGTGGATGCCGAGCTGGCAGCGCTGCTTGAGCAGTATGCGGATCGTAAGGCACCGGACGGTCGTCAGGCTGTGGTTCGCAATGGCCACCTGCCTCAGCGTCACGTCCAGACCGGTGTTGGCGATGTCGAAGTGCAAGTACCCAAGGTCCGGGACCGCAGCGGGACCGGCATCCGTTTCAATAGCACGTTATTGCCGCCGTACCTGAAGCGGGCCAAGAGTCTGGATGAGCTGATCCCCTGGCTCTACCTGCGAGGCGTCTCGTCCGGAGACTTTCAGGAAGCCCTGAGCGCCTTGGTGGGCGATCAGGCCAAAGGTTTATCCGCCAATACGGTCTCCCGCTTGAAGGCCCGGTGGCAGGACGAGCACAAGGCTTGGCAGCGCCGGGATCTGAGCCAGAAGCGCTATGTCTACTGGTGGGCCGACGGCGTTTACAGCAACGTGCGTATGGACAACAAGCTGTGCTTGCTGGTCATCGTCGGTGTCACCGAGCATGGCCACAAGGAACTGGTCGCTGTTGAGGACGGACACCGGGAGTCCGAGGCGAGTTGGCTGGAACTGCTTGAGAGCCTGAAGAGCCAGCATTTGGGGGTCGCCCCGAAGCTGGCTGTGGGCGACGGTGCCTTGGGCTTTTGGAAGGCCCTGACCAAGGCCTACCCAGAGACCCGGCACCAGCGGTGCTGGGTGCATAAGACGGCCAATGTGCTCGATAAGCTTCCCAAGGCCCTGCAACCCAAGGTCAAGTCGGCTTTGCATGAGATCTACCTGGCCGAGACCCGGGACGCCGCCCACACGGCGTTTGACAGCGCACTGAAGCGTTTCCAGGACAAGTACCCGAAGGCCATGGGGTGCCTTAAAAAAGATCGGGAGGAGTTACTGGCCTTTTACGATTTTCCGGCGGTGCATTGGATTCATCTGCGCACCACCAACCCGATTGAGTCGACCTTTGCCACGGTGCGGCTAAGGACGAAGAAAAGCCGGGGCTGTGGGTCCAGAGACACCACCTTAGCGATGGTATTCAAGTTGATGCAAACCGCCCAGAAACGGTGGAAACGCATTAAGGGATTTCAGCTCCTGGAACTGGTCGTTAACAACGTCGAGTTCCAGGACGGAGAAGCAGTGGAGGATCAATCAGACGGGAACGTTGCCTGATGCCCATACACCAGATTTGACAATAACTCGGCGCATAACTCCGCAGAATGATCCACGTACAATACCACGGTTCAGGCACCGCTCTACGTGCTACCCGCGCCGATAATAAGGAGACACAATGCGCTTAACCATCAAGGCTCGCCTCGTTGCCATGATCAGTCTGATGTTGTTGCTGATGTTGTTTATTGGCGCGCTAGGATTTGGCGGCATGGCATCGTCCAGCCGTGCCGTCGACACGCTCTATCAGGATAGCCTGCGCTCGACGCAGCGGATTACGTCGCTGAACGATTATGCCAAGGATATGGTGATGGAGCTGGCGCTGGCCGGGCAGCACGACCCGGTGCTGGCGGTCAGTCAGTTGCATGACCATACGGTGCAAATGCACATGGATAACATCATTTTTGACCTGTCAGCGCTGGATAAGGCCTGGCAGGCACTGACCGACAGCGGGCTGGATGCCAAAACGGAAACGATTGCCGAGCAGTTCCGCAAGGACTACCGGACGCTGCTTTCCGCTATCGCACCGACGATGCCGATGTACTCGGCCGGGCAGTATGAAAAAGCCAACGAAGCAGCCTTTACCCAGGCGCTGCCGGCCTATCGCAAGATGAGCACCACGCTTGAAGCGCTGATTGCGCTGGAAGAAGAACAGGCACTGAGCGCCTATCAACACGCCGAAAGCCGGGTGGCGTTCATGCGCAACCTGATGATCGCCGCGCTACTGATCGCCGCGGTGCTGGGTGTGGTGCTGGGCACCCTGCTGGTGCGCCGTATCCTGCAGCCGCTGGCGCGGGTAAAAAGCCACTTTGATGCCATGGCCGAAGGCGACTTGACCGGCACCATTGTGAGTCAATCCCGTGATGAAATCGGCGACATGATGCGCGGGCTTGATGCCATGCAGCGCAAGCTGAACGAGCTGATCGGCAGTATTCAATCGTCCGCGGACGCGATTTCGACGGCGTCCGGGCAAATTTCCACGGGCAACATCGACCTGTCCCAGCGTACCGAGCAGCAGGCCTCCAGCCTGCAGGAAACCGCCGCCAGCATGGAACAGGTCGCGGCCACGGTGAAAAACAACACGCGCCACACCGGCGAAGCCAACCGGCTGGCGCATACGGCCAGCGATTCGGCCAGCCACGGCGGTGATAAAGTTGGCGAGGCCGTGGGTAAAATGCACGAATTGACGGAAAGCTCGCAAAAAATCAGCGGAATTGTGTCGCTGATCGACGGGATTGCCTTTCAAACCAATATTCTGGCGTTGAACGCCTCGGTAGAGGCCGCGCGCGCCGGCGAGCAGGGGCGCGGCTTTGCCGTGGTCGCGCAGGAAGTGCGCAGCCTGGCCCAGCGCTCGGCCGATGCCGCCAAGGAAATCCAGCAGCTGATCGTGGAAAACGGCGACGTGGTCAAGCAGGGCAGCACGCTGGTGGAAGCGGTGGGCGAGTCCATGGAGCAGATTGTGGGCAACATCGGCAAGGTGTCAGAGCTGATGGAAGAGGTCAGTCAGGCGTCCGACGAGCAGACCTCCGCGATCGATCAGATGAGCACGGCCATCAACCAGATGGACGATGTGACCCAGCAAAACGCCGCGCTGGTCGAGCAAACGGCTAACGCTTCAGCCTCAATGGAGGCACAGGCGAGCGAGCTTGCCGGGGCGGTGGCCTTTTTCAAGCTTGATCACAGCATGTTGAACCAGAGCACTTTGAGCCAAGGCTCGTTTAGCCAGAGCGCTCGGCGTCCGGCGCTGGCGCAGTCTCAGGCACCTGCCGCCAGGGTGTCGGGTACGTCGCCGGCAGCACCTGTGCGGCGCGAGGCAGTCATGGCCGACGATAATGATGACTGGGAAACGTTCTAGGCGTTACGACGCGTGAGTCTCTCAGCGCCGCTGCCAGGGCCAGCGGCGCTTTTTTGTGGGCAGCGCAAGGCAGGCCGCGGCGGCGTTGAGCGGCAGCAGTATGGCGGCCAGCTGGCGGTAGCAGATCGTGCTGCTGAGCACGCCCGGGCACTGTTTCAACAGCAGCTCGCAGCGCGTGGCGGCCAGCCACAGCTGTTCGGCGGCATCGCGGGAGAGCAGCTGAGCCTGCTCATGGCAGCGATAAAGCTCGCGTGACAACATGCTGAGCAGGCTGGTATCCAGCCAGCACGGCAGCGGGTCGTCAAGGCGCCCGGCAATGGAGTGCTGAACCGCTTCAAAAGAGGTGCGTAAAAAAATAAGCGTTTGGCGCAGTTGGCGACTTTCACTGTTCATACCGGAACGCCCTTATAGACTGATTCTCATTTGCTTTTGGGTAAAGATAGCGTTATCTTGCCGCCCTGTCAACGCCCTATCAAATATGGCCCGCCTGTTTAGTCGGTGCGGCAAAACGGCCAGACCTGATAAAACCGGCGGCACTGAAACTCGGCCCGGCAGGCATTCAGCTGGGCCTGATAGCGCCCCGCCCGGCTGGCCACCCGAGACGCGGCGCGGCGCACCTGTGGCTTTCGGCGGTAGCTGCCGCGCTTATACCCACCGGCGCCTTCATGATAGGCCAGATACAGGTGCTCGGGATTGTGCAGTGAAATACCCGTTTGTGCCCGGGTACGGGCGTTATACCAGCCGATAAAATCGGTGGCGTAGCGCATATGCGTGCGGCGTGAAAAAAAGCTGCCGGTATCATCGCGATATTCGCCCCACACCGGGTCCTGCGCCTGAGCGTAGCCTTTGGCTGACGACGGCCGCGGGCCGGGAATAAACCCCAGAATGCGCGTGCGCGGTGGACGAACATGGCTTTTAAACGACGACTCCTGCTGAATAAACGCCATCTGTGTGGCAATCGGCGTGCCCCATTTGTCGGCGGAATCCCTGGCATAGTCGTACCACCCCGGCTGCTGGCGAAAAATCTCGCACAGGTTGCTCTGGCGTTCAGGCGGCGCCGGCGCAAACGCCGCGCAGCCGGAAAGCAGCAGCATTAAAAGCAGCGCTGCACCGGCGCGTAGCCAACAATAGCGGTAATCCTGTTGCATGATGTTATCTCCCTCGTGTGGTCAGGAGCGATTGACGTTGCGCCTGTCTTGCAGAAGCGCCCCATGGCTGACATAACTTTGATATATATCAGAAAACGTCATCCCGCCTTATTCATCAGGACGCCGAACGAGCGTTTTACGTCCCGTGGTGACCGGGACCGACCGGCTTTTATGTCATACGGTCGCTGAGTAGCCGATTAGCACATAGCTTTATCGTATCAATGCCGTGATATTTATAACTGAAGTTCATTGGTTTCGAGTGACGGCGCAGCCGTGGTCGTCGGCCTCCATAGTGGCCGTTTTGTCTGCTGGAAAAGGCTGAGTAATGCGACGTGTCAGGTCAATGCCGTCAGCCGCGGCAACCCCTTCAGTAAGGATGGCCACCATTTGTCGGCGGCATCGCCGAGGTGCACGGTGATACGCCGGGCGTGCACTGTCAGCGTGGCGGCCACCTTGAGCACCTGCTCGCGCATCCGCTTCAGGCTCCAGCCCTGCCGGGTCTGTCGTTCCAACAGGCAACGCAGCCCGTGTAGCACCTGATAAGCGCAGAGAGTCAGCAGCAGGTTTACCTCGTTGCGGGCCATGACGTCCTGGACGGTGGAGACACCGCGATCAGTCGAGGAGAGATGCATATCGAGCGACGACTTCACCTCGCCCATGTGGGCTTCGGCGCTGCCGCGCTTGCGATAAAGCGCCAGGACCTTTTCCGGCGGCCAGTCGAACTTGCCGAGATTGGTGACCAAAAAGAAGGCATGCAGCAGCAGATCATCGGGCCGCTCTTGTACCACCAGCACCACGCGCCGCGGCGCCGGCCAGGTACCGGCTTGGTACGCCAGGTCATGGCACCATTCCCGAGGTTGCTCGGGGGGCCGGCCGCGTGGCCGCTTCAGATGTGGCGCTGCCAGTGTCTGCAGGCCCGTATGACTGCGCAACCGGCCCAGATACTCGATGTCGCGATCTTCCAGCGCCTCAAGCGTGTCGTTGTCGGTGAAGCCGGCGTCGATGCGCACCTTGACCTTGGCCCCGGTGCTCTCGTTGAGTCGCCGCACCAGATGTGGGATCCAGGTATCGGCATTCTCGGCTGGGCCGGCGTTACCTTCACGCAGCAGGCCGCCCACCATGTCGCCGGTCTCTGCCAGCGAGGCCACCAAAGGCGAGTAGATTCTGGCCCCGTAAAGTCCATGAAACGCCGAACCGCCCTGGTGGCCGTGAACGTCGATCGGCAAGCCGTCGATGTCCAGCGTCAGATGCTCGGGGCGTTCGCCGCCGTTCAGCGAGGTCAGTCGCCAGACCGCCAGCCGCAGCAGGCCCTCATGCACGGTATCGATATTGTCGTCGCGGCCCAGGCACGTCAGCAGCCGCGACAGCGTCGCTTGAGATGGCCGGTCCTGAGCCAACGGCGTTGTCCCGCGGGCATCACTGCAGGCTAGCTGCCAGAGCGGGTCACGGCGAAGCGTATCGGTATCGCTGAGGTCGATCCAGCCCATCGAACGCTGCAGCACCAGGGTACGCAGCTGGCTGGCTAACGAGTGGCGGACGCGATCCGGGTCGCGGTGATCGACCAGATGGTCGTCCAGCGCATCGATCATGCCGCTGTTGTCGAGGGCTTCACGCAACAGCAAAGCACCGCTGTCGCTGGTGGTGCGATGGCCGCTGAGCTCGACGCGGATGGACCCGTTGCATGACGGGGTCCAGGGGGATAAGCTTTCACCCATGGCGAGTGGTCCTCTTGAATTGTGTTCGTTCAGGAACATCTTGATTCTACAAGAGAAACTGCTCGCCATCTTCTTTTCTGTCTCAGCCCGGTGAATTAGGCGGGGTCATGATTTATCCGCCAGGCCAGCGGAATATGACACACTCGAGCCAGCAAATCGTCAGCCACAGCCCAAGCGATAACCACAAAAACGAAAGGCGTCCTTTTCCATGACCGATGTCTCCTGCATCGCCGACACTACCTCCGAGCGTACCAGCCGGCGGTTACGCCTGACGGCCATTACCCTTTATGGGCTGGCGCTTATCGTGATGCTGGCCGTATTTGCCTGGTTGCTGGCTGATCAGTATCGCCGGGAATTGCAGGCCGCGGATGAGCATAACTCGACGCGTGCCGATCTTGTCGCGCAGTGGGTCAGCACGACGTTCACTCTGAGTGATCAGGCGCTGGTGGGCGTGGGCCAGCTGCTGGAACCACCGCTGGATGCTGCGCTTGCGGCGCCTTACCGGCTGGAAGATGCGCTAAAGGCGCGCCGCGACAAGCTGCCGCTGGTGGACGAACTGGCGGTGCTGGACACCCGAGGGCGCGTCAAAGCCAGCTCCAGCAGCTATCACCCGCCGGGCTTTGATTTAAGTCGAATGACGTACTTTCAGGCGTTCACCGCGTCGCCGGCACTTGAGCAGCACATAAGCCCGCTTTACTGGTCGGCCTTTACCCGCGATTACTATATCGCCTATACCCGCCGGCTACGCAACGCCAACGGCGATTTTGCCGGTCTGGTCACGGCGCGGCTGGCGCCCCGGGTGTTTGACGACAGCCTGGCGCAGCTGTCGATGCGCCCCGGAGAAACCATCGCGCTGGTCGATGAAGACCAGCAGCTGCTGGCCCGCCGGCCGGGCGTTGACGATGCAGACGCGCTGCAGACACTGTCCGACAGCGACCGCCTGGACGCTTTTTTTGCTGGCGCAGCACTGACGGCCTCTATGCGGCTGACGTCGCCGCTGGATGGCGTCGAACGCCTTTACTGGCTGCAAAAATTGCCCGGCCTGCCCTATACCGTGATCGTGGGCGACCGGATGGACACGGTGCTGGACGGCTGGCCGCAGCGGCTGTGGGCGCTTTTATTGATCGCTGCGGCAGGGGCGCTGCTGGGCGCCTGGGGGCTGCGCCACTACCTTAACCGGCTACGCCTCTCGCAGCAGCTGGTGGACCGCATCGATGAGCGTGAAACGGCGCGCTCCCAAGCGCAAATGCGTGAAGCGCGTCTGGAGGCGCTGGTGCGCTCGATTCAGGACATGATCTTTGTCTTCGACGAGAACGGCTGCTTCATCTACCTGCACGCGGTGAACAAACAGTGGCTGCTGCGCGACAAGGAGGCCGTGCTGGGCTGCCACTACGTGGACGTGTTGCCACCCCGCGTAAGCCATCAATTTGCGGAAGTGTTTGAACGCGTCAAACGCGAGGGCAGCGCCGAAGAGTTTTGCTATACGCTGTGGCTCGACCAGCACCAGCGCTTCTTTCACGCCATAGTGAGCCCGCTTGCCGCGCGTGACGGCCACTTCAGCGGCGTATTGGCCGCGGTCCGCGACGTGACCCAGTCCAGAATCAACGAGGCGGAGCTGCGCATTGCCGCCACGGCGTTTCACACCCATCTGGGCATGATGATTACGGACGCCAGAGGCTGCATCCTCAAGGTGAATGCCACGTTTTCACGCATCACCGGCTATACAGAGGATGAAGTGCTGGGGCAAAACCCACGGATGTTAAGCTCCGGCCGCCACGATGCGGCCTTTTACAAGACGCTCTGGGGCAGCGTGGCCCGCACCGGTTCCTGGGAAGGCGAGATCTGGAACCGGCGCAAATGTGGCGAGGTGTATCCCGAATGGCTGACGCTAAGCGCGGTGCGTGGTGACAGCGGCGAGCTGACCCACTACGTGGCGACACTAAGTGATATTACCGAGCGCAAGGCCGCCGAACGTGAAATACAGCAGCTGGCGTTTTATGACCCGCTGACGGGGCTGGCCAATCGGCGTTTGTTTCTGGATCGCGTCGGCGACGCGCTGAAAACCTATCGGCGTAGCGCGTCCCACGGTGCGCTGCTGTTTATTGACCTGGATAATTTCAAGCAGGTCAACGACACCCTGGGCCACTACGCCGGCGACCAGCTACTGCAGCGCATGGCCAGCGAGCTAAGCCGCGAGCTGCGCGATACTGATACGCTGGCGCGGCTGGGCGGCGACGAGTTCGCGGTGCTGGTTCACCAGTTGGACGACAACCTTGAACGCGCCGCCGAGCAGGCCGAGCAGGTCGCTCACAAGCTGCTGGCGGCCATCAGCCGCCCGATGGTGCTTGAAAGCGGGCCGGTGATGATAACCGGCAGCATCGGTATTGCCCTGCTCAGCAGCGCTGAAGAAAGCGTGGATGCCTGCCTGCAACAGGCCGATATGGCGCTGTTTCAGGCCAAGGCGGACGGACGCAATACGCTGGCTTTTTTCGACCCGCGAATGCAGGCCGAGCTGGTAGCTCGGGCGTGTCTGGAGACGGACTTGTACCGCGCGCTGCCCAACGGTGAGTGGCGGCTGTTTTATCAGCCCCAGGTGGATGGCAACGGCGCGCTGACCGGCGTTGAAGCTCTGCTGCGCTGGGCGCACGCCGAACGTGGCATGGTCTCGCCGGGCGAGTTTATTCCGCTGCTGGAAAGCACGCGGATGATCAACGACGTGGGCGCCTGGGTGCTGGAAACCGCCTGCGAGCAGCTGGTGGCATGGCAGGACAACCCACACACCGCCGCCTGGGACATCGCCGTCAACATTAGTCCCGTGCAGTTTTATGCAGACGACTTCGTGCCCCGGGTGAAAGCTATTTTGGCGCGTACCGGCGCGCCGATTGCGCGACTCAAGCTTGAGGTGACAGAAACCCTATTTGTCGGTGCTAAGGACGATGCTCGGCACAAGATGCAGCACCTGAAGCATCTGGGTATCCGCTTTTCGCTGGATGATTTTGGCACCGGTTATTCGTCGCTGGCGTATTTGGCCTATCTGCCGCTTGACCAGCTGAAAATCGACCAAAGTTTTGTGCGCGAGCTGCCTGAAAGCGCCGCCAACGGCGCGATTGTGGAAAGTACCATTGCGCTGGCGCAAAGCCTGGGGCTTGCGGTGATTGCCGAAGGCGTGGAAACCGACGCCCAGCGCCAATGGCTAGCGGCGCGTCACTGTCGCGCCTTTCAAGGCTACCTGTTTGGCCGCCCGCTGCCGGTGGCCGAGCTTGAGGCTCAGTGGGTCAAGGCAGTGGATTAACCCCCCGTCATGTTCATGAAGCGTACCACCTGAACATCGCCGTCGGTGGTGAAGTGGTGGCGTTCGGGTTTGAGCGGCATGGCGTTGATGATGGCGTCTTTCAGCGCATCCATGTCGCCGGGGTAGCGGCGCAGCACGGCGCGCAGGTCGACCGAGTGCTCGTTGCCCAGACACAGCAGCAGCCGCCCCTCGACCGTGACGCGCACGCGGTTGCAGGTGGAGCAGAAGTTATGGCTGTGCGGCGAAATAAAGCCCACGCGTGAATCGCTGTCGGCCATGCGGAAATAGCGCGACGGCCCCGGCGTGGCCTCGGTGGTGGGGATCAGTGGGTAGCGCGCCTCGATGCGCTCCTGCACCTCATCGCTTGAGCAGTAGGTTTCCGCCCGGGAGTGGTCGGACACATCGCCCAGCGGCATTTCCTCGATAAAGCTGATGTCCAGCCCTTCGTCGCGGGCAAACTCCACCAGATCCACCACTTCGTCTTCGTTGCGGCCCTTGAGCACCACCGCGTTGAGCTTGATGCGCTTGAACCCTGCCGCCTTGGCGGCGCGAATGCCGGCGATCACTTTGGTCAGGTCGCCGGTGCGGGTGAGGCGTTTGAAGCGCTCGGGGTCGAGCGAATCCAGGCTGATGTTAAGCCGGCTCATGCCACCGTCATACAGCGCCTGGGCGTGTTTGGGCAGGCTCGCGCCGTTGGTGGTCATGGTGAAGTCGTCGAGCCCCGGCAGCGCGCCGATCTCGTCCACCAGCTGGGTAATGCCGCCGCGCACCAGTGGCTCGCCGCCGGTCAGGCGGATTTTCTCCACGCCCATTTGAGTAAACGCGCGGGCGATCATGCCCATTTCTTCCAGCGTCAGCACCTGCGCCCGGGGTAAAAACGTCATCTCTTCGCTCATGCAGTACACGCAGCGAAAATCGCAGCGGTCGGTCACCGACATGCGCACGTAGTTGACCCGCCGGCCGAAGCTATCGATGAGTTGTTGTTGTGTCATGCCTCTCTCCTCAGCGGCTGAATGATGACCGTCTCGCCCGGCTGCACTGCGGTGCAGGTATCGGGCAGCTCAATCAGGCAGTTGGCGTTGACCATCGAAGTTAAAATACCTGAGCCCTGGGCGCCGGTACTGCGTACGCGCAGCTGCCCCCGGGCATCGCTTGTGTAAACGCCGCGGATAAAATCGCAGCGGTGGGCGCGGCTGGCAAGCGCCTCGTCGGCGATGGCGCAAAGCCTGTGCGGGGCATCGCCGGGCTGGCCTTCCAGCCGCGCCAGCAGCGGCGCGACAAACTGGAGGAATGCCACCATGGCGGCAACCGGATTACCCGGCAGCCCCACAAACGGCGTGCGCGACTCGCCCAGCGCGCCTGCGGCCAGCGGGCGGCCGGGGCGCATGGCCACGCGCCAGAACACCAGCTGGCCAAGTTCGGCCAGCGCCTCGCGCGTGTAATCGGCCTGCCCCACAGAGACGCCGCCGCTGGTCAGCACCAGATCGGCGCTGGTGGCGGCGCCCTCCAACGCGTGGCGCAGGGTGGCGGGGCAGTCGGGCAGAATGCCCAGATCGACCACCTCGGCGCCGTGTTCGCGCAACAGCCCGCTCAGGGTAAAACGGTTGGCATCAAAAATGCCCGCAGCGGGCAGCGCCTCACCCGGCGCGGTGACCTCGGTACCGGTGGAAAACACCGCCACTCGCGGGCGGCGGTACACCGCCACGTCGGCAATACCCAGCGAGGCCACAAAGCCCAGCCGTGCTGCGTCAAGCCGGTCGCCGGCGGCCAGCGCCATGCTGCCCTGGGTAATATCTTCGCCGGCCTGGCGCACGTTCTGCCCACTTGCCACGCGCTCGGGCGAGTGAACAATGACGTGGTCGGCGTGGGTTTCCAGCTGCTCGCCCATGATTACGGTGTCGGCGCCGTTGGGCAGCGGCGCGCCGGTGGTAATGGTAACGCACTGGCCGGGCGCCAGCGTACCGCTAAACGGCTGGCCGGCCAGCGCTTGCCCCGCGAGCGGCCAGCGGGTTTGGTCTGCCTGCCAGGCCAGCGCAATGCCGTCCATTGCCGCGTTGGTATTCTGTGGCACGTTGATCGGGGCGCTGAGGCTCTCGGCCAGCCGCCGGCCGTGGGCGTCCTGCAGCGCCACGCGCTCGTGGCAAAGCGGCGCTTCAATCAGCGTCAGCAACGTTTGCCGCGCCTCGGTGACGCTCAGCGTTTGGTCGTCCAGCTCAAAGCAGGACAGCGGCGTCGTTGATGAAGTCGTTGTAGCGATGGTCATGAGGCCTCCCTGGCCAGCGTCGCTTCAAGGCGTGCCTTGTCGTCCGGCGTGTTGACGTTGGTAAACCCGCTGGCGCAGTCGGCCATGTCCACCGTGCAGATGCGCTGGCCGGCATAAAAGCCGCCCACCGAGCGCTCACCGGCGGCAAGGGCCTGGCCCAGCGCATCGGCAAGATGGGTGCGCATCAACGCCACCACCGGGTGGGCGCGCTGGCCGTCGTGGGCCACGGCGATGTCGGCATTGTGGAGGCCGGCGATCATGCGCGTCGCCAGATCATGCGGCAGCGTCGGCGTATCGCAGGGGGCGACCAGCAGCCACGGCGTGCGCGCCGCGCACAGCCCGCGATACAGCCCCATCAGTGGGCCATGAAAATCGCTCTCGGCATCTTCCACCACGCGGTCGGCGTAGTGCTGATACGCCCCGATATGGCGGTTGGCGCTGATCAAAAGCTCGGCTACCTGGTCGGCAAAGCGTTCGCTTACGTGAGCCACCAGCGGCCGGCCGGCGAACGGCTCCAGCCCTTTATCACGCCCGCCCATGCGCCGCCCTTCGCCACCGGCAAGAATCAGCCCTGTCAGGTCGTGCGGCGTTATCATGGAGCCTCCTGGTACCTGAGTAAAAACGTCGAGTATGGTGATGATGGCGCCGGGGCTCCCCGTTTGTCCAGCCAATTTGTTGACCGATTGGTCAATATGCGCTGAGATGGCAACATGGCGGGAAGCGCTGGCCGCCGGCGCGCATTTTGTTAAGCTGGCAGTCGCACCCCGTTAACCGTTGTTCACGCCGCTGGTAAAGCGGCCCGGTAAAGAGATGACCCCCATGCAATCGCTGGATCACGCTACCCGTACCGAGCTTGAAGCCGCCGCGTTCAGGCGTCTGCTGCGCCATCTTGACGCACACAAGGAAGTCCAGAACATCGAGCTGATGAACCTGGCGGATTTCTGCCGCAACTGCCTGGCCAAGTGGCTGGTGGCCGAGGCCGAAGAACGCGGCGACGCGCTGGACTACGATGCCGCCCGTGAGTACGTCTACGGCATGCCCTACAGCGAGTGGAAGGCCCATTATCAGCAGAAGGCCACGCCCGAACAGCTGGCCGCCTTCGAGGCGCGTCAGGCGCAACAGCAGGGCTAATTCAACCACGGAGGGCAACACCATGAGCGAGCCGATGATTCCGCTGAATATCGCCGTGCTGACCGTATCCGATACCCGCACCGACGACACCGACCGCAGCGGCCAGACGCTGGTGGAACGGGCGCGCGACGCCGGCCATCAGGTGCTGGAAAAGCGTATCGTCATTGATGACGTTTACCGCATCCGCGCGATTGTCGCCGGGTGGATTGCCGACCCGCAGGTGCAGGTTATCCTCACCACCGGCGGCACCGGCTTTACCGGGCGCGATTCCACGCCGGAGGCCATTTCAGTGCTGCTGGATAAAGAGATTCAGGGCTTTGGCGAGCGCTTTCGCCAGCTCAGCGGCGACGAAATCGGCAGCTCTACGGTGCAGAGCCGCAGCCTTGGCGGGCTTGCCAACAACAGCGTGATTTTCTGCCTGCCCGGCTCCACCGGCGCTTGCCGCACGGGCTGGGACGGCATTCTTGCCGAGCAGCTGGACAGCCGCCACAAGCCGTGCAATTTCGCCAATCTGGTGATTCCGGAGCGGGGGCAACATGGCTGAAGCAGAAACAAAGGCGGAGCTGGGCACCGTTGAGCAGGCGCTTGAAGCACTGTTGACCGGGGTCGGCCCGCTTGAGAGCGAAACCCTGGCGTTGGAACAGTCCGGCGGGCGCGTACTGGCTCGCGACCAGATCGCTCGCCTTGACGTGCCCGCGTTTGATAACAGCGCCATGGACGGCTACGCCCTGAACGCCGTTGACGCCGGCCAGTGGCTTGCGGTCAGCCAGCGCGTGGCCGCAGGACGCGCACCCGAACCACTTATGCCGGGCACCTGCGCGCGCATTTTTACCGGCGCGCCTATGCCGCCGGGCGCTGACTGCGTAGTGATGCAGGAGCGTGTTGAGCGCGACGGCGAACAGGCGTTGATACCCGCGGAGATCGCCAGCGGCGACAGCGTGCGCGGGCGCGGGCGCGACGTGTGCCGCGACGCCGTGCTGCTGGACGCCGGAACGCGGCTGGACGCCGCCGCGCTGGGGCATTTGGCCGGGCAGGGCGTGGTCGAGGTGGAAGTGCGCCGCCGCCCACGGGTCGCGTTGCTTTCCACCGGCGATGAAGTCATCGACCCAGGTACGCCGCTTGCAGCCGGCCAGCTTTACAACACCAACCGGCCGATGCTGACCGAGCTGCTGCAACGCTTCGGCGCCGAGGTAATCAGCCGCGTTAGCGTACCGGACGATTTCGCCCATACTCAGGCGATCATTCAACAGGCCGCCGAAGACGCCGACGTGGTCATCAGCACCGGCGGGGTCAGCGTGGGCGAAGAAGACCACGTCAAGGCCGCGCTGGAAACCCTCGGGCAGCTGGACTTATGGCGCCTTGCCATTCGTCCGGGCAAGCCGTTGGCGTTGGGGCGTTTACCTAAAGAGGGGCGTTTGCCCAGCAGTCACGGTGACGTGCGCTTTATCGGACTACCGGGCAACCCGGTGTCGAGCTTTGTTGGCGCCTGGCTGTTTTTGCGCCCGCTGATGGGCGCGCTGCTGGGCTGCCCCGCGCTTGACGCGTTACCCGCGATAACGGCAAAAGCCGATTTTGCCACCCAGACAGGCCCGCGCAGCCACTACATGCGCGTCACTCTGCGCTTTACCCCCGACGGCGCGGTGGCCACGGCCTTTGCCGACCAGAACTCGGGGGTGCTCTCGTCCTGCGTGGGCGCCGATGCGCTGGCGGTCATACCTGCAAACACCCACGTTGCCAACGGCGATACGATCACTTGCCTGTGGATCAAAGGCAGCTAACCGGCTGCCTGCATTAACTGGCTGATAGCAACGGCCCTAGCTCAATCCTGAAAGGAGTCGGAGAAATGAAAAGAGCGGGCTTATTAGGGTTGTTGCTGGTATTAGTTATCGCCGGTATTGCGCAATATAGTCCGTCGCTGTTATCGCGACTATCTAACGATACAAGCACGCCGGCTCCCGCCGCTGACGAACAGCGAGCTGATGACTCCCACCCCACTTACCAACGGCGCCACCACGAACAGCAAATTACCAACAGCGGCCGAGTTGTCACCGTGTTGGCCGATGATAACGACGGCAGCCGCCATCAGCGGTTTATTTTACGCTTAGCGAGCGGACAAACCTTATTGGTCGCCCACAATATTGATGTGGCACCGCGTATTAGCAACCTCGAAGCAGGTGATACCGTATCGTTTTATGGGGAATATGTTTGGAATGATAAAGGTGGGATCTTGCATTGGACCCATCATGATCCCGGAGGCCGCCATCCAGGCGGTTGGTTGACGCATAAGGGCCGCCAATATCAATAAATCATATGGACGATGCGCCACAGCAAAGAGAAAACAAAGATGCCCGAGCAACAGCCCTGTATGACCGCGACCGAAAACTGGGTAAAGCAGGTGATCATGAGACATAACCTCTGCCCGTTTGCGCGCCGAGAGGTAAAGCGGGCCAGCATTCGCTACGTGGCGGTAGAGGAATCTAAACCTAAGGCGGTGCTAAAAGCCTTGCTGGCCGAATATGCATTGCTGGACCAGCAGCCCGGCGTAGAAACCACCTTGGTGATTATGCCCCGGGGTTTTGACGATTTTTATGCGTATCTGGACTTGGTTGCTCGGGCCGAGGATGCACTATGTGAGAAAGGGTATGAAGGCATATATCAGCTGGCAAGCTTCCATCCCGACTACTGCTTTGAGGGTGAGCCTCAAGACGACGCCGCCAATTATACCAATCGCTCGCCTTACCCTACGTTGCATATTCTTCGTGAAGCCAGTATGGAGAAAGCCTTGGAAAATTATGATGACCCTGAGGCTATTCCCGAACGTAATATCCAGTTTGCCCGCGGTAAAGGCAGCGATTTTTTTGTCACGTTACTGGCAGAGTGTCATAAGCCATTCTGAGCATTTCAGCCGGCTCTGGCCGCGACAGCGTGGCTGTGTTGCTCCACGCCCTGCCTGCTAAGCGTGCTAATCTAGACGGTCTTACACGGTGGCAAGGAGCATGCGGTGAACGATCCTATCATCCGTATCAACGGGCTGACCAAGACCTATGAAGGCGGCTTTCAGGCGCTCAAACGCGTGGATCTCGACATCGAACGCGGCGAGATATTTGCGCTGCTCGGCCCTAACGGTGCGGGTAAAACGACTCTGATCAGTGTTATCTGCGGCCTGGTATCACCCAGCGGCGGGGACATCAGCGTGGCCGGCCACGACATCATCACCGAGTATCGCGCCGCCCGCGGGCTTATCGGCCTGGTGCCCCAAGAGCTGACCAACGAAGCCTTTGAAACGGTGTGGAACACGGTCAGCTTCAGCCGCGGGCTATTTGGCAAGCCGCCCGATCCTGCGCATATCGAAAAGGTGCTCCGAGCGCTGACCCTGTGGGATAAGCGTAATAATCGCCTGATGACGCTCTCCGGCGGCATGAAGCGCCGTGTGCTGATTGCCAAGGCGCTCTCTCACGAACCCCGTGTGCTGTTTCTCGACGAGCCAACCGCCGGCGTAGATGTCTCGCTGCGCCGCGAGATGTGGGAGGTAGTGCGCCGCCTGCGCGAAGACGGCGTGACGATTATTCTCACCACCCACTACATCGAAGAAGCCGAGGAAATGGCCGACCGCATCGGCGTCATCAACCACGGCAAAGTGGTGCTGGTTGAAGAAAAAGCCGCGCTGATCCAAAAACTCGGACGCAAACAGCTCACCCTGCAGCTGCATACGCCGCTGGCGCAGGTGCCCGAGCTTCTCGCGCCCTTTAGCCTGGCGCTTGCCGATGAGGGTGCCACGCTTGTTTACACTTACGACAGCACCGCCCGCGAAGAAGGCGAGCACGGCATTGCGGCGCTTCTCAGCACGCTGAAAACCGCCAATATCCGCGTTAAGGATCTGTCGACGCGGCAGAGCTCGCTCGAAGATATTTTCGTCGACCTGATCAAGGAGGGCGCATGAACCTATACCCTGTACGCGCCATTTATATGGCCGAAATAGCGCGCGTGCGGCGCACGCTGTTGCAAAGTATCGTCTCGCCGGTCATCTCGACCTCGCTTTACTTCGTGGTGTTTGGCGCGGCCATCGGCTCGCGCATTTCCGAGGTGGACGGGGTGAGCTACGGCGCTTTTATCGTCCCTGGGCTGATCATGCTGATGCTGCTCACTCAAAGCGTGTCCAACGCTTCGTTCGGGATCTTTTTCCCCAAGTTTTCCGGCAGCATTTATGAGCTGCTCTCGGCGCCGATTTCGTATCTGGAAATCGTCATCGGCTACGTGGGGGCGGCGGCTTCCAAGTCCATACTGCTCGGGCTGATCATTCTGGCCACCGCCAACTTTTTTGTGCCGCTGCATATTGCTCATCCGTTCTGGATGCTGCTGTTTTTAGTGCTGACGGCGGTTACCTTCAGCATGCTGGGCTTTATTATTGGCATCTGGGCGGACGGCTTTGAAAAGCTGCAGCTGGTGCCGCTATTGATCATCACGCCGTTGACGTTTCTCGGCGGCAGCTTCTATTCAATCGATATGCTGCCGCCGTTCTGGCAGGGCGTGACGTTGTTCAACCCCGTGGTGTATCTGGTCAGCGGCTTTCGCTGGAGCTTTTACGGCATCAGCGATGTCAGTCTTGGCGCCAGCGTGACGGTTATCGCGCTGTTTCTTGCCGTGTGCCTGGGGACCATCGCGTGGATTTTCCACACCGGCTACCGTCTCAAACCCTGAGTCTCTGACAATACGTATCTGAAAGTAGGCAACTGAAAAAAGGCACCCGCTATGCCGCTACTGCAAAGCATTGTTCACCGTCTCGACCCGACGCTTGACGGCGAGTCGCTGACGCTTGACGCCACCAGCGCGGCGCACCCCGCTGATGCCCCAAACATGGAGGCGCTGGCCAGCGCGCTGAACGACACCTACAACACCAAGCCCAAAGGCTGGGGGCGCTTTGCGCCCGACGGCGAGCAGGCCACACTGGTTGCCGCCTGGCTTCAGGCCTACCTTGACGGCGAAGACGATTTTGTCGGCATGTCATGCGGGCTGGCGCAGCGTCTCGCCACCGAGCTTGCCGCCAAACTTTCCGTAGGCGGCTACCTGGTGCTTGCGCATCAGCAGCAGGGCGACACCCAGACGCTGTTGCTGGCGTTTGTGCATCAGCGCGAGGGTATCGGCATCAATGCTGACCATCACGCCGTGCCCGCAGCGCAGATCAATACGCGCCAGCTGACGTTTGGTGCACGGCTGAACATCACCCAGTGGCAGGGCGGCGACCCTCAGACGCAATACGTGTCTTTCGTCAAGGAACGCGGCGGCAATAAACTTGCCGAAGCGCTAGCGCGATGCCTGGGCGTGACCGAAGGTGCGGATGCACCGGCGGATACGCGCACGCTGCTCAAAGCGTTCAGCGACTACGTGGAAAAGGAGGATCTGGACGCCGAGGCCAGCCGCGAAAAAACCGACGCGCTGGTCGGCTATGCCAGCGAGCAGCTAAGCCGTGGTGAGCCGATGACGCTGACCGAGCTGTCGGGGCTGGTCGACGAGCAGCAGCCCAAGGCGTTTTATGAGCATATCCGCAACGCCGACTATGGCCTTGCTCCAGAGATTCCGCCGGACAAGCGTACACTCAACCAGTTTCGGCGTTTCACCGGGCGTGCCGGCGGGGTATCGGTCAGCTTTGATTCGCACCTGCTGGGTAGCAGCGTGGAGTACGACGAAACGACTGGCCGACTGATTATCAAGCAGATACCCAAGCAGCTAAAAGAGCAGCTACAGCGCCGCGATTAAGCGCAAAATTATTGATGAGAGAACACCATGATTGATGCTGTAACGCAGTTTTTTCAGCGCGCACTGGCCGAGCCCACACACCGCGATGATCCAGCGCTGACGCTTGAGCTGGCCTGCGCGGCGTTGCTGTGTGAAATCATGCGCGCTGACTTTGATAGCAGCGACGATGAGCGCGCCGCCCTGCGCGAGATGTTGGTGTCGCGCCTGAGCGTTAGCGCCGCTGAGGTAGACGAGCTGATGGCGATGGCCGAGGAGAAAGTCGAGGAGGCAATAGACCATTACCAATTCGTGCGCCTGATCAATGACCACTATGATAACGCCCAGCGCTGCGAACTGGTCAAACTGATGTGGCAAATGGCTTGGGCGGACGGCGAAGTCGATCCGCAGGAAGAGCATCGCATTCGCCGGCTGGCGGGGCTTTTATACGTTAGCCACAGCGATTTTATCCGCACCAAGCTGGCGGCTGAGCCGCGCGATTAACACGCTGCACCGGATGAACCAAGTGCGCGACATCACAAGAGTCCTCTGATTTATGAGCGAAGCACCACAGGCGTCCAACCTGACCCAGCTATTGCAGATGCTGGAGCGTATCGGGCGGCAAAATCCGAAGATCAGCGTGGAAGACGTGCTGACCGCTATCGGACGGCGCTCCTTTGGCCCCATGTTGCTGGTGGCTGGGCTGATAACGCTCGCCCCGCTGATCGGCGATATTCCCGGTATGCCCACGCTGATGGCGTTGCTGGTGCTGCTTACCGCCGGCCAACTGCTGGCCGGGCGCACGAGCTTCTGGCTGCCAGGCTGGCTATTGAAACGCAATATCTCGCGCCAAACCTTTGATAAAGCCCTGCCGTATATGAAAAAACCGGCAGGCTGGGTTGACCGGCTGCTGCGCGTGCGCTTGCCGTGGTTGACAGGTTACTGGGGCAGCCGCCTGACGGCGCTGACGGGCATCGCTATCGCCCTTGCCATGCCGCCGATGGAGTTCATTCCGTTTTCAGCTAACGGCGCTGGGCTTGCGCTCTCGCTGCTGGGCCTGGGCCTTGTCGCGCGTGACGGACTGATGCTGCTGATTGGCTTTGCGCTGACCTTTGCCACGTTCGCTATTGTGGGGGTTAGCCTTTTTTGACGCGAGGTTGAGCCAGACGCGGGGCGGGAGATCAGCTAGGCTGAAACATGTTGGCTTTAAAACGCTTGGGTTCAGGATCCCGCGCACGCTGCGAGTATTCCATGAAATATGCCATTGGTTTCACCTTGATAGCCGTCATCGGTCTGGCCGTAGCCACGGCATTGCTGATTGTCTTTGGTGGCCCCGCCGCGCCGCCGCCGGTCAAAAGCATCAACGCGCCGTTTAAGCAGGTGGACTATTCCAACTTGCCGCCGCTAACCCACTACGCCGCGCGCGACGACGCGGTGCTCGGGTTCCGTTTTTATCCGCCTGACGGCGCTACTAAAGGCAGCGTTGTGCTGCTGCACGGCTCGTCGGCGGATAGCCGTAGCATGCACCCCCTGGCCGAGGCCTATGCCACAGCCGGCTACGGCGCGTATGCGCTGGATGTACGCGGGCACGGGCAATCAGGCACCAAAGGCGATATTGGCTATATCGGCCAGCTGGAAGACGACCTCGAAGACTTTACCCGGGCGGCTGAGCCCGCGACGCCATCGACGCTGGCCGGCTTCTCCTCCGGCGGCGGGTTTGCCCTGCGCGTTGCCGGCGGCAAGCGCCAGCGGCTTTTCACCCACTACCTGCTGCTCTCGCCCTTTATCAGCCAAGATGCCCCGACCTATCGCGACAACAGCGGCGGTTGGACCCGCCTGGGGCTGCCTCGCTACATTGCGATCACACTATTGAACGGCGTGGGCATCAAGTATTTCAATCACTTGCCGGTTATGCGCTTCGCCCTTGATGATGCGGCCAGCAAAACCCTCACGCCCGAATACTCGTTCGCCCTGGCGCAGAATTACCGGCCCAAGCGCGATTATGAAAAAACGATCCGCTCGGTAAGTCGGCCTCTATGCATTGTGGCGGGTCGGGACGATGAGGCCTTCCATGCTGATCGTTTTGACGACGTATTTAACGCCGCGGGCAATGACGTACCCATCACGCTCGTGCCCGGCATCAACCATATCGGGCTGACGCTTGAACCGAAGGCCATATAGGCAGTCGTCAAAGCGGTAGAAAAGCTGACGAACATCAGCGAAGTGAGTGGCTGAAAGCTTGATGGCTCTGGACTTACAGCCACGAGTGGCCGAATAATAGTATTGGGCGGCATAACATCAAAAGTGTATGCGTAAAACGCCAAGATGAAGATAGCAGGCATGGGGGTACTAGATATGGCTGGTGGTTGGGCGCGAGACGGCGCTGTGCAAGATCAAATCGATGCTAGCGTTGAAGACGCTGTGGCGCGCGCCAGAAGCCGTTTGACGTCAGGCGACTCCGCAGAGTTTTGTGAGGAATGTGATGCCCCGATTCCAGAGGCGCGACGCGAGGCAATTCCTGGCGTAAAGCTATGCATCAACTGTCAATCTAAAGCAGAAGAAAAAAAAGCCGCTTCAGGAGGGGTTAATCGCCGCGGGAGTAAAGACAGCCAGCTTAGGTAAGCGTATTGAAGGCGGGTAGTGGAACCGGCGGATCGCAGTCTGGGGCTGGTCGGGACGATAAAAATCTTTCACGGAGACAAGAAAAAAAGCACCCGTAGGTGCTTAATTTTCTTGCTGTTTGGTGGAGGCGGCGGGAATTGAACCCGCGTCCGCCAACACTCGCCCATTGGCTCTACATGCTTAGATTTCGTCTTTTAGTTTAGCGCGACTGACTCCGACGATCAGGATTCAGCTACGCGAGTCTTCTTTAAGTTTAACAGTTGGCGAGAAGACGCCACCAACTGCGGTCCTATCATTTTTGGCTCGTATCTCCGCCGTCATGGACAGGCACATCACTTTGGAGCCGGACAAGAAGCTAACAGCTATTAAGCTGCCAGCGCGCCCTGAGCGTAGTTTTCGTCGTTTGCGACTATTTTTCGTGATGTTGGATTTACGAGATACATCACGCTCTCGGCATGCACCGCAGGGGTTGTTATCGGCGTCGATACCATGTCGCCCCCTTAGCGTACTCACATACTAACACGCTCACGGTTAATTGGCCAGCTATCCTTTGCTCTCTTCCCGCATAATGCGACCTTTTTGCCGCTGCCAGTCGCGATCTTTTTCAGTAGCGCGCTTGTCGTGTAGCTTCTTGCCCGTTACCAATGCCAGCTCGCATTTTACCAAGTTGTGCTTCCAATACAGTTTGAGCGGCACACAGGTGTGCCCTTTGTCCTGAGTCTTGGAGAAAAGCTTGGCAATTTCTTTGCGGTGCAACAGCAGCTTGCGCGTTCGCGTCGGGTCAGCAATCTCATGGGTGCTGGCTGTATTCAGCGGCATGATGTGGCTGCCCAGTAGCCAAGCTTCGCCCCGGCGCACCAGAATATAGGTGTCAGTGAGCTGTGCTTTGCCTGCGCGCAGGCTTTTGACTTCCCAGCCGGCAAGCGAAAGCCCTGCTTCGAAGGTCTCTTCAATGTGGTATTCAAAGCGCGCTTTTTTATTCTGGGCAATAACGCTGCTGCTGGGACCTTTTTTAGCTTTCCCTTTCTTTGTGGCCATGGAACCTCGTCATTGATCTATGGGTTGCCCCTTCGCTAATGGAGGAGGCGTGATACCATTCTGGTGAAATTACCCCAATGATACGCCTTGGACACTGTGAAGTCAGCGGAGAGGTCAATGCCAACCGTGAATCGATCCGCCTTGGTGCGGCATACCCCCCAGCGAATGTTTGAGCTGGTGAACGATTTTGAGCAATACCCGGAGTTTTTACCGGGCTGTCGTCGTGCACGCCTGCTGGAGCGCGACGAGGCTCACCTCGTGGGCGAAATGACGCTTGGGCGTGCCGGCGTTGAGCAAACCATCACGACGCGCAATGAACTCTATGCGCCCGAGCGGATTGAAATGTCGCTGGTAAAAGGTCCGTTTAAACGCCTCAATGGGCGCTGGCTGTTTATTCCCGTAGGGGAAGGCGAATGTCGGATCAGTCTGGAGATGGAATTCGAGTTTGCCAACCGCTTGCTGAGTATGGCGTTCGGCAAGATTTTTCAGCAGATTGCCGGCCAGCTGGTGGATTCTTTTACTCGCCGTGCCGACGACCTGTATGGCCGTTAATGCACATAGTGATGCCGCGTTAAGAGGAGGTGGCTCATTGAACGTCGAAGTGGCGTTTGCCGTACCGGGTAAGCAGCGTTTAGTCGCCCTGCAGGTGGCATCGGGCACGACCGCAGCTCAGGCCGTTGCCCAGGCTGGGCTGCCCGATCTTTTCCCCGAGCTTGCGCCCGAGACGTTTCACGAGGCCCCCACGGGGATTTTTGGCAAGGCACTGCGTGCCCCGCACGATCACCCGCTGGGCGATGGCGACCGCGTTGAAGTGTACCGGCCGCTCGTCATTGATCCTAAAGCCGCCAGGCTGGCGCGTGCTAAACGCCAGCAGGGCCGCTAGCGCAGCGGTGTGCTAGCCGGGCCGGCGTCGGGTGTGGGTACCTGCGTGCTTTCAGCCGGTAGCGCATTAAGCGGGTCGGCTCCTTCGCTCGCGCCGGGCGTGGTATTCACATCCAGCGGCAGGTCCTGTGCGATATCGCCTTCCTTTTCTATGTTGGCCAGCTGCCCGCGGGTATCAAAGGTTAGCGTAACGCGCCGCGTTTCAACGTCGCTGTAGGCCTTATCCAGCCGGAAAACGTAGTCCCACTCGCGTGCATCGAACGGGGCTTCTAGTAGCGGGCGCCCCATAACGCGGGTGACCTGCTGTTGCGTCATGCCGGGACGTAGCTGTTCGACCATGTTTTGGGTGATCAGATTGCCCTGGGGGATATCGCGTTTGTACACACCAAAGGTGCTGCAGCCGCTTACGGTGGCCAGGGTAACGGAGAGAGCGATGATTCTCGTCAGTTTTTGCATTTGCGCCTGTTCTTCACTATCGTGGTTTTGGTTGATCATACCCGACCTAACCTGTTCCTGCGAAGAGTAACCATGGCCGATAAGAACCATGAATTGCGTAAAGCCGGGCTGAAAGTGACCCTGCCGCGGGTGAAAATCCTGCAAATTCTCGAAACGGCCTCGGGTCAGCATCATTTAAGCGCCGAAGCAGTGTATAAAACGCTGATTGATGCGGGTGAAGATGTTGGCTTGGCAACCGTGTACCGCGTGCTGACTCAGTTTGAGTCGGCTGGTCTTGTCATCCGTCATAATTTTGACGGTGGACATGCGGTATTTGAGATGACCCAAGAAGAGCACCATGACCACATGGTGTGTCTGGACAGCGGGGAGATCATCGAGTTTGTGGATGATGTTATCGAGCGCCGTCAGCAAGAAATTGCCGAAGAGCACGGATTTGAGCTCGTTGACCATGCGCTGGTGCTATACGTGCGCCCACGCGGCTCGGAGGCGACTCGCCCGGAAGGCAGTTCAAGAGCAAAAGGCGCTGCGCACAAGAAATAACGCAGCGGCGATTTTATGCATCGCATACCGACGGCAGGCCCATGAGCCTGCCGTTTTTGTGTGCCCTAAAGCTGACGCTCGCTGACGGCCTCCCACAGGGCCTGGATACGCGGGCGCTTCAGGCGTCGATTCAATACGCAAAGCCCGACATCGTAGTAGGGAAGCTCGGGCTTGACGCTGAGTATCTGAACGCGGTTGGAAAGCGGGCTGTTATCCAGCACGATTTTAGGCACCACGCCAATACCAAACCCCAACCCCACCATGCTGACAATTGCCTCATGCCCTGCCACCTGCGCATAGATGTGCGGTGAAATGCCCAGCGCTTTGAACCAGGTGTCGGCATACTCCCGCGATAACCCGGCCTCGGATAAAATCATGGGAACGGCCTGCCATTGCTCGGCGGTAGAGCTTTCCGGCACTCTGGGCAGCCAGTCCAGCGGCGCGTTAGGCGCAATAAACACCAGCGGTGAGCGGGTCAGAGATTTAAACGCGAGCGCCGGCGGCGGAACGCGTGGCCTTGGGGTAATGGCCATATCGTCATCGCCTGACAGCACCCGCCCCATGGCGTCCGCCGGGTCTCCCGTGTGCAGCTTGAATTCGATGCCGGGGTGTTGGTCGCGAAAATCGCTTAATAGTGCGTAAAGAAAGCTATAGCTTGCGGTGACCGAGCAGTAAATGCTGATTGCTCCGGTCAGCTGTGCGGCGTCATCGGCTAACGTGCGCTTGATGGTTTCCCACTGTTCGAGCGTATCTCGGGCGTAGCGCTGAAAGTGCATGCCCTGCTGGGTCAGGGACACATGGCGATTGTCGCGTTCAAAAAGCGTTGTCGACAGCGCACCTTCCAGTTGCTGGATCGAGCGGCTGAGCGTCGACGCGCTAATGTAGCAAAGCTCGCTGGCTCGGCCGAAATGGAGCGTATCGGCAAGCGTGATAAAATAGTGCAGTAGGCGGAAGTCCATAGCGGCCCCATGTTTCGTCATATGCAACGTTGTATTGCAGATATATCGTTTTACGCAATAATTGGGGTGGCGTACAGTCAAGCTAATGCCGTATCCCAAGCCGTTTAACACGGTGTGGAAAGCCATCAACGCTGACTGTAAACATTGATTTTTCTCTTTTGGAGCTTTAGCTATGCGCGTTTTTTACGATAAAGATTGCGATTTGTCCCTGATCCAAGCCAAAAAAGTGGCTATCGTCGGTTACGGCTCGCAAGGTCACGCTCACGCCAATAACCTGAAAGAGTCGGGCGTTGACGTCACCGTGGCGCTGCGCGACGGATCTTCCTCTAAGGCCAAAGCCGAGGCGGCCGGCCTGAAAGTCGCGACCGTGCCGGAAGCGTGCAAGGCAGCAGACGTCGTCATGATGCTGGCGCCGGACGAAAATCAGAAAGCGATTTACGAAAATGAAATCGCCCCTAACCTGAAAGAGGGCGCAACGCTGGCGTTTGCTCACGGGTTCAACGTCCACTACAACCAGATCGAAGCGCGCAAAGACCTCGACGTCATCATGATCGCGCCCAAAGCGCCGGGGCACACCGTGCGCAGCGAATTCGTCAAAGGCGGCGGTATTCCGGATCTGATCGCTATCCACCAGGATGCATCGGGCAATGCCAAAGAGCTGTCGCTGTCTTACGCGGCAGGTATTGGCGGTGGCCGTAGCGGCATCATCGAAACTACGTTCAAAGACGAGACTGAAACTGACCTGTTCGGCGAGCAGGCGGTACTTTGCGGCGGCGCCGTTGAGCTGGTAAAAGCCGGTTTTGAAACGCTAACCGAAGCGGGCTATGCGCCGGAAATGGCATATTTCGAGTGCCTGCACGAGCTTAAACTGATCGTTGACCTGATGTACGAAGGCGGCATTGCCAACATGAACTACTCCATCTCCAACAACGCGGAGTATGGCGAGTACGTGACCGGCCCTGAGATCATCAACGAGCAGTCTCGCGAAGCCATGCGCAATGCGCTCAAGCGCATCCAGACCGGTGAATACGCCAAGATGTTCATCAGCGAAGGCGAAACCAACTACCCGTCGATGACCGCACGCCGTCGCCTGAATGCCGAGCACCCGGTCGAGAAGGTCGGTGCTCAGCTGCGCGGCATGATGCCGTGGATTGCCGCTAACCAGCTGGTCGACAAAACCAAGAACTAAAGCTTGCGAGAGCTAGGTTCACGAAAATCAGGTCAGGGATAGCCCTCCCCGACGCGAGGTGTAAGTAGTAGCCCCTCTCGCCCAGGCGCGCACGGTTCAGGCCGTGCGCGTTTTTTTATGCTGGCTCTCTCGACCTGCCCGGTGGTGGTCGTGGCGTCACCATGTAGAATGAAAGCCTTGATGCCACGGCTTTTCATTTCAAATGGATGTTACCTATGACTCAGGATACTCGTGACACCTCGCCGTCTTCGACGCCCCGCGATGAGAAGGCGCAAGCAGAGCGTAATGAAGACCTGACCGCGACCTTCTTGCGTGAAACGGAAGTCATCGAAGAATCCATGGAAGGTGGAGAGAAAGTGCGGCGCAAGGGGATCTATCTGTTGCCGAATCTGTTTACGACGTCGGCACTTTTTTCCGGTTTTTTTGCCGTTGTTGCCGGTATCAACGGCGATTTTTCGGCCGCTGCGGTCGCCATTTTTATTGCCATGGTGCTGGATGGGCTGGATGGACGCGTGGCGCGCATGACCAATACGCAGAGCGCGTTTGGTGCCGAGTACGATAGCCTTGCCGACATGATATCGTTTGGCATGGCGCCGGCGTTGGTCGCGTTCACCTGGATTTTGCAGGATATCGGCAAAACCGGGTGGGTTGTGGCCTTCCTTTACGTGGCCTGCGCCGCACTGCGCCTGGCGCGTTTTAACGTGCAAATTGGCAGCGTGGATAAAAAGTGGTTTATTGGCCTGCCCAGTCCGTCAGCTGCCGCGCTGGTTGCCGCGAGTGTGTGGACATTCAACAGCTTTGATGCCAATGCGCTGGGCTTCAAGCTCTTGATGCTGTGTGTGGTTGCGGCGACGGGCGTGTTGATGGTGAGCAACGTCCGCTACTACAGCTTTAAGGACATCGATTTTAAAAAGCCGGTGCCGTTTGTCGTGCTGCTGGCGGTCGTGCTGGGGTTTGTGATGATCTCTGTAGAACCGTCGGTCATGCTGCTGCTGCTGTTTGGCGCCTATGTTGTATCCGGGCCGCTGCAGGCCATCATGCGCAAGTTGAAGCCGGCAAAGTAATTTATTTTCACACATCTCTTGCCAACGCCCGGCTTGGGCCGTAGAGTACGCACTCGCTGCCGACGACGTCTCACGTCACCGGCGGTGGTAGAGCCTTAAAAGCTCTTGTTTGTCAGGCAGTTAGCGCTTCGGTTTACGTTTTGTTTTTCGCTAACCGGTTTTGAAAGCGCCCTTGACAAACGCCACGGAAAGCGTAGAATACGCCTTCTTCGCAGCAACGTTAGCCGCTGAGTCACTAGCGACAACGACACGTTGTTCAGGGTAAGTTTTTATGACTCACCCCGCGACACGCTCTTTAACAAGTTGATCAGGTAATTCATGTGGGCGCTTGCCTGAGTGGGTGACAAATCACCTATTATCAAGGCAAGCGACTCGTCAAAGATGAAACGGCTTCGGTCGTTGAGTTTTTTTGAGAACGTTTGAAACCTTGAGCCAAGTTTGATTCGCTTTCTCCCAACGCCTACGGGTGGCGGGGGAGCAAGAATCACAATGATTGTAAACTGAAGAGTTTGATCATGGCTCAGATTGAACGCTGGCGGCAGGCTTAACACATGCAAGTCGAGCGGAAACGATCCTAGCTTGCTAGGAGGCGTCGAGCGGCGGACGGGTGAGTAATGCATAGGAATCTACCCGGTCGTGGGGGATAACGTGGGGAAACCCACGCTAATACCGCATACGCCCTACGGGAGAAAGCGGGGTTTCGGCCTCGCGCGATCGGATGAGCCTATGTCGGATTAGCTGGTTGGTGAGGTAATGGCTCACCAAGGCAACGATCCGTAGCTGGTTTGAGAGGATGATCAGCCACATCGGGACTGAGACACGGCCCGAACTCCTACGGGAGGCAGCAGTGGGGAATATTGGACAATGGGCGCAAGCCTGATCCAGCCATGCCGCGTGTGTGAAGAAGGCCCTCGGGTTGTAAAGCACTTTCAGTGAGGAAGAACGCCGTCGGGTTAATACCCCGGCGGAAAGACATCACTCACAGAAGAAGCACCGGCTAACTCCGTGCCAGCAGCCGCGGTAATACGGAGGGTGCGAGCGTTAATCGGAATTACTGGGCGTAAAGCGCGCGTAGGCGGCTTGATCAGCCGGTTGTGAAAGCCCCGGGCTCAACCTGGGAACAGCATCCGGAACTGTCAGGCTAGAGTGCAGGAGAGGAAGGTAGAATTCCCGGTGTAGCGGTGAAATGCGTAGAGATCGGGAGGAATACCAGTGGCGAAGGCGGCCTTCTGGACTGACACTGACGCTGAGGTGCGAAAGCGTGGGTAGCAAACAGGATTAGATACCCTGGTAGTCCACGCCGTAAACGATGTCGACCAGCCGTTGGGATCCTTGAGATCCTTGTGGCGAAGTTAACGCGATAAGTCGACCGCCTGGGGAGTACGGCCGCAAGGTTAAAACTCAAATGAATTGACGGGGGCCCGCACAAGCGGTGGAGCATGTGGTTTAATTCGATGCAACGCGAAGAACCTTACCTACCCTTGACATCCTGCGAACTTGGTAGAGATACCTTGGTGCCTTCGGGAACGCAGAGACAGGTGCTGCATGGCTGTCGTCAGCTCGTGTTGTGAAATGTTGGGTTAAGTCCCGTAACGAGCGCAACCCTTGTCCTTATTTGCCAGCGCGTAATGGCGGGAACTCTAAGGAGACTGCCGGTGACAAACCGGAGGAAGGTGGGGACGACGTCAAGTCATCATGGCCCTTACGGGTAGGGCTACACACGTGCTACAATGGCCGGCACAAAGGGCTGCGAACTCGCGAGAGTCAGCGAATCCCATAAAGCCGGTCTCAGTCCGGATCGGAGTCTGCAACTCGACTCCGTGAAGTCGGAATCGCTAGTAATCGTGAATCAGAATGTCACGGTGAATACGTTCCCGGGCCTTGTACACACCGCCCGTCACACCATGGAAGTGGACTGCACCAGAAGTGGTTAGCCTAACTTCGGAAGGCGATCACCACGGTGTGGTTCATGACTGGGGTGAAGTCGTAACAAGGTAGCCGTAGGGGAACCTGCGGCTGGATCACCTCCTTAAACGATGCGTCATCCGCCAGGCAAGCGCTCACAATGAATTACCTGATCAATGATGTGTATGGGCAGCGGTAAGTCGAAAGACTTACCACTGCGTTTACGCAGTCGCTCTTTAACAATGTATATCATGCTGATAAAAACCGATTCTTTTGTGATGAAAGAATCATGTGATACGTCTCAAGCGTATCCGGCAATTGTTGTCATTGCGACCCAGACTCCTTCGGGTTATAGGGTCAAGCAATGAAGCGCACACGGTGGATGCCTAGGCAGCCAGAGGCGATGAAAGACGTTGTAGCCTGCGATAAGCGTCGGTAAGGTGGCAAACAACCTATGACCCGGCGATCTCTGAATGGGGAAACCCACTCACCCTAAGGTGAGTATCGTATCCTGAATACATAGGGATACGAGGCGAACCGGGGGAACTGAAACATCTCAGTACCCCGAGGAAAAGAAATCAACCGAGATTCCCCCAGTAGCGGCGAGCGACCGGGGACCAGCCCTTAAGCGTGTGACTGATTAGACAAAGGCATTGGGAAATGCCGCCATAGTGGGTGATAGCCCCGTAGTCGAAAATCTGATCACGTGAAATCGAGTAGGTCGGGGCACGAGAAACCTTGACTGAAGACGGGGGGACCATCCTCCAAGGCTAAATACTCCTGGCTGACCGATAGTGAACCAGTACCGTGAGGGAAAGGCGAAAAGAACCCCAGTGAGGGGAGTGAAATAGATCCTGAAACCGTGTGCGTACAAGCAGTAGGAGCAGACTTGTTCTGTGACTGCGTACCTTTTGTATAATGGGTCAGCGACTTATTTTCAGTAGCGAGCTTAACCGACTAGGGGAGGCGTAGAGAAATCGAGTCTTAATAGGGCGAATAGTTGCTGGGAATAGACCCGAAACCGGGCGATCTACCCATGGCCAGAGTGAAGGTTGAGTAACATCAACTGGAGGCTCGCACCCAAGTATGTTGAAAAATGCTGGGATGAGCTGTGGGTCGGAGTGAAAGGCTAATCAAGCCCGGAGATAGCTGGTTCTCCTCGAAAGCTATTTAGGTAGCGCCTCACGTATCACCACCGGGGGTAGAGCACTGTTTCGGCTAGGGGGTCATCCCGACTTACCAACCCGAGGCAAACTCCGAATACCGGTGAGTGCAAGCGTGGGAGACACACAGCGGGTGCTAACGTCCGTTGTGGAAAGGGAAACAACCCAGACCGTCAGCTAAGGTCCCGAAATTCTGGTTAAGTGGGAAACGATGTGGGAAGGCTTAGACAGCTAGGAGGTTGGCTTAGAAGCAGCCATCCTTTAAAGAAAGCGTAATAGCTCACTAGTCGAGTCGGCCTGCGCGGAAGATGTAACGGGGCTAAACCAGGTACCGAAGCTACGGGCATGTCTGCATCACTTAAGACTATTCGCTTGGCGTTGCTTGCAACGTCAAAGCGCCCTCCGAACAGTGAGTCGGACGGCGACAGTGACGAGTGGCTTTAAGGATGCAGGCATGCGGTAGAGGAGCGTCGTGTAAGCCGATGAAGGTGGATTGAGAAGTCTGCTGGAGGTATCACGAGTGCGAATGCTGACATGAGTAACGATAAAGGGCGTGAAAAACGCCCTCGCCGGAAGACCAAGGTTTTCTGTTCGACGCTAATCGAAGCAGAGTGAGTCGGCCCCTAAGGCGAGGCCGAAAGGCGTAGTCGATGGGAAACGGGTTAATATTCCCGTACCTCACAGTATTGCGAAGGGGGGACGAAGAAGGCTAGATGAGCCAGGCGATGGTCGTCCTGGTGAAAGTCCGTAGGCTGGGAATTTAGGTAAATCCGGATTCCTTCAAGGCCGAGAGACGAGACGAAGGCACCACGGTGTTGAAGTCATTGATGCCACGCTTCCAGGAAAAGCCTCTAAGCGTCAGATACTGCGAGACCGTACCCCAAACCAACACAGGTGGTCAGGGTGAGAATCCTAAGGCGCTTGAGAGAACTCGGGTGAAGGAACTAGGCAAAATGGTGCCGTAACTTCGGGAGAAGGCACGCCGGCGTAGGGTGAGAGCACTTGCTGCTTCAGCCCGAACCGGTCGAAGATACCAGGTGGCTGCAACTGTTTACTAAAAACACAGCACTCTGCTAACGCGCAAGCGGACGTATAGGGTGTGACGCCTGCCCGGTGCCGGAAGGTTAAATGATGGTGTTAGCCTCGGCGAAGCACTTGATTGAAGCCCCGGTAAACGGCGGCCGTAACTATAACGGTCCTAAGGTAGCGAAATTCCTTGTCGGGTAAGTTCCGACCTGCACGAATGGCGTAATGATGGCCACGCTGTCTCCACCCGAGACTCAGTGAAATTGAAATCGCCGTGAAGATGCGGTGTACCCGCGGCTAGACGGAAAGACCCCGTGAACCTTTACTATAGCTTCACACTGGACGCTGATGTTGCCTGTGTAGGATAGCTGGGAGGCTTTGAACTTCGGTCGCTAGATCGAGGGGAGCCACCCTTGAAATACCAGCCTGGCATCATTGGCGTTCTCACTCTGGTCCGTAATCCGGATCGAGGACCGTGTGTGGTGGGTAGTTTGACTGGGGCGGTCTCCTCCTAAAGTGTAACGGAGGAGCACGAAGGTACCCTCAGCACGGTCGGACATCGTGCAATGAGTGCAAGAGCATAAGGGTGCTTGACTGCGAGACAGACACGTCGAGCAGGTGCGAAAGCAGGTTCTAGTGATCCGGTGGTTCTGTATGGAAGGGCCATCGCTCAACGGATAAAAGGTACTCCGGGGATAACAGGCTGATACCGCCCAAGAGTTCACATCGACGGCGGTGTTTGGCACCTCGATGTCGGCTCATCACATCCTGGGGCTGAAGTCGGTCCCAAGGGTATGGCTGTTCGCCATTTAAAGTGGTACGCGAGCTGGGTTTAGAACGTCGTGAGACAGTTCGGTCCCTATCTGCCGTGGGCGTAGGATGTTTGAGAAGGGCTGCTCCTAGTACGAGAGGACCGGAGTGGACGCATCTCTGGTGTTCCGGTTGTCATGCCAATGGCATTGCCGGGTAGCTAAATGCGGACGGGATAACCGCTGAAAGCATCTAAGCGGGAAGCCCCCTTCAAGATGAGACATCCCCGAGGCCAAGAGCCTCCTGAAGGGCCCAGCAAGACGAGCTGGTTGATAGGCACGGTGTGGAAGCGCTGCAAGGCGTTGAGCTAACGTGTACTAATGGCCCGTGAGGCTTGACCCTATAACACCCAAGGGGTTGGCGTCGCAGGACAACGATAAGCTGTCATAAGGCAACGACCTTGATGACAGGCCGGATACGATGAGACGATCACATAGCGTTTTTAGCACAACGTGTTTAAAAAAGTCAGCATGATATACACCCGTTTCGCCTGACGACCATAGCGTGCGTGAACCACCTGACCCCTTGCCGAACTCAGTCGTGAAACCGCTCAGCGCCGATGGTAGTGTGGGGTCTCCCCATGCGAGAGTAGGTCATCGTCAGGCACTTATACCGCAATCAACCCAGCCACCAGGCTGGGTTTTTTGTGTGCATGGAAGAAAAGTCGGGCGCGAAAGAAAAGTATGGAAGGGAGGGCAGGCACCTTTTGCGGACTTTGTGTCACAATTCGTGCTTCCAGGAGAATGGCTCAAAGGAGAAGGACTTAATGACGATGATGTGCTGGGAACAGCTGCTTTCTCCACGACGTCTGCACGATGAGCGCCAGGATATTTCTCACGAAATTGGCCGCACGCCGTTTCATAAAGATCACGACAGAATTGTGTTTTCAGGCTCGTTTCGTCGCCTTGGACGCAAGACCCAAGTGCATCCGTTAACCGACAACGATCATATACACACCCGCCTGACACACTCACTGGAAGTGGGCTGCGTGGGGCGCTCATTGGGCATGATTGTCGGTGAATTACTGCGCGACCGCTTACCGGCGACTATCACGCCTGCGGATCTGGGCGTAATCATACAAACCGCCTGTCTGGGCCATGATATTGGTAATCCACCTTTCGGGCACGCCGGGGAATACGCGATCCGTGACTGGTTTCAGCGCGCGGATAATGCCGGTTTGCTGGAAGGACTAACGCCTGATGAGCGTGATGATCTGCTGACGTATGAAGGTAACGCTCAGGGCTTTCGAGTCATTACCCAGATTGAATATAACCAGTTTAACGGCGGCATGCGCATGACGGCCGCGACCCTGGGTACGCTACTGAAATATCCCTGGGCCGTGTCCCATAAAAGTGAAGGGGGAAAGTTCGGGGCCTATCAGTCGGAGCTCCCCCTGCTGCGCGACGTTGCGGAAAGTCTGGGATTACTGCCCCAGGGCGAAGACCGCTGGTGTCGGCACCCACTGGCCTGGCTGGTCGAGGCGGCTGACGACATCTGCTACGCCCTGCTTGATCTGGAAGACGGACTGGAAATGGGCATATTGCGCTACGAAGAAGTGGCCGGTATCTTGCAGCGCATTGCCGGTGAGTTGCCGCCCGAATACGCGGAAATGCAGGCGCGCGGTGCCTCGCAGCGTCGCTGTATTGCCCTGCTGCGGGGCGCTGCCATGGAGCGCGCCGTGAATGAGGTGGGTGCTGTGTTCGTAGAACACGAGAAGGCGCTACTGGGCGGCTATCTTGACGAGGACCTGCTGGCCCTGTGCCACGTGGACCTGGGTGGCGGCGTTCGCGCAGCCAAGGAGCTTGCCCGCGAGCGTATTTTCCAGAATGAGCGCAAGGCCAAGCTGGAGATCGGTGCCTATACGACGCTGGGTATTTTGCTGGAAGCCTTTATCGGTGCAGCGCACGAGCTGCACCACTGGGGCAAGCTGTCCTTCAAGCACCAGCGGGTGCTGGCCTTGATTGGCGAAAATACGCCGACGCAAGACTGGCCGCTGTATGCCAGCTATCGACGAATGCTCGATTTTATCGGCGGCATGACCGACCACTATGCGGTGGACCTGGCTCAGGAAATGGGCGGCAAGCTTAGAGGTGATTGATGTGCCTACGCTGAAGGTTGGCGCAAGCGCTTGAGGGTTTGCGGCTGTCGTGAGCGTTCAAGCAGCAGATAAATCACCTTGTCATGTATGGGCCGGCTGATCTCGCCCAGGGTGAAATCGGCCAGCTGGCTGGCTAGCGCATCGCCGCTGATGACGTTGATATCGTCGGCGGCATCCTGCATATCAATGTCCCAACCGGGCAGCACCAGCATGCCGCCCACTGCAACGGGCTCGCCGCACTGCTGCTCCAGCCACTCGCTCAGCCAGCTCACCGCCTGGCGCGTTTTATGCAGTGGTCGGCGCTCCTGCCAGTGAGGAAAACGCAGCCGCTCGCGTTCGACAAAGACCTGTTTCAGTTCGCCACCGTCCGGGCCCAGCGCGCGGGCGCGGGCGCGGGTTTCCACCACGCAGATACCGCGCGGCGTAACGACCACGTGATCGATGGTAAAGCTGTCGGTGGGTACATCGTGAAACACCGCGTAGGGATGCGCTTCGGGGTGCACCAGCCGCTCCAGCTCCTGACCCACGGCAAGCTCGCAAGCTAGCCCCAGCTTGAGGCGGCGAATACGCTGATAGTCGCGCACCAGCAGCAGGGAGAATACCAGTACCAGCCCGGTGCTTAGCAGGCCATAAAGTGCCCACTCTACCCAGAACTGACGTTCCACAAAGAGCATGCGGCCCATGCCGTATACCAGCGGTGCCAAGCTGACCAGCGGGCCTAGCGAGCCGTTCAAAAAGAGCGTGGAAAAGGCCTGATCTAGCCGCGTACGCAGGGCCTGACCCGGGGCACGCAGCGGGTTGGCATCAAACGGCGAGCGTACGCTGGCATCGTGCAGGCTGCGCAGGGCCAACACTACCGCGCCCAGGGCGGCCATGGGGAAGAGAAAAATGAGCGGTAGCAGGTATTCCAGCCAAACCATGGGTGTACCTTTGCCGTGATGAACGTGGTGGAGCGATGTGAGTCAGCCAGACGCGGCTTAGCCGCCGGCGTGCTTGACCGTATAGCCGAGCGTGGACAGCGCCTGATAAAGCGTATCACGGTGGTCGCCCTGTATTTCGATAATGCCGTCCTTGACGGCGCCGCCGGTGCCGCAGCGTTTTTTCAGCCGCTTGGCCAGCTGCTTAAGCTCCTCACTGGGCAGCGCGATTCCGGTTAATGTGGTGACGCCTTTGCCCTTGCGTCCGCTGGTTTCCCGGCGAATGCGCACGGTGCCGTCCAGCGCTGCAAGGCGCTGTTGCTCTTCGAGCACCTCGCAGCGGCAGTGATCCAGCGCTTCGCGGCAGTGCGGGCAGGTATCACCATGTTCGGTTGAGTAAACCAGCCCGCCCAGCTGGTCGCTTAGCGATGCCATGATGGCTCTCCTTTGGGTCCTGCAATGTTCGTGGTTAGGGCAAGGCGGGCGGGATATCCCGATGCGTCCGCGTCAGGCGCTCCACCACGCCGGCCAGCTCATCCATATGGCGTATCATAATGGCATTTTCCGGCGTCGTCTCGGCATCAGCAAAGCGATTCAGATGAATGACCGTCATACCGGCGGCAACGGCGGCGTGAACGCCAACCAGCGCGTCGTCAATGGCGATACAGTCGCGGGGGGCAAAGCCCATTGTGCGAGCGGCGTGAAGGTGCAGGCAGGGGTCGGGTTTCCAGCAGTTGACGGCATAGCCGCTGAACAGATGCTTGCCGAAATAACGGTCGAGGCGCGTGGCGTGAAGCGCCGCACGAATCTTGCTTTCCGCACCGTTGGAGACCACGGCACTCGGGTAGGCGGCCAACTGCTCAAGCGCCGCGGTGGCGCCGGCGATGGGCACAAGCTCGGTGGCAAGGCGACGTGCCAGATTGGCGCGCATGGTCTGTTCCATGGGCTTGAGCTGATGGTGAGGCACGCGACCGTAGCGCTCCTGCAGCTGTGCGACAATATGATGAAAGCGCACGCCGCGAAACTCAGTCAGGTAATCCGCGGCACAAAACGGCAGCCCTACCGCGTTTAGCCCCTTGGCCATTTCTTCTGCCAGCAACGGTTCGCTGTCGACCAGGGTACCGTCGCAATCAAACAGCAGAAGAGGCAGACACATGACGATTCCTTGCAGCGGATGGCCTTTTAAGTGTGTCATAAAGCCCGTGAGCCGGCTACATACAATTAAAAAGCGGCCGGTTGGCCGCTTTTTAAAACCGTTTTTAAAACTTCTTTAAAACAATCAGATGCAGGCTTATTTGACCTTGGGGGTCAGCTCGTCGCGCTCGTAGCGCATGGCCATCTCTTCCAGGTTGATCGGCTTGATCTTGCTGGCGTTGCCGGCAGTGCCGAACGCTTCGTAGCGGTCGATGCACAGGTCACGCATGGCGCCGATGGTTTCCTTGAGGAATTTGCGCGGGTCGAACTCCGAAGGGTTCTGCGCCAGAAAACGGCGTACCGCGCCGGTAGAGGCGAGACGCAGGTCGGTGTCGATATTGACCTTGCGTACGCCGTGCTTGATGCCTTCGACAATTTCGGACACCGGCACGCCGTAGGTTTCGGGGATATCGCCGCCGTACTGGTTGATGACGTCAAGCCACTCCTTGGGCACCGAGGAAGAGCCGTGCATCACCAGGTGGGTATCGGGAATGCGCGCATGGATTTCCTTGATGCGCTGAATGGACAGCGTGTCGCCGGTGGGCGGGCGGGTGAACTTGTAGGCGCCGTGGCTGGTGCCGATGGCGATGGCCAGCGCGTCCACGTGGGTGGCCTTGACGAAATCGGCGGCTTCTTCCGGCTGGGTCAAAAGCTGCTCCATATCGAGCTTGCCTTCGGCGCCAATGCCGTCTTCTTCGCCGGCCATACCGGTTTCCAGACTGCCCAGGCAGCCCAGCTCGCCTTCAACCGAAACGCCGCAGGCGTGGGCCATTTCCACGGTGCGGCGCGTCACGTCAACGTTATAGTCGTAGTCAGCCGGCGTTTTGCCGTCTTGACCCAACGAGCCGTCCATCATTACCGAAGAGAAGCCCAGCTGGATCGAGCGCTGGCATATGGCGGGGCTGGTGCCGTGGTCCTGGTGCATGGCCACCGGAATATGCGGAAACTCCTCGATCGCAGCCAGAATTAGGTGGCGTAGAAAAGGCGCACCGGCGTATTTGCGTGCGCCGGCGGATGCCTGAAGGATCACCGGCGAGTCGGTCTTATCGGCGGCCTCCATGATGGCGCGCATTTGCTCGAGGTTATTAACGTTGAATGCCGGAATGCCGTAGCCGTATTCAGCGGCGTGGTCCAGCATTTGGCGCATGCTGATCAAAGCCATGAAATCACCTTAATATCTGTATTTTAGTGTCTGAGTGTCTGTCGGGTGGAATGCAACAAAGTCTGACGCTTGCCCAGAAGCGTCGAACTGCAGTGTTCATTCAGTGGTTGAGAGCATGTCTCAACAATGCGCTTGATACAAGTGCTAGCGCGCTTTGCCGGCGGTTTCCAGCGCGGTGACGGCGGGCAGCGGTTTGCCTTCGACGTATTCCAGAAACGCGCCGCCGCCGGTCGAAATATACGACACCTTTTCGGCAATGGCGTATTTGTCGATGGCCGCCAAGGTATCACCGCCGCCGGCGATCGAGAAAGCGTCGCTTTCGGCAATCGCCCGGGCGATGCGCTCGGTACCGTGGCCAAACTGGTCGATTTCAAAGACGCCGACCGGGCCGTTCCAGAGCACGGTACCCGCCTCCTTGAGCATGCCGGCAAGCCGTTCGGCGGTGTCGGGGCCGATATCCAGAATCATCTCATTGTCGGCGACCTGATCCACCGGCTTGGTGGTCGCCGTGGCCGACTCGGAGAGCTCGGTGGCCACGACCACGTCGCTGGGCAGCGGAATGTTGACCTTGTTCATCAGCGCCTTGGCCTGATCCAGAAGCTCCGCTTCGTAAAGTGATTTGCCCACGTTATAGCCCGCCGCGGCGATAAAGGTGTTGGCAATGCCGCCGCCGACGATGAGCTGGTCGCACTTGTCGGCCAGCGCGTTGAGCACTGCAAGCTTGGTCGATACCTTTGAACCGCCGACAATCGCCGTCATCGGGCGCCTGGGTGCTGCCAGCGCGGTTTCCAACGCAGAAAGTTCGGCGGCGAGCAGCGGACCGGCGCAGGCGGCCGGGGCAAAGCGCGCCACGCCGTGGGTTGAGGCCTGGGCGCGGTGGGCGGTGCCGAAGGCGTCCATCACGAACACATCACACAGCGCCGCGTAGCGGCGGGCGAGCGCTTCGTCATCGCCTTTTTCGCCGACATTAAAGCGCACGTTTTCCAGCAGCACCACCTCGCCGTTTTCCAGCGCCGGCGCGCTATCCAGATAGTCGCGAACCAGCGTGACCGGGTGCTCCAGCAGCTCGCCCAAACGCGCGGCTACCGGCGCCAGGGAAAACTCGTCGGCGGGCTCGCCTTCGGTGGGGCGGCCCAGATGGCTCATCAGCAACACTTTGGCCCCGGCCGCCACGGCGGCCTTGATGGTGGGTAACACGGCGCGCAGGCGGGCGTCGCTGGTCACACGGCCGTGATTGATGGGTACGTTCAGGTCTTCGCGAATCAGCACGCGCTGCCCGTGAAGCGAAAGGTCGGTCATAGTTTTTACAGTCAGAGTTTGCACGTTCGGGGCTCTCACGGTCATGGCAAAACGTCCTCGTCGTCTTTATCCAGTCTTGGGGGCGGTATCAGGCGTCGTTGCGCAGGTAAGCCAATCGCTCGCTGATATCCAGCATGCGGTTGGCAAAGCCCCATTCGTTGTCGAACCAGCATAAAAGCTTGACCAGCCGTGCGCCGGCCACGCGGGTCTGGGTGGCGTCGATAATCCCCGAGCGCGGATCATGATTGAAATCTATCGATGCCATGGGCGCTTCGGTGTAGCCCAGTACCCCGTCGAGCCGGGTAGCGGCCGCCGTTTGCAGCAGCTGGTTGACCGCTGCGGTGTCGGTATCGCGGCTCACCGTCAACGCGACGTCCATCGCCGAGACGTTGATCGTGGGTACGCGCACGTGCAGGCACTCAAAGCGCCCGGCGAGCTTGGGCATTAGCCGGCTGATGCCACGGGCCAGGCCGGTATCCACCGGCACGATCGACTGCATGGCCGAGCGGGTCAGGCGCAGATCGGTCTGGTGGTAGGCATCGATCACCGGCTGGTCGTTCATTGCCGAGTGAATGGTCGTGGTCACGCCGTGCTCCACGCCCAGCGCCTCGTCGAGCACCGTCAGCAGCGGCACCAGGCAATTAGTAGTGCACGAGGCGGCGGAAATCACCGATTGGGAAAGCGAGAGTGAATCCTGATTGATGCCCCACACCACGGTGGCGTCGACGTCGCTTTCTGCCGGCTGCGAGAACAATAGCTGCTTGGCACCGGCGTTGATGTGCTGCAGGGCGGTCGCGCGGTCTTTAAAGCTGCCCGAGCACTCGAGCACCAGATCGACGTCAAGCTCCCGCCAGGGTAGCCGCGCAGGATCTGGCTCGCTGAGCAGGTGGATGCGCCGGCCATTGACGATCAGCTGCCCGTCGTCGTGTTCCACCGTGCCGGGAAAACGGCCATGGGTGGTGTCAAAACGGGTGAGGTAGGTGATCGTTGCGGCATCCGAAAGCTCATTGATGGCGACGACGTCGATAGGTGCTGGGTCGATCGTGTCCGCCTGACGCTCAACCAGCGCGCGCAGCACGCACTGGCCGATGCGGCCATAACCGTTGATGGCAATGCGGTAACGGTAAGCCCCGTCCGCCATGGTGTTTCCCCTCTGCGGTGCTGAATCGAGATGCAATGCGTCGTTTGAAACCTGCCTAGCCCACCAGCCGCCAAGCCAGCGGCAGCAACAGCGCGGTAAAAATCCCCGTCAGGCTCATGCCCAGCGAGGCAAAGGCGCCGGCGGTCGAGCCAATTTCAAAGGCGCGCACCGTGCCCAGCGCATGGCCGTTAACGCCTAGCGCAAAGCCAATCAGGCGCTCGTCGGTAATGCCCATGAGGCGCGCAACAAGGCTGACAAACATAATGGCGGCCACCCCGGTCACCAGCAGCGCGCCCAGCAGCAGCGACACGTTACCGCCCAGCTGGCGGGTAATGCCCATGGCAATGGGCGCGGTCACCGACTTGGCCGCAAGCGAGTTGATCACCTCGTGGGAGGCGCCCATCAGCCAGGCGATGCCCAGCGCGTAAACCACTGCCAGGCTTGCCGACACGGGCAGGCAGATGGCCAGCGGCCGCCACAGTTGCCGGATGCGGGGCAGCTGCTGGTAAAGCGGCATCCCCAGCGCCACGGTGGCCGGCCCCAGCAGAACGGTGAGCCACTTGGCGCCGTCCTGATAGGTTGTATAGTCAATTCCGCTTAGCGCCAGCGCGCCGGTCAGCGTGAGCGTGGCGAGCAAAATGGCCGGCAGCCACGGCGGGCTGCCTATACGCTTGAGTACCGCCATCGCAATCAGATAAGCGGCAAGCGTCAGCGCCACGGCAAACAGCGGCGTGACGGTCAGCCGTTGGATAATCGACTCACTCAGCATGGTCGTCCTGCATCAGGCGTTTGAGCAGCCAGAGCGTGGTGATGACGCTTAACAGCGTACCCACGATCAGCCCGGTCATGATCGCCGCCCACTGCCCGGCCAGCTGATCGATCATAAAGAACACGCCGGTGACGCCGGGCATGATCAGCATGGCCAGAAGCGCAATCAGCGGCTGCGCGGCGGCCGCCAGGCTATCGGGCACGCCGCCGCGCAGCGCCAGTGCGGCGCAAAGTAGCAGCATGCCGATAACCCCGGAAGAAATGGGTATGCCGGTAAAGTGTACGATCAGCTCACCGGCGAGCCAGCACACCAGCAGCCACAAAAAGCCGTTCAACGCAGGCATGGTGTTAACCCACAAGCGCCTTGGCGTGGCGCACGACGTTATCGACGGTAAAACCGAAGTGTTTGAACAGCTCGCTTGCCGGCGCGGACTCGCCGTAGGTAGTCATGCCGATCACCTGGCCGTCAAGGCCGACGTACTTGTACCAGTAGTCGGCGTGGGCGGCTTCAATGGCGATGCGTCGGGTCACGCTGCTGGGCAGTACGCTTTCGCGATACTCGGTGCTCTGGCCGTCAAAGCGCTGGGTGGACGGCATGGAAACCACGCGTACCGCCGTACCTTGCGCTTCAAGTTCAGCCGCGGCGTCCATCGCCAGCCCGACTTCCGAGCCGGTCGAGATCAGGATCAACTCGGGCGTACCATCGCTGTCTTTGAGAACGTACCCGCCGCGCTGGATGTTGGCCAGCTGCGCCTGGGTGCGCGGCTGGTGCGCCAGATTCTGGCGCGACAGCACCAGCGCTGAGGGGCCGGAGTGGCGCTTGAGCGCGCTGTCCCAAGCGGCGGCGGTTTCGACCGCGTCGCACGGGCGCCAGGTGCATAGGTTGGGCGTGGTGCGCAGGTTGGTCAGCTGCTCGATGGGCTGGTGAGTCGGGCCGTCTTCGCCCAGACCGATGGAGTCGTGGGTGAACACGTAAATCGCCTGCTGGTTCATGATCGCCGCCATGCGAATGGCGTTGCGCATGTATTCCATGAAGATCAAGAACGTCGCGCCGTAGGTGATAAAACCGCCGTGCAGCGCGATGCCGTTCATGATCGCACCCATGCCGAACTCGCGCACGCCGTAGTGCAGGTAGTTGCCGCTGGCGTCGTCGGCGGTGATGGTTTTCGCGCCGTCCCAGAACGTCAGATTGGACGGCGCCAGATCGGCGCTGCCGCCCAGCAGCTCGGGCAGCTGTGGGCCAAGCGCATTGAGCGTGGCCAGAGACGCCTTGCGCGACGCGGTAGTTTCGGCTTTTTCCTGCGCCTGCTCGATCAACGCTTCGCTTGAAAGCGTCGCGGGCAGCTGGCGTTTCAGACGGCGCTCAAACTCCGCGGCCTCGTCGGGGTAAGCCTCGGCGTAGCGGGCAAAGCGCGTGTTCCATTCTTGCTGGCGCGCCTGGCCGGCCTTGCGCGCATCCCAGCCCGAATACACCGGCTCGGGGACATGGAAGGGCGCGTGCGGCCAGTCAAGCTGTGCGCGCGCGGCGGCCACTTCGTCGTCGCCCAGTGCGGCACCGTGCGCCGCGGCCTTGCCCTGCTTGTTGGGCGCACCAAAGCCGATCACGGTCTTGCAGATGATCAGGCTGGGCTTGTCGCTCTGGGTCAGGGAAAGCTCGATCGCGGCCTTGATTTCGTCAGGTTTGTGGCCGTCGACGTTGGGAACCACGTGCCAGCCGTAGGCTTCAAAGCGCTTGGCGGTATCGTCGGTAAACCAGCCGTCGACTTCGCCGTCGATGGAAATGCCGTTATCGTCGTAAAACGTCACCAGCTTGCCGAGCTTCTGCGTGCCGGCAAACGATGCCACTTCGTGCGAGATGCCTTCCATCAGGCAGCCGTCGCCGAGAAAACACCAGGTGCGGTGGTCGACAATGGCGTTCCCCGGGCGGTTGAACTGGGCGGCCAGGGTTTTTTCCGCCAGTGCCATGCCCACGGCGTTGGCAAACCCCTGACCCAGCGGGCCGGTGGTGGTTTCAATGCCCGGGGCGTAACCGTATTCCGGATGGCCGGCGGTGGCGGCGTGCAGCTGGCGGAAGTTTTGCAGCTGCTCAAGGCTCAGCTCGTAGCCGCTCAGGTGCAAAAGCGAGTACAGCAGCATCGAGCCGTGGCCGTTAGAGAGCACAAAGCGGTCGCGATCGGCCCACTGGGGATCGTCGGGGCTGTGCTTGAGGTAGTCGTTCCACAGCACTTCGGCGATATCAGCCATGCCCATGGGCGCGCCGGGATGGCCGGAGTTGGCCTTCTGCACGGCATCCATGGAAAGGGCACGAATGGCATTGGCCAGCTCAAAACGGGTCGGCATGGGGTGGCTCCTCGCCTGGAAACGGAAATCAAAGCCGCTATTATCGCTGACTTCGCCCATGGCGGCAAATCCTAGGAAGCCGTGCGGTCAGGGTGTAAACTCCAACAAAAACGGCGACGGCATTGTCGCTGTGTGCATTCCTGCAGGCGGGTGTTTCCCGCCACCAGAACCCCGCTACTAGAACAGAGGGCCCAGAGCGCGATGAGCGAATATTCCCTGTTTACCTCCGAGTCGGTCTCCGAAGGCCATCCCGACAAGATCGCCGACCAGATTTCCGATGCGGTGCTGGATGCCATTATCGCCCGCGATAAACAGGCGCGCGTGGCGTGTGAAACCATGGTCAAAACCGGCGTGGCGATTATTGCCGGCGAAATCACCACGTCGGCGTGGATTGACCTGGAGGCGTTGGTGCGCGAGGTCATCACCGAGATCGGCTACACCTCCTCAGAGGTGGGCTTTGACGGTGGTACCTGCGGCATTATTAACCTGATCGGCAAGCAAAGCGTCGAGATTGCCCAGGGCGTTGACCGCGCCAAACCTGAAGATCAGGGCGCCGGCGACCAAGGACTAATGTTTGGCTATGCCACCAACGAGACCACGTCGTTCATGCCCGCGCCCATCTATTACGCCCACCGGCTGGTTGAGCGGCAGTCCAAGCTGCGCCGCGAAGGGCTGTTACCGTGGCTGCGCCCGGACGCCAAAAGCCAGCTGACGTTCCGCTACGATGCCCAGGGCAAGCCCTGCGGCGTAGACGCCGTGGTGCTCTCGACCCAGCACGATCCCGAGATTGATCAGGAAGAGCTGCGCAAGATGGTCAAGCGCGAGATCATCGAGCCGGTGATTCCCGCCGAATGGCTGGATGACACTACTCAGTACCACATCAATCCCACCGGCAAGTTCGTCATCGGCGGGCCGGTAGGCGACTGCGGCTTGACCGGGCGCAAGATCATCGTCGACACCTACGGCGGCATGGCGCGCCACGGCGGCGGGGCGTTTTCCGGCAAGGATCCGTCCAAGGTCGACCGCAGCGCAGCCTACGCCGGGCGCTACGTGGCCAAGAACGTGGTTGCCGCCGGGCTGGCGGACAAGTGCGAGATTCAGGTGTCCTACGCCATTGGCGTGGCCGAGCCGACCTCGGTATCGGTGGATACCTTCGGCACCGGCAAGATTGATGAAGCCAGCATTATTCGGCTGGTGCGCGAACACTTTGACCTGCGCCCCTTCGCGATTACCCGGATGCTTGACCTTGAGCACCCGATGTATCAGCTGACCGCCGCCTACGGTCACTTCGGTCGCGAGCCGTTTGAACACAGCTATCGCTGGACCGACACCAACGGGGAAGAAAAGGTGGAAACCTTCACCGCCTTTCCCTGGGAAAAAATTGACCGTGTTGAGGCGCTGCGCCAAGCGGCGGGCATTGCCTAGTTTGTTATAGCGGCCCGCTAGCACAGCTCTGAGTGATGTCGCTGTGTGATAATCCTGTGTAATCGCGCTTCGCGTTAAAAGCCCCGGTATACCGGGGCTTTTTTATGTTGCACAGTGGCTGGGTAAAGGTGGCTTGTCAGAAGCGTGAAGGCTAGATTAATACAGAGAAATACAGATTAATAAAAGACAGGAGATGCACGATGACCACGCGTATTTGGATGCAGGCGGCAGCGTTGGGACTTTCTGGCGTATTACTGGCGGGCTGTAGCGATGATGCCGACGATAAAGCGGCGCCCGCCGATGATATGGGCGTTCAGGAGCAGCCGGCCGATAACGCTGACGCCAAGACTGAAAAAGCCGAGTCGGATAGCGACATGGCGAAGGCAGAAGAGAGCGGCGATCAAGCCAACGATTCAGCCACAACCGCCGAGCCGGTCAGCCTGATTTTTGGCACCGGCGGCACCAGCGGCACGTATTATCCCATCGGCGGTGCGCTCAAGGGCGTGTTTGAAGCCAGCGATCTCATCGACAACGTGCAGGTGGTATCAACAGGCGCGTCCGTGCAGAACATCAATAACATCAGCGATGGCCTTAATCATATTGCCATTGTGATGAGCGACGTGGCCTATGACGCCGTGAACGGTGACAACCAGTTCGACGGCGAGCCGGTGGATATTCAGGCGCTGGCAGGGCTTTACCCTAACGTGGTGCAAATTGTGGCCACCGACGACAGCGGCATCGAGAGCATCGCTGATCTGGAAGGCAAGCGCGTAGGCGTGGGTAAAGTGGGCTCGGGCGTTGAGCAAAGCGCCACGAAAGTCATCGAGTCTGCGGGAATGAGCTATGACGACCTGGCGCAGGTCAGCCATACAGGCTATGCCGATAGCGTGACCAGCATGAGCAACGGCAACCTGGACGCGGCTTTCTTCACCTCCGGCGTGCCCAACTCCAGCATTACCGGGCTGATGCAGAGCACCGACATCACCTTCGTGCCGGTTGAAGGCGACGTCGCCGACAAGCTGCTTGAGCAATACCCGTATTACGAGAGCTATACCATGCCGGCCGGCGCTCCCGAGCGCTACGACCTCGCTGAAGAAGTGGATACCGTGGCGATTCGCAACATGCTGATCGTGGGTAGCGACATGCGCGACGACGTCGCTGCAGAGCTGACGCAGCGCTTCCATGACTACCTCAATTCCGACAAGATCTCGGTTGCCGCGCTTAAGCAGTTTGATGCCGACACCATGAACGAGAACCTGGTGGCACCCGTTCATCCTGGCGCCGAGTCGGTTTACTCGTCCGTTTCCGGCGATGACGCGGCGGATGATAGCCAGCAGGCAGAAGCTGATAGCAACGAGTATTGAGAGGCCGTGTGCGATGTTCGGCCCGTCCGGGCCGCATAAATGGCGTTGCGCCTACAGCGTAAGCCAGTCTGGATAGTCCTTGTCGTGGCGGCCTTGATGGCCGCCACGCTTGCGTATCCGCTGCCCTGGCTGATGGTGTGTGACAAGACCGGACTGCGTTACGCCTTTCCCGGCTGGGAAGGCACGCGCTTTACGCTGCGCTGGATGCACTCGGTCGAGCAGGAAGACTGGGAAGAGTGGTTCGAGGTGACGCAAAACGGCGCCATCGAACTCACGGGAACGCGCTTTAAGACGTTTGGCGCAGGCGTGCCGGCCGCGGCGGGCAAGGCGACGACCCTCGACGATGGCTGGGTGGTCATGACCGGCATTCAGCGCGTCGTGGATCCTCTGGCGGTGCAGGCCGCGGTTGCCGAACACTATCGCATGCGCTATCACATAGGTTATGCCGAGCATACCTTCGCGCTGTCGCGCGGCGACCCTCCTCCTATCTTGACGTTCAGCGTTCATCGGGCACCGCTATGGCAGGTATTACCTGCTGTGGTGCGCCCCTGGCTGCTGTCATATCCCGCAGCCTGGGAATCAGGGTAGGAACAAGAGTAACAACCAGAGCGGAAGTCAGCCCCTATGTCCGACCAGAAGCAGGTAAAAAACCAGCACGCACAAACCGCCGAGTCTGATGAGGAAGCGGTCAAGCAGGCGCTGGAAAAATTCGACCGCGAAAGTCTAGTGCGCGATAAGCTGCCGGGCGCGGTGGTCAAGTTCGTCATGACGTTGGCGGTGCTGCTGGCGCTGTTTCATTTGTATACGTCTTTCGCCGGGCCGCTGGTCGATGTAGAACAGCGCAGCATCCACCTGTACACCCTGCTGGGGGTGACGTTTATCCTCTACCCGCTGACCTCCAAAGGCGCGCGCGATCGCGTGCCCTGGGGAGACGCGGTGCTGGCGCTTGCCGCCTTTGGCGTGGGCCTTTACATGCTGGCGGTGTCCGACCGCGTGATTGCCTCGGCGGGGCGGATTAACGATATCGACATGCTGGTTGGCGGCCTCGCCATCCTGCTGGTGCTGGACGCCACGCGGCGGGCCACCGGATGGGGGCTGACGCTGCTGGCGACGTTTTTTCTGGGCTACGGATTTTACGCCAAGCTGTCGTTTTATCCCCAGCTGAATGAAACGATCATTCTGGCGACGTGCCGCCAGATCATGTCGCATCTGGTGTTTATCACCGAGGGGCTGTTGGGCACCGCCACCGGGGTATCGGCCAGCTATATTATCCTGTTCATTTTGTTTGGCGCGTTTCTCGGCAAGTCGGGGCTGGGGCAGCTGTTCAACGATCTGGCGCTGGCGGTGGCCGGCCATACCCGGGGCGGGCCAGCGAAGGTGGCCGTCATCGCCAGCGGCTTTCTCGGCTCGATCAACGGCTCGGCGATTGCCAACGTGGTGACCACGGGCGCGTTTACCATTCCGCTGATGAAACGCACCGGCTACAAGCCCAACTTCGCCGGCGCCGTGGAGGCCTCGGCCAGCGTCGGCGGGCAGATTTTGCCGCCGATCATGGGGGCGGCCGCCTTCATCATGGCCGAGGTGTTAGCGGTGCCCTATACCCAGGTGATACTCGCGGGCATCATCCCGGCGCTGCTGTTCTATCTGGGCGTGTTGTTTCAGGTGCACCTGCGCGCGTTGCGCAACGGGCTCGAAGGGATCGAGCGCTCAAAGCTCACGCCGCTCAAGGAGGTCATGCTCAAGCGCGGGCACTTGCTGGTGCCCATGGCGGTGCTGCTATGGCTGTTGTTTGAAGGGCGCGCGCCGTTCTTTGCGGCGTTCTGGTCGATTGCCGCCACCGTGCTGATCTGCGGCACGCGCCGCGTCACGCTGGGCGTTAGCGCGATACTCGCGCTGTTGATTTTCGAGCCGCAATGGTGGGCGCTGTTGGCCGATAACCCGATTCCCGGTCTGCCGGATAGCCGCCTGATGCTGTTTGTGGTCATCGCGATACCGGTGGCGATCAACGCCTTGCGCGCCAAACTTGATCTCGTCGCCGAGAAGATGGATATCGTCGACTGCCGCGATGCCATGTACGACGGCGTGCGCAATGCGATTCCCGTGGCCATCGCCTGTGGCGCGGTGGGTATCATTGTGGGCGTGGCCACGCTGACTGGCGTTGCGCTGGAAGTGGCCGATGCGGTGGTGACGCTGGGCCAGCAGATTCCCATCCCCATGATCCAGCTGCTGGTAACGCTGTTTCTCACCATGATCGCGTCGATCGTGCTGGGCATGGGCCTGCCGAGCATTCCCACGTATATCATCACCAGCACCATGGCCGCGCCGATCCTGCTGAGCCTGCCGCTGTTCCGCGAGATGGCGGGAAGTAATGAAACGGCCATTTTTATCGCGCACATGTTCGTGTTCTATTTCGGCATCTTTGCCAATCTGACGCCGCCGGTGGCGCTGGCGGCCTATGCCGGTGCCGGCATCAGCGGCGGTTCGCCCAACGCGACGGGGTTTCAGGCCATGAAGCTGGCCATCGCCGGGTTCGTGGTGCCGTATATGTTCGTGTTTGCGCATAGCATGCTGATGATCGACGCCACGGTTGCCAACATCCTGTGGGTGGTGGTGACCGGCGTGGTGGGCGTGCTGCTGCTGGCGGTCGCGGTGGAAGGGTATCTGCGCCGGCCGCTCAACGTGTTCTGGCGAGTGCTTGCAGCGGTAGGGGCGTTAACGCTGATTTTCCCCGGCCTGATCAGCGATGCAATTGGTGCGCTGATCACCGCGAGCTTGTTTATGCTGGCCGGTCAGGCCAGCCCTGCGGCCCGCGTGAACGAAGCGTAAGCGTTTGCCTGGCAATACGTAAGACAACGCCCCTTTGGCTTCCGGCCGGGGCGTTTTTTGTGGGTAATCAGCTACGCTTGAGAGCATGCAGACAGCAGGGAGCGAAACGATGCGGTTAGCCCAATGGATGGCGATGGGAGTCGTGCTGGCGGTATATGCCGGATCCGCAGCGGCCAGCGAGTGTCCGGGGTGGAGCGACGCGCGCCTGACTCAGGAGGTGACAGCGCTACAAGCGCGTATGGCCGAGTGGGACCGCGCCTACTATCAAGACGGAAACTCACCCATAGACGACGAGCTTTACGATCAGGCCGCGGCGCGGCTGGAAACATGGCGCGCCTGTGCGGACGCGCCGCAACGCCATACGCCAACCCTGCGTGTGACCACCAGCCGTTCGGCCGGTGACGCAAGCGTGCGCCGCCATCCGGTGGTGCAAACCGGGCTTGAAAAAACCGATAAAACCGGGGTGCAAACCTGGTCAAGCCGCCGCGATGACCTCTGGGTTCAGCCCAAGGTAGACGGCGTCGCGGTGACGCTGCGCTACGTGGATGGCGAGCTTGTCGAGGCGGTCAGCCGCGGCGACGGCGAACGCGGTCAGGACTGGACGGCGCGGGCACTCGGGCTTCCGGCCGTGCCCAACACGCTGCCAACATCCGTTTCAGCGGTGCTTCAGGGCGAGCTGTACTGGCGCCTTTCCGGCCACGTTCAGGCCAGCCCGCAGCGCCATCGGGCGCGTAATCAGGTCGCCGGCGTAATGCGTAAATCAGCGCCATCATTGGCCGAGCTTGAGCGCATCGGTCTGTTTGCCTGGGGCTGGCCCGACGGCCCCGCGACGATGCCCGAGCGCCTCTCCGGCCTGGCCGCGCTGGGCTTTGATACCGCCGACTATACCCACGCGCTGAGTGATCAGCGCGACGCCGCCTATTGGCGTGACTATTGGTATAACGCGCCGCTGCCGTTTGCCTCCGACGGCGTGGTGCTCAAGCAAGGCGCAAGACCGAACGGCACGCGCTGGCGCTCGCGCCCGCCAAGCTGGACGCGAGCATGGAAATACCCCAGCCAAAAGGCGCTGGCCTCCGTGCGCGGCATCGAGTTTCGTATCGGGCGCACCGGGCGGATAACACCGCTGATCTACCTTGACCCGGTGCGCATTGAAGGGCGGCGCATCAGCCGCGTGTCGCTGGGTTCGCTAGCGCGTTGGCAACGCCTGGATATTCGCGCCGGCGACCAGCTGGCCGTGGCTCTTGGCGGGCTAACCATTCCTGCGCTTGAGCAGGTGGTATGGCAGGCCCGCGAGCGCGAGCCGTTGCGGGTTCCGGCTGCGGGCGATTATCACCTGCTCAGCTGTTTTTCTCTTGCACCGGCAAGCGCCCAGCGCCCGCTTGGCTGCGAAAGCCAGCTGCTCGCGCGGCTGGACTGGCTGGGGAGTCAGTTAAACATGAACGGCGTGGGCGAAGGCACCTGGCAAGCGCTGATAGACGCCGGCGCGGTGCAGGGGCTTCTGGACTGGATGATGCTCGATCAGGCCGTGCTGGAACAGGTATCAGGTATTGGTGAGGTGCGGGCAGGCAAACTCAGGCAGCGTTTTGACGCCGCCCGAAAGCGGCCGTTTCACGCCTGGCTTGAGGCGCTTGGCGCACCGCCGGGCAGCGAACAGGCAAGCGGCGATTGGGCGGCGCTTGCCGGCTATACAAAAAACGACTGGCGGGCGTTGCCCAACGTGGGCCCCACCCGCGCCGCCGCGCTAACGGCGTTTTTCAGCGCGCCCGAGGTGCAGGCGCTGGCCAACCGGCTTGGCGCAGTCAGCGTTGACGGTTTTAATTAGCGGCTAGCATCAGATGCGCCCCGGCATTAGCCAGCGACGGCGCGTAGGCCGCATGCCCGGAAAACGGTGCTCGACCTGGCGCAGCACGAGGGTCAGCACCACCGTCATGGCCAGGTAGATACCGGCGATCAGCATCAGCGGTTCATAGACCAGGAACGTCTCGTCGCGAATGATATTGGCCGCCTGCAGCAGGTCCATCATGGCGATGGTCGAGACGAGCGGTACCGACTTGAGCAGCAGGATCATCTCACCGGTCAGGGTCGGCAGGCACAGCTGGATGGCTCTGGGCAGCCATAGGCGGAAGAAGACCTGGAAGGGTGAGAGGCCAAAGGCGCGACCGGCCTCGCGCTCGCCCGGCGGCACGCTGAGCAGAGCGCCGCGGATCACCTCGCCGGAATAGGCGCCAACGCTGAGGATGAAGGTCAACGCGCCGTAGAAGAAGGGATCGCGTAGCACCGGCCAGATCAGGCTGTCCTGAATGCCGGGGATGCCTTCGAGCAGGCGTCCGACGCCGTAATAGAAAAAGAACAGCTGCACCAGCAGCGGGGTGCCCCGCATCACGGTGGTAAAGCCGTGGATACACCAGGCCAGCGGCCGGGGGCCCTTGAGGCGTACCATGGCGATGGCCACGGCCAGTGCCAGACCACCCACCGCCGAGACGGCGACCAGCAGCAGCGTGTTGATGAATCCTTCGATTAGATAGGACTGATAAAAAGGATCGCTCAGCCAGGAAAAGTCCATCTCAGCCCTCCTCGGCAGTCGGCTGGCCGCGACGCACATAGCGCTCCAGGCGCGAAAAAAGCGCGGTGGAAGATAACGTCATGGCCAGATAGATGACGCCGGCGGCGGCGTAGAACAAAAACTGAGAGCGGGTGCTGGCAGCAGCCTGCTGGATGGTGAAGAACAGCTCGTTGAAGCCGATCACGCTGATCAGGGCGGTGTCTTTGATCAGGATCAGCCAGAGGTTCGACATCCCGGGGATGGCGTTGGGCAGCATGGCGGGGATGACGATACGCTGGAAGCGTGCCCAGGGCGAGAAGCCGAAGGCGCTGGCGGCTTCCAGCTGGCCTTGGGGGATGGCGAGGATAGCGCCACGCAGCACCTCGGTCATATAAGCACCCTGGACAAACGCGAGTACGCCCACGGCGGTGACAAAGCCGCTAATGGTGGCCTCGCCGGGCAGCCCCAGTGCCTGGGTCACGGCGGTAAGCAACCGGGGGCCGGCATAGTACAGCAAGATGATGAGCAGCAGCTCGGGAATGGCGCGCACCGCTGTGGAATAAACGGTGCCCAGACCGCGCAGCGGCGCCCAGGGGCTGAGCCTGGCGCTGGCGCCTATCAGGCCCAGCGCCAGGCCGATAGCGTAGGAGAGCACGGCGATTTCAAGCGTCGTCAGCGCACCCTCGGCGATGGGGCCGGCCCAGTCGAGCAGCCCCTCTTGGGAAACCTGGTTCATGGCAGGGTGTCCTTGTTGAAGCAAAAAGGGAGGCGCAGCGCTGGCGCCTCCCGGCGAGCGTCGTTAAGGACGGGGCTCAGGTACAGATATCGGTATCGAAATACTTGTTGGATAAACGGCTGCAAGTGCCGTCTTCAAAGACGTCTTCAATCGCGTCATTGAGGCTTTCTTGTAGTGCATCGTCATCCTGACGCAGGCCGACGCCGACCCCGTCGCCGTAGGCGGCGTGATGCGGTGCGACTCCCTTGATCTCGAAGTCGTCGGCCGCGTCGCGCTCCACGAGCTCGTTCATGGCGATCTCGTCGGCGAGTATCACATCCAGGCGGCCGGAGAGCAGATCGCGGTTAACCTGCTCGGCCTGGTCGTAAAGGCGCACGCTGGCGCCGCTGTCGCGCAGCGCGCGGCGGGTGTAGGTGGCGTTGGTAGTGGCGCTCTGCACGCCCAGCACCTTGCCGTCCAGGTCTTCCGGCGGGTTGAGCGTCATGTCCTTGGCGGCCACGTAGGCACCCGGCGTAAAGTAGTAGGGAGCGCTGAAGTCGATGACCCGCTGGCGCGCCTCGGTGATTGACATGGAGTTCATGATCATGTCGATGCGTCCGGCCTTGAGCGAAGGAATGATCCCGCTCCAGCCGGTGGGCTTGATCTCGCACTCCCGCTCCATGGCCTCGCAGAAGGCCAGACCCAGCTCAACCTCGAAGCCGGTCCATTCGCCGTCCGAAGAGGTATAGGTGAAAGGCGGATAAGGCTCGGCGGAGATGCCGATTTGCAGTGGTTCGTCGGCCTGGCTCGTGGTGGCAAACGTCAGCAGGGCGAGGGCAGAGGCGGCGATTAGATTGTTTTTCATGCGGTGCTCCGTAGCGTGTTCATGTCGAGGGGATAAGCAACGAGCGGCTTTACGCCGCCGGCGATACAAAACGACGGCAGCGTTCGTTGTGACTGCCCTCGAAGATATCCTGCGGGGTGCCGGCCATGCCGACGACGCCGCGGTCGAGGAATACAACCTGATCAGACACTTCCTGGGCGAAAGCCATCTCGTGGGTGACCATCACCATGGTGCGTCCTTCGTCGGCAAGGCTGCGAATTACGCTGAGCACCTCGCTGACCCGCTCGGGGTCGAGCGCCGAAGTGGGCTCGTCAAACAGCAGAACGCGGGGCTCCATGGCCAGCGCGCGGGCAATGGCCACGCGTTGCTGCTGGCCGCCGGAGAGAAAGGCGGGGTAGCTATCGCGCTTGTCGGCCATGCCGACCCGCTCCAGATAATGATCGGCGCGCTGAATGGCGCGCTTGCGCGATAGCTTCTGGACGCGCATGGGCGCTTCGGTGATGTTGCCCAGCACCGTGAGGTGCGGCCAGAGGTTAAACTGTTGGAACACCATGCTGACCCGGGCGCGCAGCCGCTGTAGCTGGCGCCGGTCCAGGCCGACAATGTCGCCCTGGCGATTGCGGTCGAAGCGAATCGTTTCATCCGCAATCGTCAGTTCGCCTTGAACGGGGCGTTCGAGCAGGTTGAGGCAGCGCAGCAGGGTACTCTTGCCCGAGCCGCTGGCGCCAATGATAGAGGTAACGCTGCCCTCGCCCACCTGCAGGGAAACGTCGCGGAGCACCTCAAGATCGCCGAAGCGCTTGACGAGGTGGCGGGCTTCCACCGGCATGGCGGTGGAGGAAGACAAAGCGGCGTGGGATGAATGGGTATCGGGTGATGAATTAGCGTTAGGCGATCTTGTCATAGGCGACTCATTGGACGGTGGAAAGGGAGGCGGCTTCGGCCCGGGCCGCCGTGGCTGTCTGTGCCAGTCGCTGACTGGCCGCGGTGAGGCGCGCCTCATCGACGGTCAGGCTAAGGCGCACGAAGCCGGCGGCGGAGGGGCCAAAGGCTTCGCCGGAGAGCACCGAGACGCCTTCGTCGTCGAGCAGCCGGTCGGCGAAAGCCTGGGAGGATAGCCCGGTGGCGCGCACGTCGACCATCAAAAACATGCCGGCCGCCGGGGTGATGACATCTACCGCTGGGCAATCGCCGAGGGCCGTGCAGACGGCGTCGCGGCGTGCACGGTAAGCGTTGCGCATGGCGTCGAGCTCGGGCGGCTCTTGCTCAAGGGCGCTGCAGGCGGCGTCCTGGATGAACTCCGGGCAGCCGTAGAGCATACACAGCGCCAGATGGCTCATGTGGCCGATCAGCGCCTCGGGGCCGAGTACCCAGCCCAGCCGCCAGCCGGTCATGGCGTGGGATTTGGACAGGCTGTTGATGACCACGGTGCGTTCGGCCATGCCGGGCAAACTGGCCGCGCAGGTATGTTCGCCCTCAAATATCAGCTCGGCGTAGACCTCGTCGGAAACCAGCCAGAGGTCGTGGCGGCGGCATAGCGCGGCCACGGCGTCCCACTGTTCGGCGCCGATCAGCTGGCCGGTGGGGTTGTGCGGGCTGTTGAGCATGATCGCCCGGGTGCGCGGGGTGATGGCCGCTGCGATATCGGCGGCATCCAGGCGAAAACCGCGGTCGCCGGACAGCGGAATGCGCACCATGGTTGCGCCGGTGGACTGCAGCACCGCCTCGTAGGTGACATAGCACGGTTCGGGGACAATGACTTCATCGCCGGGGTCGAGCAGGCACTGGGCGGTAGCGTAAAGCCCGCACTGGGCGCCGGCCATGACGATCAGGTTGTCCGGCGAGGCGTTGACGCCGTTGACCCGATAGCGGTGGGCGATGGCGTCGCGCAGAGATTTTTTACCCTGGACGTTGGGGTAATGGGTAGCGCCGCCCCGCAGGCTGGCCACCGCGCTCTCGATGATCGGCGCAGGCGTATCGAAGTCCGGATCGCCGACGGAGAGGACGGTGATCTCTTCGCCGGCGGCCTGGCGGGCCAGCGCGCGGTTGTGAATGTCCCAGGCCGCAGCACCTTCGCCGGCAATACGGTCGGTGAGTCGGGAATAGTGCATATCAGTCTCGCTGTGTATCAGGGATTGGCGTCGGTGTTGCTCGGCTTGTCTTACAGGCTCTCTTTGACCGCGGCCAGGGCGTCGTTCTCGCCGGTGCGGGTGGTCACGCCTTCAAGAAAGGTGGCAATGCGCTCGGGGTGGCTGGCCAGCCAGTCGTGGGCCACGGTTTCAAGGTCCCCTGCCTCCAGGCCGTAGGCGCGGATGAACTCGCTTTGTTCGTCGGCCGAGAGCACAAATTGGTCGAGCAGCTGGAGCAGGTTGGGGTTGGCTTCGGCGTAGTCCTTGACGACGATGGTCTTGACGTCGCTGCTGCCGTTATCGTCGCCGTAGACGCCCTCGGGATCGTCGAGGATTACGGTGTTGTACTCCGGCATCATCCAGTGGGGCGTCCAGCCGTAGAAGATAATCCAGCGCTCCTCCCTGGCGGCACCCTCCACTTCGCTGAGCATCCCGGGCGTTGAGGAGGGCTTGCCTTCCCAGTCGCCAAGCGAGTAGACATCGGCGTCGATGGCATCGTTGAGCATGTCGGTGACCGTGGAGCCGTTTTCGATGCTGTAGACACGGCGCTTGAAGCGCTCGGCCACCTTGGGGTCGGCCAGCTGCTCGGCACTGGTGATGCCGGCCTCGGCAACGTAGCCGGGCACCGCGAACCCCATGCGCGCGCCGTTGACGTTGTTGCCCAGGTCGACGACGGTGCCGCTCTCCATGGCGGCATCGTAACTCTCCTGTTGGGCAGGCACCCAGCCGGCCAGAAAGGCGTCGCTATCGCCGTTCTGCAGGGTGGAATAACCCACCGTTGAGCTGAGCTGCTGTTTTTCGGTGGTATAGCCCAGCGGTTCGACGAGCTGGGCGAGGATTTCGCTTTTGACGGTCACGCCCGGCCAGGGTGGGACGACCAGGCGCAGGCGGTCGTCGCGGTCGGCTGCCAGAGCGGAGCCGGCCAGAATCAGGCCGGTGATCAGGAACAGGGTCGTCGCGGTGCGTTGTGTTTTGGTATTCATGCGTCAGACGTCTCCTTATCACATGTGAAAGCCGATAGCGGCCGGAATCGGGGGCGATGTCGGGCGCGGGGTCAGAGTGACGTGGACCAGGCGGCGGCATCGATCTCGATGATCAGCGGCGAGTTGGCCTCGTCGAGCTGACCCAGGGCATCGGTCAGGCTTGCCGGTTCGGTGACGCTTATATGGCGACAGGCATACGCTGAGGCGAGCGCTGGAAAATCAGGGGCGGTCAGGTCGACACCCAGATGCGGTACTGCGCTGAGTGACATATAACGACGAATCTCATCGTAGCCGTCGTTGTTCCAAATCACTACCGCCACTGGCCGGCCCAGATCGCGGGCGGTGCCCAACTCGCCGAGCACGAACTGCAGTCCGCCGTCGCCGACCAGGGCGATTACCGGCAACTCCGGACGCGCCAGGGCGGCGCCCAAGGCAGCGGGTAGGCCGTAGCCGAGGGTGCCAAAGCCGGTAGCGGCGTTGAACCAGCGCCGTGGGGCCGGCATCGACGCCAGGAAGTTGCCGGCGTAAACCGGACCGGTGGAGTCGCCGACCACGATCGCCTCGGGTAGCGCGTTGCGCAAGGTGTCGAAGAGCGGTACGTAGGGCGCGAGTTCCGGATCTTCTGCTAGCGCCAGCGCACGGCGCACGGTTGTGGCGCGCTCGGCGCCATCGCGGGCGGCGGCTTTGGGCAGGCGCTCGGTCAGTCCGCGCATGGCCTGGCCGGCTTCGGCTAAAATGGCGAGGTCGGCTTCCTGATTGCGCCCCAGCTGCTCGGGGTCGATGTCGATCCGGATCAGCTTGCCGTCGAGGCGAAAGCCGTCATCGGCGTCCAGGTCGTAGTCGGTTTCGCCAATTTCGGTGCCCACGGCCAGCACCACGTCGGCCTCGACAGCCAGGCGGCGGGCGGCGGGCAGGCTCATGGTGGCGCCCAGATCCAGCGGGTAGTCCTGGCCCAGCACGCCCTTGGCGTTGATGGTGGTGAAGGCCGGGGCGTCGAGGCGTTCAACCAGCGCTCGGGCCGCCTCGGGGGCGTCAGCGGTGCCGCCGCCCAGCAGAACCAACGGGCGTTCGGCGCCGCTCAGCCAGTCGCCGGCCAGCGCCAGCGCCTCGGGAGTCGGCGCCGGGGGGAAGACCCGCGCCGGTGCGGCCTGACCTTCTGGCGCCGGGGCGACCATTATGTCGAGGGGGATCTCGATATGCACCGGGCCCGGGCGCGCGCTGGCGAATACTGCGAAGGCGCGGGCCAGCACCTCGGGCAGCGCCGCCGGGTCGTGCAGGCTATGGCTGAACAGGCTGACCCCGGCGAGCGTCTCGCTTTGGTGGGGCATCTCGTGCAGTCTGCCCTGGCCGCGGCCCAGAGTATGGCGAGGATTGACGCTGGAAATGACCAGCATGGGTACCGAGTCGGCCAGTGCCTGGCCCATAGCGGTGGCGATGTTGGTCATGCCGGGGCCGGTGACGATGAAGCAGGCGGCAGGCTTGCCGCTGGCCCGGGCATAGCCGTCGGCCATGAAACCGGCGCCCTGCTCGTGGCGCGGGGTAACGTGGGTCAGGTGGCTCTGGTCCAGGGCGCGGTACAGCTCGATAGTATGCACGCCGGGAATGCCGAGCGCCGTGTCGACCCCATAGGCTTCGAGCAGCTGGATGAGTTGCCGGGCGCAGTTCATGGGGCTTCCTTTTTCTCGCTGACCGCCGGCAGGCCGCCAAAGGGGTCGCGGCTCAGAACGCGCTCGACCATCGGCACGAAGTGTTCAAGGGGCAGAGTGTCGTAGTCGGGGTCGAAGCTGGCCTGATCCCAGTCGTCGCAGAAGCGCACCGTGCGCGCATAGGCGGGATGGTCGCGGAACTGCTCCCGGGCGTGGGGATCGAGGCCGAAAAAGTGGCGATAATGGTAGCCCTGGAAGAGCTCGTGATGGCGGATCATCCAGGCATTGAGCGGATCGATGAAGGGCTCGAGGATACCGGCGGCGATCTCGGCGTGATTGGCCGGGGCCAGGTCGTCGCCGATGTCGTGCAGCAGGGCGCAGACCACCATTTCCTCGTCGGCGCCGTCGCGCAGCGCGCGGGTGGCGGTCTGCAGGCTGTGCTCGTAGCGATCCACGGGGTAGCCGTGGGTGTCGCCGGAGAGGCGGTGCAGGTGCGCGAGCACCCGCTGCGGGGCATCGGCGACGTAGTCGCGAAAATGGTCGTCGATCAGTGCCCACTCGTCGTGGCTGGCTTCGCCAAAGTGGCGGAACCGTGCCTGATTCTGTGCCTGGTTCATGCAACCTCCTCGCTGTCGGAATGGGCTAGCTGGCGGCGCAGCACCAGACGGCGGCTGGCGGTGCTGTCGCGATCCACGTAGCCCTGGCGCATGTGGCGAACGCCGCCGGCCAGCTCGTAGGCGCGCCGGCCGTGGAACAAGCGGTAGTTGTCCATGATCAGCATCTGTCCGGGGTTGAGCTTGAGGTGCAGAGTCAGCTCATCGCCGGTGATCAGCTGGTAAAACTCTCGCCGCGCGGCGTAGTAGGCCTCGAGCTCGTCAGCGGGCAGGGCCGGCACCCGCTCGGTGCGGTTGGAGTAGCGCACCCGGACCGTTTCGCCCCGGCTGTTGAGCTCGATCAACGGGCCTTCGCTTTCCAGGTGGGTGGTGTCGTCCTGGTAGCGGAAGGTGGGCCAGACCCGGGTCAGGGCGTCAAAGGCGTCCGGGTTGCGTTCGCGCAGCACCTCGGCGGCGCGATAGCCGTCGACCAGGGTGTTGTCGCCGCCGTCGGCGGCGTTGGTCAGGCAGTGTAGCCAGATGTAGCCGGGTATCGGGTCGCGATAGGGGTTGTCGGTATGCGGCTCCAGGCCGCGCTGGGTCATGGTCAGGTCGTAGGCGTTGGCCACCGACTTGACGTCGGCAATGCCGCCCCAGTTGGTGCGGCGCAGCGGGCCGACGCGCTCGATCAGCGCCTGCATGCCGTCCTCGGTGGTGGGAACGTTGGAGACCAGCACGAAGCCGTAGCGGTGCAGCCCTTCGAGCATCTCGAGCAGCGCGCCGTCGTCCTCCAGGGCAGCATGGAAATCCGCCTGGGGCGTTTGCTCGAGGCTGGCATCCCAGAGCGGCTTTTCCGCTTTTTCCGATGACGTCTTGAGCAGCGCGTCGAGGTCGAACTCGGCCTGATGGCCGTCGCTGAAGTGTACCCACAATCGCTTGCCGTCGGCGTCGGCCTGCTCGATGCGCAGATCCAGCGGCAGGGCGGCGGCCTCGATCAGGCGCTGGCCGGTACGCGGGTCCAGGGTGTCGGGCGCGGGGCTGTGTTCGCGCAGCCAGAGAGCCGTGAGCTCCCGGGGCTGATCCTGATAGTCAACGACCAGGCGGTGGTTGTCGGCGGCGGTTTTGACGTGAGTCATGGCGGCATCTCCACAAGCGTGCTACGGGTGATGGGGATCTACCCTAGTCGCAGGTCGCGGAGGCGACTTGATAAAAATCGTCTTTTTGTTGATAATTTTGGCCATGAGCGACACATTCGACCCCACCTGGCCCTATCCGCGCCCCGATTCGCCGCCGCTTCTCGACCCCGAGCAGGCCGAGCACACCCTGGATGTTTGGGTGGTTCCCAGCTTCTCGATGCTAACGCTGTTCTGTCTGCTGGAGCCGCTGCGGGTGGCCAACCGTTTCGGCAGCGATCTCTTTGCCTGGCGCCTGCGCTCGCGGGACGGTGAAGGCGTGGTGGCCAGCAACGGCTTGCGCATCGAGGTGGACGGCGAGCTGAACGAGGTGCCCGACGACGCCAGCCTGATGGTGGTGTCGTCCTATCAGGCAGAGGCCGATGTCAGCGCCCAGGACCGTGCGGTGCTGCGCCGGGTTGCGGCCCACGGGGGCTGGCTTGGGGGCTTGGACACCGCGCCTTTTATTCTGGCGCGCAGCGGCGTGCTGGAAGGCTATCGGGTGGCGCTGCACTGGGAGAGCGTGCCGGCCTTTCGTCGGGAATTTCCGCAGCTGGAAGTCAGCTCGTCGTATTACGAGATCAATGCCAGGCGGCTGACCGGGGGCGGCGGCGTGGCGAGCCTTGACATGATGCTCGCCTGGATCAGGCTCGCCTACGGGCCGGCTTTGGCCGACGCCGTCGGCCGGCAGCTGATCTATCAGCGCCATGAGCGCTCGCCGGTGGACCTCGACGCGCGCTATGAGCACCTGCCGCGCAGCGTGATCAAGAGCCTGACGGTGATGGAAGCCAACATGGCCAGGACGCTGCCGATCCCCGAGATCTGCCGGCTGGTGGGTCAGTCCCAGCGCCAGTTGACGCGCCAGTTCAGGGCCCATTTCGGCGAGACCCCCAAGCAGTGCTACCTGGGGATGCGGCTGGACCGTGCCCAGCAGCTGCTTGCCGGCAGCGGCTGCCGGACCACCGAGGCGGCGCTGGCGACCGGCTTTCAGCATCTGGCGCACTTTTCGCGCGCCTACCGCGCCCGCTTTGCCGAGTCCCCCCGGGAAACTGCCGCCCGGGAGGTGGACTGACCAGGCTGCGGCCAACGTCAGGCGTTGGCGGTCAGACGGCGCTGGCGGCGGGTGCGCTGAATCATGCGGTAGCGCGAGCGCACTTCGTCGCGCTCCATGTAGCAGCCTTGCAGCCAACGGTGGCCGGTGCTGCCCTCGAAGGCATCGCGGGCGTGCAACAGGCGGCGGTTGTCGAAGATGACCACGTCGCCGGGATGATAGGTAAAGCGAATGGAAAACGCCGGGTCGCGCAGCAGCTGCTGTAGGATCATCAACGCCTCATAGGCCGGCTCGACGTCTTCAAAGGCGGTCTGCAGCGGGCCGCGCAGGAAGTCGGCGATGCGCACCTCGAGCAACTCGCCCCGGGCGTCGAGGCGAATCATCGGCTCAAACCAGACGTAGTCGGTCGTGCGCGCGGTGTTGGCGTAGCACCAGCGTACCCGGGTCAGTGTTTCCCAGGCGTCCGGGTGGCGATCGCGGAGGGCTTCGGCGATGGCGAAGCCGTCCATCATCACGGCCTGGCCGCCTTCGACGGTGTTCTCCATGCAGTAGAGCATCTGCAGGCCCGGATGATACTCGCGGGTGGGCAGGTCGACGTGGGGCGGCAAGGCAATGGACGTATAGGCGTTGGAATCCGGGTCGGGCTTGGCCTTGACGTCGAACAGCTGGCCGAAGTTGGTCGGCCGCACCGGGCCAATGCGCCGGGCTAGCGCTTCGATCGAGTCAGGCTGGGTAGGCAGGTTGCGCAGGCGAACCAGCCCCTTGCCGAGCACACTTTCCAGCGCCGGCGCAAGAATGACCTCTTCGTCATCGCTGTCTGGCCGGGTGTCGAGCAGGCCGCTGGCATCGAGGGTATCGGGGCTGGCATCGGCACCACCCAGCCAGGTCGTTACCGGCACCAGCGGCGCTTCGGGATCGGTGGCGTTATCGTAGTCGTGAGCCCGCAGCCAGCCGGGATGGAAGCGCAGACGGCGGTCCTCAGGGGCGAACGTCACACACAAGGCGCCGGCGGCGTCGATCTCGGCGGCGTCGATTTCCGGCCAGGCGGGAAGGGTGGAGAGGTCCAGGATGCGCTCCCGGGTCGCCGGGTTGACGGTGGTCTCGTCGGCAGCGTTCTCGCGCAGCCAGATGCTGTGGTAGCGGCTGACGCGGCCGTCGCTCCAGCGTACCGTCACCAGGCGCGGCGTGAAGGACACGTCGGCAAGATCGGCGTCTACCGGCCAGGCGTCGTAATCGGGGGTAAGAGGCAGTTCGTGGCGTGACATGGGAGCTCCTGAGTGTCCGCGGGAAGACGCTCAGGGTGCCAGCCGCAAGGGGCGGCTTCACCACAGAATTCGACGCTTACTGTGCACAGTTCGACAGCTAGGGCGGTACTTCAGGACCGCTGACGCCATTCGCTCGGGGTGAGCCCAAGCCGACGGCGGAAGGCGCGGGTGAAGCTTGACGCGGAGGCGAAGCCGCAGGCCAGGGCAATATCCATCACGCTGTGGCGGGTCTCGTGCAGCAGCCGGTGGGCGTGGTCTAGCCGCCTGTCCAGGTAGAAGCGCTGGGGCGGGATACCGGTGTGACGGGCGAAGAGTCTTTCGAGCCCGCGCCAGGAAAGGCCGAGCCGGGTGGCCAGCTCGCCGATACCCAGTGGCGTCTCCAGGTTGGCTTCCATCAGCTCGATGGCTTTTTGCAGGGTGGGGTCACCCGGGGTGTCGGGGTCACGCTGGCGGCTGGCGGGCCGGCGCCCCGGGTCATGAATCAGCTGGTCGCGGACGCGCTTGACCAGGGTATCGCCATGGCGGCGACGGATCAGGTCGAGACTCATGTCGATGGCGGCGCTGCCCCCGGCGCAGGAGAAGCCTTCGGGGGTGACTTCAAAGATCGATTCAACGGCGTCGACGCGGGGAAAACGGGAACGGAATTCGGGCAGCGACTCCCAGTGCAGGGTTACCGTCTGGTCGTCCAGCAGACCGGCCGCGGCCAGGGCGAAGCAGCCGGTATCCATGCCGCCGAGCACGCACCCCGAGGCGGCGCGCTCGCGCAGCCAGTCGAGCAGGGCGTCGTCAATGCCGGCGTCGGGGGCGAAGCTGGCGCACACCGCCAGGCTCGGCACCGCCGGCGCCCGGGCGCTCGCGCAGCTGGCATCGAGCGTCATGCCGTTGGAGGCGGTGACCGGGCCGCCGTCTGCGCTGATCAGATCCCATTCGAAAAGTGTACGCCCGCTGATGCGGTTGGCGATGCGCAGCGGTTCTACCGCTGAGAAGAAGGCCACCATGGCAAAGCGCGGCAGCATCAGGAAGCCGATTCGCTCCGGGACAGAGGTGGGGGGCTGGAGTCTCATGGGCTTCGGGTCGATAGCGGGGAGGGGCGCCGCGTCCGGGTTGGCGTCGCGGCTTCGTCGTACCGATTGTAGAGGCTGCGCGATCGGTTGCAACATTGAGCTGCACCGCAAGTGAGCGGGCCTTTCACCCGGCACCCGATACGTATCGACGCCGCACTGGCCGGCTGTGGTATTGTCAGCTGTTTTGACCGACACGACACCGATGCTTCAAGGAGGCCTCATGGCTGACTACGCTGTTACCAATCCGGCGACCAACGAAAAGGTCGCTGACTACCCCACGGCAACCGCTGCCGATATCCAGCAGGCGCTGGCCAGCGTCGGGGATGCGTACCGTCAATGGTCGCGATTCGGTGTCGCCCAGCGCGCGGCGCGCATCAGGCGGGTGGCAGAGCTTCATGCTGAACGCCGGGAAGAGCTGGCCGCAATCATCGTGCGAGAAATGGGTAAGCCCATTGACCAGGCGCGAGAGGAGATCGACATCTGTGTCGATATCTACCGCTACTATGCCGACAACGCCGAGGCCTTCCTCCAGGATGAGCCTATCGAGTCTCCTGCCGGGGGTTCCGCCTTTATCCGCCGCCAGCCGCTCGGCGTGCTGGTCGGCATCATGCCCTGGAATTTCCCCTTTTATCAGGTGGCGCGCTTTGTTGCCCCCAACCTGGTGCTGGGCAACACCATCCTGCTCAAGCACGCTCCCCAGTGCCCCGAGTCGGCCTTGGCGCTGGAAAGCCTGTTTCTGAAAGCCGGCCTGCCCGAAGGCGCTTACGTCAACGTTTTCGCCACCAACGAGCAGGTGGCCGAGGTCATCGCCGACCCCCGCGTGCAGGGCGTCTCGCTGACCGGCTCCGAGCGTGCTGGTGCCGCCGTGGCCGAACAGGCGGGGCGCCACCTGAAAAAGGTGGTGCTCGAGCTCGGCGGCTCGGACGTGTTTGTGGTGCTCGATACCGACGATATCGATAGTGTCGTCGAGATGGCGGTTGCCGGACGGCTGGGCAACAACGGCCAGGCGTGCAACGGCTCCAAGCGCATCGTGGTGATGGACAATATCTACGTCGAGTTCAGCAAGAAGTTTGCCGCCGCCATGGCCGCGCATGTGCCCGCCGATCCCAGCGTCGACGGCGCCACCCTGGGGCCGCTGTCATCGGTAAGCGCGACCCGCAACCTGCAACATCAGGTACAGAAGGCGATTGACCAGGGCGCAGTCGTTCGGGCCGGCGGCGCGAATCCCGAACACAACTTCTTCGCGCCCACGGTGCTCACCGACGTCACCCCGGAGATGGACGTCTACCACGAAGAGTTGTTTGGCCCCGTTGCCGTGGTGTACCGGGTCGCAAGCGAAGATGAAGCGGTGGAGCTGACCAACTCATCGCCGTTTGGCCTGGGTGCCATCGTCATTTCCCAGGACGAGCAAAAGGCGCTACGCGTCGCCGATGGCCTTGAGGTGGGCATGGTCTTCATCAACGAAGTCGGCGGAGAAGCGGCTGAGCTACCTTTCGGCGGCGTCAAGCGCAGCGGCTTTGGCCGCGAGCTTGGCCGACTGGGTATCGATGAGTTCGTTAACAAGAAGCTCATCCGCGTGAAGGCCTAGCTGCCGGGCGCTAACCCAGCCCGGTGAGCGTCAGCATGCCGGCCAGATACAGCGGAATCACCAGCGGGGCGAGAAGCGTGGTGACCAGCACCGCCAATGCGCCTTTTTGCGGCTGCATGCCGAGCTCCATGGCGACCACGACGACGTTGGCGGCCATGGGCACCACGCCGAGCAGCAGAATCGCCATGGCGAGATCCGCCGACAGCGCGAAAAAGGCCTGCAGGAGCAGCACCGTGCCCAGCGTCGCCAGCGGCCAGACGCCGTAGCGCAGCAGCGTGCAGGCGACAATCAGGCGGGTATCCCAGGCGGCGAGGGTGACGCGGCTCAGCGTCATGCCGATGATCATCATGCCCAGCAGCGTATAGGTGGCGGGAAACACATCGAGGGACGTCATCAGCGCATCGGGCAGCGCGATATCCAGCTGGGCCAGCAACAGCGCGGCGAGAAACGCGTAGATCAGCGGCAGCCGAACGATTTTGACCAGGCTCTGGCGGATGGAAAACTGCCCCCGGGCGCTCAAATAAAACCCCACGGTAAACTCGTAAAGCGTAATGCCCAGAATACAGAACAAATACTGGGTCACGCCTGCCGGCGGCAGCACGATCAGCGCTACCGGCAGGCCGAAGTAACCGGTGTTGCCGGTACCCGACGAAAACGCCAGCAGTGCACCTTCCTGCGCGCCGAAGCGATGGCGCGTCAGCCTGCGCACCGTCAACGCGATGGCGCTTGAAAGGCAGAATAAAATCAGCGTCAGCAGCACGTAGTCCGGCGTGGGGCCGCCGTTCATCAGCGCGCGGAAAAACGTGAACGGGGCGATCAGGTAAATCAGCAGGGTGGCAATGGGCCGTGGATCAACCGCCAGCCGGCGAGCGGCCACAAAGCCCAGCCCGACAAAGCTCAAGAGCATCAACAGCGGGCCCGAGAGAGCACCGAACGCGAGATTTTCCATCGTATTTCCTGAAGTCTGGCGGCAACATGAGCCGAATTGAAGCATTGGCGCGGAATCTTTCATTGGCCGAAGCGGCAACAAACGGACAGAATAGCGCAAAATATCCGACGTTTGCGCGCCGGTGAACACCGATTTTAGTATGAGGACAACGCATGAGTAGCCAGGAACATCCGCTGGGGATCAGCTTCGAGTTTTTTCCACCCGCAACGGACGTCGGCCGGGGAAAACTGCTGCAGGCGCGGGATGCTCTGGCAACCCGTCAGCCACGCTTTTTTTCGGTGACCTACGGCGCCGGCGGCTCGACTCAGGAGCGCACGCGGGCGGCGGTTCGTGCCGTGGGCGAGCGGGGCATTACCACCGCCCCGCATCTGTCTTGCATCGGCAGCGAAAAAGCCCAGCTGCGCGACCTGCTCGCCCAGTACCGTGAAGAAGGCATTGATAGCCTGGTCGCCCTGCGCGGCGACATGCCTTCGGGCATGGCGAGTCTCGGCGAGCTGCGTTACGGCAATGAACTGGTCGAGTTTATCCGCGACGAAACCGGCGATCATTTTGATATCGCCGTGGCCGCCTACCCCGAATCTCATCCACAGGCCCCCAACCTGGATCGGGATGTGGAAAACTTTGCGCGCAAGATGCACGCCGGCGCCAACATGGCGATCACGCAGTACTTCTTTACCGCCGATGCGTATTTCCGCTTTGTCGACAAGGCGCGCGCGCTGGGCGTCGAGAAACCGATCATTCCGGGCATCATGCCGATAATCAACTACACCAAGCTGGCGCGCTTTTCCGATGCCTGCGGCGCCGAGATTCCGCGCTGGATCCGCAAGCAGCTGGAAAGCTACGGCGATGACAGCGACGCCATCTCGCAGTTTGGCACCGAGGTGGTGACCAACCTGTGCCAGCGCCTGCTGGACGGCGGCGCACCGGGGCTGCATTTCTATACCCTGAACCAGTCAACGCCGGTGCTGAAAATCGTCGATAATCTGACCGACTAGCAGCGGCGGGCCCTGTTCTCCGCCATACGTAAAACCCCCGCTTTACTTTAAGTAAAGCGGGGGTTTTTGGCATCAGACCAGCCGGTTTGCGGTTATCCCAATGGCGGCTTAGCCGGTGGCAACGGCACCGCCGCCGGTATAGCGCCTGCGCTGCATCACAAAGAGCGCAATACCCAGCGCCAGCCCGGCGATATCGCTGTAGATGCCGCCGTAGATCATGAACATCGCACCGACCAGCATGGCCAAACGCTGCCACGACTTGACCGGGCCGAAGAACCACGCCTGCACCATGCCGGCCAGCAGCACAATGCCAAACGTGGCGGTGACGCCCACGCGCAGAATCTGCAGCGCCGAGCCTTCCATCAGCATGGCCGGGCTGTAATAGAACATGAACGGCACGATAAAGGCGGCCAGTCCTATCTTGAACGATGCCACCGAGGTGCCCATGGCGTTATCGCCGGAAATCCCCGCGGCGGCGTAGGAGGCCAGCGCGACTGGTGGCGTAATCGCCGAGACCACGGCAAAGTAGAACACGAAGAAGTGCGCTACCAGCGGGTCAATGCCGATGTTGATCAGCCCCGGCGCGACCACCGAAGCAGCGACGGCATAGGCGGCGGTGGTGGGCATGCCCATGCCCAGCAGAATGGAAATGCACATGGCAAACATCAGCGCCAGCAGCTGGCTGAAGCCGGCCACGCCCAACAGCAGCGACGAGAAGCGCGCGCCCACGCCGGTCAGCGAGATTACCCCGACAATAATCCCCGCGCAGGCGCACACGGCGATGATCTGAATTGCCATGGTGCCTGCCAGCTGAAGCGCTCTGAGAATCGCCAGGGGCCCCATCTTGTTGGGCGAAAACCAGCTCACCACGGCGGCTGACGCGGTCGCCAGCGTGCCCGCACGAATCACCGAATAGCCCATGAACAGCGCCGCAATCAGAATGATGATCGGGGCGAACAGGTACACCTGTTTGACCAGCCGACGAAACTGCGGGATTTCGTCCTTGTGCATGCCACGCATGCCTTTGCGCGCCGCCTCAAAGTCGACCATGCAGTACACCGAGAGGAAATACAGAATCGCCGGAATGATCGCGGCCACGGCGATCTCGGTGTAGGGAATGCCGGTAATTTCCGCCATGATGAAGGCGCCGGCGCCCATGATCGGCGGCATGATCTGCCCGCCGGTCGAGGCAGCGGCCTCGATGGCACCGGCACTACGGGCGGGGTAGCCGACCTTTTTCATCAGCGGAATGGTCAGCGAGCCGGTGGACACCACGTTGCCCGCAGAGGTGCCGTTGATCATGCCCATCAGGCCGGAGGCAAAAATGGATACCTTGGCCGGGCCACCACGCGCGCGCCCGGCAGCGGCGAAGGCAAAGTTGACGAAATAGTCACCGACTTTGGAGGCCTGCAAAAAGGCCGCAAAAATAATGAACAGGATGATATAGGTCGATGAGACCGCCGTGGTCGGGCCAAGGATGCCGGTATCGGTGTACACCTGGCTGAAAAAGCGCTGCAGCGACAGACCCGGATAGCCCAGAAAGCCGGGCAGGTAGGGGCCAACAAACACGTAGCCGAGAAAAATCGCGGAAATAACTACCAGTGCCAGGCCGGCCACGCGGCGGGTCAGCTCGAGAATCAGCAGGGAGCCGGCAATGGCCGCCCAGGAGATGCCCGGCGGGGCAAAAGACGTGCCCGTCGACATGCGGATATTGGTGTTGAAGACCAGTATCAGGTAGGCGGCACTGGCCAGCGCGCAAACCATCAGCACAAGATCGGCCGGGTTGAAGTGGTTGCGCGCCCGGCGATAAAACCAGCTCAGCACGATACCCGCAGCGCTGGTGGCCATCAATGGGTAGCCGAAGTGCAGGGTTTCAATGCTCGGGTCAATGCGCATGGCGCCGCCGCCAAGCGTCTGGCTCATGAAAAATACCTGCGCCAGGGCATAGCCGGCGGGCAGCAGTAGCGCCAGGCTTGCCCATTTCAGCCAGCCGGGCGAGGCGTCATGCTCGTTGTCGGCAAAGGATGCGCCGGCATAAAGGCCATAGCCCAGCACCAGCGCACCAGCGATATGAATAATGCGGTATGTCCAGGTTTCCAGCGGATAAATATTCAGCGAAATCAAATGAAACAGCGAGTAGGCGATGGCCAGACCGGCAAAGGTCCATAGCGGCCAGCCGGTGAACAGGCGGCGATTCGCTTCTACCGCGTCTTCATCGACGCCGTCGGCAATGGTTTCGGGGGCGGCGGTGGCGACGCGATTGTCGCTTTCGTGGTTGGCGTTGTGACTCATACGTCACCCTCACAGCAGTACGAACAGAAGGAGCAAACGCGCACGCTGCCCCGCCCGGCATGGCCGGCGCGGAGCAGCGTGCGCACGGCGTGGATCAGTGGATCAGTTCAGGATCGATCTCGTAGCCGTTTTCTTCGTACCAGCGCGCCGCACCCGGATGGAAGGGCAGCACGGTGTTGTGGCTGATGTTTTCGGGAATGGTGGTTTCCGCGCTGCGATGAATCGAGCGCATGCGGTCGTTGTTTTCCATGGTCCGTTTGGTGACTTCGTAGACGAAGTCTTCCGGCAGGTCACAGCCGGCGATGGAGAAGTTCCACATGGAAACCACGCGGGAGTCTTCGTCAAGGGTTGAATAAGTGCTTGCCGGGATCATGAATTCTGCCACCGGGAAGTTCTCGAGCACGGTTTTAATTTCGTCCTCGTTAAACTCGATGATGTTGACGTCGGTCTGCACTTCAAGCTGGCTGACCGCGGGGATTGGGATGCCGGCGGCAAAGGCGATGACATCCAAAAGGCCATCCTGTAGCTGGCTGCCCAGATCGGTCCAGCCGCCGTTACGGCGATCAAACTCTACGCCCAGCGTCTTGAGGATCTCGGGGAAGTAGGTGTCCGAGGTAGAGGCTGCGGGGCCAAAGCCGATGCGTGCGCCGTCAGGAATATCCGAGATCGACTCGATACCCGAATCGGCCAGCGTGGTGATCGAGAACGGCGTTTCGTACATGGGGAACATGGCGCAGACGTTGTCCATTTTCACCCCTGGCGCCAGCGGGCTTTTGCCGTTGATCGCGTCTGACGCCGGGCCCATGGTGGTCAGGCCGAAGGCCGCATTACCGTTGTGCACCAGCGCCAGGTTCTGGGTCGGGCCGCCGGTCACTTCGCCGCCGCCGGAAATATCCAGCTCGTCGGCAATGAAGTTGGCCCAGCCGGAGCCGTAAACGTAATAGGTGCCGCCCTGGCTGGCGGTGCCTACGGTAAAGTTTTCCGGCCAGTCGGACTTATCCGCCTGGGCGCTGGCAGCGGCTAAAAGAGCGCTACCGGCGAGAAGCAGCGCGGTTGTCTTCGTTGTCGTGCGCATAGTGATTCCCCATGTTCTGGTGTACGGCGTTGTATTGTTGTGTCGGATTGCATGCCGGGCCGTTATAGGCTGCGTCAGCCGGCATGCCCGTTATACCAAGCGATTTCTGTGCCATTGTTATATATAGTCAAATAAATCAATAATTTGATGAAACTCGGTGCGACCAAGGTAGCGTAGAGAAACGCGTTATTGTCGGGGAAAGCGCACACACAAAACCGGCGCATGTGCGGTTTATCGCACATGCGCCGGAGAAGAAGCTAGTTAAGAGCCGGTGTCAGGAAGAGGGCTTGCCGGGGTCAAGAATACGCACCGGCTGTACGTCCTGATTTTTTTGCTCGTCGCGTACCTGATTCACGCGGGTGGTGAGCTCGTCGGCGGATTCGTCGTCAATGGGCAGCTGCTCGAAAAAATCGCAGCTGACGCATTCGCGGTAGCGGATACCGTTCTGCTCCCAGGCGCGAATGCGGTCCATCTCCGCGCAGCGCGGGCAAACCACGCCGGCAATAAAGCGTTTGACCGATGACATGACTCATCTCCTGCGTTGTGGGGTTGGCCCGGTCTCAGGCGGCGTCGATGCCGCTGTGGCGCAACAGCGGCTTGACGCTTGGGGCGCGGCCGCGAAACGCTGCGAACAGTTCGGCGGCATCCCGGGAGCCGCCGGGCTCCAGAATTTCCGCGCGGAAGCGATGGCCGGTTTCGGCATCAAACACGCCGGCGTCTTCAAAGGCGCTCCAGGCATCGGCCGAGAGCACTTCCGCCCACTTGTAGCTGTAATAGCCCGCCGCGTAGCCGCCGGCAAAAATATGCCCGAAGCCGTTTTGAAAGCGGTTGAAGGCGGCCTGGGGCACGACCGAAACGCGCATGCGCACGTCGTCCAATAGCGCCTGGATGGCCTCGGCACTGGGCGCGTCATGCTCAGCGTGCAGGCGCAGATCAAACTGCGAGAACTCCAGCTGGCGCACCATACCCATGGCCGACTGGAAGTTTTTCGCCCCCTGCAGACGCCCGAAGAGTTCATCGGGGAGCGGCTCGCCGGTGTCGACGTGGCGGGCGATAAGGTCAAGCCCTTCGCGCTCCCAGCAGAAGTTTTCCATGAACTGGCTGGGCAGCTCCACCGCGTCCCAGGCCACGCCGTTGATGCCGGAAATCTCGGCAATGTTCTGCTTGGTCAGCATGTGATGCAGGCCGTGGCCAAACTCGTGGAACAGCGTGGTGACTTCGTCGTGGGTCAGAAGCGCAGGGTTCTCGCCCACCGGCGGGGTGAAGTTGCAGGTCAAAAACGCCACCGGTAGCTGCAGGCCGTTGTCGGTCTGGCGGCGTACGCGACAGTCCGCCATCCAGGCGCCGCCGCGCTTGCCTTCGCGAGCGTAGAGGTCAAGGTAGAAGCCGGCGATGGGGGCGTCGTTTTCGAGTATCTCGAAATAGCGAACGTCGTCGTGATAGCGCGGCACGTCGGTGTTTTCGCTAAAGCGCAGGCCGTAGAGCCGCTCGACTACCTTGAACAAACCGTCGATCACCTGGGGCGCGGGAAAGTAGGGCCGCAGCTGCTCTTCGGAAATGGCGTGGCGCGCTTCGCGCAGTTTTTCGCTGGCGTAGGCGATGTCCCAGGGCTTGAGGTTGGCCAGCCCCAGGGTGTTGGTGGCAAAGCCTTCAAGCTCGGAAAACTCGAGCTGTGCCTGAGGCACGGCGCGGTTTGCCAGATCATTCAGAAACGCCAGCACCTGCTCGGGGGAGTCGGCCATTTTGGTGGTCAGCGACAAGTCGGCGTAGGTGGAAAAGCCCAACAGCGTCGCCAGCTCGTGACGCAGCGCGAGGATTTCTTCCATGACCGGGGCGTTATCGAACTCGCCGGCATTGGGGCCCTGATCAGAGGCGCGGGTGACAAAGGCGGTATACACCTCTTCGCGCAGCTCGCGGCTGTCGGCGTAGCTCATCACCGGGAAAAAGCAGGGGAAGTCCAGCGTAATACGATAGCCGTCAACGCCCTTGGCCTCGGCGGTGGCCTTCAGCGTATCCAGCGCGCTTTGCGGCACGCCGGCCAGTTCGTCGGCGCTGACGATGTCCTTGTGCCACGCCTGGGTGGCGTCCAGCAGCTGGTTGGAATACTGGTTGGAAAGCTCGGAAAGCCGCGCCTGAATCTCGCCGTAGCGCACTTTTTGCGCTTCGGGCAGCGCCACGCCGGCCAGCCGGAAATCGCGCAGGGTGTTGTCCACGGTGCGGCGCTGTTCGGGGTCAAGCGTCGCCCAGGAGGAACCGTCTTTTAATGCCTGCCAGGCGTGAAACAGCCCGGCGTGCTGACCCATCCAGGTGCTGAACGCCGAGAGTTCGGCGATGCAGGCCTGATAGGCTTCGCGCAGCTCGGGCGTGTTCATGGTGCCGTTGAGGTGCGATACCGGCGACCAGACCTGCTCCAGTCGGTCATTGATGGCCTCAAGCGGCGCGGCAAAGTTGTCCCAGCCGGGTTCGGTGGTCTGTGCCTGCCGGGCCAGCTCTTCGATGGCGTCGCGGCTTTCAGCGAGCAGCCGGGTAACGGCCGGCTCGACGTGTTCGGCGCGAATCTCGCCGAACGGCGGCAGCGTGTGGGTTTCAAGCAGGGGATTAGCGGTCATACATACCTCGGTTGGCCGGCACGGCGGCATGGGGTAAAGCGATACCCTTCAAAATGCGGGCGGGGAGGCCCGGTTTCAATGCCCGGGTTTGGCCTTGGGGCAAGCGCCTGCTAGGCTTGCGGGCTTTCTGAGCGGCTTTTTTACCGCTGCGTCAGCCGCTATCTGTCTATTTGCTGATGGCTTATGGATCATTCACCGAACGGGATCATGCGATGAGCGAAACGCTGGAGCGCTGGGGGTCGAAGCGAGCCTTTATTCTGGCCGTCACGGGGGCTGCCGTGGGGCTGGGTAATATCTGGCGCTTTCCGTACATTGCCGGGGAAAACGGCGGCGCGGCGTTTTTGCTCGTGTATGTGGCCTTTGTGCTGCTGCTGGGGATTCCCGTGATGATGGCGGAAATTCTGATTGGTCGTGCCGGGCGGCGCGGACCCATGGGCTCGCTGGGCGCACTGGCCGCCGAGGCCGGAGCGTCGCGTCACTGGCGCTGGCTGGGGCTGTTTGGTGCGCTGACGGTGTTCTGTATTCTATCGTTTTATTCGGTGGTCTCGGGCTGGTCGATCGAGTTTCTGGTGGCCTCGGTGAACGGTCAGTTCAACGGGGCAACGGCCGCCGAGGTGGGCGCGGGGTTCGAGACGTTTCTCGCCAACCCCGGCCTGCAGGTGTTCAACCATACGCTGTTTCTGCTGATGACCATGTCGGTGGTCGCCGCCGGCGTGGCCAAGGGGCTTGAGCGGCTGAATAACCTGCTGATGCCGCTGTTGTATCTGCTGCTGATCCTGCTGGCGGTCTATGCCGCGACCACCGAAGGCTTTGGCACCGCGCTGAAATGGCTGTTCTGGCCGTCATTTTCGGCCATCACGCTGGATGTGGTGGTGCATGCCATGGGCCATGCGTTTTTCACCCTGGCGGTGGGCGCCTGCGCGCTGATGGCCTACGGCGCCTATATGCCGGATGACCAAAGCCTGCCCAGGGCGGCGGTAACGGTCGCGGTACTGGATATCAGCGTGGCGCTGCTGTCCGGTATCGCGATTTTCTCGGTGGTTTTTGCTCAGGGGATGGACCCGGCCGAAGGCCCGGGGCTGATGTTTGTCACGCTGCCCATCGCCTTTGCCGAGCTGCCCTGGGGCGCGTTCTGGCTGGGCGTGTTTTTCCTGCTGCTGCTGCTGGCGACCTGGACTTCGGCGATCAATCTGGCCGAGCCGATGGTGGCCACCCTGCAGGACATGGGGCTTGGCCGCGTGCGCGCGACCTCGCTGGTGGGCTTGGGGGTGTGGCTGCTGGGGCTGTTGTCGGCGTTTTCGTTCTCGACGCTCGAGGATTTTCGCCCGCTGCTGGGGCGCAACGTGTTTGAACTGGTCAGCAGCATTCCGCCGGATATTTTCCTGCCCCTGGGCGGCGTGCTGACGGCGATATTTGCCGCCTGGGTCATGCCCCGAGCAACGGCGCACAAGGCGCTGGGCGCCGGTGATCGCGGCTTTGCGCTGTGGCAAGGCGTGGTACGCTGGGTCGCCATACCGCTGACCTTTGTGGTGTTGCTGAGCGCCTTTATTTAAGCGCTTTCTGGCTGTTCAATTAAGTACGGGAGAGATTATGACCGCTGCCATCCGCTCGTTTCAGGGCATTACGCCGCGCCTTGGCGCGCGGGTTTACGTCGATTCGGCAAGTGTGGTGATCGGCGACGTTACCCTGGGCGACGACTGCTCGGTATGGCCGATGACGGTCATTCGCGGCGATATGCATCGCATTCGTCTGGGCGCGCGGGTCAGCGTGCAGGACGGCAGCGTGCTGCATATTACTCACGCCAGCGACTTCAACCCCGAGGGGTTTCCCTTGACCGTGGGCGACGACGTGACCATCGGCCACAAGGCGATTCTGCACGGCGCGACGCTGGGTCACCGCATTCTGGTGGGCATGGGAGCGATCGTAATGGACGGCGCCACGGTGGACGATGAGGTCATCATCGCCGCCGGTGCGGTGGTCACGCCGGGGAAGCATCTGCAAAGCGGTTACGTTTACGCCGGGAACCCCGCCAAACCGCTGCGCCCGCTGAAGGACAGCGAGCGGGCATTCTTTCCGTATACGGCGGGCAACTACGTCGCCCTGAAAGATACCTTTCTGGCTGAAACACCGGTCTAAGCGCTCCGGCGCCGGTTTTATTTCCCCTCCAGCGTGTTGTGGTACGTAAAAGTCTGGTAATTTATACAGCTTTTTTCAAGGTGCCGCCGCATGGCTAACTTCCGCACGCATATTACCGTTGCCGCCGCCGGCGGGGCGCTTTTGGCCTATGTTGGCTTCAAGGCACAATGGTGGCCGCCGCTGCAGGCGCTGGTGGTCTGCGCGCTCACCGCGTTTGGCGGCATTCTCCCCGATATCGACGCGGATCATTCGCGCTCCAACCGGCTGATTTTCACCCTGCTGACCGTACCCGCGTTGGTCATGGGCGCAGTGCTGCTGCAGCCGTGGCTTAGCCCCGCGGTGCTGCTGTTGGCGTGTGTCGGCATCTATATTGGCGTGCGCTATGTGGGCGGCGCGCTGTTCTCGCGGCTGACCGTTCATCGTGGGGGCTGGCATTCGCTGCTGGCCGCCGCGCTGTGCACGCTGACGGCGGCGGCACTGAGCTTTCACTGGTTGGCACAACCGGCGTGGCTGGCCTGGAGTCATGGCATGGCCGTGCTGCTGGGGTTTTTGATTCACCTGCTGCTGGATGAAATCTACAGCGTGGATCTGGCGGGCGGCCGGCTCAAGCGCTCGTTTGGCACCGCGCTCAAGCCGGCCGATCTGAGCCGGCCGGCGGCCAGCCTGCTGATGCTGATTGCCACCGTGACGCTGATTCCCTGGCTGCCGCCGTGGGACGCGCTGGGGTCGCTGCTGTCTCAGGGCGCCGGCTTGTGGCGGTAGTCGTCGGCTTTCAGGCCGTGCTTTTTAAGCTTGTCGTAAAGCGTCTTGCGCGGCATGACCAGCTGTTGGCAGACGGCAATGACGTGGCCCTGATGCCGGGCCAGCGCCTGGCTGATCAGGCTTTTCTCGAATAGCTCGACCTGATGGGCCAGGCCGGCGTCCGTCGCGTCATCGCTGGCGCCTTCCAGCAGGGCGCCCAGGCGGTAGTCGAAGGCGGCGCCGAGCAGCACGTAACGCTCCGCCAGATTACGCAGCTCGCGCACGTTGCCCGGCCAGTCGTGGGCCAGCAGCGTTGCCGTGTCGTGACTGGTAAGCGGCGGGGCTTCAAGGCCGCTGCGCGTCGCGGCGACAACGGCGAAGTGTTGAAATAACAGCGGAATATCTTCGCGTCGTTCGCGCAGCGCCGGTAGCGGCAGGGTGACGACGTCCAGCCGGTAGTAAAGATCCTCGCGAAACGTACCGCGCTCGGCGGCGGCTTTCAGGTCGGTTTTGGTGGCGGCAATCACGCGGATATTCAGCGTCACCGGCTGGTTGCCGCCCAAACGCTCCACCGCGCGTTCCTGAAGGACGCGCAGCAGCTTGACCTGTAGCGCCAGCGGCATGGATTCAATTTCGTCGAGAAACACCGTGCCGCCGTCGGCGTGTTCAAACTTGCCAATGCGCCGCGCAACCGCACCGGTAAACGCGCCTTTCTCGTGGCCAAACAGCTCCGATTCAATAATGCTTTCGGGCACCGCGCCGCAGTTGATGGCCACAAACGGGGCGTGGCGCCGCTGGCTGCGCTCATGAATGGCCCGGGCTACCAGGTCCTTGCCGGTGCCGGTTTCGCCAAACAGCAGCACGTCGGCTTCGACCTGGCTGATGCGCTGGATCATGGCAGCCAGCCGTGAAATCACCGCGGTACGCCCTACCAAACGCGGCCCCAGCGCGGCCTGCTGAGCTTCAAGCTCGGCTTTCAATCGGTGGTTTTCCAGACTCAGCTGGCGTTTTTCCACCCCGCGGCGCACCACGTCGAGCAGCCGGTCGCCGGCAAACGGTTTTTCCAGAAAATCCCAGGCGCCGGCGCGCATGGCTTCCACCGCCGTGGAAATATCGCCGTGGCCGGTAATCAGGATCACCGGCAGGGTGGGATCTTGCTGCTGCAGCGTGCGTAACAGCGTCATGCCGTCCATGTGAGGCATGCGAATATCGCTGACCACCACGCCGGGGAAGTCGGCCGGCAGCGCTTCCAGCGCCTGTTCGGCGGTCTCGAAACAGTGCGGCGTGTAGCCGGCAAGTTCGAGGGTTTGCGCGGCGGTAATGCGCAGGTGGCGCTCATCGTCGATCACGATAACCGGTAGGCTCGACGGCTCATGCATGAGGGGGTGTCTCCAGGGCAACGTCAGGCGGCGGTGAAAGGGGCAGCGCCAGAGTGAATTCGGCGCCGCCTTCCGGGCGGTTGGCCACGCTCAGCTTGCCGCCCAAGTCTTCCATAATACGCGCCGAGATCGAAAGTCCCAGCCCCAGGCCGGCGCCGGGCGCCTTGGTGGTGAAAAACGGCTCGAAGACGTGGGATAAATTCGCCTCGGCGATGCCCGGGCCGTTGTCGGCCACGCGCAGGCAAGCGTGTTCACGCGGGGTTTCCAGGGTAATGCTGAGGGTGGGCGCTGCGGTATTTTGCACGGCTTGCAGGGCGTTGCTGATCAAATTTACGATCACCTGTTCAAGGCGCACCAGATCACCGGTGATCCACACCGGCGTTTCCGGCAGCTGCTGGACAAGGCGTATCTGGCCGTCGTGCAGGCGGCTTTGAAACAGACGCAAGGCGTAGGCCACGCAGGACTGGACGGTAATGCGTTCGTGGCGCTCGCTGCTCTTGCGCGAAAATTGCCGCAGCTGGGCGCTGATGTCGGCCATGCGGTGGGTCAGCTCGATGATTTGTTCGAGGTTGGCATCGGCCTGTTCCAGACGCGACAGCTCGATAAAGCGTCGGGCATTTTCGCCGTAGGCGCGAATGGCGGCCAGCGGCTGGTTGAGTTCGTGGTTGATGCCGGCCGCCAACTGGCCGAGCACGGCGAGTTTGGCGGCCTGAATCAGTTCGTCCTGAGTTTGCCGCAGGCTGGTCTCGGCGCGGCGGCGCTCGTCCATTTCAGCCGACAGCTGCCGGTTGCTGGCGGTCAGGTCCCGGGTGCGGCGTTCAACGCTGTCTTCCAGCTCGTCGCGCACCCGGGCAAGCGTGCGGCGTTCACGCTCGGCAAAGGCTTCGCGTTCGCGCCGCAGCCGCAGGCGCTGCCAGCCGATGCCGCCGCCCAGTGCGACCACCCCGTAAAGCCCGCCGGCCAGCAGTGCGGCGAGCCACTGCGCCTGAATCACCGGGTCCAGCGGCTTGAGAATATGCATGTTCCAGCCGAACTCGGGTAGCGGGCGCGTCAGGTTCAGGTAGCGCCCCTGGGTGAGCGGGCCGCGGGCAAAGCTGACTACGCGGACGTTGTCGCGGTAGCTGTGTTCAACGCGAATGCCCGAGGCATCCAGCGGTTCCTGAGCGTAGCGGCGGGTGTCTTTCAGCATCCGCCGTTGGGCGTGAGTCAGCGGCTGCAGCGCATTCATGCGCAGCCTTTTGCGGCTGGCCATGAAAATAACGTTGTCGCGATCCGTGACCAGAAACTCGGCGTTTTGCGCCGACCAGCCTTGCTCTACTTCGCCGAGCAAAATCTTGACCACGACGACGCCTTCCGGGCGGGCGTCGGGGCCGGTGTGATCCAGCCATACCGGCGCAGAAAAATAGTAGCCGCGCGCCAACGACTGTGTACCCAGCCCGTAAAAACGCCCCTCGCCGCCGGCGATGGCATCTTTATAGTACGGGCGAAAGGCGTAACTCTGGCCGATGAAGGTGTTGCTGCGATGCCAGTTGCTAGCGGCCACGGTGGTGCCGTCGCGATCCAGCAGGTAAACGTCGGAGACGCCGGCGGTAAAGCGAAAGCGGTCGAGCTGCAGGTTCAGCGGCATGGGGTTTTGCGTGTCGGGCGCGGTAAGAAAGCGCTGGACGCTCTCGCGGGAGGCGAGCATCTGCGGCAGGTAATCGTAGCGCAGCAGGTAGCCTTTGAGGTTGGCCGCCGACAGGCGCAGTTCGTTGTGGGCGTCGTCGCGCAGGTTGGCTAGCGCCTGCTCGTGCGCCAGACGCGCTGCTTGCCAGATGCATAAAATAAGCCCCAGCAGTAGCAGCGCGATGGCCAAGCGCCGGCTGAGACGCCGCCGCCTCATATTGGCGCGCGAGTGCTTTGGGCGCGGCGCAGGGCACGCTGTGCGCGGGTTTCCGCCCGGGCCATTTCCAGCAAGCCGTCTTCGACGTAGGCCAGATGCTCATGCGCGTGACTCCGGGCATCTTCGGCGCGGCCTTCCACAATGGCGTCCAGCAGGGTGCGGTGCTGCTGCATTAACTGGCCGCGCGAGCCGGGTTTGGCGAACAGGTTGGCGAGGTTTTCGACAATGCTTTGTTCAAGCAGGTGAAAAATGCCGCGCATGGTGTGGAGCAGCAAAACATTGTGGGCGGCTTCGGCAATCGCCAGGTGAAAGGCGGCGTCGAGCTTGGCTTCCTTGACCGGGTCGTTGCCGTCAAAGCCGCCGTCGAGCGCTTCAAAGCATTCCAGCAGCGCGGCTTTATCCGCGGGCGTGGAACGTAGCGCCGCGTAATAGGCCGAAAGCCCTTCCATGGCGTCGCGAAACTCCAGCAGATCGAGGTCGAATTCCTGATGGCGCGAGAGCATCTCCAGCAGCGGGTCGGTGTAGCCGTTGTTGAGCGTGTCGTTGACAAAGGTGCCGCCACCCTGACGGCTGGAAAGCAGTCCCCGGGCGGCAAGCCGTTGAATCGCCTCGCGCAGGGAGGGGCGCGACACGCCGAATTGTTCCGCCAGTTCGCGCTCCGGCGGCAGGCGTTGACCGGGCTTCAGGCTACCTTCAATGATCATGGCTTCAAGGCGTTGGGTAATCACATCGGCGAGGCGTGGCTGGCGAAGCGAAGAATAGGGCATCACGGTTTCCTGACGTCATGGAGACAGATGACATTAATATTTAATTGGTAAGACCAATAATAAATCGCCGCGTAAGGCGCGACAAGGCGAATATGATGTGATTTCGTATCACTAAAACCAAAGTATAGTGCTTTAAGGCAACTTCAGAGAATGCTGCAATTGACAGTCATAGCGCGCCTTATTAATCTGGAATATCTTTATTGTTAATTGGTTTTACCAATTATGTTGCGCTTATCTTTTTATCCCGAGTTTGTTCATTCGCCGAGTAACTGTCTGTCGGCGAGGAGTGCATATGACGCCCATTAAGCACTATCCGCCCAAGCCGCAGAAAGTCTACTTTTATGGCACCTGCCTGATTGATGTCTTTTATCCCGGCGCCGGGCTCGATGCCATTCGCCTGCTTGAGCGGGAAGGTATCGAGGTGATTTTCCCCGATGATCAGACCTGCTGCGGGCAGCCGGCCTATACCTCGGGCTATCACGACGAGGCGCGTCGCGTTGCCCTGGCGCAGCTGGCGCTGTTCCCCGAGCCCTGGCCGGTTGTGGTGCCCTCGGGTTCCTGCGGCGGCATGCTGCGGGTGCATTACCCCACGCTACTGGCCGATACGCCCCAGGTTGATGCGGCGCAAGACGTCGCGGCGCGTACCTTCGAGCTGACCGAGTTTTTGCTCAACGTTTGCCACGTGAAACTGAGCGATCTGGGCGAGCCCGAGCAGGTCGCCATGCATACGTCGTGCAGTGCCCGGCGCGAAATGGGGCTGGGCGATACCGCTCCCGCGCTGCTCAATCAGCTGGGTCAGGTGGAGCTGGTTGAACAGGTGCGTACCACCGAGTGCTGCGGTTTCGGTGGCACTTTTGCCGTGCGGCATCCGGAGGTGTCCGGCGCCATGGTAGAAGACAAGGTCGACGCCATTGAAGCGACCGGTGCCCGACACTTTGTCACTTCTGACTGCGGTTGCTTAATGAACATCAACGGCAATGCCGAACACCGGCAGAAAGCCGTGCAGGGCGAACATATTGCCAGCTATCTATGGCGGAGAACGTCATGAGCGTACAAACCTATAGCCCGCGCGAGTTTCATCGTCAGGCGCACGATGCGTTGGGCAACCCGCAGATCCGTGCCAACTTTCGCCGGGCAATGGACGGGCTGATGGATAAACGCGGTGACGCGTTCAGCGACTGGGACGTGGAAACGCTGCGCGAGCTGGGGGCCAATATCCGCCTGCGCGCGTTGGCCAAGCTGCCCGATCTGCTTGAACAGCTCGAAGCCAACTGCGAGGCCAACGGCATCAAGGTGCACTGGGCCACAGACGGCGACGAGGCCTGTGAGATTGTCAGCGATATCTGCGCCCGTCACGAGGCCAAGTCGGTGATCAAGGGCAAGTCGATGGTGACCGAGGAAATGCACCTCAACGCGCACCTTGAGGCCGCCGGCATCGAGGCGCTGGAGTCGGATTTGGGCGAGTATCTGGTGCAGCTCAACGAGCAAACGCCGTCGCACATCATCATGCCGGCGATTCACCTGAATACTGATGAAATCTCCGACATTCTGCACGAGAAAACCGGCACCGAACGCACGCGCAACGTCGACACCATGACCGCCGCCGCCCGCGCCCAGCTGCGCGAACGCTTTATGGCGGCTGACGTGGGCATTTCGGGGGTCAACTTTGCCGTGGCGGAAACCGGTACGCTGTGTCTGGTCGAAAACGAAGGCAACGGGCGCATGACCACCACCGTGCCGCCGGTGCACGTGGCGGTAACGGGCATCGAGAAAGTGGTTGAGCACCTGCGCGACGTGCCGCCGCTTTACTCCCTCTTAACGCGCTCGGCAACCGGCCAGCACGTCACCACCTACTTCAATATGATCAACGCGCCGCGCCAGGCGGGCGAGTTTGATGGGCCCAAAGAAGTGCACCTGGTGCTGGTGGATAACGGCCGCTCGAACATTTATCAGGATGACGAGCTACTCGATACGCTGCGCTGCATCCGCTGCGGCGCCTGCATGAACCACTGCCCGGTCTATACCCGCGTTGGCGGGCATGCCTATGGCACGACCTATCCCGGCCCGATCGGCAGTATTTTGATGCCGCACCTGATAGGGCTGGAGGAAACGCAGGATCTGCCCAGCGCCTCGAGCCTGTGCGGCGCGTGCGGCGAGGTATGCCCGGTCAAGATTCCCATTCCTGATCTGCTGGTAAGGCTGCGCAAGGAAGCCGTTGGCGAGGGGCGCGGCAACGTGCCGGGCGCTGGCGTCAAACGCAACAAGAAAGAGCTGGCGGCGTGGAAAAGCTGGCAGTGGGCGGCTACGCACCCCGGCGTGTGGCGCAGCGGCCTGACGATGGCGAGCAAGCTGCGCGCGCTAATGCCGGCGAAACTCGCCCCGTGGACCGACTACCGCACGTTGCCGCAGCCGGCCAAAACGTCGCTACATACGTTGGTCAAGCGTCATCACGCTAAAAGGGGGCAGGAATGAGCGCACGCGATATCATCCTCAATCACCTGCGGACGCGCACCGACGGGGCGATCCCCGTACCCGAGAGCGATTTTTCGGTAATGACCGGGCGCGGCTGGGACCATGACGAGCGCCTGGCGCGCTTCGAGCAGCTGATTACCTCGGTGCATGCCGAGGTGGTGCACGCGCAGCGCTCAAGCTGGACGCAGGCGCTGGCCGCTATTCTCCATGACAAGGGTATCAAGCGGCTGGCGCTGGGGCATGAGCATCCGGTGGCCTGCGAGGCGCGTGCCGGTCTGGCGGAGGCCGGCGTTGAGCTGGTGGATCCGGCGCGCGAGATTGAACGCTGGCAGCGCGAGCAGTTTGAACGGGTCGATGCCGGCCTGACCTCTACGGGGGGCGCGATCGCGGAAACCGGCAGCCTGTGGCTCTGGCCCACCCCCGACGAGCCGCGGCGGCTCAGCCTGGTGCCTTCCATCCATATCGCCGTGTTGGATAGTGAAGCCATAGACGAGACGTTCTTTGACGTGATAGAAGCCCATGGCTGGGCCCGCGCCATGCCGACCAACGCGCTGCTGGTGTCAGGGCCGAGCAAAACTGCCGATATCGAACAGACGCTGGCGTACGGCGTGCACGGCCCTAAAGAGCTGGTGGTTATCGTGCGTCACGGGGCGGACTAAAACGATTTCCCGATTATTTGCCCTTATGTTGAAAAAGCCCTTGCCAATATCCAGCTTGAGCCGTAGAGTACGCACTCGCTGCCGACGACGTATCACGTCACCGGCGGTGGTAGAGCCTTAAAAGCTCTTGTTTGTCAGGCAGTTAGCGCTTCGGTTTACGTTTCATTTTTCGATAACCGGTTTTAAAAGCGCCCTTGACAAACACCACGGAAAGCGTAGGATACGCCTTCTTCGCAGCAACGTTAGCCGCTGAGTCACTGGCGACAACGACACGTTGTTCAGGGTAAGTTTTTATGACTCACCCCGCGACACGCTCTTTAACAAGTTGATCAGGTAATTCATGTGGGCGCTTGCCTGAGTGGGTGACAAATCACCTATTATCAAGGCAAGCGACTCGTCAAAGATGAAACGACTTCGGTCGTTGAGTTTTTTTGAGAACGTTTGAAACCTTGAGCCAAGTTTGATTCGCTTTTTCCCAACGCTTTCGAGCGGCGGGAGAGTAAGAATCACAATGATTGTAAACTGAAGAGTTTGATCATGGCTCAGATTGAACGCTGGCGGCAGGCTTAACACATGCAAGTCGAGCGGAAACGATCCTAGCTTGCTAGGAGGCGTCGAGCGGCGGACGGGTGAGTAATGCATAGGAATCTACCCAGTCGTGGGGGATAACGTGGGGAAACTCACGCTAATACCGCATACGCCCTACGGGGGAAAGAAGGGGCCTTCGGGCCTTTCGCGATTGGATGAGCCTATGTCGGATTAGCTGGTTGGTGAGGTAATGGCTCACCAAGGCAACGATCCGTAGCTGGTTTGAGAGGATGATCAGCCACATCGGGACTGAGACACGGCCCGAACTCCTACGGGAGGCAGCAGTGGGGAATATTGGACAATGGGCGCAAGCCTGATCCAGCCATGCCGCGTGTGTGAAGAAGGCCTTCGGGTTGTAAAGCACTTTCAGTGAGGAAGAACGCCGTCGGGTTAATACCCCGGCGGAAAGACATCACTCACAGAAGAAGCACCGGCTAACTCCGTGCCAGCAGCCGCGGTAATACGGAGGGTGCGAGCGTTAATCGGAATTACTGGGCGTAAAGCGCGCGTAGGCGGCTTGATCAGCCGGTTGTGAAAGCCCCGGGCTCAACCTGGGAACAGCATCCGGAACTGTCAGGCTAGAGTGCAGGAGAGGAAGGTAGAATTCCCGGTGTAGCGGTGAAATGCGTAGAGATCGGGAGGAATACCAGTGGCGAAGGCGGCCTTCTGGACTGACACTGACGCTGAGGTGCGAAAGCGTGGGTAGCAAACAGGATTAGATACCCTGGTAGTCCACGCCGTAAACGATGTCGACCAGCCGTTGGGATCCTTGAGATCCTTGTGGCGAAGTTAACGCGATAAGTCGACCGCCTGGGGAGTACGGCCGCAAGGTTAAAACTCAAATGAATTGACGGGGGCCCGCACAAGCGGTGGAGCATGTGGTTTAATTCGATGCAACGCGAAGAACCTTACCTACCCTTGACATCCTGCGAACTTGGTAGAGATACCTTGGTGCCTTCGGGAACGCAGAGACAGGTGCTGCATGGCTGTCGTCAGCTCGTGTTGTGAAATGTTGGGTTAAGTCCCGTAACGAGCGCAACCCTTGTCCTTATTTGCCAGCGCGTAATGGCGGGAACTCTAAGGAGACTGCCGGTGACAAACCGGAGGAAGGTGGGGACGACGTCAAGTCATCATGGCCCTTACGGGTAGGGCTACACACGTGCTACAATGGCCGGCACAAAGGGCTGCGAACTCGCGAGAGTAAGCGAATCCCATAAAGCCGGTCTCAGTCCGGATCGGAGTCTGCAACTCGACTCCGTGAAGTCGGAATCGCTAGTAATCGTGAATCAGAATGTCACGGTGAATACGTTCCCGGGCCTTGTACACACCGCCCGTCACACCATGGAAGTGGACTGCACCAGAAGTGGTTAGCCTAACTTCGGAAGGCGATCACCACGGTGTGGTTCATGACTGGGGTGAAGTCGTAACAAGGTAGCCGTAGGGGAACCTGCGGCTGGATCACCTCCTTAAACGATGCGTCATCCGCCCGGCAAGCGCTCACAATGAATTACCTGATCAAGCGAATAGAGCAAACGGTAGCTATTAAATAATAATGGCTATTTTAGCTGTCGCATAAAACGTTAAATCAGTTGGTAAGTATCGGCCGATTTAGCTTTGTTTGTGCCGGTTAAAAACCGGGTCTGTAGCTCAGTTGGTTAGAGCGCACCCCTGATAAGGGTGAGGTCGGCAGTTCGAGTCTGCCCAGACCCACCAAATTTGCGTGATGCGGCGTTAAAACACAGCTCGTATAGCAGGCTATACTTCGCTGAGTTTCTCCTGGCCTCACAAAAATTTTTGGTGAGCAGTGCGGTTTTAGTAAAACGATTTGGGGCCTTAGCTCAGCTGGGAGAGCGCCTGCCTTGCACGCAGGAGGTCAGCGGTTCGATCCCGCTAGGCTCCACCAATACGCCACACGTCACGTTATTTTCCGTTTGTTTGTGTTCCATGACCATTGATAAGTACATAACGCATGTTGTGCTTATCACTGTTCATTGAACAGTTGCTCTTTAACAATGTATATCATGCTGATAAAAACCGATGGTTTCGTTAAGAATTCTGTTTTAATGTTTTTAAAACAAGAACTTGATGAAAGCATCATGTGATACGTCTCAAGCGTATCCGGCAAATCGTTGTCATTGCGAACCCCGACTCCTTCGGGTTATAGGGTCAAGCAATGAAGCGCACACGGTGGATGCCTAGGCAGCCAGAGGCGATGAAAGACGTTGTAGCCTGCGATAAGCGTCGGTGAGGTGGCAAACAACCTGCGACCCGGCGATCTCTGAATGGGGAAACCCACTCACCACAAGGTGAGTATCGTATCCTGAATACATAGGGATACGAGGCGAACCGGGGGAACTGAAACATCTCAGTACCCCGAGGAAAAGAAATCAACCGAGATTCCCCCAGTAGCGGCGAGCGACCGGGGACCAGCCCTTAAGCGTGTGACTGATTAGACAAAGGCATTGGGAAATGCCGCCATAGTGGGTGATAGCCCCGTAGTCGAAAATCTGATCGCGTGAAATCGAGTAGGTCGGGGCACGAGAAACCTTGACTGAAGACGGGGGGACCATCCTCCAAGGCTAAATACTCCTGGCTGACCGATAGTGAACCAGTACCGTGAGGGAAAGGCGAAAAGAACCCCAGTGAGGGGAGTGAAATAGATCCTGAAACCGTGTGCGTACAAGCAGTAGGAGCAGACTTGTTCTGTGACTGCGTACCTTTTGTATAATGGGTCAGCGACTTATTTTCAGTAGCGAGCTTAACCGACTAGGGGAGGCGTAGGGAAACCGAGTCTTAACAGGGCGATTAGTTGCTGGGAATAGACCCGAAACCGGGCGATCTACCCATGGCCAGAGTGAAGGTTGAGTAACATCAACTGGAGGCTCGCACCCAAGTATGTTGAAAAATGCTGGGATGAGCTGTGGGTCGGAGTGAAAGGCTAATCAAGCCCGGAGATAGCTGGTTCTCCTCGAAAGCTATTTAGGTAGCGCCTCACGTATCACCACCGGGGGTAGAGCACTGTTTCGGCTAGGGGGTCATCCCGACTTACCAACCCGAGGCAAACTCCGAATACCGGTGAGTGCGAGCGTGGGAGACACACAGCGGGTGCTAACGTCCGTTGTGAAAAGGGAAACAACCCAGACCGTCAGCTAAGGTCCCGAAATCCTGGTTAAGTGGGAAACGATGTGGGAAGGCTCAGACAGCTAGGAGGTTGGCTTAGAAGCAGCCATCCTTTAAAGAAAGCGTAATAGCTCACTAGTCGAGTCGGCCTGCGCGGAAGATGTAACGGGGCTAAACCAGGTACCGAAGCTACGGGTTCATCCTATGGATGAGCGGTAGAGGAGCGTCGTGTAAGCCGATGAAGGTGGATTGAGAAGTCTGCTGGAGGTATCACGAGTGCGAATGCTGACATGAGTAACGATAAAGGGCGTGAAAAACGCCCTCGCCGGAAGACCAAGGGTTTCTGTTCGACGCTAATCGAAGCAGAGTGAGTCGGCTCCTAAGGCGAGGCCGAAAGGCGTAGTCGATGGAAAACGGGTCAATATTCCCGTACCTCACAGTATTGCGAAGGGGGGACGAAGAAGGCTAGGTGAGCCAGGCGTTGGTTGTCCTGGTGAAAGTCCGTAGGCTGGGAGTCCAGGTAAATCCGGATTCCTAAGGCCGAGAGACGAGACGAAGACACCACGGTGTTGAAGTCATTGATGCCACGCTTCCAGGAAAAGCCTCTAAGCCTCAGATACTGCGAGACCGTACCCCAAACCAACACAGGTGGTCAGGGTGAGAATCCTAAGGCGCTTGAGAGAACTCGGGTGAAGGAACTAGGCAAAATGGTGCCGTAACTTCGGGAGAAGGCACGCCGGCGTAGGGTGAAGAGACTTGCTCTCTCAGCCCGAACCGGTCGAAGATACCAGGTGGCTGCAACTGTTTACTAAAAACACAGCACTCTGCTAACGCGCAAGCGGACGTATAGGGTGTGACGCCTGCCCGGTGCCGGAAGGTTAAATGATGGTGTTAGCTTCGGCGAAGCACTTGATTGAAGCCCCGGTAAACGGCGGCCGTAACTATAACGGTCCTAAGGTAGCGAAATTCCTTGTCGGGTAAGTTCCGACCTGCACGAATGGCGTAATGATGGCCACGCTGTCTCCACCCGAGACTCAGTGAAATTGAAATCGCCGTGAAGATGCGGTGTACCCGCGGCTAGACGGAAAGACCCCGTGAACCTTTACTATAGCTTCACACTGAACGCTGATGTTGCCTGTGTAGGATAGCTGGGAGGCTTTGAACTCCGGTCGCCAGATCGGAGGGAGCCACCCTTGAAATACCAGCCTGGCATCATTGGCGTTCTCACTCTGGTCCGTAATCCGGATCGAGGACCGTGTGTGGTGGGTAGTTTGACTGGGGCGGTCTCCTCCTAAAGCGTAACGGAGGAGCACGAAGGTACCCTCAGCACGGTCGGACATCGTGCAATGAGTGCAAGAGCATAAGGGTGCTTGACTGCGAGACTGACACGTCGAGCAGGTGCGAAAGCAGGTTCTAGTGATCCGGTGGTTCTGTATGGAAGGGCCATCGCTCAACGGATAAAAGGTACTCCGGGGATAACAGGCTGATACCGCCCAAGAGTTCACATCGACGGCGGTGTTTGGCACCTCGATGTCGGCTCATCACATCCTGGGGCTGAAGTCGGTCCCAAGGGTATGGCTGTTCGCCATTTAAAGTGGTACGCGAGCTGGGTTTAGAACGTCGTGAGACAGTTCGGTCCCTATCTGCCGTGGGCGTAGGATGTTTGAGAAGGGCTGCTCCTAGTACGAGAGGACCGGAGTGGACGCATCTCTGGTGTTCCGGTTGTCATGCCAATGGCATTGCCGGGTAGCTAAATGCGGACGGGATAACCGCTGAAAGCATCTAAGCGGGAAGCCCCCTTCAAGATGAGACATCCCCGAGGCCAAGAGCCTCCTGAAGGGCCCAGCAAGACGAGCTGGTTGATAGGCACGGTGTGGAAGCGCTGCAAGGCGTTGAGCTAACGTGTACTAATGGCCCGTGAGGCTTGACCCTATAACACCCAAGGGGTTGGCGTCGCAGGACAACGATGAAAGACAGACCGGATACGCGAGACGATCACAGACGGTTTTTAGTCAACAGTCAGCATGATATATACCCGTTTCGCCTGACGACCATAGCGTGCGTGAACCACCTGATCCCTTGCCGAACTCAGTCGTGAAACCGCTCAGCGCCGATGGTAGTGTGGGGTCTCCCCATGCGAGAGTAGGTCATCGTCAGGCACTTATACCGCAATCAACCCAGCCACTAGGCTGGGTTTTTTGTGTGCGTGGAAGAAAAGTACGGAAGATCGGAGGAGTTGCGGCCTGTATCGCCCGGCGGAGCCGGCCTACTACAATCCCCTTGTGGTATCAGTCAGTTGTAGGAGGGCGGCTTTTGCCGCGCGATGGGCGCCGTGAGGCGCCCCGGGGTGGGTGATCAGCCGCAGAGCACTTCCAGAGCTTCGATCAGGCTGTCCATCTCATCGTCGGTGCCAATGGTGATGCGCAGGAAGTTGCTGAGTCCGGCCTTGTTGAAGTGCCGCACGATGATCCCGCGCTCGCGCAGGCCGACAAACAGCTGGTCGCCGGCGTATATCTTGTGCTGTACGAGTAAAAAGTTGGCCTGAGAGGGCAGTACTTCAAACCCCAGCGCTTCCAGCCGTGTGCGGGTACGCTCGCGAGTGGTGATGACGTAATCGCGGCAGGCGTTGAAATGGTCGGTATCTTCCAGAGCAGCGAGGCCCACTTGCTCGGCCAGGCGGTCAACGGGATACGAATTGAAGGAATCCTTGACTCGCTTGAGCCCTTCAATCAGCTCCGGTGAGCCAATGGCATAGCCAAGGCGAAGGCCGGCAAGGCTGCGTGATTTGGAAAAGGTGCCAGTAACCAGCAGGTTGGGGTAGCGCTCGGTCAGCGAGACGACGCTCTCTGCGCCGAAGTCGACGTAGGCTTCATCAACCAGTACCACGCGCTCAGTGACGCGCGTAAGCAACGCCTCAAGCGCCGCTAATGAGTGCGCGTGGCCGGTGGGCGCGTTGGGGTTGGCGAAAATGACGCCGCTGCTTTCTCCGGCGTCTGCCAGCGCTTCCAGGTCAACTTCCCAGCGGGCGTTCAGCGGATGCTGACGCAGCTCAACGCCGTAAAGTTTGGCGTAGACCGGATAAAAGCTGTAGGTAATGCTCGGTACATCAAGCGGTGCGCCGTGGCAAAAGAAGGCCTGAAACGCAAAGGCCAGCACTTCATCCGAGCCGTTGCCGACAAAGACCTGCCCGGCGGTGACGCCATATGTGCTGGCCAAGGCATTGCACAGCGCGGCCGACGTCGGATCCGGATACAGGCGCAGGTGATTGGTTGAATAGTGACGCAGTACCTCGCCAACGCCCGGTGCTGGCGGGTAAGGGTTTTCATTGGTATTCAACTTGATGACTTGCTCGGTGGGCTGCTCGCCGGGGACGTAAGGGGTTAACTCACGTACGGCGGGACTCCAGAATTGGCTCATGGAAACGACCTGAATAGGGTGGCACGATACTGGCCATGGTCGCTTGGGAGAAAAAAAAGCGCAAGTTAACCGAGGGGGTGGGCGTGATACCGCGAAGCAGTTATGCTGTTGGCAGCGTATATGACCTGTTTACCGCGATGAGGAGATAAACGATGCACTTAAGAAGCGTGTTGATCGGCTCGGCCATGCTGTCACTGCTGGCCGGTTGTGCCGGTGGCCCGACGGACTCGGCCAGCCAGGAATCGATCGAGCCGGCCGTAGCGACCTACCAGGGCTCTCTGCCTTGCCGCAACTGTGACGGCATTGGCCTGGACGTAGAGATGGTCGGTGAAGAAGCTGACGCCGCACAGGACCGTACCTTTACGCTCACCGCTTCCTACATCAACCACCCGCAGACCCCGCCGGACGAAAACTATGCCGGCAACTGGGAAGTGCTGACCGGCACGCCCTCGGATCCGGACGCCACCGTTTACGAATTGACGCCGGATAACGAAGGTCAGACGTACTACTTCCTGCGTATGGATCAAAGCACGCTCGAACTGATTGATCCCGAGCGTCGCCGCTTCGAAAATGGCGAAATGCTGCGCCTCAAGCGCCAGTAATCCCGACGTAAGCGGATCAGCAAAGGCGGCCACGAGCCGCCTTTGCTGTTTTTACCGCACGTGAAACCCTGAATTCAGGAAAAACAGCAATATAGCGTAAGGAGCGCGCCCTGTGGCCAAAGCCAAAAGCGCCTTTGTGTGCACCGAATGCGGCGTTGAATATCGTAAATGGCAGGGGCAATGCTCAAGCTGTAAAGAATGGAACACGCTGAGTGAAGTGCGCCTGGCACCGGCGCGCCCGGGAGCCGGCGCGCCGTCAGGCCGAGGCGGCTATACCGGTGCGCTAACCCGAGAGGTGGTCGATCTCGGTCAGGTGGACCTGAGCGAAGTGCCGCGCATGAGCTCAACCTTCGGCGAGTTTGACCGCGTGCTGGGTGGTGGCCTGGTGCCCGGCTCGGCGGTGCTTCTGGGCGGTAATCCCGGCGCGGGCAAGTCCACGCTCCTGCTGCAAACGGCCTGCAAACTGGCGCAGACACGCCGGATTATATACGTCACCGGCGAAGAATCACTGTCGCAGGTGGCGATGCGCGCCCACCGTTTACAGCTACCGAGCGAAGGACTCAAGATGCTGGCCGAAACCAGCGTTGAAACGATTCTGGCGGTGGCCGAACGCGAGAAGCCCGATGTTCTGGTGATTGATTCCATTCAGACCATGCATCTGGAGGATATTGCCTCGGCGCCCGGCGGCGTAGCGCAGGTGCGCGAGTCCGCCGCCGCGCTGACCCGTTTTGCCAAGCAAAGCAACACCGTGCTGCTGCTGGTCGGCCACGTCACCAAAGATGGCAGCCTGGCCGGCCCCAAAGTGCTGGAGCACATGATTGACGCCTCGTTACTGCTGGAAGGCGGGTCTGACTCACGCTTTCGCACTCTGCGCGGGCAGAAAAACCGCTTTGGCGCGGTCAACGAGCTGGGCGTTTTCGCCATGCTTGAGCAGGGGCTTAAAGAAGTCAAAAACCCCAGCGCGATTTTTCTCTCGCGCAACGAAGAGCAGGCGGCCGGCAGCCTGGTCATGGTGGTATGGGAAGGCACGCGCCCCATTCTGGTCGAAGTGCAGGCGCTGGTGGATGAGTCGGCGCTGGGCAACCCGCGCCGCGTCGCGGTGGGGCTCGATCCCAACCGGCTGGCGATGCTGCTGGCCGTGCTCAACCGCCACGGCGGGCTGTTTACCGGCGATCAGGACGTGTTTCTCAACGTTGTCGGCGGGGTCAAGGTGCTGGAAACCAGCGCCGACCTGGCCGTGCTGCTGGCCGTGGTCTCCAGCCTGCAAAACCGCGCGCTGCCAAGAGAACTTGTGGTGTTTGGTGAAGTCGGGCTGTCGGGCGAAATCCGCCCGGTGCCCAGCGGCCAGGAGCGCATTGCCGAGGCCGCCAAACACGGCTTTACGCGGGCCATTGTACCGCGCGCCAACGCGCCCAAAACCTCGCCCAGGGGGATGGAAGTCACCCCGGTCGACAAGCTCAGCGACGCGCTGGATGCGCTTTGAAATGTAGAAGACAACCGCCTGCGTTAAACTACCCACCCCATCGATTCGGCCAAGGAGACACGCCATGAGCGCCATTCGCTTAACCCAATACAGTCACGGTGCCGGCTGCGGCTGTAAAATCGCCCCCGACGTGCTGGATGGCATCCTGGCCAAAGCCGGGCCGCCGGCGGACAGCGAGCGCTTGATCGTGGGTAATCAGGGGCGCGAAGACGCCGCCGTCTACGATCTTGGCGACGGCCGCGGCATGATTGCGACCACCGATTTTTTCATGCCCATCGTTGATGACCCGTTCGATTTTGGCCGTATTGCCGCGACCAACGCCATCAGCGACGTCTACGCCATGGGCGGCGACCCGGTCATGGCGCTGGGCATTCTAGGCTGGCCGCTGGATAAACTGGGCGTCGACGTGGCCGGCGACGTCATGGCCGGCGCGCAGGCCGTCTGCCGCGAGCACGGCGTGGCGTTGGCCGGCGGACACTCGATTGATGCGCCCGAGCCGATCTTTGGTCTGGCGGTTAACGGTCTGGTGTCGCTTGATCGACTCAAGCTCAACAGCGCAGCCAGGCCCGGTGATCTGCTGTTTTTAACCAAGCCGCTGGGCGTGGGCATGCTGACCACGGCAGAAAAGCGCGAGCTGCTGACGGTGGAGCACCGCGGGCTGGCTCGGGAAACCATGCTGGTATCGAACCGCATCGGCGTCGCGCTGGCCGGCGTGTCGGGTGTGCATGCGATGACCGACGTGACCGGCTTTGGTCTGGCCGGTCATTTGAGCGAAGTCTGCAGCGCCAGCGGCGTGGCCGCAACGCTTGATTTCAAACGCCTGCCGCGTTTGATGGCGGCCGAAAGCTACCGCCGTCAGGGCGCTGTTCCCGGCGGCACCGTGCGCAACCGCGAGGCGCTGGGCGATGCGTTGCCGCCAATGGATGAAGCGCACTGGCAGTGGCTGTGCGACCCGCAGACCTCGGGCGGACTGCTACTGGCCGTAGACCCTGCCTGGGAAGACGACGTCCAGCGCATTGGCCGCGAGCACGGGCTTGAGCTCACGGCGTTTGGTACGTGCAAGGCGCAGGATGGTCATGCACTGATCGAGGTGACCGGATGAGTGGAGTCAGCGTGGCGCCTGAAGCCGCCCTGATTCGTCATGAGTATCCGCTGATCGACGTGCGCGCGCCCGTCGAGTTTGCTCAGGGAGCGCTGCCCGGTGCGGTCAATCTGCCGCTGATGAACGACGACGAGCGCCATCAGGTGGGTATTGCTTACAAGAAGCACGGCCAGGCGGCCGCTATTGCGCTGGGCGAACGGTTGGTTAGCGGTGAGGTCAAGGCCGCGCGAATTGCCGCCTGGCGCAGCTATCTGGCCAAGCATCCCGAAGCGCTGATTTATTGCTTCCGCGGCGGGTTGCGGTCACAAATTGTGCAGCAGTGGCTGGGCGATGCCGGCCAGATGCCGCCGCGCATTGAAGGCGGCTGGAAAGCGATGCGCCAGCTGCTCAACGCGCGCATTGACGCCGCCGCCGGCCAATCGATGCTGGTGATTGGCGGGCTGACCGGCTGTGCCAAGACGGTATTGGTCAATCGTCTGGAAAGCGGCGTGGACCTTGAAGGCTTTGCCAATCACAAGGGCTCGGCGTTTGGCCGCATGCCCACGCCGCCGCCGCCGCAGATTGATTTTGAACACGCGCTGGCCAAACGGCTGATGGCACTTTCAGGCCCGCTGACGCTGGAAGACGAGTCGCGTCAGGTAGGTAGCGTCAACGTCCCGCTAAGCTTCTGGCAGGCGATGGAAAAAGCCCCGCGCATTCGCGTGGAAATGCCCCTCGACTGGCGGCTGGAGCAGCTGAATCAAGACTACATTATTGACCTTGAGCGCGCCCACTGCGCCCGTTTTGGCGAGGATGAAGGCTGGCTGCGGATGCGCCAGCAGTTGAGCAACGCGCTATTGCGTCTGAAAAAGCGCTTGGGCAGCGCGCGTCTGGCGCGGCTGCAACGGCTTCAGGCGCTGGCCTTTGCCGCCCATGAAAGCGGCGATCGTCAGGCTCACGAAGCCTGGCTTGCGCCGCTTTTGACCGAATATTACGATCCGCTGTATCGCCACCATCTCAAACGCCATCAGGATGCCGGGCTGCGCGAGCTTCATGTGGGCGACTGGGATAGCTGCCTGGCTGCTGCCCGGCAGTGGCAGGCGGCGCATACGCCGGTCAGCAGCAACACCGCCTAAGAGGCTGGCCGCAGCCACTGGCTCAGCAGGCGATCCAGCAGCGGCGCAAGCTGGTCGAAGTGCCCGGGTGTGGCGAGCATCTCTTCCGCCGGCTGCAGATAGTCGTCGTGACCGGCGGGAGGCGCTTGGCTTTCCAGCAGCGTCGCGACGCTTTCACGGGTTGCCTCCAGGTGGCATAAAAGCCCTACGACACGGCCTGCGTCCCAGGCAAATCCTTGCAGCGGTGCCGCCACGCTGCCGCCCAACGGCGTGGCGCCGTCCGGCAGGCTGAACACCGTACGATGCCACATGAACGCCGCGAACTGCTCGGGCAAATCAAACGACGTGCTGTCGGCAAGCGTGATGGTATGAAAGCCGGTTTCGGGATAGGTGCCCGGCGCTACCGTGGCGTCCAGCGCCTCGGCAATCAGGTGGGCGCCAAGGCCAATGCCCAGCAGCGGCTTCTGACCGTCGAGGTAGCGTTCGATCAGCTTTTTTTCTGCTCGCTGCCACGCCGGTGGACGGGTCAGCAGCGCTTCGTCGCCGTCAAGGACGATCAGCGCGTCGCTGTCGCCCGAATGCGGTGCCAGCTCGCCGTCGTCGAGATAAAACACGGTGTAGCTGTGGCCCATGCTGGAAAGCCAGTCGGCAAGGCGCGCCGGGCCGTGATCGGGGCTGTGCTGTAGCAAATGAACGTGCATGATATTCTCCTCACCCGATAAACGCTTAACCGATAACTCTTTTACCGGCACACATGACCTTCACCCTCGAGAGGTGTGGGGAACACGCACAGGAACCCTAACATGGCGTTAAAACCTCTTGGCTTTTACCAGCGGCTGCAGCAACTTACGCTACCCGCGCAGCAGGCTTTCATGGCCGCGCTGTGCGAGCGCCAGCTGCCCAACTATGCGCTCTATGCGCAAACCACCGGCTGCGGTGATACGCATGCGTTGAAAGCCGTGCTGGATCTGGTGTGGGAGCAGCTGAGCGTGCGCGGCGCGAGCATTGATTTTGCCCGGCAAGCGGAAAAACTCGTCGAGTGCGAACCGCCCGCTGACGACGACAGCTTTGGCGCCCGCCGCGCGCTGGACGTCGTGGTGTCGCTGTTTTCCCTGCTGGATACGCTGCGCGGCGAAGCGCCCGAAGCGGTGCTCGACGTCAGCCGCACCTCGCGCGCCGGCGTGCGCGCCTTCATCGAACTGACCGAAGGCGAAGAAGACGCGCAGCGGCTGGCGCTGTTAATCCGCGATCATCCGCTGACCGACGATGAAAATGGCTTTCAGGACGCGGTACTGGATGCCGTCTCCCAGCCGCTCAACAAGGCACTGCTCAAGGACGTCCGCCGGCTGGGCAAAAACGACGGCGTGAGCAACCTCGGGCTGTCACTGGAGTAATCGGTTACAGCCGCATCTCGATGCCGCGGTCGGCCATGTAGCGCTTGGCTTCGGGGATGGTGTATTCGCCGAAGTGAAAGATACTCGCCGCGAGTACCGCATCGGCGCCGCCCTTGAGTACGCCATCGACCATGTGGTCAAGGTTGCCCACCCCGCCCGAGGCAATCACCGGCACGCTGACCGCCTCGGCAATGGCGTGGGTGACGCCCAGATCAAAGCCGGCCTTGGTGCCGTCCTGATCCATGCTGGTCAGCAGCAGCTCGCCCGCGCCGTACTCGACCATCTTTTTCGCCCACTCCACCGCGTCCAGGCCGGTGGGGCGCCGCCCGCCGTGGGTGAAGATTTCCCAGCGCGGCGTTTCGCCCTCCTTAGATACCTGCTTGGCGTCGATCGCAACGACGATGCACTGGCTGCCAAAGCGCTCGGCGGCTTCGCGCACAAACTCCGGATTGGTCACTGCGGCAGTATTGATGGCCACCTTGTCCGCGCCGACGTTGAGCATGGTGCGGATATCCTCGCAGCGGCGAATGCCGCCGCCGACGGTCAGCGGAATGAACACCTCACCGGCGATACGCTCGACCATGTCGATGGTGGTATTGCGGCCTTCGTGGCTGGCGGTGATGTCCAGAAAGGTGATCTCGTCGGCGCCCTGATGGTTATAGCGCTGGGCGATTTCCACCGGATCACCGGCGTCGCGAATGCCGATAAAATTGACGCCTTTGACGACGCGTCCGGCGTCGACGTCCAGGCAGGGGATGATGCGTTTGGCAAGACTCATGAGTCTCCTCCGGTTAGCCGGTCGCTCAGGCGTTGGGCCTCGGCCACGTCGAGGCTGCCCTCGTAAATCGCGCGGCCGGTAATCGCGCCCAGAATGCCGCTGTCGGCGACGTCGCACAGCGCGTGGATATCATCAAGGTTGGTCACCCCGCCCGAGGCAATCACTGGCAGGCCGCCGTCGCGGGCGAGCGCTGCGGTGGCCTCGACGTTGACGCCCTGCATCATGCCGTCCCGGGCGATGTCGGTATAGACGATGGATGAGACGCCGTCGTTGGCAAAGCGCTTGGCAAGCTCGGTGGCTTTGATGGTAGAGACTTCGGCCCAGCCGTCGGTGGCCACAAAGCCGTCGCGGGCATCGAGCCCGACGATGACGTGGCCGGGGAAGGCGCGGCACATCTCACCCACAAACGCCGGCTGTTTGACCGCCTGAGTGCCGATGATGACGTAGGACACGCCGGCATTTAAGTAGTGCTCAATGGTGTCGGCATTGCGAATGCCGCCGCCGATCTGGATGGGTAAATCCGGGTAGGCGCGGGCAATGGCCGTGACCGCCTCGCCGTTGACCGGCTGGCCGGCAAAGGCGCCGTTGAGGTCGACCAGATGCAGGCGCCGGGCGCCGGCCTCGACCCAGCGCGCGGCCATGGCGACGGGGTCGTCACCGTAGGACGTAGCGTCGTCCATGCGGCCCTGCTTCAGGCGCACGCACTGGCCGTCTTTAAGATCAATCGCGGGGATGACTAGCATGGTGTTGTTACCTTCTTGAGGCGCTCGGGCGCAAAACGTGGGTGACCAGACTCAGGGCGACCCGTTTCAGGGGGCCCAGGTCACAAAGTTTTCCAGCAGCCGCAGGCCGGCGCGAGAGCTTTTTTCCGGGTGAAACTGTACGGCAAAGGTCGATTCGTGACCAATCGCCACGTGGGCGTTGATGCGGCCGTATTGGGTGGTGCCCAACACATCACTCTCCCGCGTCGCTTCCACGTAGTAGCTGTGCACGAAATAGAAGTGCTCGTTGTTGTCGATACCTTCCCACAGCGGGTGCGGCTGGCGCTGATCGACGAGATTCCAGCCCATGTGCGGGACTTTCAGGCGCGCGCCGTGGCTATCGCGCATGGCATCGGGGAAGCGCTTGACCTCGCCCTTGAATGCGCCCAGACAGGTAACGCCGCCGCTTTCGTCGCTGTGCTCCAGCAGCATTTGCTGGCCGACGCAAATGCCCAGCAGTGGCTTGCCTTGGCGGGCGAGCACGTCGTCTACCAGCCCGCGCAGCTCGGTGCGTTCAAGCTCGCCCACGCAGTCCCGAATGGCACCCTGGCCGGGCAATACCAGCCGGGTGGCACCCAGAATACAGCGCGGGTCACGCGTAATGATCACGTTTTCATCGGTGACGTGCTCAAGCGCCTTGGCCACGGAATGCAGGTTGCCCATGCCATAATCGATGACGGCAATAGTCATGCTGTGCTCTCCTTATAAGCAGCCTTTGGTCGACGGCATCTGGCCCGCCATGCGCGGATCTTCCGCTATCGCCATGCGCAGTGCACGTCCGAACGCCTTGAAAATCGTTTCGGCCTGATGGTGGGCGTTGAAGCCCTTGAGATTGTCGATGTGCAGCGTGACGCCGGCGTGATTGACAAAGCCCTGGAAAAACTCCTGGAAGAGCTGGGTATCAAGCGTCCCGACCGCGCTGCGGGTGAACTCGACATCCATGAACAGGCCCGGGCGTCCGGAAAAATCCACCACCACGCGGGACAGCGCTTCATCCAGCGGGACGTAGGCGTGGCCGTAGCGATAAATGCCGCGCTTGTCGCCGATGGCCCGGGCAAATGCCTGGCCCAGGGTAATGCCGATGTCTTCTACCGTATGGTGATCGTCGATGTGAACGTCGCCGACGGCGTGAATATCCAGATCAATCAGGCCGTGACGCGCAATCTGGTCAAGCATATGGTCGAGAAACGGCACTCCGGTTGCGCACTTGAGCTGGCCCTTGCCGTCGAGATTAACGCTCACCTTGATCTGCGTTTCCTGGGTGTCACGGCTGACCGTGGCGATACGCGCTGACATGTTGCTTCTCCTGCGCTAACGCGCACTTGAGGGAATCGCCGGTGGAGCGCATGCGGTCCAGCGAATACGCCGACCACCGGATGGGCAGGGCAGAGCCTGCGACAAAACCACCATTATAGTGAACTGGCCCGCCTATCGGCTACAATGCGCGGATAATACAGGCCTGACAGGCCGGGCCAGGAGGACGACACACCATGCCGGTGACACTGAAACACGTTGACCAGACCCGCTGGGATCAAGACGCCCAGGTCCGGCGTGATCTGGTACGCATCTATCTCGACGCACCCGCCGAGCGCATGACGCCGCCGGCGGTAGAGCCGTTTATCGAGCAACACCTGCGCGCTGGGCACCGCTTTGCCTGTGCGTTGTTCAACGCCCGGCTACTGGGCGCGGTCGCGCTGAATCAAGCCAGCGATGGCACCTGGTGGCTGTCTGATCTTTGCGTGCGCACAACCACCCGCCGACGCGGCGTGGGCACGCGCCTGATGGCGCTGGTGGCCGAACAGGCCAAAGCCCAGGGGCGGGATTTGCGCGTGGCCACCGCGTCGCTGTCGCTCGCCGATCATATGTTATTAGCCAGACTCGGTTACCGTTCGGAAGATGAGGGTAGCGTCGTGCTGGCCGCCCAGCCTGTCTCGCAGAACGCCTCGCAGAAGAGAGATACACCATGAAGCAGATACTGCGCATTTTGCTGGCCGCCATAGGGATTTTGGGCGTCGTAGCCGTCGCGGCGGTGGTCTATGTCACTACGTTTCTTGACCCTGAAGACTTCAAGCCGCGCCTCACCGCCGTGGTCGAAGAGCATACCGGCCTGAATATCGAGCTTGACGGGGCGCTGTCGTGGTCGTTTTATCCGCGTATCGGGGTCAGCGTCGAGAAAACCCGTGCCTGGCTTGCCGAACAGGACGCCGAAGCGCCGGCGTTTGCCGCCGTTGACCGCGCCGAGGTCAGCGTGGCCTTTGCGCCGCTGCTGCGTGGCGAAATCGCCGTGGACGGCCTGACCCTTGATGGCATGCGCCTGAACCTGCGCCGCAATGAACAGGGCGAAGGCAACTGGGAGCCACTGCTCGAGCGTCTGGCCGAGCGCGATGAACAAGCCGAAACCGTGCTGGCACCGGCCAGTGCCGGCCCCAATGCCGATGCCGGCAGCCTGGACGTGGCGCTCAGCATTGCCAGCGTGCAGATCAAAAACGCCGACATCCGTTTCCGCGATGCCCAAAGCGATACCTTCTGGCACGCGGAAAAACTCAATGTTACCGGCAACAACGTCAACCCCGAGCGCTCTTTTCCGCTCAAGGCGATGTTTACGCTTAGCCGGCACGACAGTCTGGACGGCCAGGTGCTGGATCGCCCGCCGGCCATCAGCAGCGACATAAATCTGGATACGCGTATCAAGCTGGCGCTTGCCGAACATCGCTTCATGCTGGAAAACCCCAAACTGACCACGAGCAGCCGGCTTGATCCCGACACCAAGGCCCAGGCGTTGACTCTGGGCGCGACCCGCATTGATGCGCGTCTGGAAGACAAGCAGCTGTCCGTTACCGATGGCGTGCTGGAAACCACTCTGCATCACCCCGAGACCTGGGACGGTGGCCTGGCACTGGCGCTCAAGTTTGCGCTTGAAGGCAACTGGGGCGAACAGACCGCAAGCATTAATGAAATGCAGCTTACCGGCCCCGACGGCCTGCGCGCCAGCGGCCAGCTGCAGCTGGAAAACTGGCTGAGCGATTTACGCTACGCAGGCAACATTACGCTGGCGCCGCTGTCGCTGCGCCCGTGGCTTGGCCGCATGGGCGTGACGCTGGATACGCGCAACCCCGGCGCGTTCTCCGACGTGGCGCTGACCAGCCCGGTAGAGGGCAGCGCTGAAGAAATTCGTTTCCCGCAGCTCTCGCTGGTGCTGGATGACACCACGCTGACCGGCAATCTTGGCGCGGCGTTTGACGCCACCGCGCTCGATTTCGACCTGCAAGGCGATACGCTTAACGTTGATCGCTATCTGCCCGCGAAAGCCCCGAAGCAGGCGGGACTTGGCGTGTTGCGTCAAGCACTGGCGCAGGACAACGACCCGGAGCAGGCGCTGGTGCCGCAATCGCTGCTGGCGACGCTGGATCTGGACGGCGCGCTGGCGCTCGAAACGCTGACCCTTGGCGGGCTGACGTTCGACAAGCCGCAGCTGAGCCTGAAAGGGCGTGACGGCACCCAGCGGCTCAGCGCGTTTGAGGCCGGATTCTACGACGGCACGCTCAGCGCCACGGGCAGCGTCAACGCCCGGGAAACACCGCTGGAATGGGCGCTGGCGCCGCAAGTGGCCAGTGTAAAAATGGCGCCGCTGCTGGAAGCGCTGGGCGAACGAGACGCCCCGCTGAGTGGCCGGCTCAACGCCAGCGGTAAGCTGACAACCCAGGGCAACACCCGGGCAGACCTGCTGCGCCGGCTCAACGGTAGCGCCAAGGCCGGGCTTAACGACGGCGCCATCGCCGGCGTTAACGTATCGCGGCAAATGTGTGAAGCCGTGGCAACGCTTGAAGGCCGCAAAACGTCCCGCGAGTGGCACGAGGACACCCGCTTTGAACACGTTGACGCCACCTTTAGCGTGCGTGACGGCGTGGTGAGCAGCGACGACATGCTGGTAACGCTGCCCGGCATCGACGTGCGCGGTGAAGGTGAGTATGACCTTGGCCGTGGGCATATTGACGCGCTGGCCAACGCCCGGCTGGTCAACACCGCCGATGCCGCCTGCCGGGTTAATCCGCGGCTTGAGAAGCTGGCGCTGCCGGTGCGCTGCGAAGGCGATGCCAGCAAGGCTTCCAGCGAATGGTGTCACATTGACCGCGACGCGCTGAAAGACAATGTTGCCGGGCTGGTGGGCGACGAAGTCGGCAACCGCATTGAAGAAAAACTCAATGAGAAACTCGGTGAGGGCGCGACGAAAGAACTGCGTGATGGCCTGAAGCGCCTCTTCGACTAGAGTTTTGGATCGACTAGAGTTTTGGATATTCCTTATGTGTAAGCAAACGCCGGCGGCCATGCCTGCGCCAAGGCTTGAGCCGGCGCGCTTTCAGCAGCGCCTGCTTGACTGGTTTGAGCGTCATGGCCGCCACGACCTGCCCTGGCAAACGCCGCGCACGCCGTACCGCGTGTGGGTCTCGGAAATCATGCTGCAGCAAACTCAGGTGGCCACCGTGATCGGCTACTTCGAGCGCTTCATGGCGCGCTTCCCCACGCTTGCAGCACTGGCCGACGCCCAGCAGGACGAAGTGCTGCACCTGTGGACGGGGCTTGGCTACTACGCCCGGGCGCGCAACCTGCATAAAGCCGCCCAGGTGGTGGTGGCAGAGCACGGCGGCGAACTGCCGCTGGCAAGCGTGGACACCTTGACGACGCTGCCGGGTATTGGCCGCTCAACCGCCGGAGCGATTATCGCCCAGAGTCGCGGCCAGCGGGCGGTGATGCTGGACGGCAACGTCAAGCGCACGCTCACCCGTCTGCACGCGGTGGAAGGCTGGCCGGGAAGGCCGCAGGTGGAGCGCAGGCTATGGGCGCTTGCCGATTACTACACGCCCGACGAGTCGCTTGCTGATTACACCCAGGCGATGATGGATCTGGGCGCGACGCTGTGTAAGCGGGGCACGCCGGACTGTGCACTGTGCCCGTTCAACGATGTCTGCCTGGCCCACGCCCGGGGCGAAGAGCGGCGCTACCCCGAATCCAAACCCAAAAAGGCCTTGCCGACTCGCCATACGCTGATGCTGATGCTGCACGACGGCGACGGCCGCATTTGGCTCGAACAGCGCCCGCCCAGCGGGCTTTGGGGCGGGCTCTGGAGTCTGCCTCAGTTTGATACCCAGCAGCAGCTCAACGACTGGCTGGAAACGTATGCAAAAGCGCCCGAGCGCGAACCGGCGCGCCCTGAGTTTACCCACGTGTTCAGCCACTTCCGGCTGGAAATCGCCCCGCAGCCGGCGTGCTGCGATGGCCTGGGCGCGGTACGCGAAGGCGGCACCTGGTACGACGTTCAGCACCCGCCGGCGCTGGGGCTGGCCGCGCCGGTCAAGCGCCTGCTCGCCGAGTTCGCCGCAGAGCGCGCGCCGTTTCGTTTGACGGCGTCGCCTGCGTGTAGATAGTCCTCCCGGTGACGCGTAGCCTGTGGCCTGACCAACCGGCTTATTTGCCCTTTAAGGAGTGATCCATGAGCAACACGGTGTTCTGTCGTAAATATCAGCAAGACATGGAAGCGCTGCCGTTTCCGCCGTTGCCCGGCCAAAAAGGTCAGGACATTCAGGGCAACGTGTCCAAACAGGCGTGGGAAGAGTGGCAGGCGCTGCAAACACGCCTGATCAACGAAAAGCACCTGAACATGCTCGACCCCGATTCCCGCGCCTACCTTATGGAGCAGATGGAGCGCTTTCTGGATAATCAGGAAACCGACCGTGCAGAAGGCTACGTGCCGCCCGAAGCCTGAGCCGATGGCATGTGAGATAGCGCATAAAAGCGCGGCGTAGAACATAAGCCGAGGAAACGAAAGGCAGAAACGAAAGAAATTTTCACAAAGGTGTTGACGAAAAGCTGAAGTTTTAGTTTAATACGCACCGTTGGCAGCGGCCGGATAGCTCAGTTGGTAGAGCAGGGGATTGAAAATCCCCGTGTCGGCGGTTCGATTCCGTCTCCGGCCACCAATCGTTGGGGTATCGCCAAGTGGTAAGGCACCGGTTTTTGGTATCGGCATGCGCAGGTTCGAATCCTGCTACCCCAGCCAGTTGCCAACAATAATTTCTTGTTGAGCGTCGCGCTAAAGGCAACCGCCCGAAGCAAGCGTTCATTTCTCAAGAAACGCAGCGCCGACATAGCTCAGTTGGTAGAGCAACTGACTTGTAATCAGTAGGTCCCGGGTTCGACTCCTGGTGTCGGCACCATTGAAAAGTGGTTAAAAGAAACGCGTTAGAGAACAGTAAAAAGCCGCCCTCCGGGGCGGCTTTTTTTGTGTCTGGTCGTTGGCGGAAGTGGCAGCATCTACGCCTATAGTGCAAGACGGCAGGGGTTCCCTGTGCCGCGCATATCCTCTAGTTTGGCTCCTGTGACTATACAAAAACTATGCTTATGGCCGTTTAGCCGGTGGAAATTGCTTTTTCCTTTGGTTATTCCGCCAACCCCGACCTGACTTTATAACGCCAACAAACTCACCACAGACAAGGATGGATGGCATGGCAGAAACAACCGCAACGTCCGGGCAGGCACAGCCGCCGCCCGTGGCTTCCCTGTCGTTTCGTTTTGGCGCGTTCGGTGCCGCCGTTCCGCTGGTTTTCTTCGTTATCTGGGCGATCACCACCAGTGTTATGGGGCTGTCGTCGGAAATTGGCCTGGTGATGGGGGCGCTGTTCGGCATTACTCTGGGGCTGTTCTGCTGCGCCAGCAGCTGGTCGGACTACGCCAACGGGTTGTTTGAAGGGATGACCCAGCCGGTGGGCGTGGTGGCAATCGTCGCCTGGTTTTTTGCCGGCATGTTCGCCCAGGTGCTGCAGGTGGGTGGCCTGGTCGAGGGGCTGGTGTGGCTTGGCGGCGTTTCTGATGTGACCGGCGGGCTGTTTGTGGCCATGACGTTTGTCCTTGCCGGGGTCTTCTCGACCGCCGTGGGCACCGGCTACGGCACCACGGTGGCCTTTTGCACCCTGATGTATCCGGCCGGCGTGGCGGTGGGCAGCGACCCGACGATGCTGTTTGCAGCGATTTTGTCCGGGGCGATTTTCGGCGACAACCTCGCGCCGGTGTCGGACACCACCATCGTCTCGGCCACGACTCAAGGGGCAGACGTGCCCGGCGTGGTACGCAGCCGCTTTAAATATTCCATTGGCGCGGCGATCCCGACCGCGATTCTGTTTGCCGCATTCGGCGGCGGGGGCGATGTCAGTTTTGCCGACCCCGCGGCGGTGGAAGCGATGATGAGCTCCACCGAACCCATGGGACTGTTGATGCTGGCGCCCTTCGCGCTGGTGCTGGTGCTGGCGCTTTCCGGCCAGCATCTGCTGACCTCGTTAACCTGGGGCATCATTGCCTCGGTGCCAGTGATCCTGTTGTCTGGTACCGGCGCGCTGAGCGATCTCATCGCCTTTGACCCCAACGCCGACACGGTCATGACCGGCGCGCTGGTGCAGGGGGTGAAAGGCTACGTCAACATGGCGATTCTGATCCTGCTGATCGTCGCGGCGGCCTATCTGCTCAAACTGGGCGGCACCATGGAAGTGATCACCGGCAAGCTGGTGGGCTGGATCAAGGACTCCGTGCGCAAGGCCGAGCTTGCCATCTGGGGCATCGTGGCGCTGCTGAACACCGCGATCACCATCAATACCGCCGCTGAAATTGCCGCCGCGCCCTTCGTCCGGGAGCTGGGCGAGCGCTACCGCATTCACCGCTACCGCCGCGCCAACATGCTCGATGCCGTGACCTCGGCGCTGGGCTATATCTTCCCCTGGGGCGCGCCGGTGCTGCTCGGCTGGTCGACCATTCAGCTGATGCAGGACACCTACAGCTGGCTGCCAAGCGTGGCACCGACAGAAGTGTTTCCGTTCGTCTTTCAGGGCTGGTTGCTGGTGGTGATTATGCTGGTGTCGGCAATTACCGGCTGGGGACGCCGCTATGAAGGCCCCAACGGCGAAGAGCTCAAACAGCAGCCCAAACTTTCCACAGCGTCTCCCTATCAGGACGACAAGCGCGAGGCAGATCCGGTATGACCCAGGCATTCCAGACGCAGCTGAAACACCAGCTCGACACGCTCCACGAAGAGGGGCTTTACAAGCACGAGCGCGAGCTGATGTCGCCCCAGCGGGCACGCATCCGCGTCGCGCAGGGCGAGGTGATCAACTTTTGCGCCAACAACTATCTTGGCCTCGCCGACGATCCGGCACTGATCAAGGCCGCCGAACGCGGGCTGCACGAACAGGGGCTGGGCATGGCCTCGGTGCGCTTTATTTGCGGCACCCACGCCGAACATCGCCGGCTGGAAGAAAGGCTGGCGGGGTTTCTGGGCATGGACGACGCGATTCTGTATTCGTCCTGCTTTGACGCCAACGGCGGGCTGTTCGAAACGCTGCTTGGCCCCGAAGACGCGATCATTTCCGACGCGCTCAACCACGCCTCGATCATCGACGGCATTCGCCTGTGCAAGGCCGGCCGTTACCGCTATGCCAACAACGACATGGCCGAGCTGGAAACGCGCCTGCAGGAAGCCGACGCTGCTGGCGCCCGCTTCAAGCTGATCGCCACCGACGGCGTGTTCTCCATGGACGGCGTGGTCGCCAACCTCACCGGTATCTGCGATCTGGCCGAGCGCTACGGCGCCATGGTGATGATCGACGACTGCCACGCCACCGGCTTTATGGGCGAGGGCGGGCGCGGCACGCCCGAATACCACGACGTGATGCAGCGCGTGGATATCATCACCACGACGCTGGGCAAGGCGCTGGGTGGCGCATCCGGCGGTGTCACCGCCGCGCGCGGCGCCATTGTTGAATGGCTGCGCCAGCGCTCGCGTCCGTATCTGTTTTCCAACGCACTGGCGCCGCCCATCGTGGCGGCCAGCCTTGAGGTGCTCGATCTGGTTGAGCAGGGCGGCCAGCTGCGCCGTCAGCTGTGGGACAACGTCGCCCGCTTTCGTCAGGGGCTGGAACAGGCCGGCTTTACCCTGGCCGGCGCGGATCACCCGATCATTCCCGTGATGCTCGGTGATGCGCGGCTGGCCTCAACCTTTGCCGAACGCCTGCTGGCCGAGGGGATCTACGTCATCGGATTTTCCTTCCCGGTGGTGCCCCGCGGGCAGGCGCGCATTCGCACGCAGATGTCGGCGGCGCATACGCCGGCACAAATCGACACCGCGCTTGAAGCATTCACGCGCATTGGCCGCGAACTGGAGGTAATTGCATGAAAGCGCTCGCCAAGACGAAGGCAGAACCCGGCATCTGGATGATCGAAGCACCGGTGCCCGAGGTCAGCCACAACGACGTGCTGATCAAGATTCACCGCACCTCGATCTGCGGCACCGACCTGCACATTTATCAGTGGGACGAATGGGCGCAGAAAACCGTGCCGGTCCCGATGATTACCGGGCACGAATACAGCGGCGAGATCGTCGAGCTGGGCGAGGGAGTGGAAGGCTTTGCCGTGGGCGACCGTGTTTCCGGCGAAGGCCACGTGACCTGCGGCTATTGCCGTAACTGCCGTGCTGGCCTACGCCATTTATGCCGCAACAGCATCGGCGTGGGGGTTAATCGTCAGGGCGCGTTTGCCGAATACATGACGCTGCCGGCGTACAATCTGTTCAAACTGCCCGACGAAGTCTCCTACGATCTGGCGGCCATTTTCGATCCGTTCGGCAATGCCGTGCACACCGCGCTGGCGTTTGATCTGGTCGGCGAAGACGTGCTGATTACCGGCGCTGGCCCCATCGGCATCATGGCCGCCGCGGTAGCGCGCCACGTCGGCGCCCGCCACATCGTGATTACCGACATCAACGATGAGCGTCTGGACATTGCCCGGCGCATGGGCGTCACCCGCGGCGTCAACGTGGCGCGCGAGTCGCTTGTTGATGTCATGGCCGAGCTGGATATGTCCGAAGGCTTTGACGTGGCGCTTGAGATGTCCGGCGTGGCATCGGCGATCAACGAAATGCTGGAAGCGATCAATCACGGCGGCAAGGTCGCCATGCTGGGCATTCCCCCGGGCGAGATGCCCATCGACTGGAGCCGCGTGATCTTCAAGGGGCTGACCATTCGCGGCATCTACGGCCGTGAAATGTTCGAGACCTGGTACAAGATGGCCAGCCTGATCCAGTCGGGGCTGAACCTTGAGCCGATTATCACCCACCACTTCGCTGCCGACGATTTTGAAAAAGCCTTTGCGCTGATGCAAGAAGGCAGCACGGGCAAGGTCGTGCTCAACTGGGATTAGGTAAGAGTTGGGGCTAGGCAAGAGCTGCAAATAGGCAACACAGTCAGCGTTCGCCGCCGCGGGGCTTTTGCGCCGCGGCGGTTTATTCGTCATGCTGAAGGCCTGTTGCCATGTTGCCTTCAACCTGCAGGAAAACGCCCATGCTGACTCTTGTTCTCGCCGTTGCCACCGTTATCCTGCTGGCCGCCTCGACGCTGGGGCGCATTCCCGTCCACCAGTGGTGGGCGCGCATCTGCGAGTTTCCCCGATTACAAATCGCAAGCCTGGCGGCGGTTTGCCTAGTGCTCTCGCTGTTTGCCGCGCCGGACTGGCGACTGGGGCTTGTGCTGGTCAATGCGCTGGTGATTGCCGTACAGCTCCGGCGCATTCTGCCTTATACCCGCCTGATGCCGATCAAGGTCAAACGCACTGAAAAGGACGGCGATCCACAGCGCTGCGTGACGTTGCTTGTCGCCAACGTGCTGACCCCCAACCGCGACGCGCCCAAGCTGATCGAGCAGATAAAAGCGCATCAGCCGGACGTGGTGCTGACCCTTGAAAGCGACAACTGGTGGCAAAACCAGCTTGATCCGGTGCTCGATGAGGGCTGGCCGCACAGCGTCAAGGTGCCGCTGGATAACCTCTACGGCATGCATCTGTATTCGCGTCTGCCGCTGGAGGAGGCCGAAATCAGGTGGCTGATACAGGACGATATTCCTTCCATCCACGCCTGGCTGCGTCTGCCCAGCGGCGAGCGCGTGCGGTTTTACGCGCTGCACCCGCGCCCGCCGGCGCCCAGCGAAAGCGAAACTTCGCTCTGGCGCGACGGCGAGCTGCTGCTGGTGGGGCAGATGATTGATCAGCATCCGCAGCCGACGCTTGCCGCAGGGGATCTCAACGACGTGGCGTGGTCGCGCTCCACGCGCATGTTCTGCCGCGTCAGCCACATGATGGACCCGCGCCGTGGCCGTGGCATGTTCAGCACCTTTCACGCCAAGTATCCGTTCTTGCGTTGGCCGCTGGACCATATCTTTGTCAGCGAGCATTTCACCCTGACCCGCATGCAGCGGCTTGAGGAGATCGGCTCGGATCACTTCCCGTTTATGGCCACGCTGTGCCTGCAGCCGTCGCGCAAGGATGAACACGACGCCCCCGAGGCCGACGGCGAAGACCGCCAAGACGCCGCCGAGACTATCGATGAGGCCCAGCAGCAACGCCAGGGCTCATAAGCGGCGCTGATGCTAGGCGATAACTGCCGGCTTAATTCGCTACCGAGACCTCGGGCAGGGGCAGCGCGCCGTGCAGCTGGCGCGCCATGAAGATCGTGCGAAAGCGCGTGGGGTCGTGGGGCGTCAGGTCGTGCGCCGGCGGGTGCACGTAAACCACCAGCAGGCGCGAGAGCCAGTAGCGCAGCGCCGTCATGCTCAGCATGGTGGGCCACAGCGCCCGCTCGCCTGAGGTCAACGGGCGGCGTGCCTGATAGGCCTCCAGCAGGGCGTCATGGCGCGCCGGGTCAATACTGCCGTCCGCGTTGGTGGCCCAGTCGTTGATCACAATCGCCACGTCAAACAGCAAATCGCCGGTGCAGCCGTTGTAAAAATCGATGATGCCGCCGAGCCGGTCGCCCTCGAACAGAGTGTTATCGCGGAATAAATCGCCGTGCAGCGCGCCCTGAGGCAGCTCGCCGTAGGTGGCAAACTCACCTTCAAAATCATCCACGGCGTTTTTCATCAGCGTCTGGTCAGCATTGCTCAAAAAGCCCAGCACTTTATGATGCAGCGCCTGCAGCCAGCTCAGATCCCGCGGGTTGGGGCGCGAGCCGGAAAAGCGCCGGGAGACCGTATGCATACGGCCCAGCGCATCGCCCAGCACGCGGCACTGCTCAAGGCTTGGCGACTCGGGGTGACGGCCGGGCAAACGCGGAAACAGCAGCGCCGGCTTATCGGCCAGGCGCTGCAGCGCCACGCCGTTACGGTCGTGCACTGGGCCGGGAACGGGCAGTCTGTGATCGTCGAGGTAGTCGAGCAGATCGACAAAAAACGGCAGCTCTTCCTGCTCGCCCTGTTCAAACAGCGTGAGCACCAGCTCACAGCGATCAGTGGTAACAAAAAACGTCGAGTTTTCCGTGCCGCTGGCAACGCCTTGTAAAGACACAAAGCGGCCCACGTCAAAGGACTCTAAAAAGGTAGCGACCTGCGCGTCGCCAAGCGGAGTAAATACAGCCATGAGAATCTCGCTCAGGTTGCGAAGCCCCCTATTATAGCGGCTTGATGCATGACTTGGCAGCGTGGTGGTTCAATCGCGCCGTTATTTCACCCGACGGCGCCATAGCGGCTCGCCGGGCTGGCGGCACAACGCGTATTATAGCCGCCATCATCTTTTGGCAATGGATATTTGGTTATGGCCCGCGCTCCGATCGTTTTAGTTGATGGTTCTTCGTACCTGTACCGCGCGTTTCATGCGCTGCCGCCGCTGACCACCTCAAAGGGCCAGCCCACCGGCGCGGTAAAGGGCGTGCTCAACATGCTCAAGCGCCTGCTCAAGGACTACCCCGAAAGCCCCATGGCGGTGATTTTCGATGCCCCGGGCAAAACCTTTCGCGACGAGCTTTACAGCGAATACAAGGCCCAGCGCCCGCCGATGCCCGACGACCTGCGCAGCCAGATAAAACCCCTGCACGAATGCGTCAGGGCGCTGGGGCTGCCGTTGCTGTGCATTGACGGCGTTGAGGCCGACGACGTGATCGGCACGCTGGCTCATCAGGCGACACACACGGGGCGCGACGCGGTGATCTCCACCGGCGATAAAGACATGGCGCAGCTGGTCAATGCCCACATCACGCTGGTCAATACGATGAAAAACGAAACGCTGGACGAAGCCGGCGTTGAGAATAAGTTCGGCCTGCCGCCGGCGCTGATCATCGATTTCCTCGCGCTGATGGGCGACAAGGTCGACAACATTCCCGGTGTGCCCGGCGTGGGGGAAAAAACCGCGGTGGGATTGTTACAGGGCATGAACGGCGGGCTGGATATTATCTACGCCGACCTCGAACGCGTCACCACGCTGGGCTTTCGCGGCGCCAAAACGCTGCCCAAAAAGCTCGAAGAACACCGCGACAAGGCATTTTTGTCCTACGAGCTGGCGACGATCAAAATCGACTGCGAACTGCCCGCAGGGCTCGATGATCTGGAGATTGCCCACCCCGACCGCGATGCGCTGGTCGAGCTCTACCGCGAGCTTGAATTCAAGCGCGAACTGGGCGAGCTGCTGGAAGGGCGCGACGAAGGCGTTGACGACATCAAAGGTGGCACTCCGGCGCCGGCCAACGCCGCGCAAGACAGCGAAGACGAGGCCGGCTCACCGGCACCGAGCGAGCGCCGCGACTGCGTGATTACCACCCAGAGCGAACTGGACGACTGGCTAGCGCGGCTGCAAAAGGCCGAGCGCTTCTGCTTTGATCTGGAAACCACCAGCCTGAACTACATGGAAGCGGAAATCGTCGGCGTGGGGCTGTCGCTTGAGGCCGGCGAGGCCGCCTATATTCCGCTGGCCCACGACTACCTCGATGCCCCCGAGCAGCTCGACCGCCGCGCAGTGCTCGAGGCGCTGACGCCGCTGTGGCAGGACACCGGCAAGACCAAGATCGGCCAGAACCTCAAGTACGATATCTCGGTGCTGGCCAACTACGCCATTGCCGTCGCGCCGCCGCTGGCCGACACCATGCTGGCCTCCTACGTGCTCAACTCTACCGCCACGCGTCATGATATGGACTCGCTGGCGCTCAAGTACCTGGGCGAAACCACCACGTCGTTTCAAGAGGTCGCAGGCAAGGGCGCCAAGCAGCTGACCTTCAATCAGGTCGCGCTTGAGCAGGCCGTGCCCTACGCCTGCGAAGACGTCGATATTACCCTGCGCCTGCACGACACCTTGCAGCCCCAGGTCGAGCGCGAAGGCCGGCTTACCGAGGTGCTCGAAACCCTCGAACTGCCGCTGATTCCGGTGCTGTCGCGCATGGAGCGCGCCGGCGTATCGCTGGACGTTGAGCGCCTGCACCACCAGAACCGCGAGCTTGAAGGGCGCATCCACGAGCTTGAAGTACAGGCGTTTGAGCTGGCTGGACGCGAATTCAACCTGAGCTCGCCCAAGCAGCTGGGCGAGATCCTGTTCGACGAGCAGAAAATCCCCGTGCTCAAGAAAACTCCCAAGGGCGCGCCATCCACGGCAGAAGCCGTGCTCGAAGAGCTGGCGCTGGACTACCCGCTGCCCAAGGTCATCATCCAGCATCGCGGGCTTTCCAAGCTCAAGTCCACCTACACCGACAAGCTCCCGCGGCTGGTCAACAAGGCCACCGGGCGTGTGCATACCAGCTACCATCAGGCGGTCACGGCCACCGGGCGGCTGTCGTCGTCGGACCCCAACCTGCAAAATATCCCCATTCGCACCGAAGAAGGGCGCAAGATTCGTCAGGCGTTTACCGCGCGCCCCGGCTACTGCATCGTCGCCGCCGACTATTCGCAGATCGAGCTGCGCATCATGGCGCACCTGTCCGAAGACGCGGGCCTGCTCAAGGCCTTTGCCGAGGGTCAGGACATCCACGCCGCCACCGCCGCCGAGGTGTTCGGCACCGCGCTGGAAAAGGTCAGCCATGAACAGCGCCGCAGCGCCAAGGCGATCAACTTCGGGCTGATTTACGGCATGAGCGCCTGGGGGCTTTCGCGCCAGCTGCATATCGAACGCAATCAGGCGCAAACCTACATCGACCGCTACTTTGACCGCTACCCGGGAGTGGCGCGCTATATGGAGCGCATTCGCGTCCAGGCGGCAGAAGACGGCTTTGTCGAAACCGTGGCCGGCCGCCGGCTCTACCTGCCCGAAATCAACTCCAGGAACGGCAACCGCCGCCAGGGCGCCGAACGCACCGCGATCAACGCGCCGATGCAGGGCACCGCCGCCGACATCATCAAACAAGCGATGATCGACGTCGACGCCTGGCTGCAAGCAGGCGAGTTCGACGCGCTAATGGTGATGCAGGTACACGACGAACTGGTATTCGAAGTCGCCGAAAGCCAGGCGGAAGCGTTCAAGGAAGAAGTGAAAAAGCGCATGCAGAACGCCGCCAAACTCAGCGTCGCGCTAACCGTAGAAGCCGAAAGCGGTAGCCACTGGGACGAAGCGCACTGAGATGTACTTTTGTAGGAGGCCGGTTAACCGGGCGATGGCGCCGGCAGGCGCCTGATAGCGGAGAACCAACTGCTGTGCAGCCGGTAGTTAACGCCTGCCAAGCCAGTACTGCGGACGTCGCCGATCATGGGCAACAGCCAAAATCTGGATAGTGCCTGAATGTTCCCGATAGATGATGGATAGCGGAAACCGGTGAAGAGGAGCGCTGCGAATATTTGGCTCCAGCTTGATCTGCCAGCCTTTGGCCGACTTTCTGATCAAGCCGGCCAGAGCCTCGAACTCCTCTATCAAGGCGCCGCCCAAGCCGGTAGCCCTGGATTCGTAGTAACCCACGGATTCCAGAAATTCGGCTTCCGCTGCCGGGTGGAAAAAGTAGTTCAATTGATTAATGCTCGAGCTTTCCTCAAGACATCGTCACCGGGCACAGCCTGCACCGAACCATTATCAAGCTCCTCCGCTCTCTGGCGCGCTTCAAGCAACCAGTCAGACCTGAGCTCTCTTTCTGATGGCGCCTCCAGGCTCAGGACCAATCGTTGGACCAACCGGGTTCGCTCTTCTTTTGAGAGGTGGAGCGCCTCGTCTTCAATTTTCTGGAGATTCATGGGCGAAACCTCGCGTTCCTGTATGAATCCATTCTGGCACGGAAGGATAACGGCTGCCACGCCCCCTGTGTGAACTGCCTGCACAGCAGCCGTGCAGCCCTTGAGGCCATAGCTAGGCTGGCGGGCATTGGTCCGCATCAGTCAGTGTGCGCGGTCGATAAGTGAATTCGGCCGCTTCCCAGCGTTTCCATACGCTGGGGTCCACCGTTACGTTGATGGCCGGCTTGCCGTTTTGCCCTTTAGCGAAGCGCCTGAAGTACCGGCCATCACCCGAGCTTCTGACCTTACGAACCCAGGCATAAGCGCCTCGCAAAAAATCGCTGAAGGAATCCTTGGGCTCGGTTTGCCACGCATTGTCAGTGGCGGTGAATGCATCCAGCTTCAGCCCTGCAGCCGCAGCTTTTTGGATCATCCACTGCAGGGAGAGCTCGGCAAGGAAATCCTTGGCACCATAGCCGCCTCCAACATTGGCGTGTGCACCGATAAACCAGCGCTGCTCAACGTCCCGGTTTTTGGCTTTTTGCAGTCCATCTTCACTAACCCACAGGGGAACATCGTAGGCGGCACGATGTTCATCCAGCGCGACCGCGTGGTAAGCGTAATCCACCGCGCCGGAGAGCTCGGTGTCGTGCCACGAATACTTGCCGCGTTCCGTAAGCCGCGTTCCCGGCACGCCCAGTGCACCGACGGTATCCCATACGCCAATGAAGTGAACCTTCGGCGTCCGGCTGTAATAGCGTTTGAATGTTGCGCACGTCTCATCGTCCGGTTTCAGGTTCTTGTCCCTGTAGATGTGCTCAGCTTTCTCCAGCAAGCTGGGCGTTACGATATGGAGGAGCCCACATTTCCGGATGAGGCCGACAAGGCTCCTTGCCGTATAGGCACCACGGCTGAAGCCAAATATCCAGATTTCGTCGTCGGCGGTATAGCGTTTTGCAAGCCACTCGTAGCCCTGCAGTAAATTTTTACCAAATCGCCCGTAAAGCATCGCCCAATGCGGGCGGTGATATAAGGGCGCACCGCAACGGGGTGCTTGTCTTGATATGACCATCAATACCTGATAAATATACAGTATGACAAAGCGCGCCTACAAAGAACGATTTTATCCCACCCCCGAGCAGGCTTTGCTGCTAGCACAGTCGTTCGGGTGCGCGCGGTTTGTCTGGAATAATACCCTGAATTATCGCACCGAGGCTTATCAGCAGCGGGACGAATCCGTATCGCATTCGGTAGCGGAAAAACGGCTGGTCGCTCTAAAAGCCGAACACCCCTGGTTGAAAGACGTTTCCAGCGTGATCCTGCAACAAACGCTGCGCGATCAAAAAGCCGCGTTCGATAATTTCTTCAACCCCAAGCTCAAGGCACGCTATCCGCGCTTTAAGTGCAAGGATGGCCGCCAGTCGATCCGGTTGACGAAAGCAGCCTTTCGTTATCGGGACGGCGAGATCACCATTGCCAAGACAAAGGTGCCGCTGCCGATTCGCTGGAGCCGCCCGTTAGCCAGCGCGCCCTCCAGTATCACTATTTCACGAGATCGCGCCGGTCGCTATTTCATTAGCTGCCTGTGCGATTTCACGCCCAAGGCGCTACCGATCATACCCAACACCGTGGGTATTGATCTGGGGCTGACCGATCTGTTCATCACCCAGGACGGCCAGAAGTCCGGCAATCCTCGTCATCTAAAACGCTATGAAGCGAAGCTGGCGTACCTACAACGCCGCCTGGCCAAGAAGACAAAGGGCTCGAACAATCGCCATAAGCTGCGCCAAAAAGTGGCGCGGCTCCATGCCCGTATTGCCGACTGCCGCCGCGATGCCATCCATAAAGCGACTCGAACGCTCATTAACGAAAACCAAGTTATTTGCGTTGAGACGCTGAACATCACCGGCATGATAAAAAACAGGGCGCTGGCCAAGGCCATCAGCGATGCGGGCTGGGGCGAGTTTGTGCGCCAGCTCACCTACAAAGCCGAATGGGCAGGCCGGCAACTGGTGCAAGTGAGCCAGTGGCTGCCGAGCAGCAAGATGTGCCACGGCTGCGGGCACAAGGTTAAAAAGCTACCGCTATCGCAGCGCCACTGGCACTGCGAGGGCTGTGGCCAGGCCATCGACCGCGACATTAACGCAGCCAACAATATCCGAACCGCCGGGCTGGCGGGGTTAGCCTGTGGAGCGACTGGATCGGGGGCAGCGGCGTAGCCACTGTCTAGTGAAGGCGTGTTGAAGCAGGAAGGTTCTCGGGGCAACCCAAGAACCCTCGCCCAAAGCGCTTAGCGCGGCGGGCGGGGAGTGTCAGTCAGACCGTAGCCGAAGAGGCCGCCCGTGACACGATCAAACGTTCCATTTCCCACGCCCGGGTCGTAGAAAAATCGCTGCCGTACGTCGCCATCGTATGCATGGATGCGTTGCGCTATACGAAAGACATTTGTTTGATCTTCCGGGTCGTTCCAGGTGCCATCGAAGAGGAGAATCAAGCGCTGTTTTGTCATGGGCCACCTATTTTTAATAGTACGGCTTGCTACAGGTTCAACATATACGCATATCTATTATCTTGCCGGCATTAAACCCAGCCGTTAAGCCCCACCTGCCTGCTCGGGCGGTACTTGATTCGCATCGGTCAGGGTACGCGGTCGATAAGTGAATTCGGCCGCTTCCCAGCGCTGCCACACGCTTGGGTCCACCGTCACGTTGACGGCCGGCTTCCCGTTCAGCCCTCTGGCGAAGCGTCTAACGTATCGCCCCTTTCCCGGATGCGTTATTTGACGGAATAGCGCATAGGCACCGTACAAAAACTCGGCGTAGGAATCCCGAGGCTGGGTCTGCCACGCAGTGTCAGCGGCGTTGAATGCATCCAGCTTCAGCCCCGCAGCTGCAGCTTTCTTGATCATCCATTGCAGAGGAATATCGGCAAGTGCGTCCCCATCGCCATAGCCGCCCCCTACGTTGGCGTGCGCACCGATAAACCAGCGCTGTTCGATATCCCGGTTACTGGCTTGTGTCAGCCTGCCTTCATTTACCCACAGGGAGACATCGTAGGCCGCACGGTGCTCGTCCAGCGCAACCGCGTGGTAAGCGTAATTCACCGCGCTGGAGAGTTCGGTGTCGCGCCACGAGTACTTGCCATGCACCGAGAGGTTCGTTCCCGGCACGCCCAGCGCACCGACGGTATCCCATACGCCAATGAAATGAACCCGCGGCGTCCGGCTGTACTTGCGCCTGAATGTTTCGCACTCCTCATCGTCCGGCCTCAGGCTTTTGTCTCGGTAGAGGTGCTCAGCCTTATCCAGCAGGCTGGGCGTCACGATGCGGAGGAGCCCACATTTCTGGATGAGCCCGACAAGGCTCCTTGCCGTATAGGCACCGCGGCTGAAGCCAAAGATCCAGATCTCGTCTTCGTCGGAATAGCGTTTTGCGAGCCACTCGTAGCCTTCCAGCAAATTCTTGCTGAGGCCGTAGCCGAAGATGCCGCCCATGAAACGCTCAAATTTTCCGCTTCCCACACCGGGGTGGTAGAAAAATCGTTGTTCCACACGGCCATCGTATTCATGGATACGCTGCGCCATACGAAAGACGTTTGTCTGGTTTTCTGGATCGTCCCAGGTGCCGTCGAAGAGGAGAATTAAACGCTGCTTTGTCATGGGCCACCTGGGTTTAATAGTACGGCTTGCTACAGGTTCAACATATACGCATATCTATCATCTTGCCGGCAGTGCCTTCCTCACATCATCAATGGGCGCTTGTGCCAAGCCAAAATCCGTCTTCCATTTTATGCACCTTATCCGCAAGCGAGCAGCGGAAGGTCGACATTGGCGATCCTCGTCGCCGAGGTGGCGGATGTCTTTATGAGAATGAGGCGCACTAACCTTGACTAAAAATTAATTGCGCATGAGAATGAGTCGCCTTAATAACAACCTCTGACTCATTCATAAGGAACGGAATAGTGAATTCTGGTATTACCGCGACCCGCCGCTCGCCTTATCGCGCCTTTGCCACCGCGGCCAGCTTTGCCGTGGCTTCCACCAGCATGCCGGCCATGGCGCAGGCCACTGAGGCCACCGAGCTTGACGCCGTGACCGTGGTCGGCGAACAGAACACTGGCTACAAAGCCGAGTATTCGGCCTCGGACAAGTTCGTCAAACCACTGCTGGATACGCCGCAAACCGTGACCACGGTGCCGGAAAAAGTCATCGAAGAGCAGCAGGCGCTGAGCCTGCGACAGGTGCTGTCCAACGTCTCGGGCATTACCTTTGACGCGGGCGAGGGCGGCGGCGGTTCCGGTGACAAGATCAACATTCGCGGCTTTAGCGCCAACGCCAATCTCAAAGTGGACGGCCTGCGCGACAGTAGCCAGAACAACCGCACCGACCTGTTCAACGTCGAACGCGTTGAGGTGGTGAAAGGCCCCAGCTCGGTCTTCGGCGGCGCGGGCACCACCGGCGGGGTGATCAACATGATCAGCAAAACCCCGCAGCAGCGCGATTTTGTTGACGCCAGCACCGGCCTCGGCACCGACGACTATCACCGCGTGACGCTGGATGCCAACCAGACCCTTGAAGGGCTGGGCACCAACAGCGCCTTCCGCCTGAACCTGATGGGCCACGAGAACGATAAGCCCGGGCGCGACGAGATCAACGAAGAGCGCTTCGGGATCGCGCCGTCGCTGACCGTCGGCCTGTCTGATGCCACCCGCGCCACGCTGAGCTACGTTCATCAGAAAGACGACAACCTGCTGGATTACGGCCTGCCCGCCAAAGACGGCGAGGTGCTGCCGGGCGTTGACCATGAAGCGTTTTACGGCTGGAGCAATCTGGACGGCGAAGAAATACAGAGCGATATCGCTACCCTGCAGATCGAGCACAACTTTAGCGGTGCGACGCGGCTGGAGAACAAGACCCGCTATACCCAGCTTGACCGCGATACCACCATTTCAGCGCCGCACGCTGATATGGGCGGTCTGGCGCCCGGGCGCTACAAGCCCGCCGGCCCTCAGGCGTACCGTCGCGACGTGACCACCGAAATGTGGATCAACCAGACCCAGTTGAGCACTAGCTTCAACACCGGCAGCCTGGCGCACGAACTGCTGGTGGGTGCCGAGTTCTCACGGGAAACCTACGACCGCACGGCGTCCAATCTGGGGCTGGGGTCGGCGGAGCACCCGTATCCTGACGGCGGTTACGACATGGGCAACCCGCCCGGGCATTGGGACGGCGGCACCACCTATACCGCCCGCGGTGCTAACGAAGCGACGCTGGAGAATCAGGCGATCTACGCTTTTGACACCGTTAGCCTGAATCCGCAGTGGGATCTGAGCTTTGGCCTGCGCCACGACTGGATCGACGGCGAAGCGGTGGATAAGGACGACAACGAGCGCACGACTACCAGCGACAGCGAGTTCAGCGGCCGCACCGGCGTGGTTTACAAACCGGCGACCAACGGGCGGGTGTATCTGGCCTACGGCACCTCGTTCAGCCCCTCGGCAGAAAACCTCGCCACCTCCGGCAGCCTTGGCCGTGGCAACGGGGCCGACAAGCTCTCGCCGGAAAAGAGCAAGACCTGGGAGCTGGGCACCAAGTGGGAACTGATGGACGGCCAGCTGGGACTGACCGGCGCGCTGTTCCGCGTGGATAAAGACAACGTGCGCGAGCAGGACGGTAACGGCGACCTGCGTCTGGCCGGCGAACAGCGCGTGCAGGGCGTGGAGCTGGGCATGACCGGCGAGCTGACCGATGCCTGGCAGCTGTACGCCAACTACACCTATCTGGACAGCGAAACGCTCAAGTCCATCGCTTCAGCGCAGACCAACGGCCGCGACCCCGAAGGGCATGCGCTTGGCAACACGCCGGAACACAGCGTCAGCCTGTGGTCGACCTATGACATCAGCCAGACGCTGCAGGTGGGGTACGGTACCCAGTACGTGGGCGAGCGCCACGTCGCCTCGGATGTCGCCGCGAAAATAGACGACTACTGGCTGCACAACGCCATGCTCGCGTACCGCGTGACCGACAACCTGAGCGCCCAGCTCAACGTCAACAACCTGTTTGATGAAGAGTATGTCTCCGGAGTACGCCCGCGTCCGGGCACCGATTCGCGCGGTTCTGCAGTGGAAATCGGCGATGGCCGTTCGGGCGTGCTGACGCTGGATTATCGTTTCTAAAGGAGATCTCCGCCATGATGCTTCACGTTCCCGAGGTGCTCGACAAGGCCCAGGTGGCCGAGTGCCGCGAGCTTTTGCTCAAAGCCCAATGGCAGGACGGCAAGGCCACCGCGGGCTTTCAGTCGGCCATGGCCAAGGATAACCTGCAGCTGCCCGAAGACTCTGATGTGGCTCGGCATCTGGCGCAAGTCGTCAGCGCGGCGGTCAAACGCCACCCGCTGTTTATCGCCGGCGCGCTGCCGGCGCATGTGTTTCCGCCGCTGTTCAACTGTTATCAGGGCGGGCAGTCGTTCGGACTGCATGTGGATAACTCAATGCGCATGGATCACAGCCGCGGTGAATACCTGCGCACGGATTTATCCGCGACGCTGTTTTTCAACGAGCCGGAGACCTACGAAGGCGGCGAGCTGATTGTGGAAGACACCTACGGTGCGCACAGCGTCAAGCTGCCGGCGGGGGATTTGATTCTCTACCCGTCATCAAGCCTCCACCGCGTCACGCCGGTTACCCAGGGCGCGCGCCTCGGCGCGTTTTTCTGGATACAAAGCATGGTGCGCGACGAAGGCCAGCGCAGCCTGCTGTTTGATCTGGATACCTCGATCCAGCAGATCCACCAGCAGCTCGGCGCCGACCACGCTTCAAGCGTCCAGCTCACCGGCGTTTACCACAACCTGCTACGCCGCTGGGGGCTTTGAGCCGCCGTTATTCCATGAATTCAGGCTGAAAGAGGGCGCTCATACGCAGAACGGCCGCCCGTGGGCGGCCATTTTGTTAGCCGGATTTAGTCCAAGCGGGACAGCTCGTTCTCAAGCTGCCTAATTTCGATTTTTTCTTCTTCAATCTTTTGCTGGTACTTGCGACGGTCATCCATGTCACCGTCTTCTTCGGCTTCCCTGAGATCGGCCTTATACTCGGCCAAATCTTCTTTGGCGTCTTGTATGTCTTCGATCAGGTCCTCGCGAAGGCCTTCATCAGTACAGTGGCGCTTCGCCTCTTGCAGCGCCTTTTCTAACCCAGCCACCTGATATTTATTGCCGTTTTCCTGAGCAATATCAAGCTGCTGTTCTATCTCGCAGAATTTCCTGTCGCAGCCTTTGACGCCCTCACAGCTTGACGATGCCAAGGCTGGAGTGGTTGCCAGCATCAACAGGAGCCCAGCGACGGTGGTGGCTGATCGGGTAAATGATTGCGCGGGCATTTTGAGCATGACTTTTCCTTTGTGGATTTGAGTAGCTAACGCCGAAGCTCAGTTGTGGCGGCGCAGCCGACATCAACTGCAGCGATTTGTTATACATTTCTCATTATTTGGTGCAATTCATCCGCTAAATTTTCGAAGACTTCGTTGAAATTATCGCGGCTTTCTTTCATGTTATCTAGGATCACTCCACTTTGTTCTAGTTGTTCATCCGACAAAGCGAAAATTGGCACGTTAAATTTTTGCGATTGTGCAATTAACGAATTAAAATCAGCAACGTTAGCAAGGTTATATGGCTCATCAGTTCTTGAATACTGAGCGAATTCATCGTTAGTTATTGTCATACCAATAGAATCAAGAGCCGGAATCAGCTCTGTGGAAACAGTCTCCTTAATTACGTCGATCCAACGCTGAAAGGACTTTGCTGGAGCTCCGCTTCGTGGCCTATACCTTTGCGAAATAAAGCCGATAAATTTTGGTGGGATTTCGGGGATTTTATAGTCTATCTCAGAATCACGGAAAGGCGCTACGTCCGCGTTCCACTTGGGAATAACGTTGGATAGCGACTTAATTGCTTGAGCGCAGAAAAAATCGGGTGAAGTTGGCACAATAAAGTAATCGCTACTCATTAGAAGACATTCATTGAGAGCGCCGACACTTGGACTCATATCGATTAGTACATATTCAAATCCATGCGTTTCACCAGTTAAACGAAGCAACTCGCCAATGCTGCCCGGCAGGTTTTTAATTGCTGGGATAGCTGTACTGGTAGTTAGCGCGACACTCATCTGGGTTTCCATCTCGGAAAGAGCCAAGTTGCCACAGTATAAATAGAGGTTATCATTCCCTGTTTTTACCGGATTTCCTGGTTGAAGTCCGGTTAGCCTCCCTGACATAACTGGCCGGAGACCTGCTGAAAGATCGCTTCCGGGATTCTCTTTATAGAAGTCCTCGATATCCCTGACTGAATTATAGTCAAGAACTAAAGCCGTTAAATTACATTGGGGATCCGCATCGACGATTAACGTTTTGTGGCCTTTATCAGCTAGTTGCCATCCAAGATTAAAGGTTGTGGTTGTTTTGCTAACACCGCCCTTATGACTAAATAGGGAAAGTAACTTCATTTTTTTCTCCAGCTGTATAACGCCCGCAACAGCGGAAATTTAGGAGCGCTAGCGAGTAAATTTTCCGATTGCTTGCGCTTGTTAACATTTTACAGTGTGTGGTTAGCAACATCGCTCAACTTATGCTTGTTTATCATCGATCGAGCCATTTCACCAAACTCATTTTCGAGTTCCGAAAATATATGAGCAGTTCTTGGACTTATCAAAGGATTCATTTCAGAAGCAGGAATATTATACTTAATTGGTTCTTTTCTAAACTCGTAGCCCCAGTTTGCGATAGCAGCGAGATTTAATGCAATTTTTGTATTCTTGATTTTATTCCAGATCTCTCTTTGCTGCTCTACAGGCATCCTTTCGCCAAGAGTAATTGATTTTATCGCATCCATGGGAACATCCTTTACATAAACTGGAAAGCCGTTATAGTCACCAACCTTTTTACATTCAGATAGATTTCTAACGATTCTATATTCCTGCTCGTATTCCCAATCCTTGGGCTTTACACAAAGCTCCGCTATAGGAATCGGAGATTCACCACTTAAATAAGAACCAATATCCTTCTTAGGCCTATACTCTCGATACTCTATATCAAATAAACCCGTAAAAAATTCATGCTCTTCATCAAATTCAATAACAGCCCCTGAGTACTCACCGGCATAGTGTGACCACATTAGAAGAGATGATTCATTTTTGGATAAGCATAGAATACCAACGGACTGATTCAGCGAGCTTAAAATCTTTCTGGAGTTAATGTCATTGCAATGATCGGACTCAAAATCAATTGCCAATTCTCCAACACTTGGTTGCCTTCTGGGTGCACCGACGTCAAAGTTAATAGGGATATCTTTGGGTTCGAAATCATACGGAACATGTAATTCCGGAACCATTTCAAACGGATCATTGAATGCCCCAGGTTGAGTAAATCTAACACTTCCATCTAAAACTCTCATCGTATTCTCATGTGTCAAATACTTGTATAGAGGCACAATCTCTCCTTGAGTGTTAACGCCTTGCTAAGCGGACTAAAGCAGGGCAGTATTTTTGCGGTCTTTTTTGCAAAAATGATGAGCTGTTTTAGTTCCGTTTAAGCAACTTGTTAGGCTATGTGTGGATTATTTACCAACTCAATGAGCTTTTACTAGCCTTAAGATTTTCTTGATACATCATAAATATATTCGTATAACTACACATATCTAAACCACTATTACAGTAATCTTTAATTACACGATCCATTATTTTTCTGTTTTTTGCTTGAGAGGCATTTTTAAATGCAGTTAAATTTTCACCTTCCATCATTCTTAGTGTTGTTGATTGACACATATCCAAGCCACTATCACAATAGTCTTTTTTTACGCGCGCTTTAACAATTTTAATAACTCTATTTTTTTGAGCCTCAGAGCCATCAAAGTCCATTGGATGGATGAAATCAGCAAAGGCATTAAAAGAAAAGAATAAGCAAACTAAAAGTAATAATCCCGCCTTATTCACCGGGCTGAGACAGAAAAGAAGATGGCGAGCAGTTTCTCTTGTAGAATCAATATGTTCCTAACCGAACTTGACTCAAGAGGACCACTCGCCATGGGTGAAAGCCTATCCCCCTGGACCCCGTCATGCAACGGGTCCATCCGCGTCGAGCTCAGCGGCCATCGCACCACCAGCGACAGCGGTGCTTTGCTGTTGCGTGAAGCCCTCGACAACAGCGGCATGATCGATGCGCTGGACGACCATCTGGTCGATCATCGCGACCCGGATCGCGTCCGCCACTCGTTAGCCAGCCAGCTGCGTACCCTGGTGCTGCAGCGTTCGATGGGCTGGATCGACCTCAGCGATACCGATACGCTTCGCCGTGACCCGCTCTGGCAGCTAGCCTGCAGTGATGCCCGCGGGACAACGCCGTTGGCTCAGGACCGGCCATCTCAAGCGACGCTGTCGCGGCTGCTGACGTGCCTGGGCCGCGACGACAATATCGATACCGTGCATGAGGGCCTGCTGCGGCTGGCGGTCTGGCGACTGACCTCGCTGAACGGCGGCGAACGCCCCGAGCATCTGACGCTGGACATCGACGGCTTGCCGATCGACGTTCACGGCCACCAGGGCGGTTCGGCGTTTCATGGACTTTACGGGGCCAGAATCTACTCGCCTTTGGTGGCCTCGCTGGCAGAGACCGGCGACATGGTGGGCGGCCTGCTGCGTGAAGGTAACGCCGGCCCAGCCGAGAATGCCGATACCTGGATCCCACATCTGGTGCGGCGACTCAACGAGAGCACCGGGGCCAAGGTCAAGGTGCGCATCGACGCCGGCTTCACCGACAACGACACGCTTGAGGCGCTGGAAGATCGCGACATCGAGTATCTGGGCCGGTTGCGCAGTCATACGGGCCTGCAGACACTGGCAGCGCCACATCTGAAGCGGCCACGCGGCCGGCCCCCCGAGCAACCTCGGGAATGGTGCCATGACCTGGCGTACCAAGCCGGTACCTGGCCGGCGCCGCGGCGCGTGGTGCTGGTGGTACAAGAGCGGCCCGATGATCTGCTGCTGCATGCCTTCTTTTTGGTCACCAATCTCGGCAAGTTCGACTGGCCGCCGGAAAAGGTCCTGGCGCTTTATCGCAAGCGCGGCAGCGCCGAAGCCCACATGGGCGAGGTGAAGTCGTCGCTCGATATGCATCTCTCCTCGACTGATCGCGGTGTCTCCACCGTCCAGGACGTCATGGCCCGCAACGAGGTAAACCTGCTGCTGACTCTCTGCGCTTATCAGGTGCTACACGGGCTGCGTTGCCTGTTGGAACGACAGACCCGGCAGGGCTGGAGCCTGAAGCGGATGCGCGAGCAGGTGCTCAAGGTGGCCGCCACGCTGACAGTGCACGCCCGGCGTATCACCGTGCACCTCGGCGATGCCGCCGACAAATGGTGGCCATCCTTACTGAAGGGGTTGCCGCGGCTGACGGCATTGACCTGACACGTCGCATTACTCAGCCTTTTCCAGCAGACAAAACGGCCACTATGGAGGCCGACGACCACGGCTGCGCCGTCACTCGAAACCAATGAACTTCAGTTATAAATATCACGGCATTGATACGATAAAGCTATGTGCTAATCGGCTACTCAGCGACCGTATGACATAAAAGCCGGTCGGTCCCGGTCACCACGGGACGTAAAACGCTCGTTCGGCGTCCTGATGAATAAGGCGGGATAATTTTTTCATTGTAAACTCCATAATGTAAACACTCTAACCCGCCTAATTCACCGGGCTGAGACAGAAAAGAAGATGGCGAGCAGTTTCTCTTGTAGAATCAAGATGTTCCTGAACGAACACAATTCAAGAGGACCACTCGCCATGGGTGAAAGCTTATCCCCCTGGACCCCGTCATGCAACGGGTCCATCCGCGTCGAGCTCAGCGGCCATCGCACCACCAGCGACAGCGGTGCTTTGCTGTTGCGTGAAGCCCTCGACAACAGCGGCATGATCGATGCGCTGGACGACCATCTGGTCGATCACCGCGACCCGGATCGCGTCCGCCACTCGTTAGCCAGCCAGCTGCGTACCCTGGTGCTGCAGCGTTCGATGGGCTGGATCGACCTCAGCGATACCGATACGCTTCGCCGTGACCCGCTCTGGCAGCTAGCCTGCAGTGATGCCCGCGGGACAACGCCGTTGGCTCAGGACCGGCCATCTCAAGCGACGCTGTCGCGGCTGCTGACGTGCCTGGGCCGCGACGACAATATCGATACCGTGCATGAGGGCCTGCTGCGGCTGGCGGTCTGGCGACTGACCTCGCTGAACGGCGGCGAACGCCCCGAGCATCTGACGCTGGACATCGACGGCTTGCCGATCGACGTTCACGGCCACCAGGGCGGTTCGGCGTTTCATGGACTTTACGGGGCCAGAATCTACTCGCCTTTGGTGGCCTCGCTGGCAGAGACCGGCGACATGGTGGGCGGCCTGCTGCGTGAAGGTAACGCCGGCCCAGCCGAGAATGCCGATACCTGGATCCCACATCTGGTGCGGCGACTCAACGAGAGCACCGGGGCCAAGGTCAAGGTGCGCATCGACGCCGGCTTCACCGACAACGACACGCTTGAGGCGCTGGAAGATCGCGACATCGAGTATCTGGGCCGGTTGCGCAGTCATACGGGCCTGCAGACACTGGCAGCGCCACATCTGAAGCGGCCACGCGGCCGGCCCCCCGAGCAACCTCGGGAATGGTGCCATGACCTGGCGTACCAAGCCGGTACCTGGCCGGCGCCGCGGCGCGTGGTGCTGGTGGTACAAGAGCGGCCCGATGATCTGCTGCTGCATGCCTTCTTTTTGGTCACCAATCTCGGCAAGTTCGACTGGCCGCCGGAAAAGGTCCTGGCGCTTTATCGCAAGCGCGGCAGCGCCGAAGCCCACATGGGCGAGGTGAAGTCGTCGCTCGATATGCATCTCTCCTCGACTGATCGCGGTGTCTCCACCGTCCAGGACGTCATGGCCCGCAACGAGGTAAACCTGCTGCTGACTCTCTGCGCTTATCAGGTGCTACACGGGCTGCGTTGCCTGTTGGAACGACAGACCCGGCAGGGCTGGAGCCTGAAGCGGATGCGCGAGCAGGTGCTCAAGGTGGCCGCCACGCTGACAGTGCACGCCCGGCGTATCACCGTGCACCTCGGCGATGCCGCCGACAAATGGTGGCCATCCTTACTGAAGGGGTTGCCGCGGCTGACGGCATTGACCTGACACGTCGCATTACTCAGCCTTTTCCAGCAGACAAAACGGCCACTATGGAGGCCGACGACCACGGCTGCGCCGTCACTCGAAACCAATGAACTTCAGTTATAAATATCACGGCATTGATACGATAAAGCTATGTGCTAATCGGCTACTCAGCGACCGTATGACATAAAAGCCGGTCGGTCCCGGTCACCACGGGACGTAAAACGCTCGTTCGGCGTCCTGATGAATAAGGCGGGTCTAAAATAGCCTAACAGGTATTAGGCCGCGTGCTCGTATAATAACTTGAACGAGCGGGCTTCTTTAACAATGTTATGCTGCGCGTTGCTCATGGTATAACCGTTTGAAATTAATAAAAATAAAAAATATCACGGCAACATAACACCAATCACTGCAGCCTTCTGCCTAACCCAGATAAGCGCGCACGCTGCTTCTGCTGGCGACGTTTCGTTTACCTTAGCGTTTGCAGGGCAGGGTGTCACTGATTGTGATCAAGATTTTTCTGCTGAATGGCCGAGGCTAGGCGTGCCGGCACCCAATGCAAAACGGCTGCCCGTGGGCAGCCGTTTGATTATGCGTCTTGCGCTTGTTTCACCCGAATCGTATCAGGCGTCGGGCAGGTCGAGCGCTTTTTGCGCGGCGGGCCAGGCGGGGTCGCCGCTGCGGGTGGTGACGCCGTCAAGAAACGCTTTGACCTGTGCGGGGTTATCCCGCAGCCAGTCAAGTGCGACTTCTTCGGGCGGGCGTTCTTCATAGCTGAAGCCGCTGATCATCGCACTTTGCTGATCGGCGCTGAACACCAGCTGTTCGAGCAGGCGGGTCGCGTTGGGGTTTTCGTCGGCGAACGTCGGGGTAATCAGCGTGCGTACGTCGCTGCGGCCGCCGTCGGGGCCCCAGGCGTCTTTGGGGTCATCCAGAAACTTGATCGCGTATTCGATGCTCGCCCAGTGCGGTGTCCAGGCGTAGAAGACGATCCATTCGTCGCGTTTCATCATCGATTTGGCCTGGCTGAACATGCCCGAGGCCGAGGTTTCCGAGAGGTCCCACTCGTCCAGGCAGTAGGTGCCGTTATCCTGCATGTCGGCGAGCAAGTCGCTAGTCCCCGAGCCGATCTCGATGGAGTAGATCGTGCCGCCGGCCTTGTCCTGCAGGTCCTTGCTGCACAGGTCTTTTCCCGAGGTAATGCCTTTTTCATGCATGTAGTCGGGCACTACAAAGCCCAGGCGGGCGCCGTCAACGTTGTTGCCAAGGTCGATCAGCTTGTTTTTGCCCTGGGTCGCGGTGTCGTACATCCCCTGCTGGGCAGGTAGCCAAGCGGCCAGATAGACGTCGAGTTCGTCTTCGCTCATTGCCTGGTAGGCGATGGTAGCGCCGATTTCCTGCTGTTTTGGCGCGTAGCCAAGCGCTTCAAATAGCGTAGCGGCAAGCTGGCTTTTGACGGTAACACCGGGCCAGGGGGGCACGGCAAAACGCACGGCGGCGGGTTCTTCGGCGCCGTTTTCGGCGCTGAAAGCCAGCGGTGCGGCGAGCAGCGAGACGCCAAGGGCGCAGGCACTAAGGCCCGTGATACCGGCGTTTTTATGAAGGGCAGTGTGATGTGACGGGCGTAAGCATGATTTCATTCAGGTTCCTTTCAGTTGCTGCGGTACGCACGACCTTAGACTCACCCTGTAGAAAGCGCAACGTAAAACGGCCCGCCAAAAGGCGAGCCGTTGAGCTGACAAGGCGCGGATTAGCGCACCGGCTTAACGCCAGCCGACGCGGTCAAAGATGCGTACCGCTTCGGGGTTGTTTTCCCCGAGTACGCTGACGTTAACGTCGTCTTTCTTGAAGTTGCCCCAGGATTCCAGCACCGGATCCTTGCGGATACCTTCAACCACCGGGAACTCGTTGTTGCCGGAAGCGAAAATGTGCTGCGCGGTGTCGGAGGCCAGAAACTCGAGGAAACGCACCGCGTTATCGTGATGCGGAGCATTCTTGGCAACGCCGGCGCCGCCAACGTTGACGTGGGTGCCACGGCCGTCCTGATTGGGGAAGATGATGCCCACTTTGCGTGCTGCTTCGCGGTCGGCGTCGTCGTCAGACTTCAGCAGGCGCACGTAGTAGTAGTGGTTGGCTACGGCCAGGTCGCATTCGCCGGTAGCAACGCCGCGAATCTGGTCAGTGTCGCCGCCTTCGGGGTCGCGAGCCATGTTGTCGACCACGCCCTGCGCCCATTCTTCAGCGCCGTCAGCGCCCTTGTGTTCAACCATGGAGGCGAGCAGCGACTGGTTGTAGATGTTGTTGGACGAACGGATGCAGACCTCGCCCTTGAACTTGGGGTCAGCGAGATCTTCGTAGCTTGCAATCTGGCTCGGGTCGAAATTTTCGCGGTTGTAGAAAATCGCCCGGGCGCGTTGGCTGAAGCCGAACCACAGGCCCTCGGGCTGATGCATGGCGTCGGGGACGCGCTCGTCGAGCAGGTCAGACTCAACGCTTTGGAAAATGCCTTCTTCCTCGGCGCGCCACAGGCGGCCGGCGTCAACGGTCATCATCACGTCGGCGGGGCTGGCCACGCCTTCGCGCTGGATGCGTTCGATCAGCTGGTCGGAACCACCTTCAAGCACGTTGACGTCAATGCCGGTTTCTTTGGTGAAGGCCTCGTACAGGCGCTCATCGGAGTCGTAATGGCGCGCCGAATACAGATTGATTTCGTCGGCCAGTGCCGAGGTGGCGAAAGCGCTACCGGCCAGAACGGCGGCCATGGAGGCGGCAATGCGTGCTGTGTTCATCGTCGAACGTCCTTATCGGTTAATGATAATGCAAAACATTACTAATCGCATCCATTTAACCGGTTTGCTCCGGCGACGTCAAGCGTTGGTAGCGGCTGATTTACCCGGCAAATTCTCGTGCCAGCCAGTCGACGACGGGGGCGATCATGGCACTGTCGGGGTTGCGCACGCTTAGACGGTAACCGTGGCTCTTGCGCGTGACATGTGGCCCCAGCGCCACCAGCTGGCCGCTGGCCAGCATGTCCCGGGTGACGTGGCTCCAGCCCAGCGCCACGCCCTGATGGTGGGTCACGGCATTAAGCAGAAGAGGGAAATTGTGGTAGGGGAAGGCCCTTTCCAGTGGCGGGGGCGGCAGCTGTGACAGCCGGCACCAGCTGGCCCAGTTCAGCCAGCGTGGATCACGCATATCAAGGTGCAGCAGAGTGATGCGCTGCAGTGCGTCGGTATCCAGCTCGGCGCCGAGATTATGCTGGCGTGCGTATTCAGGGCTACAGACCGGGAACACCTTTTCCGGCACCACCAGCGTATCGGTCAGGTCATCCTGCTGATGGGGCCCGAAACGCAGGGCGATGTCGGCTTTTTGCATCTCCGGCGCTTCGTCTCGATCAATCGGGAGCAGTCGAAAGGAGCGGTCGGGGAACGCCTGTTCGAGGCGTTCCAGTCGCGGCCGTAACCACATGTGGGTAAAGCCGGCACCCGCGGCAATGCTGACGACGGGAGATGCTTTGCGCATCCGGCAACGGAGGTCTCCGATAGCACCGCAAAGGCGTGCTAGCCCGGGGGTCAGTTCTTCGTGGAACGCTTGACCTCTGGCATTGAGAGAGAGTCGTCCGCCCCTGCGGTCAAATAGCGGACACCCCAAGCTATCCTCTAACGCGCGGATACGCTGAGAGACGGCGGGCTGTGTCATGTGCATTTCGTTCGCCGCCGCTGTCATCGAGCCGAGCCTGACGGTGGCTTCGAAGGCGATCAGGCCGCGCAGTGACGGGAAAGCCCCCAGATCCGGGGGCAGCAGGGCGGGCATGTAGAATCTCGACGCTGATCCGGCCCGGCGGCTGAGGCTCGGGGACAGGTGAGCCGCCTCTATCAGAGGCATTTATACGTCACCCAATGGGCGGCATCAACTGTCCGGTTGGCTCCCCCGAGATCAGACGGGGCTATCGAAACCGCCGGCCGGTTCCGCGCCGATTACCTCGGGATCAAAGGGCTGGCGGGCGAATACCCGGCGCAACGCAGGCTCGAAATGTTCGAGCGGGGGCGTCGGGTAATCCGGATCAAAGGATGCCTGATCGTAGCGCTCGCAGAAATCGACGCACTTCTGGTACCAGGGATGGTCACGGTAGCGTTCGCGCTGGTTCGGGTCTTCGCCAAAGTGGTGCGCATAGTAGACTTGCTGAAATAATCCGTGATGGTGAATGATCCAGGTCACCTCGGCCTTCACGTAGGGGCGAATGATGCTGGCGGCCAGCTGTGAATGATTGTAGGGCGCAAGCTCGTCCCCCAGATCATGCAGCAGGGCGGCGATCACCAGATCATCGTCGCCGCCGTCGGCCTCGGCACGCGCCGCGGATTGCAGCGAATGCTCCAGTCGACTGACCCGGTAGCCGCTCAGGCCATGCGCCAGGTGTCTCAGGGCCTTCAGAAGGCGCTCGACCAGCTCCGCGTTAAACTGATCTTCGAGCCGCTCCAGAAACCGGTATTCCTCGGCGGTACCATCTTTCATCTGTGTGAATGCCACGTGATTCATACGTAACTTTCCTCCGTTAATGCAGGTTCGCCAGCCTCTTGGCGAGCCTTGATCAGCGTTGTGGCGAAGCGCTCGCGTGGCCCGTCGCTGTCCAGGTAGCACCCCTGAAGATGCCGCCGTCCCTCCTGGGTATCGAAGGCGGTCCGGCCATGCAGCACGCGGTTGTTATCAAACAGCATCAATTCGCCGGCGTTGAGCTGGAAGCGGATTTCAAAGGCAGGATCAGCGAACAGCTCCCCAAGACGCTGACGCGCCAGATGAAACAGGCGCGTCCTGGCGGGTGACAGGTAAGGCAGGCTGTCAAGGCGCGGGCTGTAGTGTACACCGACGGGCTGCCCGTCAGCGTCGGTGCGAATCATGCAGCGGCGGGCAGTCAGCTCGGTACCGGCATCGATGAAACGATACCCGACCGGGGTGGTACGCAATAGCTCGTAGCCCTCGGGTTGCTCGTGTCTCAGCACGTCAAGCACCTTGATACTGTCGACCAGCGTGGACAGGCCGCCGTGGGTTTCGTTGATCAGACAATGCAACAGCTGGATACCGGGCACCGGGCTGCGATAGGGATTGTCGGTATGCGGGCCCAACGCCACGCTGCGATAGGCCAGGTCATTGCCGGCAGGGCGCGAATATACTTCGAAGTAGCGACCGAAATTGGTTTCCTTCACGTAGCCAAAATGTCGCCCGACTTCCAGGATGCGCTCAGGATCGGTCGGCACCCCGGTAAGAATGATGTAGCCCCGCTGCAGATAAGCGCTCAGCGCCTGATGAAAGGCCTCGTTATCGCCCATTTTCTGCCAATCGAACCGCTGGGCAGTCTGATCGATGCGGCTGTCCCAGGCAATGGCGTCGGGAAAGGTGCTGTCGCCGTCGAGTTCAACCGCCAGGGCCTCAAGATCGTAGACCTCGACGTGGCCATCGCTGAAGGAAAGCTCGGTGTGTGTCGGGCTCAAGGGCTGCGCGCTGCTCAGCGTCAGATCCGGGTCGATCCGGTGTGAATCGAAAAGCCGCTGACAGGTCAAGGCATCCAGCTGCTGCGGATCCTGGGTGCGCTCGCGTAGCCATAATGGGCTGATGGGCTCAAGGCCCGAGGGCGTCACCCGGTTGAGGGTAATGGGCGAGTCGGTAAGGATCAGTGAGGTGACGGGCATGTCCGGGCTCTCTAGCAGGATAATGGCATTTGATTGGCCATTTTTAACGTACCCGCGACGTAAACAGTAGAGGGCGGATGTTATCATCGTCATGCCTTTTTCTTATGGGAGTCCGTTACTCCCTTCGGGAAAAGATTTGGCAGAAGGATGCATCCCGCGCGCAGAAAAAATAGAATGCGAATAGCTTTCAGTTATCCAAGCGACGCTTCTGACAAACGCCGCTTACCACCAACGGCGGGATACGCATATGGCAACGACAAAAACGCCAACGGCACCCACGCACACTCTCGAGGCGACCGCGCCGGTAACGGCGCTTTCGCTCAGCGGCGTGCGCCACCGCTTTGACCAGCATGTGGTGGTCAAGGGCGTGGAGCTTACCGTGGAACCCGGCGAGGTGGTGTGCCTGCTGGGCCCCTCGGGCTGTGGCAAAACCACGCTGCTGCGCATTGCCGCGGGGCTTGAGGTGCTGCAGGAAGGGCGCGTCAGCCTCAGGGGCGACACCGTGGCCGCACCGGGCCGGCGTCATGTTCCACCGGAGAAGCGCAGCGTCGGCCTGGCGTTTCAGGACTCGGCGCTGTTTCCACACCTGTCGGTGCTGGAAAACGTCATGTTCGGCCTGAAGCCGCTGCCCGCCGCCAAGCGCCGCGAACGCGCGCTTGCGCGCCTTGAGCAGCTGGGCATGGCAAACTACGCCGATACCTACCCGCACATGCTTTCCGGTGGCCAGCAGCAGCGCGTGGCGCTGGCCCGCGCGCTGGCACCGGAGCCTCGGCTGATGCTGCTCGACGAGCCGTTTTCCAGCCTCGATGCGCGCCTGCGCGACCAGATCCGCGATGACACCCTGCACGTGTTGAAAAAAGTCGGGGCGGCCACATTGCTGGTGACCCACGACCCCGAAGAAGCCATGTTCATGGCCGACCGCATTGCGCTGATGCGCGACGGCACTATCGTCCAGACCGGCACCCCGCGCGAGCTTTACTGCGCGCCCTGTGATCCGTTCGTGGTGACGTTTTTCGGCGAGGTCAACGAGCTGTCCGGCGTAGTGACAAACGGAAAGGTCACCACGCCGGTGGGGACGGTGGAAGCGGGCTGGCTGCCCGAAGGCAGCGACGCCACGGTGATGGTTCGCCCCGAGGCGCTGCGCATTACCGAGCGGCCGGATAGCGCCACTGCCCACGAACACAGCCACGTGGTCATGGCCAAACTGCTGGGGCGCTCAAGCCTGATTCACCTGTGCGCCCACAGCCAGAGCGGCGAAGAGGCGCACCTGCACGCCCGGGTGCCCGGCGTGTTTCTGCCCGCTGAAGGCCAGCCGGTCACTATTGATCTGGATTTATCCCAGGTGTTCGTCTTTGCCGCGGCCGGCGCGGCTGCCGGGGCGGGAACGGCGCATGGCGAGGCTGAGTAGAATCACCGGAATAATGCCCACCACCACAATCGCCAGCGAGGCCGTCGAGGCCTCGGCAAGGCGTTCGTCGGACGCCAGGTTGTGCGCCCGCACGGCCAGCGTATCGAAGTTGAACGGGCGCAGGATGATGGTGGCGGGCAGCTCCTTCATGGCATCCACAAACACCAGAATCCCCGCCGCCAGCAGGCTCGAGCGCATCATCGGCGTATGAATGCGCCGCAGGGTGCCGCCGGCGGTCTGGCCCAGCGTGCGCGCGGCGGCGTCCATGCTCGGCGTGACCTTGCCCAGGCTGGCCTCTATCGCGTTGAACGACACGGCCAGAAAGCGCGCCACGTAGGCGTAAATCAGAATGAACGCCGAGCCGCTGAAAATCAGCCCGACGATCTTGCCGTAATGGTCGTTCAGCCAGACGTTGATGGTGTTATCCAGCCACGCGAACGGAATCAGTATGCCCACGGCGACCACCGAACCGGGAATGGCGTAGCCCATTGAGGCCACCCGCGAGCTGACTCGGGCGAACGGCGTGTTGTGGATGCGCACCCCGTAGCTGAGCAGCAGCGCCATGCCCACCGCCAGAATCGCCGCGCCCACGGAGAGCCCCAGGCTGTTGGCGGCAAAGCCGATAAAGCGCGGGCCGAACAGCGAGTCGCCCTGTTCAATCGCCAGATTGAGCAATATTCCGCTGGGCAGCGCAAAGCCCACCAGTACGGGTATCGAGCAGGCCAGCAGGGCAATGCCGGCGCGCCAGCCGGCAAGCGGGTATTCGGGCAGCTGCTGGTAGCGGTTGGTGGTGTGAAAGTAGCGCCGCTTGCCCCGTGACCAGCGCTCAAGCAGCACAAACAGGATGACAAACGCCAGCAGGCAGGCCGCCAGCTGGGCGGCCGCCACCGGCTCGCCGAGGCCAAACCAGGTGCGGTAAATGCCGGTGGTGAAGGTATCCACACCGAAAAACTGCACCGCGCCGAACTCGTTGAGGGTTTCCATCAGCACCAGCGAAACGCCGCCCACCAGCGCCGGGCGCGACAGCGGCACGGCGACGCTGGCAAACAGGTGCCAGGGGCCGCGCCCCAGCGTGCGGCCGACGTCGAGCACGCACACCGACTGTTCCAGAAATGACGCCCGCGCCAACAAATACACGTAAGGGTAAAGCACCAGCGTAATCAGCGTGGCCGCGCCGCCCAGCGAGCGCACGTTGGGAAAATAGTAGTCGCCGTATTCCCAGCCGGTCATATCGCGCAGCATGCTTTGCAACGGCCCCGCCACCTGCAGAAAATCGGTATAGGCATAGGCGATAACGTAGGTCGGCACCGCCAGCGGCAGCAGCAGCGCCCACTCGAACACGCGCTTGCCGGGAAAACGGCACATCACCACCAGCCACGCCGTACCTGTGCCAATCACCAGCGTGCCCGTGCCCACCAGCAGCACCATCCACAGGGTGTTGGTCAGGTAGCGCGGCAGCACGGTAGAGGCCAGATGCTGCCAGACATCGCCGGCGGGCAGGAAAATATGGCTGAATATCACGATGACCGGCAGCGCCACGATCAGCGCAATCGCAAACAGAATGATCGACCATGCGCTGAAGCGCTGCGAGACGCGTGCGCGAAACCGATGGGCGAGGGCAGGCAGCCCGCGACGGGCGGAATGAGACAAGAGAAACCCTCCTTTGAGCCGCTCGGGCGAAACGTTGACAGGTGATAATGCGACAAACTCCCAGCGGCAAATAGTATCATCCGCGCCACCTGGCCTGCAGCAAAGTTGGCAGAGACGCCGCTAAAGCACAGACCGTTAAGAACAGACGGTTTAAGGAGACACCATGAGCGACCCACTGCCGCCGGCAGACGATGCGCGCGGGCTAAGCGCCTTGCTGTGCCACGCCGCCCGGCTCAAACGCCGCCGCGCCCGCCGGCTGGTGTGGCTCGCCAGCGGTGCGACAACCGGCCGCCGGCGCGCATTGGCGCTGTGGCAGTCACGCGACTGGCACGCGCCCCTGTGGGTGGGTGAAAAGAAGGTGAGTGATGAAACGCTAGCTGAGCCACCCGCGCTGCCCGCCGCCAAGGCGCGCACCCGGCTGGGCCAAGAGCACGGGCTGGTGGTGTTTGACGCCAGCGCGGGCTTTGACCCCGACGCCCTCGGCGCGCTGGGCGGCACGCTCACCGCCGGCGGGCTGCTGGTGCTGATAACGCCGGAAGAATGGGGCAGCACGCCGGATGCCGACTATCGCCGCATTGCCGATTATCCGCACGATCCTCAAGCGTTGAGCGCGCACTACCTCGCGCGGCTGGCGCGCCTTTTAGCCCATGACGCCGGCGTTGTGGCGTGGCCGGCGAGAGCCGCCGCACCGCGCCTGCCACGGCTTGCCGCCATGCCCGAAAAAGCCCCTGCGCCGGACGACCCCGACTGCGTGACGCCGGATCAGGCCCGGGCGGTGGCCAGGGTGACGCGGCTAAAACGCCGCCGGCCATTGGTGATTACCGCCGACCGCGGGCGGGGCAAAAGCGCGGCGCTGGGCATTGCCTGTGCGCGGCTGCTGGCCGCCGGCGTGGCGCATATCGTGGTTACCGCGCCGCGCCCGGACGCGGCGGCCGCGCTTTTCGCCCACGCCGAGGCGCTTATCGGCGGGCGCAGCCCGGCGCTGGAGTTTATCGCCCCCGACGCGCTGACCGCGAAGGTGGAAGCGGGCACCCTGGGCGGCGACGGCAGCTACCTGATGGTGGATGAAGCGGCGGCGATACCGCCAGCGCTGCTGGGCCGCTGGCTGGCGGCGTTTCCGCGCATTGCGTTTGCCACCACCGTTCACGGCTACGAAGGCTCAGGGCGCGGCTTTGCGCTTCGCTTTCGCGAACGCCTTGATCGACAAACGCCCGGCTGGCAGGCGCTCGAGCTTGAGACGCCGGTGCGCTTTGCCCCCAGTGACCCGCTGGAAGCCACGCTTGCTCGCCTGCTGCTGTTAAAAGCCGAGCCGCCAATGCCTGACGCGGGCTCTGAGCAGGGTGTTAGCTGGCTTGAGCGTAGCGCGCTGGCCATCGATGAGCCCACCCTTGAGGCGCTGTTTGGCCTGCTGGTGCAGTCGCACTACCGTACTACGCCCGGCGACGTACGCCAGCTGCTTGACGGCCCAGCTACGCGCATTGGCGTGCTGGGCGCGGCAAAGGCGCCTGCAGGCGTGGTGGTCATGCGCGAAGAAGGCGGCTTTGACGCTGACCTTGCCGAGCACGTGGCGCGTGGCGAGCGCCGCCCCCAGGGACATTTACTGGCCCAGTCGCTGGCCGCCCACGTCGGCTGCCGTCAAGCGCTGACCGCCTGCTGGCAGCGCATCACGCGGGTGGCCGTACACCCCGAAACCCGCCGGCAAGGTGCGGGCAGCGAGCTTTTGTGCCATGCCCGCGCTGCCGCGCAGGACAGCGGGGCCGATCTATTAGGCGCGACCTTTGGCGCCGAGGCGGGGCTAGTGGCGTTCTGGCGCGCCGCCGGTTTTACCCCGGTGCGGCTGGGTATCTCCCGGGATACCACCACCGGCGAATACGCGCTGATGGTCGCCCGGGCGCTGACCCCGCGCGGCGAGGAAGTGCTCGCGGAATTGACCCAGCGCTTTGTCGCCGAGCTGCCCGCATTGCTGGCCTTTGAGCTTGACGGTTTGCCGGTTGATGCCCTGGCGCTGCTGCTGGGCACGCTGCCGCCGCCCACGTTGAGCGCCGCGCTGCGCCGTGATTTGCACGACGTTGCCTACGCCCGCCGCGACCCGCGCCTTGCCCGCCCCGCGCTGCAGGCGCTCGCCGTTGCAGCTGCCCAGCGCCCGCTCAACGCTGATGCCCAGCGCGCCTGTGGGGCGCTTGCCGGCTTTGCGTATCAGGATCGGGCGTTTGCCGGCAGCCGCAAAGAGGCTACCTTGGCGCTGCGCCACGCCGTGGCCACGCTGCTGAGCGCGGCACAGATAGACTGAAGGAACCGGGATAGGCCGAAGAGGGGGTTCTACGCCATGGATGGCGTAGGTAGCGTCCAGGGATGGATTCACAGCGCCCCTTATCGGCCTGTCGACGGCTCCGCCGTGTAGATACGATCACCGGTGATAACTCAGACGTCGTCAGTCGGTACACTTTCGCCGGTTAGCGCGGGGGAGTAAGGTGTCAGGATTACCGACGAGACGAGCTTCCATGAACGAACACCTTGATACGCTAAGCCCCGCGCCGGTCTGGCGCCATTTCCGCACCCTGTGCAACACGCCCCGGCCGTCAGGCCACGAAGCGGCGCTGGTGGCCAAGCTTGAAGCCTGGGCAGACGGTTTGGGCCTTGCCCACGACCGCGACGCCTTTGGCAACCTGCGGATCAAAAAGCCCGCCGCTCAAGGCTGTGAAAACGCCCCCGGGGTTATTTTGCAGGGGCATTTGGACATGGTTGCCCAGGCCAACGCCGAGCGCCCCCATGATTTCACCCGCGACCCCATCAGCACCTATGTAGAAGACGGCTGGCTGCACGCCGACGGCACTACGCTGGGCGCGGATAACGGCCTTGGCGTGGCCGCTGCGCTGGCGCTGCTGGAAAGCACCGACGTTGCCCACGGGCCGCTCGAGGCGCTTTTCACCCTGGAAGAAGAAACCTCCATGGGCGGCGCACTGGAGCTGGCGGAAGACTGGCTGGAAGGCAAGCTGCTGCTCAATCTTGACAGCGAAGCGCGCGGTGAGGCCTACATCGGCTGTGCCGGCGGCAGCGACGTGGTGGTCGATGCGCGCCTGCCCGAAGCCCCGCTTGAGGCGCACGAGCGCTGCCTGGATATCGCCCTGACCGGTCTCAAAGGCGGCCATTCGGGCATGGATATTCACCTGCCGCTAGCCAATGCCAACCGCCTGCTGGTGCGCGTGCTGCGCACGCTGGAGTTTGCCGGCGCGCGGCTGGTGAGTTATCAGGGCGGCACGCTGCGCAACGCCATCCCCCGGGAGGCGTTTGTGCGGGTCGCGCTGCCGGCTGATGAGATCGACGCGGTGACGGCCAAGGTGGCCTCCCTTGAGGCCACGCTCAGGGCCGAACTGGGCCAGCCGGATAGCGGCTTTGCGCTAGGCGTTACGCCCACGCCGCCGGCAGACACCCCGGATGAAGCGCTGACCGTGGATGCCAGCGCCATGCTGGTAGCAGCGCTCAACGTTGCCCCCTGCGGCGTCGAACGCATGAGCGCCGAGGTCGAGGGCGTGGTCGAAACCTCCAATAACTTGGGTGTGCTGAACCTGGAAGGCGGGCGCTTTCATCTGTGCGCGCTGGTGCGTTCGCTGCACGACAGCGCCGTTGCGGCCATGATCGACCGCTTTCGTGCGCTGTTCGAGCTGATCGGCGCGCGGGTCAAGGCCGAGCACGGCTACCCGGGCTGGGTGCCCGACTCGGACAGCCCGCTGCTGGCGACGTTTATCGACTGCCATCAGCAGCGGCTTGGCCGCGAGCCGGCGGTGAAGGTGATCCACGCCGGTCTGGAATGCGGCATTCTGGGGAGCAAATATCCAGCGCTGGACATGATCTCGTTCGGGCCGACCATTCGCGGCGCGCACTCGCCCGATGAAAGAGTGGATATCGACTCGGTGGACGAGTTCTGGACGCTGCTCAAGGCGCTGACCGAAGCGTTGGGGCGTTGAAATTAGTAGGAGGCCGGTTTACCGGGCGAAGCAGGCCAACGGCCTGCCTGGGTTGCATCGAGTGCGGCGGGGCATGCGGTCGCGCGGCAGAGCCGCCCTCCTACGGCAGAGGGTGACAATCACCCAGTGTTGTAGAAGGCTGGCTCCGCCTTGGCGGGCATAAAAAACGGCACCCAATCGGGTAATGCCAGTCAGTTAAGCCTGACTGGCATTTTTCGTCTGGTCGGATACTTCTGCGGCCTTTGCTTGACCGATCTGGGATAAGATCTCTCACGTCGCGCCGGTAGGATAAAAGACGGTGCCATGTCCAGCATTGACTGAATTACCTCGGGAATACGGCCTGGCGAGACCCAAGGTAACACCGTTAACTCCTTGATAATCCAATGAGCCGCCTGATGAAAGCTGAGCTGATTCGGGTGGACGGCTTTTAAACTGTAAGCCATGCGAGCCATCTGAAACCGAATCAGATTGTAGGCGAGTAACGTGCCCCAAAGCTCTTGGCAGATCATCTCGGGCGTCCGACTGCGCAGCGTCATACGATTCCCCAGCAACGATTGCTTGATTTCCCGATAGCCCAGTTCGATTTCCCAGCGGTAGCTGTAAAGATCGACAATATCCGCCGCTGGAAAACGCATCGGGTCCGTCATTGATGTCAGTACTTGAACCTCTTTTCCATTCACTTTCCGCCGTAGCAAGCGCGCGGTGACCGTCGACGGTAAACCGGGCCACTTCTTTCGGGCTTGCGGAGAGGACGTTAATGTCACCAATCGATCCTGCCGACCCAGCGACCGCTCTTCCTGGTACTGTGTGCCCTTTTTTAACGGAATAAGCCAGTGACGCTGCTCGCCTGCACTTTGCCAGGCATGCAACAGCCCCAGCGAGTAGAAACCACGGTCAAACAACGTCAGGGAGTGATCCGGCGTGCTGGTGATGAGCTCTGGCGTCAAGTCCATCTCGCTCCTCGCCACACTATCGAACGCGGATCCCGTCAATAGATGACTGGTTAACTCCATCTGACACACCATACGGACCTGCGGATAACCGGCTTCATGGTGTGCGTTACGGGTCCGGGCAAATGTGGTGTGGTTCTCGGGAGAATCAGGCGTGCGCCATACGACACCATCAACGCCCAGCAAGGTCAGGCCGCACCAATGCGGGTGAGGCGTCTGTTGGTGCCAAAGCGCTTGTGTCTGCTCGAAGACACGCTTCACGGGATCGACTCCCAGCCGTTGACGTGCCTGAACCACGGCGCTGGGTGCCACAAAGGGCCGTTTTCCGGGCAGCATAATATCAAGATGGTTGACGATCTGGCCCATGGGAATATGCCGGAACAAGGCCATCCCGACCACGGCCCAAACGACCATGTCCAGCGGCAGTCGTCGTTTACGTAGTGTGGCGACGCCGGCCTCCTCGAGGCAGGTATCGATCAAGTCGGGAGACAGCACCTCGGAGAGGCTGGAGAAGTCGTCGGGTACTGCTTTGGCGATGGCACCAATAGCTTGACTGAAATGCATACAAAAATCCGGCATCAGTAAGTGGCTGATGCCGGAATATCGCATTACCTGCCAGGTGATGAAAGGCTTAACTGACTGGCATTACACCCAATCGGGTGCCGTTTTGCTGTGGGTGCCGTTCCGGGGGCTTAGCGACCGAGGTAGGCGTTGAGCATCCAGATGGTTTTTTCCTGCTCGCGGATGTACTGCCCGGCCTGATCGGCGGTGCCTTCATCGTCGGCGTCGGAGGCCAGCGCCAGCACATCACGCTGCAGCTCGATGATGGTCTGGTAGCCCTGGAGGATGCCTTTGACGCAGCTTTGTCCATCGCTTACGTCCTTGTCTTCGACGATGCGCGAGAGCTTGGCGTAGTCGCTGTAGGCATGCACCGGCGTGTAGCCCAGCGTCAGGATGCGCTCGGCTACCTCGTCCACCTTGGTCAGCAGGTCGGTGTAGAACTCTTCAAACTTGACGTGCAGCTGGAAGAACTCTTGGCCCTTCACGTTCCAGTGATAGCCGCGAACGTTCATGTAGAACGTCTGGTAGTTGGCGAGTAGCTGATTGAGTTTTTCGGCCAGCTGCGCGGCGCTACTTTCTGGTAGGCCAATGCTGTTGGTGTCGGTCATGCTGCCTCCTGGTAAAAGCCGCGTGGCGGCGTTGGAATCAGTCAAACCCGTATTGCGCAGGTTTTGGCTTACCCTGATTAATGCCGGCGAACCGGCATTAATTCAAGGGGGTGGGATGTTTAGCGCGTCGACTTAGCCGGCCGCGTGCCACAGGCGGGCGATGCTGTCGCAGCGGTCGGTTAAAAGCTCGGCGGTGCGTGCCATGGCGTCTTCCAGCGTAATCGGGCCGTCGGCCAGCGCGAACGCGGCGGTAACGCCTTCGTCGTGGCAGGCATGCCAGCCGTCGCCCAGCGCGCCGGCGAGCACCACTACCGGCTTGCCCGCGGCCTTGGCTGCCCGGGACACGCCGATGGGCGTCTTGCCCGACATGCTTTGGCCGTCGAGCTTGCCTTCGCCGGTGATCACCAGGTCGGCCTTGGCCAGGCGCTCGGCCATGCCGGCCTGCTCCATGATCATCTCGATGCCGGGCTTGAGTGTGGCGCCCATGAAGGCCCGGGCGGCAAAGCCCATGCCGCCGGCGGCACCGGCGCCGGCCATGTCGCGGTCGTCCTGGCCAAGCACCTTGGCGCTTACGTCGGCAAAGTGGCCAAGGGCGGCGTCGAGCTCTTTGACCACCTCGGGGTTTGCGCCTTTTTGCGGGCCGAATACGGCGGTCGCGCCGCGCTCGCCGAGCAGCGGGTTGTCCACGTCCACGGCGGCTTCTACCTGCAGTGCTGCCAGGCGCGGATCAAGGCCGGAGATATCCAGCGTCTTGAGCTCGGCGAGTGCCGCGCCGCCGGGCTTGAGCGCATTGCCGTCGGCGTCGAGCAGCTTGGCACCGAGGGCCGCCAGCATGCCGGCACCGGCGTCGTTGGTCGCACTGCCGCCCAGCAGCAGCAGGGCTTTTTCCGCGCCGGCGTCGAGGGCTTCAGCGAACAGCTCACCCACGCCGTAGGTGGTGGTGGTGCGCGCGTCGCGCTCGGCAGGCGTAAGCTGCTGCAGGCCGCTGGCCTCGGCCAGCTCGATGTACGCGGTGCGCTCGTCGGCAAGCCAGCCCCAGGTGGCGGTGGCCGGGCGGCCCAGCGCATCCTGCACCTTGGCCGTGCGGCGTTCGGCGCCGGTGGCCATGATCAGCGCTTCAAGGCTGCCTTCGCCGCCGTCGGCCATCGGGCAGGTTTGCGTGTGTGCCTCGGGCAGGGCGCGCTGTATGCCGCGGGCCATGGCATCGGCGGCGTCCTGAGCGCTCAGGGCATCCTTGAAACTGTCGGGGCAGAGCAAAACGTGCATCGTGCCAACTCCTTACTGGTGGTCTGTTGTTGGTGTTATGGGGTCATAAAACGGTCTACGGGCTAAAGCGACAGCCCTTCGATCTGGCCCAGCAGCTGGTCGCGCGCGCTGGCCTGCTGGTCCTGGGTATACGGCCGGGGCTCGCCCTGGCCCCATACCGGTGCTGGCCATGCCTCGTCGCGGCGGGTGCGCACTACCACGTGAACGTGCAGCTGGCTGACCACGTTGCCAAGCGTGGCAATGTTGATTTTGTCGCCGTGAAAACCGTCTTTCATCGCCGCCCCCAGCGCGCCGGCTTCGCGCCACAACTGCTGTTGGTCGGCGGCGGACAGGTCGAAAACTTCGCTGACGCCGGGCAAGCGCGGCACCAGTATTGCCCAGGGGAAGCGCGCGTCGTTCATCAGCAGAACGCGGCACAGCGGCAGCTCGGTGACGGGCAGGGTATCCGCTTCCAGGCGCTCATCAAGGGCAATATCATTCATCGGCCGGCCTCTCGGGGTTGGGCGAAGGGTGCGCAGAATGCGACGAAAGGCCAAGAGCATAGCAGGCCAGCGCTATCGACCAACATGGTCGGCGCGCACTTTGTTAAATGCCGCCAGATTAAACACTGGCAAACGCAACGCTGTTAGGCTAATTATACGTCAAGGACGCGTCCTTGTGCGTGAGCGATGTTGACCTCTACACCGGTCACGACATCATAAAACCTGTTGAAAGGAGCCAACGATGAAAGCGATTACCACCAAAAGTGCGGTGACAAAAGTGCTGCTGAGCGGTCTGGCCGCGTTGCTGATGGCCGGCATGCTGACCGGCTGCAACACCTTTGCCGGGATGGGGAAAGACGTGGAAAAAGGCGGTGAAGCCGTGCAGGACGCCGCCAACAGCTAAGTTTTTCCACTGCCGGGCAGATTGTCTCTGCCCGGCAGTGGGCTATTGATAGCGATCCTTCCACGCCTGCCGGCTGACCTGATCCTTGAGCATTTCCAGCGCGTCGATCAGCACCGCCTCGGTGACTTCGGCGCTGCCTTCGTCGACCTTCAGCCAGGCGTCAAAGCCGCTGTCGGCGGTATGCGCGACCAGCGTACGAAATTCCCGCGAATGAATCCCCTGCGCCAGCTCGTCCACCAGCCGTTGCGCCACGCCGGAAAGCGACGCTTCAAGGCTTTGCGACACCGCGCTGCCCATGGGCAGACGCTCCAGCCGCCGAATCTCGGGGCTTTCCCGCAGCGTGCGGCCGACCACGTCGCTGATATAGCCCATGACTGCGTCGCGATTGCCGCCGTAGGCCTGACCGGCGCTGGCCTCGATGCGCTGGGTGATCTCGTGAATCAGCTGCTGCTTGCGCGGCGCCACGACCCGGTTGATGACGCTGTCGGCCAGCGAGCTGTTGGCGCTGACCTGCTGCTGCACGTTGCTCAGCAGCCGCACGGCAATCCGGTCGGACAGCTCTTCAAGCAGGATGTCGTAGTACTTGGCCACGAAACGGTAGGCCGCCCAGCGTTTAATGTGGATCAGCCCCAGGCGGTTCAGGCGGTGCAGCAGCGAGATAAGCCGCAGCGCCCGCAGCAGGCGAAAGCCGGTGAGCGGAATGCAGCCGAGCACGTCGTACCAGTGCACAAAGGGGTAGAAAAACCAGCGGTGGTAGCGCCGCTCGACAACCGCTACCGTCCAGCCGAGCAGCACATCCACGAGAAACAGCGCGACAAACGCCAGGTCGATCCGGAAAAAACGCTGGTGGATGGTGCTGTCATACCACGCGTGCGCCGCCGGGGCGACGGCCTGAAACGCCTCGTTCAGCGGCTCGACCAGATACAGGGAATCCACCAGCAGCAGCGTCAGGTTGGCCACCACGGCGATGATGATCAGCACGTCCCAGCTTAAGTGGGCGATTTCGGCCGCGCGCGGTAATGGCCGTACGCGATGCTTGGCAAAAGGCGGTGTGGCAGACATTCAGCTTCCTCTCGGCGGCGTTAACGGGATGCCAGGTGCTCCTGCTGGGCGCGTTCCTGAGCCTTTTCGGCTTCCTTGCGCAGCTTCTTGCGCAGCGCCGCTTTTTCAAAGCGTAGCTTCTGCAGCGGCGTATTCAGCGACAGCGGCGGTACCTTGGCGGGTTTGCCGTTGTCGTCGACCGACACCATGGTCAGATAGCAGCTGTTGGTGTGGCGGACGATCTTGTGGCGAATGTCCTCGGCCAGCACCTTGATGCCGACTTCCATTGACGAGCTCCCCACGTGGTTGACGGACGCCAGAAACGTCACCAGCTCGCCGACGTGAATGGGCTGCTTGAACAGCACCTGATCCACCGACAGCGTGACCACATAGTGACCCGCATAGCGGCTGGCGCAGGCATAAGCCACTTCATCGAGTTTTTTGAGGATCGCGCCGCCGTGTACCTTGCCGCTGAAGTTGGCCATATCCGGCGTCATCAGCACGGTCATGGAAAGTTCCTGCTGGTCGGGCAGCGTTGCATAGTGCGTATCGGCACTTTGGGTCATGTGAAGCCTTCGGGGTCAGAGGTACGGTCGTCCGTAGCATAAAAAATCATGAGCAAGCACGATAGAGGAACGCCGCGATGGCGTACAGGCTTATACCCGACTTATAGCCGGGTTTATAACCACAGCAGCCCCGCGCTGATCAAAGCGCCGCTGACCAGCAGCTGAAGCAGGCCGATACCCAGAATATCCCGCGCCTTGAGCCCGGTAATGGCCAGCATGGGCAACAGCCAGAACGGCTGAATCAGGTTGCTCCAGGCATCGCCCCAAGCGACGGCCATGGCCGCGCGCGGTATGCCGACGCCCAGCGCCTCGGCGGTGGGAATCACGGCCGGCGCCTGCATCAGCCACTGTTCGCCGCCAAACGGCACCAGCAGGTTCAGCGCACCGGCGCTGATAAAGACCCAGAAGGACAGCGATGCGGCGGTGGCCGGGGCTATCAGCGCTTCGGTCAGCGACAGGGCCAGTCCCGACTGCGCCATGACGGCCATGATGCCGGCATAAAGCGGGAACTGGAGGATCAGGCTGGCGGTGTTTTCGATCCCCGCGCGCAGGCAGGCGTACAGCCGCTGTGGCGTGCGGTGCAGCAGCAGCGCGGCGGCAAACAGCGCCAAATTGAGCGTATCAAGCGTTAGCCCCTTTCTCAGCCATAGCGCGTCGTAGAGCACGAACGCGAGCCCCAGTCCGGCGACAAGCCGGGAAAGCCAGCGGCTGTGTTCCAACCGCTCGACGGGGCGGGAAAAGCGTGGGCCGCGCGGCGTCTGTGCGGCGTTATCGGGCGGCGGGGTGTTCGTGGCGTCGGCGGCGCCGCCCGAGCTTAGCAGCCGGTTGAACAGCGGCAGGGCAACGCAAAGGCTGGCGACAATGCCCAGGTTGAACGTCGTGAACAGTGTGTCATCAAGCCCCAGGGTGCCGATCCGGTCGGCGAAGGGGTGGCTCTGGCCGGCAATGATGTGCGGTATGCGGCCGCTCAGCCCGCCGTGCCACACCACCACGCCCGAATAGGCGCTGGCGACCAGCAGGCGGTAGTCCACCGGTACGTGGCGTGCCAGCGCCCGGGCACACAGCGCGCCCGCCACCAGCCCCAGCCCCCAGTGCAGCAGGCTGGCTGCCAGCGCTACCAGGCTGACCAGCACCAGTGCCCGGCCGGGCGTGTGAGCGACGCCGGCCAGCCGGGACCACCCGCGGTTGAGCGGCGCTGCGCCGGCCAGCGCAATGCCGGCCAGCACCATCAGCAATACCTGCATGGAAAGCGCCAGCAGGCTAAAGGCGCCGTTGCCCCACATATCCAGCACCGCCAGCGGCGATTGCCGCTCCACGGCCACCGCCGCGATAATCACGGCCAGGCTCAGCAGTAGGGCAATAATCAGCGAGTCGGGCAGGTGGCGCTCGACCAGCCGGCGAATCGCACCCGTGACAGTACGCGTGAACGTACGGGGGAGCGTGCGAGTGAATGTGCGGGTAGCAGATTTCAGCATGGCAATTCGTCTTGTGGAGTCAGGGAGGCGTGCCGGCCGTCAAGGATGTTCGCACCAGCGCGTTTTCCGATAGCGTTGATAGTAGCCGATCAGCACCGCTGAACGCACAAGGGTAAATAACATAAAGGCCAGCCACAGCCCGTGATTACCCAGCGGGCGGGTTAACCACCACGCGGGGAGATACACCGCCAGGCTGATGAAAATGCTGTTGCGCATTTCCTTCACCGCCGTGGTGCCGATAAACACGCCGTCGAAAAAGTAGCTCCACACCGCGATCAGCGGCATCACGACCATCCATGGCATGTAGACAGCCGCGGTGTCGCGCACCTCGGGCAGGTCGGTCAATAGCGCAATCAGGGCGTTGCCACCCAGCGCAAAGCACAGCGCGGCGGCAAGCGCGGTGTACAGCGAAAGGCGCGCGGTCGCGCCCACGGTGTGGGCAAAGTCGGCCCAGTCGCGGCGGCCAAAGGCGCGCCCAATCAGCGACTCCGCCGCATGGGCAAAGCCGTCCAGCGCGTAGCTGGTGAGCATGATGAACTGCAGCAGGACGGCGTTGGCGGCCAGCACCGTGTCGCCCTGGCGGGCACCCTGCGCGGTAAAAAACGCCATGGCAAACAACAGCCCCAGCGTGCGCACGAACAGGTTGGCGTTGACGCTGAACAAGGCCTTATAGGCTGCCAGTGCGAGCAGCTGCTGGCGTAAAAACTGCCCCGGCAAGCGGCCCAGCTGGCGCAGCACCAGATAACCGCCGAAGGCGAAGGCCGAGTAGTCGGCCAGTACGCTGGCCCAGGCTACGCCGTTGCTGCTCATGCCCAGCCCCACCACAAACCACAGGTCGAAGACGATATTGACGCTGTTGGTCAGGAGTAAAATCCACAGCGTCACCCGCGAGTTCTGCTGGCCGAGAAACCAGCCCAGAATCGCATAGTTGGCGAGCACCGCCGGGGCGGAAAGCAGGCGGATTTCGGCGTATGCGCGCGCCAGCGGCGTGGCGGTGGCGCTGGCATCGAGCAGCCCCAGCCCCAGAGTGATCAGCGGCGAGCCAAAGATGATAAGCAGGGCGCCGATGACCGCCGCCATGATCAGCGCCTGGCCCAGCAGGTTTTTTACCGCCGAGGCCTCATCACGCCCGGCGGCCTGAGCGGTCAGCCCCGTGGTGCCCATGCGCAGAAAGCCAAAGCCCCAGTACAAGAAGCTGAACAGCGTCGCCCCCAGCGTGACCGCGGCCAGATAGCGTGAGTCGGGCAGATGGCCGACCACGGCGGTATCCACCAGTCCCAGCAGCGGCACGGTAATATTGGAGAGGATAATCGGCCACGCCAGCGTCCAGATACGCCGGCGGGTGGGAGTAGAATGCGGGGCATGCGTTGCGGTCACGGAGGCTCCGGTGAAAAGCAGGGCCGTTTTTAGTGGCCGTAGCGTGTCTTCAGCGCCTCGGCGACTCGAGGGTGCACCAGCGGTGAGACGTCGCCGCCGAGCTTGGCAATTTCGCGCACGATGGTCGAGGAAATATACGAATTCTCGACCGCGGGGGTGAGAAACACGCTTTCAAGCTCGGGGTTTTGCGCGCGGTTCATGTTGGCCAGCTGCAGCTCGTACTCGAAGTCCGACACGGCGCGCAGCCCGCGCAGAATTACCGTGGCGCGCTGCTCGTGCATCATCTGCGTCAGCAGCGTGGAAAAGCCGATCACTGAAACGTTGGCAAGCGACGCGCAGGCCGCCTGCGCCAGCGCAATGCGCGCGTCGAGGTCAAACGCCGGGCGCTTGCCGGGGCTGTCGGCCACGGCCACCACCACGTGATCAAACAGGCGCGCGCCGCGTTCGATAATGTCGAAGTGGCCGTGGGTCACCGGGTCAAAGGTGCCGGGATACACCGCGGTGGTCATCACGTCTCCTCGTCGCCCTTGTCGTCGCTCGGGTCGTCGTTGAGACGGCCGAAGGGGTTGTCGGTGTGCAGCGAGACCGGTCGTGCATAGCCGGGAATGTGAATGCGGTCGGCGTGGATTTTGAGCTCGGGGCCTTCAAGCACCGCTTCGCCAAACTGGTAGCGCGGCTGGTAATGGCCAAGGTCTGCCTGTTGCAAATAGGCGGCGGAAGCTTCGCGCACGCGTTCGCGGCGCTCTTTCCAGGCGCTGATGGCCTCGGCGCCGTGGCGCTGGGTCAACAATCGTTCGGTCACACGGGGGGACAGAACCACGCCGGTGGCGTTGTTGCCGCCAAAGCCCTTGGCGTTGATAAAGCTGGCGTCGGCGTCAAACGCATAGGGCGTTTTCGAGAAGCGCAGCCGCTCGGCGTACACGTCGTCGGCGACGGCGTCGAGGGTGTGAATGCCGGGAATCATGCTGTGGGCAAAGCTGCCCAGGGCGCTTGCCAGCTGGTCGCCGGCGGCGGAGCCCTGAGAGTGGCCGACAAACGCCTTGATCGCGGTCACCGGCCAGTCGGTAATGCCGTGGGCCCGGGCGATTTCATCGAACACGTGGGATTCGGTGGTGCGGTTTTTCGGCGTGCTGGTGCCGTGGGCGTGGAGAAAGGTGCGCTCCCTGAGCGAGGTTTCGCCGAGCATGTCGCGAACCAGCGCTGCCGCTTTACCGAGGGTAATGTAGTTGCCGATGCCGGGGGCGGAAATCGAGCGCTTGAAGCCGTCGGCGTTGACGAACACCTCGGGTACTGAGCCCAGAATGTCTGCGCCCTGCTCAAGCGCCAGCGAGTCGTCCATCAGCATCACAAACTGGCTGGCTTCGGCCATGGTGAAGCCGCAGTTGCGCGCAAACGGACGGCAGGCGCGCTGGTAGTCGGCGTCGGTCAAAAGCTCAAGCGCGTCGAGCGACTGGAGGCCGGCGTCGTCGGCCAGCGCGCCCATGGCGCGAAAGCCCTCGATAATCTCGGGCGTGATCGGCGCATCGGCGGTGCCAACCATGACCACGCGGCGGCGCCCGGCGCGAATGTCGTCGATGCCGAGGCGCAAGTTGTACAAAAAGCTCGCGCAGGCGCCCAGCGCCGCGCCGGTGCCGCCGACGCTGCCCAGCACGTAGGCGTTGATAAAGTCGGCGGGCATCTGGCCGTAGCCCAGCGGCATTTGCTTGGAGGTGGCGCGCTGGCCGGTAACCAGACTTTTCAGCAGCCCGCCCCAGCCCTCGTCGTCCAGCTGGCCGATGGAGTTGCCGGCGTAGACCGCCACCTGATCGGGGTCGAGCCGGTCGCGCAGTCTTTCCCAGGCAAGGCCGCTGGCGTTGAGGCAGTCGCTGGCGCCAAATACCGCCATGGACAGCCCGCGCGGGTGGTGCACGCTGCGATACAGCGCCGCCGGCTCAAAGCCCCGGGGCAGCTGGGCGGCGGCTTTCACCTTGGGCGTGTGGGCGTCGGGCAGCAGCGCGTTGAAGTCGCCCTCGGGCACGCTGACCTCTACCGTGCGTCGGTCAAGCTCGCGCACTTCCCAGTGCTCGGGCAGGTGCTCGGGCAGCTGGCGGCGGCGCAGCACAAAGCGCAGCGGCGCTTCCAGTGCAAGCGTCGCCTGACGGTTGGCCGGCAGCCCGGGCGCGCTGAAGCGGGCATCTTCGTTGCGGCGCACGAGGGTATGCTTGAGCACCGCATTGCGCAGCTGCTCAACGTCCGCCGGGGTGTCAGAGGCGACAGTGCCGGGTTCGACAAGGCGCATCAGGGCGGCGAGGCCCTGTAGGGTCTGGCGTTGTTGGTCGGCGGGGAGAGCATCAAGCACAGTGCGGCGAAAGGCCTGGTGGCCTGAGGTTCTGCCGGCAGGGTTGATGCCGCCCATGCCGACAATCACCGGTAAATGTGACAAGCCGGGTTCCTCGTGGTGCGGTAATGTAAAAACGGGTAGCGGCCGTCGCCTGCGCGGGCGAGCGCCTGAGAAGTCAATGTCTGGGCGTGATCATAGCACCGGCTATGCAACGGCGTCATGCTGCGAGCACATTAGGCTGGTAGAATCATGCTTTTTTGTGCGAGAACCGCCATGCAGCCGCCGTCGTCATCGTCCACCAACGCGCCACCGCCGTCATCGCGGGTCGTGGTGTCTTCCCAGCCCGGGCCACACCATGATCTGGCGCGCCGCGTGTCGCGGGCGCTTGCCAGTCCGTTGCAAAAGCCGATTGCCGAGCACACTCAGGCCGCGTTTTATCAGGCAGAAGCCTGGCTGGTCGCGCAGAACGCGCCGTTGATCCTTGATGCCGGCTGCGGCGTGGGGTTATCCACCCGGCGGCTGGCGGCGACGTTTGCCGACCACGCGGTGATCGGCGTGGATCGCAGCGCCGATCGGCTGAGTCGCGATCACGGCGCCCTGCCCGACAACGCGTTGCTGGTGCGGGCGGATCTGGTGGACTTCTGGCGTTTGGCGCTGCGCGCCGGCTGGGCGCCTGCGCGCCACTATGTGCTGTACCCGAACCCGTACCCCAAGGCCGCGCAGCTGAAAATGCGCTGGCACGGCCACCCCGTACTGCCGTCGCTTTTAGCACTGGGCGGGCGGCTGGAGCTGCGCACCAACTGGCGGCTGTATGCTGAAGAGTTTGCCCTGGCGGTGGTGCAGGTCACCGGCCGCGAAGCGACGCTGGCACAATACAATCCGTCGGGTGACTACCTGACCCCGTTTGAGGCCAAGTACGAGCAAAGCGGTCAGCCGCTCTGGCAGCTGACGGCCAACCTGGAGAGAGCATGGCATTTGTCTACCTGATTCTGGCGGTTCTGGCCGAAGTGGTCGCCACCAGCGCGTTAAAGTCGTCGGCCGGCTTTACCCGGCTTGCGCCCAGCGCGGTGGTCGTGGTCGGCTACGGGCTGGCGTTTTATCTGTTAAGCCTGGTGCTGCGCACGCTGCCGGTGGGCGTGGCCTACGCCATCTGGGCGGGGCTGGGCATTGTGCTGGTTACTCTGGTGGGCGTGGTGGCGTTCGGCGAACGCCCGGATGTGCCCGCGGTGCTGGGTATTCTGTTGATTGTGGCGGGCGTGGTTGTGCTGCAGATGTTTTCGAAAATGAGCGTACATTAAGGACGATGACCATGATGGCTATTTTTGCGCGGCGCGCCGCCACAACCCTGGCAGCCGCCGCGCTGACGTTCTACACCGGCTCGGCGGCCTGGGCGGATTTTTCCCGTCTGAACCAGCTGCAAGACGAGGGCTTTGCGATTAGCGCCGAGGCGCGCCTGCTGGACGGCCCGCAGCAAACGCTGGGCAGCATTAGCCCTACGCGCGCGCTGTCGCCGGCCTCGGTGACCAAAACCTACATGGCGGCGGCCACGCTGAATCGCTTTGGCCCGCAGCACCGCTTTACCACGCGGCTGAAAAGCCTCGCCAGCGCCGATGATGACGGCGTGCTCAACGGCGACCTGTGGTTTGAGGGCGGCGGCGACCCGGGGCTGACCAGCGAAAACCTGTGGCGGCTGGTGCAGCGACTGCAGCAGGCCGGCGTGCGCCATATCAACGGCGGACTGGTGGTCAGCCAGTGGCGTTTCGGGCCGGTCAAGTGCATTACTACCGATCGCTGCGAAGCGCAGGAAAAGGTGGCCAACGCTTACAGCGCGCCGCTCTCGTCCGCCGGGGTGAACTTCGGTAGCTGGTGTCTTAACGTCGCGCCCGCCGACAGGCCCGGCGAGCCGGCGCGGATTACTCACTGCGACGGCCCCCAGGCGCTGACGGCGGTGGATAACCAGCTGACCACCAAGCCCGACGACAGCGGCACCCAAATCAGCGCCGTGCGTTTGACCGGCACGCACGGCGACGTGGTGCGCGTCAGCGGGCAGATGTCCACCAACGCCTGGCCGCGTGATATCTACCGCGGCGCCAGCAACGGCGCGGAACAAACCGCCGACACGTTGACGGCAATGCTGGGGCGCTTCGGCATTACCTTTGCTCAGCCGCCCAGAGTGACGACGGCAGAGGTGCCGCAGCCGGCCAGCACACTCGCCGCGGTTGACGGCAAGCCGCTGCAGGAGCTGTTGCTGCGCACGCTGAATTATTCCAACAACTACATGGCCGATGTGCTGGCGCTGGATCTGGTCGAAACGCCCCACGCCGAATTGGAGCAGGCCGGCAGGGCGCTGGAAAGCTACGTGGCCACGCTGCCCGGCCACGGCGAGGTGACGCTGAAAAGCGGCAGCGGCCTGACCACCGACAATCGCACCACGGCCCACGGCATCAACGTGATGCTGGAGTCGATGTATCACCAGAGCTCGCTGTTTCCGAGCTTTGTGGCCGCGCTGCAGTCGCCGGAAAACGGCGTGATGACGTTTACCCGCCGCGGTCCGGAGAGTTTTCAGCACAACGTGATGATGAAAACCGGCACGCTCAACGAGCCGTATGCCGTGCGCGCCGCTGCGGGGTATTTCCGCACGGCCACGGGGCGCTGGGGGGTCTTCAGCGTGCTGGTCAACGGCAGCTCGACCACGCCCTACCTCAACTGGACCAAGGTGCTTGAGCCGCTGGCTGTTGACCTCGACGCCATGATCACTGCGCATTGATCGTGACCGACTCCACCGTGACTGATGCATGACGACTGAACGAGGTAAAGGCATGAAGCCACGGCATACCGGATTAACGCACCTGCTGCACTCAACGCGCTACTCGCTCAAGGGGCTTACCGCGGCGTTTCGCCACGAAGCGGCGTTTCGTCAGGAAGTCTTTCTCTGTGCGCTGCTATTGCCGCTGGCCGTGTGGCTGGGACAGAGCGTGGCGGAGGTCTTGCTGCTGGTGGGCAGCTGCGTGCTGGTGCTGGTCGCAGAGCTGCTCAACAGCGCGATTGAAAACGTGGTGGACCGCATTGGCACCGAGCACCACGAGCTTTCCGGCCGCGCCAAGGACATCGGCTCGGCGGCGGTGATGCTGGCGCTGCTGTTCGCCGGACTGACCTGGGCGCTGCTACTCTGGCAGCGCTTCTGGGGCTGAGACGACAGGGCTGAGACGACAGGGCGGATAAACCGGGCTGACAAAGAGGACGGGCACAATGGCGCTAAACGACGATTTTTTACCGCTGGATACGCTGCCACAAGCGCTCCAGGCGCCGGCGTGCCAGGCGCTGCTGCGCCTCGATGAAGCGCTGGACAAAGCCGCTGATGACGCCGCGTGGCACGGTCTGCCGGCCACCCGGCGAGCGGCGCTGATGCGGGTGGTGACGGTCTCCCACTTCGCGCTGGACGTGCTGGTGCGCACGCCGGAATTGCTGGGCGAACTGAATGATGCCGGCGAGCTCGACGCTGCGCCCGAGCGCGCGACGCTTGAACGCTGGCTCGAAGAGGCGCTGGCGAATGCCGATGATGAAACCGCGATGCATCAGGCGGTACGGCGTTTTCGTCAGGCGCGCATGTTGGGGATTATCTGGCGCGACCTGAACCGGCCGGATGGCTACGACGTGTGGGATACCACGGCGGCGGTCACGGCGCTGGCCGAGGTCAGCCTTGAGGCGGCGATGAGCTGGCTGGAAACCTTTTACGCGCCGCGCTGGGGGCGCCCCGCCCCGCGTGAAGACGGCGCCGACCAGCGGCTGGTGGTGCTGGGCATGGGCAAGCTGGGCGCCGGCGAGCTGAACCTGTCGTCGGATATCGACCTGATTTTTGCCTACGCCGAAGACGGCGATACTCAGGGCGGGCGCAAATCGCTGGCCCATCAGGAGTATTTCACCAAGATCGGCCAGAAGCTGATTGCCGCGCTGGATAACGTCACCGCCGACGGCTTTGCCTTTCGCGTGGATATGCGGCTGCGCCCGCTGGGTGACGGTGGCCCGCTGGTGGGCAATTTTGCCGCGCTGCTGGCCTATTATCAGGATCAGGGGCGCGAGTGGGAGCGCTACGCGATGCTCAAGGCGCGCCCCGTGGCCGGCGACGTGTCCGGCGGCGCCGAGCTGCTGGACGGGCTGCGCCCGTTTGTCTACCGCAAGTATCTGGATTTTGGCGCCATTGAGTCGCTGCGCGACCTCAAGTCGATGATCCACCGCGAGGTCAAACGCCGGGGCATGGAAAGCAACGTCAAGCTGGGCCCCGGCGGTATCCGCGAAGTGGAGTTCGTGGTGCAGGCGTTTCAGCTGATCCGCGGCGGCCGCGATACCGAGCTGCAGCAAACGTCGCTACGCGTAGCACTGACGCGCCTGCCGGCGCTGGGGCTGTTGCCTCAGGAGGTGGTTGACGAACTGCTGCCCGACTACGCCTTTCTGCGCGACCTGGAGCACGCGCTGCAGGCGCTTGACGACCGCCAGACCCAGCGGCTGCCGGAAGATTCGCTGGCGCGCGCGCGGGTTGCGCTGGCGCTGGGGTTTGAAGGCGGCTGGCCGGCATTGATGACGCGGCTGGGCGAAGGCCGTGAGCGGGTGCAGCAGCATTTTGATGCGGTTATCGCCGATCCTGAAGACGACGTCGATGACGATGACAGCGATGCCCCGGGGCTGGATCAATGGCGGCTGCTGTGGCGCGGCGAGCTGGCAGACGAAGACGCCGAGCACCATCTTGGCGAAGCCGGTTTTAGCGAACCTGCCGCGGCGCGACAACGCCTGAAGCGGCTGTATCAGTCGCGCGCGGTGCAGGGCATGCAGCGCATCGGTTTTGAACGCCTTGACGCGCTGATGCCGCTGCTGCTCGACGCACTGGCGCAAAGCCCCACGCCCGACGCCGCGCTGCCCCGGGTGCAGCCGCTGATCGAGGCGGTGCTGCGGCGCACCGCGTATCTGGCGCTGCTGCGTGAAAACCCCCACGCCCTTGAGCACCTGATGCGCCTGTGCGCCGCCAGCCCGTGGATTGCCGATCAGCTGGCGCGCTACCCGATCCTGCTCGACGAACTGCTGACGCCGGAGTCGCTGTACACGCCGGCTGACAAGACGCGGCTGGCCGACGAGCTGCGCCAGACGCTCAACCGTCTGCCCGAAGACGACGAAGAAGCCCAGCTCGAAGCGTTGCGCGTGTTCAAGCATGCGCAGACGCTGCACGTGGCCGCGTCAGACATCGCCGGGACGCGGCACCTGATGAACGTCAGCGACTATCTGACCTACATCGCCGAGGTGATTCTGGACGCGGTGCTGGCCATGGCGTGGAAGCACCTGACCCGCAAGCACGGCGTACCGCCGGGCATGAGCCGTGCGACGCCGGAGTTTCTGATCGTCGGCTACGGCAAGCTGGGCGGCATTGAGCTGGGCTACGGCTCCGATCTGGATCTGGTGTTTCTGCACCGCAGCAGCAAGGGCGCTACCGACGGCCGTCGCCCGATCGACACCTCGGTGTTTTTTACCCGTCTGGGCCAGCGCATGATTCACTTGCTCACCGCCATAACGCCGGCGGGCAGCCTGTACGAAGTGGATATGCGCCTGCGCCCGTCGGGCAACGCGGGGCTGCTGGTCACCTCGCTGGATGCCTTTGACGAGTATCAGCGGCAAAATGCCTGGACCTGGGAACATCAGGCGCTGGTGCGCGCCCGGGTCGTGGCCGGTGATGCCGCGCTTGCCGAGACGTTCAACGCCGTGCGCGAAGCGGTGCTGGGCTGCCGGCGTGACAAGGCCGCCCTGCGCGATGACGTGGTGAAGATGCGTCACAAGATGCGTGCGCATCTGGCCAGCCGCAAGGCGGACACCTTCGACGTCAAGCAGGACGCGGGCGGCATGGTGGATATCGAGTTTCTCTGCCAGTACGCGGTGCTGGCGCTGGGCGTTGAAGCACCGGCGCTGCTGGCCTACAGCGATAACGTGCGCATTCTCGATACGCTGGCCGCCAGCGGCCACCTGCCCGACGACGAAGCCAACCGCCTGCGCGAGGCGTATCTGGCCTACCGCAGCACCACTCACCGCGCCGCACTGACCGGTGAGAAAGCCCGCGTGACGGCGGGCACGTTTGATGAGCACCGCCGCGCGGTCAGTGCGCTCTGGGAGCGCTTTCTGGAGCCGCCGGCTTCATCCCCCGAGCCTTGATTTACGCCGTCCTAGCGCGGCGTATCATCTTTTTTGACGTCATAGCTGCCTTCCAGCGCATCGTGGGGGCGCTGGGGTTCGCGGTAGGCGCTGCCACTGCCGATATCGGTGGCCTGCTGCGCGCGCATGGCGTCCATGCGTTTTTTCATCTTGTGGCGCACAAAGGGCATCATCGCCCAGCCGATCAGCAGCAAAAACAGCCCCAGCACCATGGCCACGATCATCATGGCGCCGAACAATAGCCAAGTGAAAAACAGCTTCACGGTACCCGCAAGGCTGTCGGGGCGTGTTTGCGTGGCCTTGGCGCGCCACTGATTGGCAGCCTGCCAGGCGGCGTTACGCGTATCGCGGTGTGACATGAAGCTCTCCTGTGAAGTGCGCCTGTGAAGGACGCCTGTAAAGCCTTTCTGAAGACGCTGGCCATTGGAACATCGCAGGGCGGTCAAGTTCACCACAATACGCTGCCGCCTGCGCCTTCTCGGGGTGAACCGGTCTTGTACGCCCAGGTGTGAGCTGTATAAAAAAGCGGGGTCATGCACCGGCAGCACTTAGCTGATAAAGTCTGCGCGGTGCCGGCCACAGCCGGGCACAAGACATGGACAGCAACGGCAAGGTGACTATATGGCAAACCACGGCGACAGAACGGTGTTTATCGCCTCGGCGCTGATCATTCTGGGTCTGGTGATTGTCGGGGCAGTGTTCCCCGAAGGTTTTGGCAATGCCGCCCAGGCGGCGCTTAATACCGTGACACGGCTGTTCGGCTGGTTTTATCTGTTTTCGATTTTTGGCTTCGTGGTGTTTTTGCTTGGGCTGGCGTTTTCCAAATACGGGAAAATACGACTAGCAGTCTGTCGGACTTGATGTTGATAAAGGCATTGAGACGTAGGTCTTTCAACCATCCCTTATGTTGGTGATGGTATATGACCCTTAACCTGCCCCTCGGCTTCTACTCTGCGAGGTGATTATCCGTCGTTACCGGCTGAGCGCTACGCGCCTCAGCCCGCTGCCAACCGGTGCATCCGTTTAATGTTCCATGCCATGGTGACCAGCCGCCACTCACCGCTGACATTCTCCAGCCCTCGCAGCGAGACCTGCCGGAACCCCATCACGTGTTTAATGATCCCGAAGACCGGTTCCACGGTATGTTTACGCAACGCGTAAAGCGCTCGCCCCGCCTGTGTCTTCAAGTGGTGTGCCATTTGCTCAACAGGCTCCTTGCTCGCTGGAGTAGGCGGGTCAGCGGCAAAGCGCTCAAGGACCGGGGGATGGTGGACATCGCGCTTCATTGCTATCAGAGGCTTGATACGGTGGTCGTGGCAGGCTTGAACATTGGCAGCACTGAAGTAGCCGGTATCGGCCAGTAAGTGGTCTGGTTTTGCTAACGGTGCGGGGAGTCTCGCCAACGCCGTCAGTAGCGGCATGACCTGCTGTTTGTCGTTGGTCGCTTGGGTGACATGGGTATGAGTCACCAGCATGCTGTCAGTATCGACTGCGGCCTGGGCGTTATAGCATTGATCGAAGCCCTTGCCTGTGACCGGCATGATGCGTGACTGCGGATCAGTAAGGTTAACCTGATCTTTGTCACGCGGGCCACCTGTTGGCGGTTCAGGGTCACGTCCGCGAGGTTTCTTTCCCGTCTTCCGCTGCGCATCACGCCGTGCCACCTTTTCCTGGTAGGCCGCTTTTTCAGCGGCCTCACGCTCCTTGGCCCGAGCCTCGATCTTGGTCTTCGCTACGGCGATCGCTTCCAAGCGTGCTTCACGCCGGGCTATCTCGGCAGGAATATCCATGCCGTCGGCCGCGTCATCCTTGTCCGCCGATGCAGCCCGCTGGGTCAGCGCCTTCACCTCAGCCTTGAACTGCGCCTCCAGTTTCTTGGCATGACCATATGACAATGCCTTGTGCTTGCTGGCATTGGCGTTGAGTTTGGTGCCGTCCAAGGCGATGGTGCCGAGCGTGAGTAGCTTCATTTCTCGGGCCAGCAGCAGAACTTGAACGAACAGCTGCTCCAGTTCCGGCAGAAAACGCCGACGAAAGGTAGCCAGGGTGTCGTGATCGGGGTGGGTGTTGGCGGCCAAATAGCGAAACGCCACCGAGTCATAGGTGGCACGCTCAATCTTGCGACTGGAGACCACGCCGGTAGCGTAGCCGTAGACCAACAGGTTCAGCAGTACCGCGGGATGATGGGCCTTGGAGCCCCGGCCCGCGTAACGCCGAGTCAGGGCTGAGAGGTCCAGTTGCTCGACGACATCGACGACGAACCGCGCCAAGTGGCCATCCGGCAACCACTCGTCTACCGAAGGCGGCAGTAAGTAATCGGTCTGACGGTCCACAGGGATAAAGCGGCTCATGGCGATGTTCTCAGTTCGGGGTGACAGCGGTTAGTATCTCACGGTGCGGCGGAAAGTCCGACAGACTGCTAGGCCCGCAGGATAGCACGCCCAACTACAGCTTTTTCTCCTGGATAAGCATGCTGCTGGCAGCAGGCTTTGGCGTAGGGCTGGTGTTCTACGGCATGGCCGAGCCGATGTCGCACTATATGACGCCACCCTACGACGATGTAGAGCCGGAAAGCGTCGAGGCGGCGCGCTATGCCATTCAGTACACCTACTTCAACTGGGGCATTCACCAGTGGGCGGCGTTTTCCGTCGTGGGGCTGATTATCGCCTACTTCCAGTTCCGCAAAGGGCAGGCGGGGCTGGTGTCCTCGGTGCTGTCTTCGGTCACCGCCAAGTATCCGCGCGTGCGCCCTTACGCCTCTTGGCTTGACGTGTTCGCCGTCGTGGCCACCGTCATGGGCGTGGCGACTTCGCTGGGGCTAGGCGTACTGCAGATGAACGGCGGGCTCAACGCGGTATTCGGCCTGCCGGAAAACGGCTGGTGGCAGTTCGTGATTCTGCTGGTGATGTTCTGCGCTTACATGGCCTCGACGTGGTCGGGGCTGGACAAGGGCATCAAGCGCTTGTCCAACCTGAACATGGTGCTGTGCATCGGGCTGATGCTTTATGTACTGATCTCCGGGCCGACCGTTGCCATTCTGGAAACGATCACGCTGGGCATCGGCGACTATTTGCAGAACTTCATCAGCATGAGCCTGCGCATCGCGCCGTATAGTGATAGCAACTGGGGCAACGACTGGACGATTTTCTACTGGGCATGGGTGATTGCCTGGTCGCCGTTTGTGGGCACTTTTGTGGCCCGGGTATCGCGCGGACGCACGATCAAGGAATATGTGTTCGGCGTGCTGCTGGTGCCGCCGCTGCTGGCCTGCCTGTGGATCGGCGTGTTCGGCGGTGCGGCGCTGCACATGGAGCTGGGCGGTGCCGATGTCGGCCTGGCCCAGGCGACCCAGGACAACATTACCGTGGCGCTGTTCGAGATGTTCGAGCTGATGCCGTTTTCCGGCGTGCTGTCGGTTATGGCGATGATGCTGATCTTTGTCTTTCTGGTGACCTCGGCGGACTCCGCCTCGTACATCGTGGCGCAAATGACCGACAACGGCTCGATCAATCCGCCGCTTTACAAGCGCGTGCTGTGGGGCGTGCTGATTGCCGCGATCTGCCTGACGCTGATTATCGCTGGGGGGCTGAGCGGCCTGCAGTCGGCGGCGGTGCTGTCGGCGTTGCCGTTTACCTTTATTCTTTACATGATGGTGGTGGTGCTCATCCGCGAGCTGCGCGCCGACCGCAAGGCCATGCTGACCCAGCTGTACCGTCGTCACGGCGAGACACCGGTGGGGGCAGACGCCTTCGAGGCCGATCAGCTCGGTGAAGAGGAGCGCCTGCGCCGGGCGCCCAACGTGGTCAACCGGCGTATCAACCGCTAAGGCCCGTTATCGCAGGGCAGGCATCGAGAGACCGATCATTGAAACAGCAGTCATCGAGAGACAAGGCATGGAGCACGAGGGCGATGGCAAAACGCAGCCGCCGTGGGGCAACGCGGCGCGGGCGCACAACGCGCCCTGTGCCCGCCGGCGGCCGGCTGGACCGCTGGCTGAACGTGGCGGTCACGGTGGCGGTTATCACTGCGCTGGTTGTCGGCGCGGCGGCGGTGCTGGCGCACTGGCTGCTGTAGCCGGCCAACTTCGAGCCTGTTAAATAAATGAGCTAAAGCTTATGTCCAAAGAGAGCCGCCATGCCGCCTGCCGTGCCTGAATCTGCCCCCTACGCCTCGCGCCGCGAGATTTTTGGCTGGGCGATGTTTGATTTCGCCAATCAGGCCTACACGCTGCTGATTATTACCGTGGTCTTTGGCGAGCTTTTTACCACCGTTATCGTGGGTGAACACGAAGGCAGCTACCGGCTGGCCAACTTTCTCTGGAGTCTGGCGCTGGCCATCAGCTACTTGATGGTCGTGGTGACGGCACCGCTGTGCGGAGCGGTCATGGATCACCGCGCGGAAAAAAAGCGCTTTCTGTTTTTGAGCTATGGGGCAACGGTGGCCTCCACCGCGATGCTCTATTTTGTCGCGCCGGGTTATGTGGTGCTCGGGCTTGTGCTGATTATCGTCTCCAACTACGCCTATTCCATGGGCGAGTCGTTTATCGCCGCGTTCTTGCCCGAGCTCGGCCCGCCGGCGGCGCTGGGCAAGATTTCCGGCTTCGGCTGGGCGCTGGGCTACATTGGTGGGCTGTTTGCCGCCGGCTTCACGCTGCTGGTGCTGGGCGAGGCCACGGCCGACAACTTTTCGCGCATCCGTTTTGTCGGGCCGTTTGCCGCGCTATTTTTCCTGGTGGCCGCCATCCCGACGTTTGTCTGGCTGAAAGAGCGCGGCACGCCGCAGCCGGTGACCGCCTCGTACGGGCGTATTGCCCGCCAGCGAATGCTGGCGACGTTGCGCGATTTGCGCCACTTTAAAGATCTGAGCCTGTTTCTGGTCTCGCTGTTGTTTTCCATGGCGGGGGTCTACATCATCATTGCCTTTGCGTTTATCTACGGCGGGCAGGTGATCGGCTGGGAGGCCGGCGTGCGCAATATCATGTTCATTATCGTGCAGATCACGGCGGCGGCGGGCGCCGTAGGATTTGGCGCCCTGCAGGACAGGCTGGGCGGCAAGCTCACCTATCAGCTGACGCTTGCGCTGTGGGTGGCGGCGATTATTGCCATCTGGGCCACGCCGGCCTTTACCGGATGGGTCAATGCCCGTTTTGGCTGGGATTGGCAGGCGCAGCACGTGTTTCTGGTGGTGGGATGCCTGGCCGGGGCCAGCCTTGGCTCCAGTCAGTCGGCCAGCCGCACGCTGGTGGGGCTTTTCTCGCCGCGGGATAAAGCGGCCGAGTTTTTCGGTTTCTGGGGGTTGGCCAACAAGCTGGCCGGCGTGTTGGGTATCGTGCTGCTGGGTGGGCTGCAGGTGCTGGTCGGCCTGAAAGCGTCCATTCTGCTCTGTGCGGCGCTGTTTATGGTTGCCATCCTGATCTGTACCCGGGTCAACGAGGCGCATGGGCGTGCGGCCGCTCAGCAGTGGCAGCAGCGTGTGGAACAGCGGGAGCAGGCGCAGCCGGGCCTGAAGTCGTAGCGCCCGGCGGGAGGTCACATGGGAGAACAACCGAAGGCGGGGAACCGCAGCGGCATCGTCATGATGCTGCTGTTCTGGGTGCTGCTGATGGCGGTGGGCACCTGGTGGCTGCAGGGCGGGCTTGAGTCGCTGAACAATCCCAACGCGCACATCGTCGAAACGGCCGAATCCCGGACGCCGCTGACGTTGAAGCGCGACCGTGCCGGTCACTTCAAGGCGCCGGGCGAGATCAACGGCGTGCCGGTGACGTTTCTGCTTGATACCGGTGCGACCTACGTGGCCGTACCCGCCGGGCTTGCCGATAGCATCGGCCTTGAGCGCGGTCGCCGTGTCTGGTTCAACACCGCCAACGGGCGGGTGCAGGGCGCGCTGACCGCGCTTGATGACGTGCGTCTGGGCGGCATTCACATGCGCGACGTGCGAGGTTCGATCAGCCCCAATATGGAAGATGATACGGTTCTTCTGGGGATGAGCTTTTTAAGCCATCTAGCCATCGAGATTCGTCAGGGGAGAATGGTGTTAACGCTGCCCGATCCGGGCCGTGTGGAGTAACAGAAGGGGCAAAAAAGCAGAATTTGTGCACATCTTGTACGTCAACGACGGCTATGCTTAGCTAAACGGCATAAACGTTAAGCATCAACGCTGATGAGCCAAGGAGTTGCTATGGGCATTGAAGTAGGTGGACTGTTAGGGCTGATCTGGCTGATTATTCTCATTTGGGCGATCGTCAAAGTGGCGAAAAGTCCGGCAGGGGGCATTTCCAAGCTGCTGTGGATTCTGGTGCTGCTGTTTTTCCCGCTGATTGGCCTGATAATCTGGTTGTTGCTGGGGCCCAAAGGCTAGCAGGGGCGTAATATAAAAGGCAGGCTTGCAAGCCTGCCTTTTTGCCATGTCTTGGTATTTAGTCTTGTTACTTGGCCATCCACAGGCGGTAACATGCTGAGCTGCGCGCCCGGGCTAGCTGTCAGCATCGTCAGCGGAGGGCACGCGAGGGTGGTCGGGAACGTAATGTCCGGGTACCGTCAGCCGTTCTCCGTTGGGTAAATCTTGCACCTGCGTGGGGACGTAAACGCGTTTGATGACGCTTCGGGGCTTGTGATGTGTCATGCCGTTTCCTTCTGTCCGTGTTCGACAGCGAGCGCCTCTCACCGGAATCAGTCAGGCGCCAGCGTTACTCTGCGGTATCCTGCCAGCGATGTCATCCCGCTGCGGCGATATCAACGCTGATAGTCAGCGCCGGTTAAGCCGGCAAGCAGCGCAGATGAAAAAAGCGTCAGTAAAAAAAGTATAGAGAAAACAGCGACGGTAAAAAAGTGTAGGTAACAACGGCGCAGGTCAAAAAGAGCCCGGATGAGAGTCAAAAAGGGTATTAACGAATAATGCGGGTAACGAGAGCCTTACCTGAGCGGAGTCAAGAATACACATGGTCGATCATTTAGAGAAACAGTTTCAAGCGCTTGGGTCACAGGAAAACACGGGAATGGATTACGCTGACCGTGAGCACGTGCTGATTGTCGAAGACGATCAGCGGCTGGCCGAGCTGACCCGCGACTACCTGGAAGCCAACGGTTTTAAAGTGACGCTTGAGGCAGACGGCGCCAAGGGCGTTGACCGCATCAGCAGCCTGCAGCCGGATCTGGTGATTCTGGATCTGATGCTGCCCGGCGAAGACGGCCTTTCCATCTGCCGCCGCGTACGGCCGCATTTTTCCGGCCCCATCATGATGCTGACCGCGCGCACCGATGATCTGGATCAGGTGCTGGGGCTGGAGATGGGCGCCGATGACTACATGCCCAAGCCGGTACAGCCGCGGGTACTGCTGGCGCGGATGCGCGCTCTGCTGCGCCGTACCGACGGCAGCTTGCCCAGCGGCGAAGAGCGCCTACGCTTTGAAAATCTGGAAGTGGATCACGCCACCCGCGAGGCATGGCTGTCCGGCGAGCGTATTGACCTGACCAGCGCCGAGTTCGACCTGCTGTGGCTGTTGGCCAGCAACGCCGGTCGCGTGCTGACCCGCGAAGAGATTTTCAGCGATCTACGAGGGATCAAGTACGACGGTCAGGATCGCTCCATCGACGTGCGCGTATCGCGTATTCGCCCCAAGATCGGCGATGATCCCAATCAGCCGCACCGGATTAAAACGGTACGCAGCAAAGGCTATCTGTTTGTAAAAGATAGCTGATGGGGGTGTGGGCACGATGCGCTGGGTGATTAATCGCGGCTCGTTTGTGCGCTTTTATCTGCTGCTGGGCACTTCGCTGCTGGCGGTGTTTCTTATTGCGCTTGGCGGCCGGGCGCTGATCGATCAGGTGCGCCGCGAAGATTACCGCGAACAGCTTGCCATGTTGCCCGTGTCGCTGGTGACGGCAGAGTTGGCCGGGCTTACGCCCGCCCAGCGCGAGACACGTCTGGCCGCGCTGGGCGAGCCGCTGGATATGCGCTTGCACCTGACGCCGATGGACGAGGCCAATCTGGGCTATTTTGAGCGTACCCGGCTGGAGCGGGGAAAATTGCTGGCGGAAGACTCCCCCTGGCGGTTGCGCAAGCGCCTGCCGGATGCGCCTTGGCTGCTGACCGCCCGGCTGGATGGCTGGAGCGAGCACCAGTGGCACGCCACCGCGCGCCTGCTGGGTGAATGGCTGGCGACGATGCCCCCCGCAACACGCCGCGAACGTCTGATGGCGCTGCCCGCCGGCAGTTGGCCGCTTACCCTGCACGAAAGCCTGCCTGAGGCGCTGTCCGCTGAACAGCGTACGCGTCTTGAACAGGGGCAGGTGGTGACGCGGTTGCTGCACGAGCGGCTGGCGGTCACGTTCTGGTACCGGCTGCCCGGCGAGCAGCGTTGGGTGCAGATGGGCCCCATCACCCGCGGCGGCTCGCTGTCGCTTAACCTTAACCTGCCGCTGCTGATGGGGCTGCTGCTGGCGCTGTCGCTGAGCATCTATCTGGTGATGCGCAGCATCGAGACGCGCATGGCGCGCCTTGAGCTGGCCGCCGCGCGGATTGCCAGCGGACGGCTGGAAACCCGGGTGAAAGTGGAAAGCGGCGACTTTCTGGGCCGGCTGGGCATGGCGTTCAACGGCATGGCAAGCCAGGTGCAAACGCTGCTGCGCGGCCAGCAGGAAATGATCCGCGCGGTTTCCCACGAGCTGCGCACCCCCGTGGCGCGCATCCGTTTTGCTGCGCAAATGGTCGAGGACATGACCGATGAGCCGGCCATTCGTCGTCAGCTGCAGGGAATCGACGCCGATATCGGTGAGCTTGACGAGCTGATCGACGAGATTCTCACCTACGCCCGGCTGGACGGTGAAACCATGGGCGGCGCGGAAATGGAAACCTCGCTGGTGGATTGCCGGGCGCTCGCCGGGCGCGTGATTGACACGCTATCGCCGCTGCACGAAGGGCTGACGTTTAGCCTGGCACCGGGCCCGGAAGTGACGCTTTACGCCGAGCCGCGCTATTTGCAGCGCGCGTTGCAGAATCTGGTCAGCAACGCCTGCCGCTACGGCCATTCGCAGGTGGCGGTGCGGCTTTCCGATGAGCCCAATCTGGTGCGCATCGACGTCGAAGACGACGGCCCCGGCGTGCCCGTCGAGGCGCGCGGCGAAATCTTCAAACCCTTTGCCCGGCTGGATACCAGCCGCACCCGCAGCTCGGGCGGCTACGGGCTGGGGCTTTCCATTGTGCAGAAAATCATGGCCGGCCACGGCGGCAGCGTTACCGTAGACCACAGCACGGCCTTTGGCGGCGCGCGCTTTACGCTGTTGATCCCTCGTCGCGAGTCGCCGGCCTGACCCCTGACAGCACCGCAAACGAGGTTTCCTGCGCGGTGCGTAAAAAATCCTGCATCCACGGCGCCTCGCGGGTTTCCTCGCGCATCGCCGCGTAAAGCGTTCCCCATACGCCGTTTTCTCCCAGCTGTACGGCGCTCACGTAGTCGCGTTCCAGATACTCGGTCAGCGCCCAGCTGGGCAGCGCACACACGCCGCGTCCGCTGGCTACCAGCTGCATCATCATGATGGTCAACTCTGCGGTGCGGATTTCCCTGGGCCGCACCCCCGCCGGGTCGAGAAAATGCGTGAACACGTCAAGGCGCGACTGCTCCACCGGATAGGTAATCAGCGTTTGTTCGGCCAGCGCCTCGGGGGTGACAAACCCCTGCCCCGCAAACTCATGCTGGCGTGCCACCGCCAACAACCCTTCATAGCGAAACAGCGGTACGTAATGCACGCCGTCGAGCGGCTGTGGGTCGGCGGTGATGACCAGATCCAGCTGCTCCCGGGCCAGCGCCGGCAGCGGGTCAAAATGGTGGCCGCTGGGAATGTCGATCTCGACTTCCGGCCAGTGGTCACGAAAATGATCGACCGTGGGCATCAGCCACTGAAAGCAGCTGTGGCACTCGATGGCCATGTGCAGCCGGCCCTGCTCGGTGCCGGCCAGCCGGGCGACGTCGCGCTCGGCCTCGCGCACCTGGGGCAGTACCTGTTCGGCCAGACTCAATAACCGCAGGCCGGCCCGGGTGAATTCCACCGGCCGTGTCTTGCGCGCGAACAGCGCGCTGTCGATGCGGCTTTCCAGATCCTTGAGCTGGTGCGACAGCGCCGACTGGGTTAAATGAACGCGCTCGGCGGCTTCCACCAGCGAGCCGGTGTCGCGCAGCGCGAGCAGAGTACGAAGGTGGCGAAGCTCAATCATTGTAAGTGCTGTTCATGGTAAGTGGCATAGTGAGAGTAATTCATCATCAACATTAAAAAGATTAGTTTGATTCACTTTTTGGCAAAGCTCAAACTGCGGGCAAGATGTTTTATCAACGTATTCACGTTAAAGGGCATATTGCATGACAGTTTCTCATATTCTGGGCTATCCGCGTATCGGCGCCCAGCGCGAGCTGAAAAAAGCCACCGAAGCCTACTGGAAAGGCGACCTCGACCGCGCCACCCTCGAACAAACCGCCAAAACGCTGCGCGCCGATCACTGGCAGGCGCAGCAGGACGCCGGGCTGGATCTGGTCAGCGTCGGCGATTTCGCCTTTTACGATCAGGTGCTCAACGTCTCCGTATTGCTGGGCGCCGTCCCCGAGCGCTTCAACGCCGCGGCGGAAGTCGACCAGGGCGACGTGGCGCTGGATACCGCGTTTCGCATGGCGCGAGGCCGGGCACCCAGCGGCGAGCCGGCGGCCGCCTGCGAGATGACCAAATACTTCGACACCAACTACCACTACCTCGTCCCCGAGCTTCACGCTGAGCAGACCTTTACGCTTGCCAGCACGCGGCTGTTTGACGAAGTGGCCGAAGCGCAGGCCGCGGGTTTCACCCCCAAGGTGGCGCTAACAGGGCCGGTGACCTGGCTGTGGCTGGGCAAGCAAAAGGGCGCAGCGTTCGAGCGTCTGGATCTGCTCGACCGCGTGTTGGACGTTTACGCCGACGTGCTCACCCGACTTGCCGAGCAGGGCGTTGAATGGGTTCAGCTCAACGAGCCGGCGCTGGTGCAAGACCTGCCCGCCGAATGGCAGCAGGCCTTTGAACGCGCTTATAACCGCCTGCAGTCCGCATCAATGAAGATTCTGCTGGCGACGTACTTTGGTGGGCTGGGCGACAACCTTTCGGTCGCCACACGTCTTCCGGTTGCCGGTCTCCACGTTGATGCCGTGCGCGCGCCGGAGCAGCTGGACAGCGTGGTCGACCGCATTGGCCCGCATCAGGTCCTGTCGCTTGGGGTTATCGACGGGCGCAACATCTGGCGCGCCGATCTGGCCGCGCTGCGCGAACGTCTGATGCCGCTGAAAGTGCGTCTGGGCAGTCGTCTGTGGCTCGCGCCTAGCTGCTCGCTGCTGCATGTGCCGGTCGACGTCAACGCCGAAGCCGACCTCGATGCCGAACTCAAAAGCTGGCTGGCGTTTGCCCGCCAGAAGCTCGACGAGACGGTCACCCTTGCGCGCCTGCTCGATCAGCGCGCCACGAACGCAGACGAACAGCGCCTGGCTGATGCCACCCGTGCACTGGACGGCCGCCGCGATTCCGCGCGCATCCACCAGCCGGCGGTGGCCACGCGTCTGGCAGCGACAACCGCCGTCGACAGCCAGCGCGCCACGCTCTACGCCAAGCGCGCCCAGGCCCAGCGCCAAGCGCTGGCGCTGCCGTTGTACCCGACCACGACCATTGGCTCTTTCCCGCAGACCGACGACATTCGCGTCGCGCGTCGCGCTCACAAGAGTGGCGAACTGGGTACCGAGCAGTACGAAATGCGGATGCGCGAAGAAATTGCCTACGCGGTGGAGCGCCAGGAAGCGCTCGACATCGACATGCTGGTCCACGGCGAAGCCGAGCGTAACGACATGGTCGAATACTTCGGCGAGCAGCTCGACGGCTTTGCCTTTACCCGCTTTGGCTGGGTACAGAGCTACGGCTCGCGCTGCGTCAAGCCGCCGGTCATCTTTGGCGACGTGACGCGTCCCGCGCCGATGACGGTACGCTGGAGCGAATACGCCCAGTCGCTGACGCAGAAGCCGATGAAAGGCATGCTCACCGGCCCGGTGACGATTCTGCAGTGGTCATTCGTGCGCGACGACCAGCCCCGCGAAACCACCTGCCGCCAGATTGCGTTGGCGCTGCGCGACGAAGTGGTCGATCTCGAAAGCGCGGGTATCAACGCCATCCAGATCGACGAGCCGGCGCTGCGCGAAGGGTTGCCGTTGCGTCAGGGCGAGTGGCAGGTGTATTTGAACTGGGCGGTGGAAAGCTTCCGCCTGAGCGCCTCGGGCGTTACCGATGCCACCCAGATCCACACCCACATGTGCTACTCGGAGTTCAACGACATCATCGGTTCGATTGCCGCCCTTGATGCCGACGTGATCACCATCGAAACCTCGCGTTCGGACATGGAACTGCTCAACGCGTTCAAGGACTTCGACTACCCCAACGAAATCGGCCCGGGCGTTTACGATATCCACACCCCCAACCTGCCGGACGTTGACTGGATGGTCTCGCTGATGGAAAAAGCCGCCGAGCGGATTCCCGCCGAGCGCCTGTGGGTCAACCCTGACTGCGGGCTGAAAACCCGGCGCTGGGAAGAGGTTGAGCCGGCACTGGCCAACATGGTCGAGGCCGCCAAAACGCTGCGCGCACGCCAAGCTGCGTCGCAGGCGGAAGACACCGCAAGCGTGTAACGATTTCCGCCCGGAGAGGAAGGAACCTCTCCGGGCAGGAAAGGCAATAACGGTGCCCAAGTCGTGAACACGGAGGTTGCACAGGGACGTACACGAGCAAGCACCCGCAAAAAGCAAAGCCGGCCTTGAGGGCCGGCTTTTCTATGCGCGTTGTCAATGGGCGTAATGTGAATGCGTGGGCGGGCTAAGCCGTTGCTCCCTTGGCGTAAGCGTAAATCAGCGTTTCCTGCGCGCTGATGGGCGCGCCGTCGCCCGGGTGTTGTAAACGATAGCTACCGTCCGGCTGTAACAGCCAACTCTGGCAATTATCGACCAGATAAGTCTCCAGGTCCTTGCGTACCCGGGTGGCGAGTTTTTTATCCAGCAGTGGAAAACAGGTTTCGACCCGATGAAACATATTGCGCGTCATGCAGTCGGCGCTGGAGCACCAGGTCTCTGGTTTGCCGGCGTTATGGAAATGAAACACCCGGGTGTGTTCCAGCAGGCGCCCGATGATCGAACGCACGCGGATATTGTCTGATACGCCTTTAATACCGGGCTTCAGGCAGCACATGCCCCGAATGATCAGGTCACACTCGACCCCCGCCTGAGAGGCGCGGTAGAGCGCCTTGATCAGCTTGGGTTCGGTGAGTGAGTTGCACTTGATGATCAGATGCCCGCGCTTGCCTTGGCGCGCGTTCAGGGCTTCGCGCTCAATCATCTCGATCAGGCGTTCGTGCAGGGTAAAAGGGGCGTGCAGCAGCGTATCAATCTGGCGGGCACGGCCCATGCCGGAAAGCTGCTGGAATACCCGGTGCACGTCGGCGCACAGCGCCTTGTTAGCGGTCAGCAGGCTGTAATCGGTATACAGTTTGGCCGTCTTGGTGTGGTAGTTGCCGGTGCCCAAGTGGGCGTAGTAGCGCAGCTTGCCGCTTTCCCGCCGTACGATATGCAGCATCTTGGCATGGGTCTTGTAGGCCATGATGCCGTAGATGACGATGGCGCCGGCCTCTTGCAGGCGCGAGGCCAGTGCCAGGTTATCGGCTTCATCAAAACGCGCGCGCAGCTCGATGACGACCGTCACTTCCTTGCTCTGGCCGGCGGCTTCCACCAGTGCGTTGACAATGGGCGAGCCGGCGCCGGTGCGATAAAGCGTCTGTTTGATGGCCAGCACGTCCGGGTCACGGGCGGCTTCGATCAGCAGTTCTTCGATCGGTGAAAACGACTGAAACGGGTGGTGCAGCAAGATATCACCCTGCCGAATGGCCTGAAATACGCTGCGCCCCTTGAGCACGCGCGGAATGCCGGGGGTAAAAGGCCGATACACCAGGTCAGGGCGATCGAGATCATCGAGTAGCGCCATCATGCGCGTCAGGTTGACCGGGCCTTTGACCCGATACAGGTCATCCGGCTCAAGGCTGAACTGACGCAGCAGGAAATCGCTGAGTGCGTCGGGGCAATTTTCCGCGACTTCCAGCCGGACACCGCTGCCATAGCGGCGTGCCAAAAGCTCACCGCGCAGCGCCGAGGCGAGATCCGAGACTTCTTCCGGGTCAACGCTCATGTCGGCATCGCGGGTCAGCCGGAATTGGTAACAGCCGCGTACCTGCATGCCGGGAAACAGCTCATCGGCGTGGGCGTGCACCATGGATGACAGGAAGATGTACTCGCGATAGCCCGTTTCGCAAAGGTGCTCGGGCAGGGCGACCAGCCGTGGCAGCGAGCGCGGCGCGGGCAGAATGGCCATGCCGCCGGTACGCCCGAAAGCATCCTTGCCCTCCAGCTCGACAATAAAGTTCAGGCTCTTGTTGACCAGCCGGGGAAACGGATGCGAAGGGTCAAGGCCGATAGGGCTGACGATCGGCATGATGTCGCTATCAAAAAACTCATGCACCCAGTCCTGTTGTGCCCGGGTCCACTGGTCGCGGCGACGAAAACGCAGCCCCTGTGCCTCAAGGGAGGGCAGCAGGATTTCATTCAAAATGTGGTACTGACGGCTGATTTCAGCATGGGCAATACGCGAGATATCGCTGAGCACGGCTTTGGGCGAGCGGCCATCGGCGCCGGTGGTCTCGTCACCCAGCGCAATCTGGTGTTTGAGGCTGGCGACGCGAATCTCGAAAAACTCATCCATGTTGGACGAAAAAATCAGCAAAAACATCAGCCGGTTAATCAGCGGGTGAGCCTCGTCCAAGGCTTGTTCCAGCACGCGGATATTGAACTGCAGGTGCGTCAATTCACGATTGAAATACAGCTGGGGGTCATCAAGGTCGGTGTGGCTATGCGCAGGATCAGCGTGTATGCCGCTGCGGGTGCGGTTGATGCGTAATGGAGGGGTGGCGCCGTCGTGTTCGGGTGAGCTTTCCGGCGCTGGGGGCGTGGGTGCGGGGGGAGCAAAAGTGTCCATCGCCGTTCCTTTCTGGGTCGGTAGCGCTAGTGGCTACATGGTCAACCTGCCCAGTGTGACGGCCGCGGATGACATTGCGATGACATGCGCGGCCGTCAGGTACGGTGATACGGAGGTGTTAGCTGGCGGCGTTGAGCAATCGCGCGGCGTCCAGCGCGAAGTAGGTCAGAATGCCGTCGGCCCCGGCGCGCTTGAAGCACAAAAGCGACTCAAGGATGACCTTGTCGGCGTCGAGCCAGCCGTTATCAAAGGCGGCGCGGTGCATGGCGTACTCGCCGCTGACCTGATAGGCAAACGTCGGCACGCCCAGCTCGTCCTTGACTCGGCGCACCACGTCCAGATACGGCATGCCGGGCTTGACCATCACCATGTCGGCGCCTTCGGTGATGTCCATGGCGACTTCGTGCAGCGCTTCATCGCTGTTGCCCGGGTCCATCTGGTAGGTACGCTTGTCGGCGCGGCCCAGGTTTCCCGCCGAGCCGATGGCGTCGCGGAAGGGGCCGTAATAGCTCGACGCGTACTTGGCGCTGTAGGCCATGATTTTGGTGTTAAGGAGCCGTTCTCTTTCCAGCACCTCGCGCACCGAGCCGATGCGGCCGTCCATCATGTCCGAAGGAGCGACGATATCCGCGCCGGCCACGGCGTGGGACAGCGCCTGCTTGATCAGCGTCTCGACGGTAGGATCGTTCTGCACGTAGCCGTGTTCGTCGAGAATGCCGTCCTGGCCGTGGCTGGTGTAGGGGTCAAGCGCCACGTCGGTGATGATGCCAAGCTCGGGCAGCGCTTCCTTGAGCGCGCGCACGCTGCGCTGAATCAGGCCGTTGGCGTTGTAGGCTTCTTCGGCCAACTCGGTTTTGTGTTCGGCGGCAATCACCGGAAACAGCGCCAGCGCGGGAATGCCAAGCGCCTGGGCTTCGCGCGCCTGCTCGATGAGCAGGTCAAGCGTCAGGCGTTCCACGCCGGGCATCGAGGGCACGGCGTCGCGCTGGTTTTCGCCTTCCATGACGAACACCGGCAGGATCAGATCGGCTGGCGTCAGCGCGTTTTCGCGCATCAGCCGACGGGAAAAATCGTCGCTGCGCATGCGCCGCATGCGCGTCGCAGGAAAATGGCGTGGGGTTGGGGTAGTCAATGGAACCTCCAGCAGTGAAACAGGGTGCCTTCTGAGCGCTATTATATCAGGCCGCGCTGTAGGCGACAGAACGAGTGTGGGTAAAAGCTTGTGGTTGAAAGAGGGTGGTCGAAAGCCGTCTTGTCGCGGCTGGCCAGACTGTCTAAAGTGAGCGCCTGTTCTGGCACTCTCAGCTTTATACGGTTTCTCTTCAGGCTGTTTCTCTTCAGGCTGTTTCTATTCAGACTTTCTCTTTCAGGCCTTCACTTTCATACTCTCATTTGCATACTGTCGCTTTCATACGCGCGCGGGTCTCTCGAGTTTTCGGGGTTTTCTGGAAAAAAGGACAACAACATGAGCAAACAGGTAGCGATCATTCTGACCGGCTGCGGTGCCCTTGACGGCGCCGATATCCACGAAACCACGCTGGTGCTGCTGCGTCTGGACCAGAAGGGCATCGGTTATCGCTTTTTTGCGCCGGATATTGCCCAGCATGACGTGATTAATCACCGTACCGGCGACGTGGCTGAAAGTGAGGCGCGCAACGTGCTCGACGAGTCGGCACGGCTTGCCCGGGGCGATATCAGCCCGCTGGCCAGCCTCGACGCCAACGACTTCGACGCGGTGATTTTGCCCGGTGGCGAGGGCGTGGTGAAAAATGTCTCGGACTTTCGTCAGGTCGGCGCCAGCATGCAGGTGATCGAGGCGCTGGGTGACGCGTTGGCCGGCTTCTGTCTGGCGGCCAAGCCCGTGGGGCTGACGGGGATTGCGCCGGTGCTGGCCGCGCGTCTGTTGGGCGACGGCATCTCGGTGACCGTGGGCCGGCACCACGGGGTATCAGGCGCGATCAGCTCGATGGGCGGGCTGCATCGCAGCGGCGAGGCGGACGATATCGTGGTGGATTTCGAGCACCGGGTGGTATCAACGCCGGCCCTGATGCAAACCGCGCGGCTCAGCGAAGCCGCTGCGGGTATTTTCAAGCTGGTCGACCGCGTCAGCGAGATGATCGATACGCAGGCGGCCTGATTTTTCAGGGCCTGGTCGTCAGGACTTAGTCTTCAGCGGCCTCGTCGGGCTGTTGTTTGGCCCGCCGGTTGCGCACCAGGCGGCCAAACAGCAGGCCCACCTCGTAAAGCAGGTACATGGGAATCGCCAGCAGGCTCTGGGACACCACGTCGGGCGGGGTGAGCAGCATGCCGACGACAAAACAGCCGAGAATGATATACGGGCGTTTGCGGCCCAGGCTTTCGACCGTGGTGGCGCCCGAGAGCACCAGCAAAAAGGTTGCAATGGGAATTTCAAAGGCCACGCCGAAGGCAAAAAACAGCTTCAACACGAAGTTGAGATACTGGTTGATGTCGGTCATTACCGTGATGTTGTCGGGCCCTGTCTGGGTAAAAAATGCAAACAGCAGCGGAAATACCGCGTAGTAGGCAAAGGCCGCGCCGGCGTAGAACAGCCCCACGCTTGAGACCAGCAGCGGCACCGCCAGCGCTTTTTCCTTGTCGTAAAGGCCGGGCGCAACAAAGGCCCAGGCCTGATGCAGCACCACGGGCACGGCAATAAACACCGCGACCACCAGCGTCAGCTTGAACGGCGCCAGAAACGGCGAAGCCACTTCGGTGGCGATCATCTGCGAGCCTTCGGGCAGCAGCGCCATCAGCGGTTCGGCGACAAAGGCGTAGATGTCGTTGGCGAAGGCGTAAAGCCCGAGAAAGATCACCAGAATGGCGATAACCGCACGCATCAGGCGCGAGCGCAGCTCGATCAGGTGCTCGATCAGCGACGTCTGAGCGGGTTCGCTCTGCCGGCTTGAGTCGTGTTTGTGCGAATCGCCGCGGGTCATTGGGGTGTTCCGTCCTTCTTCGATTCACTGTCCGGCGCGGAAGCGTCGGCCTTGGGCGATTCGCGGACGGTCTCGAGCGCGTCGTCGAGACGCGCCGAGGCATCCGCGGCGCGACGTTCCACCTGCCGGGCCTGTTGCGATGGCGTGTCGGCCAAGCTCTCCACGTCCTGTTTGGCTTTTTGCAGGCTGTCGTCGAGCTTTTTCTGCTGACTGTCGAGCTTTTGGCGCAGGTCGTCGGCCTCAAGCTGCGCGCTGATTTCACGCTGCATGCCGGACACCGTACGCTTGATCTTACCTACCCACATGCCGGTGGTTCGGGCGGCGCGCGGCAATCGCTCGGGGCCGAGTACTAAAAGCCCCACCACGGCGATGATCAAGAGTTCAAGAAAGCCGATATCCAGCATGGTTTATTTGCGCTCGTCGCTGTTTTCCGGTTTTTTTTCCCGCGCCTCGACGTCATAGGTGTTGCCCGCCTCGTCGGTCTCGTGGCGTACCTTGCCCTGGGGCTTGTCGGCGTCGTCGTTCTTGTCGGTCTTGTCGGTCTTATCTTCTTCTTCCTCGATGTGCATGGCCTTTTTAAAGCCTTTGATGGCGCCGCCCAGGTCGGTGCCCACGTTGCGCAGTTTCTTGGTGCCGAAAATCAGGATGATGATGCCCAGAACAATCAGCAGCTGCCAAATACTGATACCACCTAACATATGCGTTTCCTCGTTCGATTCTAACCATGCATGTGCTGAAGCGCGTGATGCCCGATTATGAGCGCGTGCGGTCGGCTTTTTCGGCGTGCCCCGATACGCCAAATCGGCGTGCCAGCTCGTCAAGCACCGGGCGATGATCGAGCTCCAAGTGTGAAAGCATCACGAGGCTATGAAACCACAGATCGGCGGTTTCAGCGATAAGCGCTTGGCGTTCGGCGTCGTTGCCGTGTTCGGCGTCTTTGGCCGCGAGCAACGTTTCGGTGGCTTCCTCGCCGACCTTCTCAAGTATCTTGTTCAAGCCCTTATGATGCAAGGCGGCAACGTAGGAATCGTCGGCGGCCGCGTGACGGCGCTGCTCAAGCACGGCGGCGAGGGCGTCGAGCACGGTATCGGTGGCCGGGTTGTGAGCAGGATTGGGTGTGGTTGTCATGGCGTCCTGTCGATAAATATAGTTTTATATCAATAAGTTGTTGGTCAATAGCGGCGGTCGGCGTAACCCCGTCCGTCACCACGCCAGCAGCAATAGGCCCATGGCCGCGGCGGCCAGCACCGGCCAGTCCTGCCCGGTCGCCCAGCTGGAAAGCGGCTGCCAGGCAAGCGCGACGGCCAGCACAATAAGTCCCAGGCGTAGCCGATGCTGGCGCTTGTTCTGGCGACTCATGTGGTGGCGCATGTCGCTAACGGCGTCAACTTGTCGCTGGCGCTGACGGTGGCCGTATTCCATACGGCTCAGCGCCTGATGGGCAAGCACCGGCAGCTCCGGCAGCTGGGTGGAAAGCTCCGGGGCCTGGCGTTTGATTGAATCCCACAGCCCGCGCGGGCCGGTGCGCTCTTTCATCCAGCGTTCCAGAAAGGGCTTGGCCGTGCTCCATAAGTCGAGATCGGGATAGAGCTGGCGGCCCAGGCCCTCGATGTTGAGCAGCGTTTTTTGCAGCAGCACCAGCTGGGGCTGCACTTCCATGTTGAAGCGCCGGGCGGTCTGGAACAGGCCGAGCAGCACCTGGCCAAAGGAAATATCCTTGAGTGGTTTTTCCAGAATTGGCTCGCACACGGTGCGGATCGCCGCGGCAAACTCGTTGGCGCGGGTGTTTTCGCCGACCCAGCCGGACTCGATGTGCAGCGCGGCGACTTCGTAATAGTCCTGACGGAAGAACGCCAGCAGGTTGCGCGCCAAATAGTCCTGGTCTTCCCGGGTCAGGCTGCCGACGATACCGCAGTCGATGGCCACGTACTGCGGGCTTTCACCATCGTTGCAGTTAACGAAGATGTTGCCCGGGTGCATGTCGGCGTGAAAGAAGTTGTCGCGAAAGACTTGAGTAAAAAAGATTTCCACGCCGCGTTCGGCAAGGATTTTCAGGTTGGTGCCGTGCGCCACTAGCGTATCGATATGGGCCACCGGCACGCCGTGAATGCGCTCCTGCACCATGACCCGCCGGCGGGTAAACGCCCAGTAAATGGCGGGCACGTACATTAACGGCGAATCCTTGAAGTTGCGCTTGAGCTGGGAGGTGTTGGCGGCTTCCTTGTACAGGTCGAGCTCGTCGAACAGCGTCGCCTCGTAGTCGCGGATGACCTCGACAGGGCGCAGGCGGCGCGCGTCGGGCACTTTCGCCAGCAGCTTGGCGACCTGATACATCAGCCCCATGTCTTGGCGCATCACGCGGCTGATGCCCGGACGAATGATCTTGACCACCACGTCTTCGCCGCTGTGCAGCCTTGCCGCATGCACTTGGGCGATGGAGGCCGAGGCCAGTGGTTCGCGCTCAAAGCTGGCGAACGCCTCGGCTAGCGTCATCTCCAGCTCCTTTTCGACCCGTGCAGCAGCGGCGTCGCCGGGGAAGGGCGGCACCTGATCCTGGAGGCGCTTGAGCTCGTCGGCGATATCGGCGGGGAGCAGATCGCGGCGCGTGGAGAGCATCTGGCCAAACTTGACGAAAATCGGCCCCAGCGCTTCAAGCGCGAGGCGCAATCGTTCCCCGCGGCTGCGCGAACCCAAGGGGAATAGCCGCAGCGGTGAAAACCACATCAGACCGCGCATCCACCAGGGCAGACGTTCAAGCGGCACCAGGGTATCCAGCCGATGACGTGCAATTACCCAACCAATGCGCACAAGCCTCAAGCTCATGGCTGTGTCTCACGCTGGGTAAGAAGCCGGTGCAGGCGGGCAAACCGCGCTTCGAGCCGGTCGGTGGCGACGTCAAGCTCGGTAAGATGATCGCGCAGCACGTCGCGCTGCTGCTGGCCGGGCAGCAGCCGGGCCTCTTCAAACACGTATTCGGACACGTCGGCGAACAGCTCGTCCTTGGCCCGCAGCCCAAAGCGCGCCATTCGGCGCAGCCCTTCGGCAAGCGAGTGGGCGGGCATGTCGCCAAGCAGCGCGGCGAGTTCGTTTTCCCAATCAATATCCAGGTCGGTGAACAGCTCGCGGGTGGCTTCCAGCAGGTAGGTGCGACCGCGTATTGATAGCTTGCCGGAGAACATCAGCCGTTCAAGGCTTTCACCGCTGGCCCACTGCGAGAGCGTTTCGGGAGTGAGCTCGACCACCGCGTCGGCGTCGCTTTCGGCGTCGTCCCCGGCGTGTAGCAAATCCACGCCGGCGTGATGAAAGTGCAGCATGATCGACAGATGGGGCTGCTCAAGGCAGACGAGCAGGCGGCTGCCGGCCAGCGCATCAAGGCGCGTGGGGGCGGCTGGGTCGCGCGCCAGCAGGGCATTGATCGCGCGTTCAAGGCCGGCGAGCAGCAGGGTGGGTGTTACCAGCATGCCAACCTCGCGGTGTAATGTGTGGTGTCCAGCGACGGCGTCATAGTTTGATCCCACGGTGCAGCGCGACGATGCCGCCGGTCAGGTTGGTATATTCCACCCGTTCAAGGCCGGCCGCTTCCATCATGCCCTTGAGCGTTGGTTGGTCAGGGTGCATGCGGATGGATTCGGCGAGATAGCGGTAGCTGTCGGCATCGCCGGCTACCAGCTGGCCTATACGGGGCAAAAAGCGAAAGGAGTATTCGTCGTAGGCTTTGGTTAACAGCGCGCTTTGGGGCTTGGAGAACTCCAGCACCAGCAGGCGGCCGCCGGGCTTCAACACCCGCTGCATGGAACGCAGGGCGGCGTCTTTGTCGGTGACGTTGCGCAGGCCAAAGGCAATGGTGATGCAGTCAAAGCTGTTGTTGGGAAACGGCAGGCATTCGGCGTTGGCCTGCACGTAGTCGACGTTACCGCCGACGCCGTTGTCGATCAGCTTGTCGCGGCCCACCCCCAGCATTGAGGCGTTGATATCAGCCAGCACCACCTGGCCGCGCGGGCCGACCATGCGTGAAAACTTGAGCGTTAGATCGCCAGTGCCGCCGGCGATATCCAGCACGCGGTGACCGGGGCGGACGCCCGAGCGTTCGATGGTCAGGCGTTTCCACAGCCGGTGAATGCCCATCGACATCAGGTCGTTCATAACGTCATAGCGGGCGGCAACCGAGTGGAAGACGTCCGCTACCTTGGAGGCTTTTTCATGGCGGGGGACGTCCTGATAGCCAAAATCCGTGGTTTGAGCGCCGTCGCTTGGGGCATGCCTAGCGTCGGCGGTGCGCTTTTCCGTGGGGCTCATGGGGCGTGGCTCCGGAAGTCGAGACGGTAACGGGCGGCCGGGTACGTAAGACGTGGCCGTCGCAAAAGAAACTGGCGACATTGTAGCCTTGTCCGCCCCGATTTGTCTGCGACTTGGTGGGGCAAGTGGCTGGTGCTGCGCATAAAAGGACTAGAGCGACTTGATTTCGATGCCGAGTGCTGACCGCGAGGCACCGGCTTCGTGCAGTCGGGTGAGGTAGTCGTCCCAGTAGGCATCTTGGCGGGTGGCCAGATCAAAGAGGTAGTCCCAGCTGTAAAGGCCGCTTTCGTGGCCGTCGTCAAAGTGCAGCTTGAGCGCGTAGTTGCCCGTCGGGGTGATGTCTTTCAGGCCGACGTCTTTCTTGCCGACTTGCAGCACGGCGTCATCACCGCCGTGGCCGCGCACCTCGGCGGAGAGCGAACAAACTCGCAGCAGCTCTACCGCCAAGCGATAGCTATCGCCATTTGGGTAGCCAAGCTCAAGCTGGCGCGCCTTTTTATGATAGTGAACGCGGGAAGGAATGGGGGCGCTCATGGTGGTGTCTCGCTTTCGTTAACGGAGGGTTATGCCTCGCTGCGGGCGGGGTTAAATAGCCCGCAGCGAGGGATGAAACCGCGGCGCTAGAGAATATAGCGCGACAGGTCTTCGTCCACGGCAAGCTCGCCGAGCTGGGCGTTGACGTAGTCGGCGTCGATCGTAAGCGGGCTTTTCATGTCGCCGCCCTTGAACGAGGCTTCTTCCAGCAGACGCTCAAGCACCGTGTGCAACCGGCGGGCGCCGATGTTTTCGGTGCCGTCGTTGACCTGCCACGAAATCTCGGCGATGCGCTCGATGCCATCCGGGGTGAAGTCGACCTCCAGCCCTTCGGTGGCCAGCAGCGCCTTGTACTGCGTGGTGAGTGAGGCCGCCGGTTCGGTCAGAATGCGCTTGAAATCCTCGGGCGTGAGGGCATCGAGTTCCACGCGGATCGGCAGGCGGCCCTGAAGTTCGGGGATCAGGTCCGACGGGCGCGACAGGTGGAACGCGCCGGAGGCGATGAACAGGATATGGTCGGTCTTGACCATACCGTGCTTGGTCGAAACGGTGGAACCTTCGATCAGCGGCAGCAGGTCGCGCTGCACGCCCTCGCGGGAGACGTCGCCGCCGCTGGACTGGCCGCTGCCCTTGGCGACCTTATCAATCTCGTCGAGAAACACGATACCGTGCTGCTCGACGGCCTCGATGGCGCGGGACTTGATGTCGTCTTCATTGACCAGCTTGCCGGCTTCTTCGTCGCGCAGCAGGCCAAAGGCGTCCTTGATCGTCACCCGGCGGGTTTCGCGCTTTTGCTGACCCATGTTGGAGAACATGCTCTGCAGCTGGCTGGTCATTTCTTCCATGCCCGGCGGGGTCATGAGATCGACGTTCTGCCCTTGGGCGCTGAGCTCGATGTCGATTTCCTTGTCGTCGAGCTGGCCTTCGCGCAGCTTCTTGCGGAACGTCTGGCGCGTGCCGCTATCTTCCTGGGGCTTGTCTTCCTGGCCCCGGGGCGGCGGCAGCAGCGCATCAAGAATGCGGTCTTCGGCGGCGTCTTCGGCGCGGTTGCCGACTTCTTCCTTGGCCTGCTCGCGGACCATCTTGATCGAGGATTCCATCAGATCGCGGATGATCGATTCCACGTCACGGCCGACGTAGCCCACCTCGGTGAACTTGGTCGCTTCAATCTTGATGAACGGCGCCCGAGCGAGCTTGGCCAGACGCCGGGCAATTTCGGTCTTGCCTACGCCGGTAGGGCCGATCATGAGGATGTTCTTGGGCGTGACTTCCGGACGCAGGTCGTCATCCAGCTGCATGCGGCGCCAGCGGTTGCGTAGCGCAATCGCTACGGAGCGCTTGGCGTCTTTCTGCCCGATGATGTATTGATCCAGCGCGTGGACGATCTCGCGGGGTGTCATCTGAGTCATGGCTTAAAGCTCTTCCATAGTGACGTGGTGGTTGGTGAACACGCAGATGTCACCGGCGATAGACAGCGACTTCTCGGTGATCTCACGCGCGGAGAGGTCGGTGTTTTCCAACAGCGCCCGGGCGCTGGCTTCGGCGAAGTTGCCGCCGGAGCCGATGGCAATGACGCCGTGCTCGGGCTCCACCACGTCGCCGTTGCCGGTAATGATTAGCGACGCAGTGTGGTCGGCCACGACCAGCAGCGCTTCAAGGCGGCGCAGAGCCCGGTCGGTGCGCCAGTCTTTGGCCAGCTCCACGGCGGCCTTGGTCAAATGCCCCTGGTACTTTTCCAGCTGGGATTCAAAGCGCTCGAACAGCGTGAAAGCATCGGCGGTGCCGCCGGCAAAGCCCGCCAGCACCTTGCCGCGATAAAGGCGGCGCACCTTGCTGGCGTTGCCTTTCATCACGGTGTTGCCAAGCGATACCTGGCCGTCGCCGGCCAGGGCAACCTGATCACCGCGACGCACGGATACGATAGTGGTCATGGAGGTAACTCCTTGTGGGAGGCAGGCTCCCGGTGACTGTCGATGCCGCCAGGCGACATCCGAAATAAAGCGCGTCACCTCAAAATGCGGGCGGGGGCGGAAAAATCAACCACCCGCCGGCGCGGCGTCTGCCCGGGGGCAAGCAAATGCTAGTCCTGCAGCTGGATCAACAGCGGCTCGATACCCTGGGTGTTCATCAGGTCCTGGGCGCGGTTGAGCTCACGGGTATCTTCGTAGGGGCCGACCTGTACGCGGTGCCAGGTGACGCCGCTGGCCTTGACCTCGCTGATCTTGGCCAGAAGGCTCAGGTTCTGCAGGCGGGAACTCAGCTTTTTAGCGTCAGCTATCTCGCGGAAAGACGCGGCCTGGAGCATGTAGCGGCCGGGCTCGGTGGTCGTGTGCGGGACGTTGGACTTTTCCTCATCGGAGCGGCTTTTAGCGGCGATAACTTGAGCGATGGGATCTTCGCTAGTGCCGCTGTCGTTGTCGTCGGAGGATGACGGGCTGGGGGGCGTCACGCTTGACGGCACTGCACCGCCGGGGGCGATGACCTCGGTTTCGGGCAGCAGCGTGTAGAACTCAAACGTTGGCATGCCGTTGTCGCTTTCATCTTCATCCCCGGTTCCGGCAGACGTGCCTGAGTCATCGCCGCTGTTGGCGTCGTCTCCGGGCGTGACATTGGCTTGGGGCGGTGCGGTGTTTTGCCAAGGCGCGGTGCCGTGTTGGTGCTGGGCGAGGAAAAAACCTGCCACCAGCCCCAAAAGCCCCCATAGCCAACCAGGCAGACGAAACCGGCCCTTCGCCTTCGCCGACTTTTTGCGCTGGCTGGTGGCGCCGCGGCTTGTAGGCTTTTTGCGCTGGGTGGCCATGGGTTACATCTCCTCCGGTGCGCTGACGCCCATCAGGTCGAGGCCGTTACGCAGGGTTTGGCGCGTGGCCAGTCCCAGCGCCAGCCGGGCGTTGCGCGTGGCGTCGTCGTCGACCATCACCTTGACGGCGTTGTAGCAGGTGTGGAAGTCCCCGGCGAGATCGAGCAAATATTGGGCGATTTGCTGGGGTTCGCGGTTTTTGGCGGCGTTTTCCACCGTCTCGGGGTAGCGTGCCAGGCGGTTGAGCACGGCTTTTTCCTGATCGCTGTCGAGCAGCGCCAGATTGGCCAGCGCCAGCGCGTGGTCGAACGGCTGATCGTTGGCTTCAACGCGGCGCAGCATGCTGCAGACCCGCGCGTGGGCGTACTGAATGTAGTACACCGGGTTGTCGTTAGACTGCGAGCGCGCCAGGTCGATATCAAAGGTCAGCTGGGAATCGGCGCGGCGCGCGGCGAGGAAAAATCGCGTGGCGTCGCGGCCGACTTCGTCGATCAGGTCGCGAATGGTGACGTAGCTGCCGGCGCGCTTGGAAAGCTTCACTTCAACGCCGGAGCGCGTGACCATCACCATCTGGTGCAGCACGTAGTCGGGGAAGCTCTGGGGAATGCCGGTTTCCAGCGCCTGCAGCCCGGCGCGCACGCGGGTGACGGTAGAGTGGTGGTCGGCGCCCTGTTCGTTGATCACGGTGGTAAAGCCGCGCTGCCACTTGTCCAAGTGGTAGGCCACGTCGGGCAGGAAGTAGGTATAGCCGCCGTCCTGCTTGCGCATGACGCGATCCTTGTCGTCGCCAAAATCCGTCGTGCGCAGCCATATGGCGCCGTCTTCTTCGTAGGTATGGCCGTTGTTGATCAGCGCCTCGACGGTGGCCTCGACCTTGCCGTCGTCGTACAGCGAGGATTCGAGGAAGTAGACGTCAAACGCTACGCCAAAGGCCTTGAGGTCGAGATCCTGCTCGCGGCGCAGCCACGCCACGGCGAAGTCCTGAATCGCGCTGAGGTCGTCGGGGTCGGCGCTGGCGGTCACTTCGCGGTCGTCGGCGACCACGGTGCGCCCGGCCAGATAATCATTGGCGACGTCGACGATGTAGCCGCCGCGGTAGCCGTTTTCGGGCCAGCTGGCGTCTTCGGGGCCAAGGTCTTTGGCGCGCGCCTGCACCGAGCGGGCGAGGTTTTGAATCTGCGCGCCGGCGTCGTTGTAGTAGAACTCGCGGGTGACGTCGAAGCCGGTGGCTTCCAGCAGCCGGCACAGGCAGTCGCCAATCGCCGCGCCACGGCCGTGGCCGACGTGCAGCGGGCCGGTGGGGTTGGCGGAGACAAACTCGACCTGCACCTTGGCGCCCTGGCCGATCAGGCTGCGGCCGAAGGTGTCGCCGGCGTCGAGTACCTGGGCGACAACCTGCGCGGCGGCGTCGGTGGCGGCAAAGAAGTTGATAAAGCCGGGGCCGGCGATCTCGGTGTTGTGCACCGCGTCGCTTGCGGGCAGCGCCTGGGTGATCGCTTCGGCCAGCTCGCGGGGCTTCATGCCGGCGGGCTTGGCCAGCATCAGCGCAAGGTTGGTGGCGTAGTCGCCGTGGGCCTTATCTTTGGTGGGGTCAACCTTGATCGTGGGCTGCAGGTCGTCGGGCAGCACGCCCTGGTGCTTGAGTGCGCTGATGGCGCTTTCGAGCAGAGAAATAATCGTGTCTTTCATGTGAGTATCCGGGTACGTCGGTGGCGGCGTGCGCGAGCGCCTGTACAGGGCGCGCAGCGTTACGCTGAGCGATTGAAGCAAAGGCGCTTATTATCAGCCTTTAGCGGTGAGTTTCAAAGTGGCATCTAGGATAGCGTTTGCGGGTCGATATCCAGCGACCAGCGCACGCGGCGCGCATCAGGGCTGGCTTCCAGCCACTGGGCCAGAAAGCTCGCGGCGGCGTGCAGGCGGCTGCGCTTGTCGGCGCTCAGCATCAGGTGCAGGTGGTAGCGGTTCTGGCGCCGCTCCATGGGTGCCGGCACCGGCCCTAAACATTGCGCGGGGGTGGCCGTCTGGGTCAGCCACTCGCGCAGCGCGCTGGCGGCACTCTGGGCAAGGGCGGTGGCGGCGTCAACGCGGGGGCTTTCCACGCGTAAAAGCGCCATAAAGCCAAACGGCGGCAATCGCGCGATGCGCCGCTCTTCCAGCAGGTCGCGTGCCAGCGCGGCGTAGCCGTGTTCAGCCAGCTGGCCCAGCTGGGGGTCGTCGGGGTGCAGGGTTTGTACCAGCACGCGGCCGGGGTCGGCGGCGCGTCCGGCGCGCCCGGCCACCTGTTCCAGCAGCTGGGCGTTGTGCTCCAGCGCGCGGAAATCCGCGGCGTAGAGCCCGCCGTCGGCGTTGACCACCACCACCAGCGTGACGTGGGGTAAATGGTGCCCCTTGGCGAGCATCTGGGTGCCCACCAGCAGGCAGGGCCCGCCGCGCTGAATTTCCTTGAGCGCCTGCTCGAAGCTGTCTTTTCTGCGCGTGCTGTCGCGGTCGATGCGGTGAATCCGGGTATCGGGGAACAGCGTTTGCAGGGTTTCTTCGCTGCGCTCGGTGCCGCTGCCCAGCGCGCGCAAGTCGCCGCTGTGGCACTCGGGGCAGGCATCGGGCAGGGCGCGACGGCTGTCGCAGTGGTGGCAGGCCAGCAGCGGCGGGGCGCGGTGCAGCGTCATGCGCGCGTCGCACTGGCCGCACTCGGCCATCCAGCCGCAGGCGTGGCAGGCAAGCGTGGGGGCAAAGCCGCGGCGGTTGATAAACACCAGCACCTGTTTGCCGGCCTCGAGCGTGGCCTTGACGGCGGTGAGCGCATCGGGCAACAGCCCGCCCTGACGGCGGCGGTGGCGTAGATCCAAAAGCTCCAGCTTGGCCGGCGGGTGGCGGCTGGCGCGCTGGGTCAGGCGCAGGTGGCGGTAGTGCCCGTTAAGCGCCTGATGCAGGCTTTCCAGCGACGGCGTGGCGCTGCCCAGCACCACCGGAATGCCGTGGTAGTGGGCGCGCGCAATTGCCAGATCACGGGCGTGATAGCGCAGCCCGTCCTGCTGTTTATAGGAGCCGTCGTGCTCCTCATCGACGATGATCGCGCCGGGCCTGGCCAGCGGGATGAACACCGCCGAGCGGGTGCCGATGATGACCCGCGCCCGCCCGCTGGCGGCGGCCTCCCAGACGTCGAGACGTTCGGCGTCGGTGAGCCCTGAATGCAGCGCCAGAACCGGGGCGTTAAAACGCTGGCGAAAGCGCGCCAGCGTCTGCGGAGTAAGGCCGATCTCGGGCACCAGCACCAGCGCCTGCTGGCCTTTGGCGACCACGGCTTCAATCAGCTGTAAATAGACCTCGGTTTTGCCGCTGCCGGTGACGCCTTCGAGCAGGCAGGGGTGAAAGTGCGTGAGCTTTTCGTGCAGCGCGGCCAGCGCTTCGGCCTGTTCGCGGTTGAGCGGCAGCGCCGGAGTGGCCAGCAGCGAGCCGCCCGTGGGCTCGGCGGCGATTTCTACCTCGCGGCGTTCAATCAACTGTTTGTGCAGCAAGCGGTTGAGCACGTCGTGGGTGAGGCCGTGGGCGGTGATCGCGCGGGTGGCCAAGCCGTGCGGGTGTTGGCCCAGCAGCGCCCACAGCTCGGCCTGGCGCTTGGCGCGGCCGAAATCCGGCGCTTCCGGCGCCTCGGGGTGGCGGCGCCACAGCGTGTGGGTGCGCCCGGCCATGGGGTGACCCTGACGCAGCCGCGCGGGCAGGGCGTTGTGCAGCGTATCGCCCAGGCTGTGCTGATAGTAGCGCGCGGTAAAGCGGCACAGCCACAGCCAGTCGGCCGGCAGCGGCGCGTCGTCAAGCGCTTTGCTCACCGCGCGCAGCTTGTGGCGGGGCAACTCGCTGTGTTCGCTAAGCTCGACCACCACGCCCACCACCTCGCGGTGGCCAAACGGCACGTGCACGCGCAGCCCCGGCTGCCAGCCACAGGCGGGCGCCTGGCGGGTGGGCAGGTAGTCAAACAGCCGGCGCAGCGGCGAGGGCAACGCCACGCGCAAGATGGATGCAGGCGAAAATTCGCGGGTGGGCAATTGGCCTCCGGTGTCAAGTTTGCTAGAATGCGCGACCGCTTTGCGCCACGCTCGGCCATGCTATATGGCTAGCGCGGGGCGTCAACGGCTAACCGGTTTAGCACGTTTTCCAACCCGTATGCGGTACCTGGCAGGTGATCAGGTGGCGGCATACAGCTTTGTGAGGTTCGAGATGAGACAAGGTATCCACCCGAAATACAACACGGTCACTGCCACCTGTTCCTGCGGCGAGAGCTTTGCCGTTGGCACCACGTCGGGCCATGACTTCTCGCTGGACGTTTGCTCCAACTGCCACCCGTTCTACACCGGCAAGCAGAAGCAAGCGACCACCGGCGGCCGCGTAGAGCGCTTCAACAAGCGTTTCGGCGCCGCAATGAAGCGCGGTTAATAGCCCGCTGGCTATGCCGGGCACGTTGCCCGGCGGCAGAAAATCCACGCCCAGGCGTGGGTTTTTTTATGCCTGAAACAACGTTCAGGCGCTGCGGTGGCTGCCGTTTTCTGTTGGTGGTTTGACTTTGTCACGTGACAGAATACACTTTCTGTATGATTAAATCCTTCGCTGATAAACGCACTCAAGCGCTTTACGCTGACGGGCACGCAAGGAAATTCCCTGCGGATGTGGTCTCCAGGGCAGCGAGAAAGCTTGAGTACGTGAATCTGGCCGAGCAGCTGGAGGACTTGAAGGTGCCGCCCGGCAATCGTCTTCATCCACTTTCTGGCAACAGGCAAGGGCAGCACGCTATTTCAATCAATGATCAGTGGCGTATCTGTTTTCGCTTTGAAGATGGCGACGCGCACGAGGTCGAGGTGTGTGACTACCACTGAGAGAGGTAATAACCATGGCCATTGCTAATACTGCCGGTATGCAGCGCAAGCCCACTCATCCTGGTGAAATGTTGAGAGAAGATTTTTTACCGGACTATGACCTGACGGTTGCAGGGCTGGCTAAGTCTCTGAGGGTCTCGCGTCAGTCGGTTAATGAACTGTTGCGTGAGCGCCGTGCCCTTAGCCCTGAAATGGCGCTTCGGCTGGGCCGTTTGTTTGGTAATTCGCCGGAGTTTTGGCTGAATACACAGCGTGCCGTTGACCTGTGGGCGGCAGCTCAGTCAATCAGCGGTGAAGTTCAGCGGATCAAGCCGTTACACGCTGCATAAGCCGCTTCTTATCGGGTGCCAGGCCCACGCCCCGGCGTGGGGTTTTTTATGCCCAATGAATACGCGGCCACGGCGTGATATAATTTGTGGAATTATTTTCCATAAAATAGCGCTGCGGGCGCCGCACTCGCTGCTTTTAATCGGTTTAAAGAGCTGGAATAAGGCGTTTTTGCCGCTAAAAGTCGTTAAAATCTACATAAAAAGACTGAAATGAGCTTTACGTCAAAGCGCGATCAAGGCGCTTGAGGCGTCTCGGGTTTTTCTATATTCTGGAAAGCCTTCCCATTTTTCAACGCTGAACTGGACTCTGACCATGACGGATGCATTTAAGCAGGCTGCTTTGGATTATCATGCCAAACCGATCCCCGGCAAGCTCTCGGTAGAACTCACCAAACCGACCGCTACCGCACGCGATCTGGCGCTGGCTTATAGCCCGGGCGTGGCAGAACCTGTGCGTGAAATCGCCAAAGATGTAGAAAACGCTTACCGCTATACCGGCAAGGGCAACCTGGTGGCGGTTATTTCCAACGGCACCGCGATTCTCGGCCTGGGTAATCTCGGCGCACTGGCGAGCAAGCCGGTCATGGAAGGCAAGGGCGTGCTGTTCAAGCGCTTTGCCGGCGTCAATTCGGTGGACATTGAGGTCGATACCGAAGACGCGCAGACGTTCATCGATACCGTGGCCAACATTGCTGATACCTGGGGCGGCATCAACCTGGAAGACATCAAGGCGCCGGAGTGCTTCGAGATCGAGCGCGAGCTGATCAAGCGCTGCAACATCCCGGTCTTCCACGATGACCAGCACGGCACCGCGATTGTGACGGCTGCCGGCATGCTCAACGCGCTGAACATTGCCAACAAGCCCATCGAAGATGCCCGCGTGGTTTGCCTGGGTGCCGGTTCCGCGGCGATTGCCTGCATGAACCTGCTGATTTCCTGCGGCGCACGCCGGGAAAACATCTTCATGCTCGACCGCAAGGGCGTTATCCACAGCGGCCGTGACGATCTCAACGAGTACAAGGCGCTGTTTGCCACCGAGACCGACAAGCGCACACTCGACGACGCTATCGACGGCGCCGACGTCTTTGTCGGCCTGTCGGGCCCCAACCTGCTGTCCAAAGAGCAGCTGAGCAAAATGGCTGATACCCCGGTGGTGTTTGCCTGCTCCAACCCGGATCCCGAGATTAATCCGCACGACGCGCGCGAAGCACGTCCGGATGTGATCATGGCAACGGGCCGCTCTGACTACCCCAACCAGGTCAACAACGTGCTGGGCTTCCCGTTCATCTTCCGCGGGGCGCTGGACGTGCGCGCCACGGCGATCAACGAGGAAATGAAGGTCGCGGCGGTTCACGCCATTGCCGATCTGGCCCGCGAGCCGGTGCCTCAGGAAGTGCTCGACGCCTACGAGCGTGACGAAATGAGCTTCGGCAGTGAGTACATCATCCCCACGCCGGTGGATATCCGCCTGCTGGATCGCGTGTCGGCGGCCGTTGCCCGTGCCGCGGTGGATTCCGGTGTAGCGCGCAAGCCGTACCCCGCGCACTACCCGCTGAAGTCCATTGGTGACGTTTACGGCGAGTAAACGCACGCCGTTCCGGCACGCAACTGCCTGACGCCAGCGCCCGCTTACTGCGGGCGCTGGCGTTTTTGTCTCGTACCTGCGGTGCCGTGGTTGAACGGATACGTGAGCCCGCCTTATTCATCAGGACGCCGAACGAGCGTTTTACGTCCCGTGGTGACCGGGACCGACCGGCTTTTATGTCATACGGTCGCTGAGTAGCCGATTAGCACATAGCTTTATCGTATCAATGCCGTGATATTTATAACTGAAGTTCATTGGTTTCGAGTGACGGCGCAGCCGTGGTCGTCGGCCTCCATAGTGGCCGTTTTGTCTGCTGGAAAAGGCTGAGTAATGCGACGTGTCAGGTCAATGCCGTCAGCCGCGGCAACCCTTTCAGTAAAGATGGCCACCATTTATCGGCGGCATCGCCGAGGTGCACGGTGATGCGCCGGGCGTGCACTGTCAGCGTGGCGGCCACCTTAAGCACCTGCTCGCGCATCCGCTTCAGGCTCCAGCCCTGCCGGGTCTGTCGTTCCAACAGGCAACGCAGCCCGTGTAGCACCTGATAAGCGCAGAGAGTCAGCAGCAGGTTTACCTCGTTGCGGGCCATGACGTCCTGGACGGTGGAGACACCGCGATCAGTCGAGGAGAGATGCAGGTCGAGCGCCGACTTCACCTCGCCCATGTGGGCTTCGGCGCTGCCGCGCTTGCGATAAAGCGCCAGGACCTTTTCCGGCGGCCAGTTGAACTTGCCGAGGTTGGTGACCAAAAAGAAGGCATGCAGCAGCAGATCATCGGGCCGCTCTTGTACCACCAGCACCACGCGCCGCGGCGCCGGCCAGGTACCGGCTTGGTACGCCAGGTCATGGCACCATTCCCGAGGTTGCTCGGGGGGCCGGCCGCGTGGCCGCTTCAGATGTGGCGCTGCCAGTGTCTGCAGGCCCGTATGACTGCGCAACCGGCCCAGATACTCGATGTCGCGATCTTCCAGCGCCTCAAGCGTGTCGTTGTCGGTGAAACCCGCGTCGATGCGTACCTTGACCTTGGCCCCGGTGCTCTCGTTGAGTCGCCGCACCAGATGTGGGATCCAGGTATCGGCATTCTCGGCTGGGCCGGCGTTACCTTCACGCAGCAGACCGCCCACCATGTCGCCGGTCTCTGCCAGCGAGGCCACCAAAGGCGAGTAGATTCTGGCCCCGTAAAGTCCATGAAACGCCGAACCGCCCTGGTGGCCGTGGACGTCGATCGGCAAGCCGTCGATGTCCAGCGTCAGATGCTCGGGGCGTTCGCCGCCGTCCAGCGAGGTCAGTCGCCAGACCGCCAGCCGCAGCAGGCCCTCATGCACGGTATCGATATTGTCGTCGCGGCCCAGGCACGTCAGCAGCCGCGACAGCGTCGCTTGAGATGGCCGGTCCTGAGCCAACGGCGTTGTCCCGCGGGCATCACTGCAGGCTAGCTGCCAGAGCGGGTCACGGCGGAGCGTGTCGGTATCGCTGAGGTCGATCCAGCCCATCGAACGCTGCAGCACCAGGGTACGCAGCTGGCTGGCTAACGAGTGGCGGACGCGATCCGGGTCGCGATGATCGACCAGATGGTCGTCCAGCGCATCGATCATGCCGCTGTTGTCGAGGGCTTCACGCAACAGCAAAGCACCGCTGTCGCTGGTGGTGCGATGGCCGCTGAGCTCGACGCGGATGGACCCGTTGCATGACGGGGTCCAGGGGGATAGGCTTTCACCCATGGCGAGTGGTCCTCTTGAGTCAAGTTCGGTTAGGAACATATTGATTCTACAAGAGAAACTGCTCGCCATCTTCTTTTCTGTCTCAGCCCGGTGAATAAGGCGGGGTTAACGCATGGCTTAGCGAACGGGCGCGCTGTGCAGGCGCGTGAGCCCTTCCTGCGCGGTAGAGGCCACCAGCCGGCCGTCGCGGCGGTAAATATGCCCCTGGGCCAGCCCGCGTGCGTTGCCCGCCCACGGTGATTCGATAACGTACAGCAGCCAGTCGTCCAGGCGGGCGTCATCGTGGAGCCAGAGGGCGTGATCGAGGCTGGCGATCTGCAGCCGGGGATCGGTGAAGGCAACGCCGTGGGGCACCAGCGCGGTGGTCAACAGATTGAAGTCCGAGGCATACGACAAAAGATGACGGTGCAGCGCCGGCGCGTCTGGCAGGGTGCCGTCAAAACGGAACCACAAACAGCGCCTGGCGGGCTGGTTGTCGTCCGCTTGCTGGGGCAGCAAAAGGAAGCGGCTGGGGTGACCTTTGGTGTGTGCATGCCGGGCCGCGCCGTTTTTTTCCAACAGCACTTCGGGGCTGGGCACATCGGGCATCGGCGCTTGATGATGCAGCGGGCTTTGTTCGGCTATCTGAAACGATGCGCTGCAGAAAAAAATCGGCCGGCCTTTTTGAATGGCGGTGACGCGGCGGGTGGTAAAGCTGCCGCCGTCGCGTACTTTGTCCACCTGATACACCACCGGTCGATGCGGGTCGCCCGGGCGCAAAAAATAGCCGTGCTGGGAATGCGGGCGGCGATCCTCGGGGACGGTGTTGGTGGCCGCGGCAAGTGCCTGGCCGAGTACCTGGCCGCCGTACAGTTGGGGCAGGCCCAGGTCCTGGCTCTGGCCGCGAAACAGCGTGTCTTCCAGCGGCTCAAGGTCAAGCAGCGCCACCAGCCGGCCGAGGGCATCGTTACCGGTCATGGGCTCATCGTTCATGCATCAACTCCTTGCGCTATCATACGGACGTTTGGTCATTTTAACGGAGTTTACGCGCCATGCGCAGCGATGAATATTATATGCACCGCGCTCTGGATCAGGCGCATTTGGCCTTTACCGCCGGCGAAGTGCCGGTGGGAGCGGTGGTGGTGGGTGCCGCGGGCGAGGTGATTGCCGCGGCGCATAACGCGCCGGTGGTCGAGCATGATCCCTGCGCTCACGCCGAGGTGCAGGCGCTGCGCGCAGCAGGGCGCGCATTGGGCAATTATCGGCTTGATGGCTGCACGCTGTATGTGACGCTTGAACCTTGCATGATGTGCTTGGGTGCTGCGGTAAACGCGCGCCTTGAGCGCGTGGTGTACGGTACCGCCGAGCCGCGCACCGGCATGCTGGAGTCCAAGGCCAACCTGCTGGCTCAGCCGTGGTTCAACCATCGGGTGGCGGTCACCTCCGGCGTGCTGGCGCCGGCCTCCAAGCGCCTGCTAAAGGCGTTTTTTGCCGCGCGACGTGACGCCTCAGACGTCTGAGACGCCGGCAATATCGGCATTCTCGATGCGGTTTCTGCCCTGCTGCTTGGCCCGGTAAAGGGCTTCGTCGGCCGCCTGCATCAGCCGTGGCAAGTCAAGAGGGCCGGTGGTGTGGGTGACCAGCCCGGCGCTCAAGCTGACGCTGTTGCCGTCGGCATGGCGCAGGGCGCGTTGATACACGCGCTGGCGCAGCGTTTCGGCCACGTGTCGTGCACGGGTCTGGCCTGCGCCGGGTATGCAGCCAATGAATTCCTCGCCGCCGTAACGGGCAAAAAAACCGTCGTGTTCTGCCATGACGGCCTGGCCAATGCCGGCAATGGCTTCCAGATAGTGATCGCCCACCAAATGCCCGAGCTGGTCGTTGACCCGCTTGAAATAATCAATGTCGCACAGGACCAGACTTAAAGGCCGCGTGTTGCGCTGAGCTTCCACCAGTTCCAGAAAGTAGCGCCGGTTGGCAATGCCGGTGAGTTCGTCGTGACGGGCCAGCCATTCAATTTCATGCTGCAGGCGGCGGCGTTCCTCAATTTCGGTTTTCAGCAGTGCGTTGCTGTTCCTGAACGCGAGATTTTGCTCGTCCAGGCGCTTGAAGGTGTAGAGCACCATATACAGCAGGTAAGCCAGCATCAGCCCGATGGTCAGGCTGATGGCGGGTAATCGGGAAAGCTTTGCCAGCAGGTAGTCGCGGCGCGGTCTTTGCACCACGTCGAGCATCTGGCCGGAAAGATCCAGCCGATAGTGGTGTGCCCAGGGGCCCTGGCGGCGGGTATTGCCGAAGCGGGCGAGTATGCGGCCGTTGGCGTGCCAGCTTAAGAGCGCGGTGTCGGGGTCGAGGGCGTCAAAGAGCGTATCGGCGAGCAGCGGCAGGCTAATGGCCATGGCGGCGGCGCCGACGGGCCTTTCAGCCGCGTTGTAGACGGGCAGGTAGTAGATGATGCCCGGTCCGCCCTGTAGCAGTTCGATGATGTCGGTGCTGGTTTGGCGTTTGCCGGCCAGCGCCTGTTCCAGAGCATGGGTGCTTTGCGTTTGCACCTCGTACAGGCGCTGGCCCAGTACGTCACGATTCAGCTGGTTGCGGGGGTATACATAGGCAATCAGGCTGTCTGGCCTGACAAAGGCGATATTGAGCAGGTAGCGGAAGTCGCCGTCGTGCAGGCGCGCTGCCTGGCTGCGCCACTGCTCATCAGTGGGCGGGGTGTTTAATAGCTGCCAGGAATGCGCAAACCGGCGCATGGCTTCAAGGTGGCCTTGAATATCATCAGACAGCCGGGCTGCAAGGCGTGCGCCGTCGTTCTGCGTGGCGTCATACAGCGTGGTTTCGCTGTGGCGGTGCTGATACTGCCACAGCGCCAGCGTGACCAGCATCAAGGCGCCGGCGGGCAACAACGAGCGATTAAGCCGAGTCTGGCCTTGCCACCAGGAGCGGGCCAGCAACAGCTGGGCAAGCACTAGCGCGGCAAGCGCGAGCAGGGCAAAGCCGTCGATGTGGGATACCAGTAGCAGCGGTATAGTCGGCGCAGGCAGTAATGCCGCCAGCAGCTGCGCGACGAGCAGCAGGGCCGCGCCGATGAGCAGCACCGGGGCGCCCAGATAGGCGCGTTGCCGCAGCAGCAGGATAAGCGCGAGCAGCATCAGCGTGAGCGTTGCCAGAAGCGGTGGTCGCCAGCTGGACAGCGACGCGCTGGGCGTCAGCGCCTGAGCACCCGCGAGCCACTGACGGGTGGTCACCAGCGTTTCAGGTGTGACGTAGCTTAAAAAGCCGGGGAGCAGTGCGGCAAGCGTCAGCCCCGCTAATGCCCGCGCCGTTTTTGTCGCCTCGCAACGCATGGCCCATTGGGCCAGCGCAATACCTGCCAGCGCCGCAGTGGTGAGGTCGGCACCCGGCGTCAGGCCAATAATGGCAACGCAGAGGGCTAGGCCAAGCGACCCGACAAGACCGGCAAGCGGTGGCGGCATGATGTTCCCTCATCAGTTAAGCGGCGGTACCAGATCAAACGGCAGCAGCGAATCGCCCGGTGGCTCGTTTGTGTCCAGCTGAAAAAACTGCTGACGACTGCGTTCGACGTATTTGAGCATCTCATAGTAGCGGCGGATGTTGCGCACATAGATCACCGGCTCGCCGCCGCGCGCGTAACCGTAGCGGGTTTTTTCGTGCCATTCGCTCTGCTGCAAAAGCGGCAGCGCGCGGCGCACGTCGCGCCAGCTGTCAGGGTCGCCGTCGCGCATCCGGACAATATCGCGGGCGTCGTAAAGGTGCCCAAGGCCCACGTTATAGGAAGCAAGCGCCATAAACAGGCGGTCGCTGCCGGTAATGCTCTCGGGCAGGCGCTCCTCAAGGTTGCGCAGGTAGCGGGAGCCGCCGTCGATGCTTTGCGCGGGGTTGCGGCGGTTGGTGACGCCCACTTCTTTGGCCGTGGGTAAGGTCAGCATCATCAGCCCGCGTACCCCGGTGGGCGACACGGCTGCGGGGTCCCAGTGCGATTCCTGATAGCCCACTGCGGCCAGCAGCTGCCAGTCAAAGCCGGTCTGGCGTGCGGCTTCCTGAAAAAGCGGCGTATAGCGTGGCAGCCGCGAATCCAGCTGCGTTAGAAACGTGCGCGTGCCGACGTATTCCAGATAATCATCGTGACCGAAATAGCGCTCCTCCAGCCGGGCCAGTTCGCCGCTTTCCTGCAGGCCGCGGAGAAAGCGGTTGGCCTGCTGTAAAAAGCCGAGGCTTTGTCGGGCGGGCACCGCCCAGGCCATCGAGCTGGGTTTGCCTAATAGAAACCCGCGCTCGACGTTTTTGAAAAACAGCCGGTTGACGCGAAATTGGTGCGCGAAGATGACCGCCGCATCCAGGCTGTCGTTTTCCACCTGTGCCAGCAGGTCAGCGACTTCGAGCTCGCCGGACTCTTTCCAGCCAAGCTCGGGGTAGGTTTTTTGCAGCTCGCGCAGGCTGGCCGCCGTGCCGGCATCTTCGGCACCGCGCAGGGTGCCTATCTCAAGCCCTGCCAGGTCCTCCGGGCCGTTGATGCCGTTGAGCCCGCGGCGATACACCAGCAGCGGCTGCATCTCAAGGATCGGGCGGGTAAAGCTGATGCCGGGGGTGTCCGGCGTGAGGACCAGCCCCGCCGCGCCCAGATCGCCGCGCTCACGCACGGCGGGCAGTACGCTGTCCAGATGATGGTCGGCCTCGAGGTTGAGGCTAACGCCGAGGTGGTCGGCAAAGCGGCGCAGCAGTTCGTATTCAAACCCGGTGGGGCCGCGCCGCCCCTGATAATAGATCGTGGGTGAAGAACGCGTATGCACGGTCAAAAAGCCGCGCTGCTGTATGGTGCTCAGCTGCGCGCCCGGGGGCACCAGAGAAAACGTCGGCAGCATCACCAGCAGCGCAACGGCCACGCAGGCGAAAAAGCCGCCGGCGCGGGCGGAAAAATGTGGGCGAACCAGCGTCAGCATGGGGCGTTGTGGGCATTAAGCATGGCCTAACGATACTCAGCTGCGGGCGAGCTGTCATCCGGCTGATTTCGTGTGGCCGGCGCTTTCCCGTATCATGGCGGAAATTGCCGCGTTGCGGCCTGCTCGAATTTCCCTGCTCTAGAGGCTTCTGGATATGCTCGAACTGCGAGGCGCTCCCGCCCTTTCTGCCTTCCGCCATGCGCGTCTGTTAGAGGTGCTGCGTGAGCATGTTGCCGAGGTCAAGACGCTGACCGCCGACTACGTTCACTTTGTCGACGTGCACGTTAATGACTCGCGCGAGGCGCTGACGCCCGCGGCTCACGAGCGCCTCGCGTCGCTGCTGGACTATGGCAATCAGGCCGCAGAGACAGCGGCCGCGCCGGAAGGTGCCCAGCGCTTTCTGGTGGTGCCGCGTCTGGGCACCCAGTCGCCGTGGTCGTCCAAGGCGACCGATATCGCCCACGGCTGCGGGCTGGCCGACGTGGCGCGCATTGAGCGCGGCGTCGACTACCGCGTGACGTTCAGCTCGCCGCCGGATGAAGACGCGTTCAATACGCTGACCGCGCTGCTGCACGACCGCATGGTGGAAACCGTGCTGTTTGATGCCTCGGACGCCGTCAAGCTGTTTACCCGTCGCGAGCCGGCATCGCTGGCCAGCGTAGACGTGCTCGGCGGCGGCCGCGAGGCGCTGGCAACGGCCAACCGCGAGCTGGGGCTGGCGCTTGCCGACGACGAAGTGGACTACCTGGTGGACGCGTTTGGCGAACTCGAGCGCAACCCCACCGACGTCGAGCTGATGATGTTTGCCCAGGCCAACTCCGAGCATTGCCGGCACAAGATCTTCAACGCCGACTGGACCATCGACGGCGTGGCGCAGCCGCACACGCTGTTCAAGATGATCAAGAACACCTTTGCCAGCTCGCCGGATAACGTCCTCTCGGCCTATAGCGACAACGCCGCGGTCATCAAGGGCTCCCAGGCAGGGCGCTTTTTCCCCACGCCGCTGACCGGTGCCGGCGATGAAACCGCGCGCTACGCCGCGCATCAGGAACCCATCCACATCCTGATGAAGGTGGAAACCCACAATCACCCCACGGCCATTGCGCCGTATCCCGGGGCGGCCACCGGCGCCGGCGGCGAGATTCGCGATGAAGGCGCCACCGGCATTGGCGGCAAGCCCAAGGCGGGGCTGTCGGGTTTCAGCGTCTCCAACCTGCGCATTCCCGAATTTGTTCAGCCGTGGGAAACCTTTGACTACGGCAAGCCCGAGCGCATGCAGTCGGCACTGCAGATCATGCTCGACGGCCCCATCGGCGGCGCGGCGTTCAACAACGAGTTTGGCCGGCCCAATCTGACCGGCTATTTCCGTACCTACGAGCAGGACGTGCTCAGCGACGACGGCATCGAGCGGCGCGGGTTCCACAAGCCGATCATGCTTGCCGGCGGCTACGGCAACATCCGCGCCCACCACGTGCAAAAGGGCGAAATCCCCGTCGGCGGCAAGCTCATCGTCATGGGCGGGCCGGCCATGCTGATCGGTTTGGGCGGCGGTGCGGCCTCGAGCATGGCGTCGGGTCTTTCCAGCGCCGATCTGGACTTTGCCTCGGTGCAGCGCGAAAACCCCGAAATTGAACGCCGCGCCCAGGAAGTGCTCGACCGCTGCTGGGCGCTGGGCGATCAAAACCCCCTGCGCTTTCTTCACGACGTGGGCGCCGGCGGGCTGTCCAACGCCTTGCCCGAGCTGGTGAAAGACGCCGGCCGCGGCGGGCGCTTTGCGCTGCGCGACGTGCCCAATGCCGAGCCGGGCATGAGCCCGCTGGAAATCTGGTGCAACGAGTCGCAGGAGCGCTACGTGCTTGCGGTCGCCGCCGAAGACCTGGACACCTTCGAGGCGCTGTGTCGGCGCGAACGCTGCCCCTACGCCGTGGTCGGCGAGGCGCTGGAAGAGCATCACCTTGAGGTCAGCGATGGCCACTTTGACAGCCGGCCGATCGACCTGCCGATGAGCGTGCTGTTTGGCAAGCCGCCGAAGATGCAGCGCGAATTCAACCGCCACACGCCGTCGCTGTCGGGCATGATGCTCGATAACCTCGACCTGCGCGAAGCGCTCGATCGCGTGCTGCGCCTGCCGGCGGTGGCCTCCAAAAGCTTTTTGATCACCATTGGCGACCGCTCGATCACCGGCCAGGTGGCCCGTGACCAGATGGTCGGCCCGTGGCAGGTGCCGGTGGCCGACGCCGCCGTGACCACGGCGAGCTTTGACACCCACGCCGGTGAAGCCATGGCCGTGGGCGAGCGCCCGCCGGTGGCGCTGATTGACCCCGCCGCCAGCGCACGACTGGCCGTGGCCGAAGCGATTACCAACCTGGCCTGCGCGCCGATTGCCCGGCTGTCTGACATCAAGCTGTCGGCCAACTGGATGAGCGCTGCCGACTACCCGGGCGAAAATCAGGCGCTTTACGATGCCGTTCATGCCGTGGGCCTGGAGCTGTGCCCGGCGCTGGGGATCGCCATTCCCGTGGGCAAGGACTCGATGTCCATGCGCACCGCCTGGCAGGAAACCGATGATAACGGCGAGACCCGCGACAAAAGCGTGACCTCGCCGCTGTCGCTGGCGATCACGGGCTTTGCGCCGGTGACCGACGCGCTGGCCACGCTGACCCCGCAGATCAACCTCGATCAGGACGAATCCGACCTGATCCTTATCGACCTGGGCGACGGGCAAAACCGCCTCGGCGGCTCGGCGCTGGCGCAGGTATACGGCCAGCTGGGCAACGACTGTCCCGACGTTGACGACGCCGAAGACATCAAGGCGTTTTTCGAGGTGATTCAGGGGCTCAACCGCGACGGCAAGCTGCTGGCCTACCACGACCGCAGCGACGGCGGGCTGATCGTCACGCTGCTGGAAATGGCCTTTGCCGCCCACGCCGGGCTCGAGATCAAACTCGACTGGCTGGTCGATCAGCCGGTCGACGCGGTCAACGCGCTGTTTACCGAAGAGCTCGGCGCGGTGATTCAGGTCAGCCGCGAGCACACCGCCGAAGTGCTGACCCAGTTCGCCATGGCCGGGATTGAAACCTGCGGCGTTATCGCCCGTCCGCGCTACGACGATCAGGTGCGGGTCACGCTGTTTGAAGAGCCGCTGCTGGAAACCACCCGCCAGCGCACCCAGCGCACCTGGGCCGAAACCAGCTACCGCCTGCAGGCGCTGCGCGATAACCCCGAGTGCGCCAAGAACGAGTTTGATAACCTGCTCGACGCCCGCGATCCGGGGCTGTCCGCCGCGCCGTCGTTCGACGTCGACGAAGACATTACCGCGCCGTTTATCAACCTCGCCAAGCCCGCCGTGGCGGTGCTGCGCGAGCAGGGCGTCAACGGTCAGGTAGAAATGGCCTGGGCCTTTGACAAGGCCGGCTTTGACGCCGTTGACGTGCATATGAGCGATATTCTTGAAGGCCGTGTGACACTTGATGAGTTCAAGGGGCTGGCGGCCTGCGGCGGCTTCTCTTACGGCGACGTGCTGGGCGCCGGCGGTGGCTGGGCGAAGTCGATTCTGTTCAATTCGCGCGCCCACGAGCAGTTTGCCGATTTCTTCCAGCGCGACGACACCTTTTCACTGGGGGTGTGCAACGGCTGCCAGATGCTCTCGCAGCTGAAAACGCTGATTCCCGGCGCGGAAAGCTGGCCGGGCTTTGTGCGCAATGAATCCGAGCAGTTTGAAGCTCGGGTGGCCATGGTGCGGGTCGAAGACACGTCATCCATACTGCTCAACGGCATGGAAGGTTCCATGCTTCCCATTGCCGTGGCTCACGGCGAAGGCCGCGCGCAGTTTGACGACAGCGCGCACCTGCGTCAGATGCAGTCCGGCGGGCAAATTGCGCTGCGCTACGTCGACCACTACGGGCAGGTCACCACGCGCTATCCGGCCAACCCCAACGGCTCGGCCTCGGGCGTGACGGGCCTGACCACGCCGGACGGGCGCGCCACCATCATGATGCCGCACCCCGAACGCGTGGCACGCGCCATCACCAACTCCTGGCGCCCGCCGGAATGGCGCGAAGACGGCGCCTGGCTGCGGATGTTCCGCAATGCTCGAGTGTGGTTGGGCTAAGCCTCTGGCCGCAAGCCAACGTTGAAGCGTAAAAAGCGCCCGCCTATATTGGCGGGCGCTTTTTTTTTGTGTCAGGGCTGCCCAGACTCTTTCTCTGTCATTACCCCAAACCCCGGCAGTCCTTCGGCCTGCTTTCGCCCGGCAGAGCCAGCCTCCTACACAACCTGAGTGTTGCCCGTGCCGTTGTAAGAGGGCGGCTCTGCCGCGCGATGGCATATTCCTAATTGATTGTAGATCGGCTATCGCTCATCCGGCCCGTAAATCATGTCGATAAGCTCGGCGCGGTCGACCTCGCCGAAGTAGGGGTAGAGGTCAAAGCCTTCCAGCGCGGCTTCAATATCGTCCTTGTCGTAGCGCACGCCGGTCAGGGCATCCTCGAGATCGCTGACCGGGTGCTGGCCAAAAAAGTCGCCGTAAATCTTGACGTTTTCGATGGCGCCGCCTTTTTCCACCTTGAGGCGAAAATCGATAATCCCCGCGGTAAAGTGCCGGGTGCGCTGGATATCAAACGCCGGCGAGCGGCCGTAGTTCCACTCCCAGCGGCCGTACTTCTCGTCCACCAGGGTATTGATACCTTGCCAGTCTTTTTCGCTCAGCCGGTAGGTTTTGCGCTCAGCGCCCTCGGGGTAAATGCCGGCGAGGATTTTTTCCTTGAACGCTTCGGTCGTTAGCGGCGCGTCGAGAAACTCGGCGATGTTGGCTACCCGCGCCCGGGCGGATTTATGCCCCTTGGACTTGATTTTGGTCATCTTCACGTCCAGCGCTTTATTCACCTGGCGCAAATCGCAGTCCAGCAGCAGGGTGCCGTGATTGAACATGCGCTTGGTCGAGGAAAACTGGGCGTTGCCGGAGATTTTTTTATCGCCCACCACGATGTCGTTGCGCCCCTTCATTTCTGCCGCTACGCCCATGGCGTTAAGCACCTTGATGATGGGGGTGGCGAACTGCTTGAAATTGTTCAGCTTGTCGGTGGAGAAGTCGGTCAGAAAGCTGAAGTTGAGGTTGCCGTGATCGTGATACACCGCGCCGCCGCCGGAAATCCGCCGCACCACATGAATGCCGTGCTCGTCGATATACGCCTGGTGGATTTCTTCCAGGGTGTTCTGGTTGCGGCCGATGATGATCGACGGCGCGTTGATGTAGAACAGCAGGTAGTCCTCGCCGGCGGGCAGGTGGCGAATGCAGTGCTCCTCAATCGCCAGATTGACGTGGGGATCGGTGACGCCTTCGTTGTCGATATAGATCATGGGGAGCCCTCAGCGGAATAAAAAACGTTTAGCGTAATGAGAAACCTGCAGCGTGCAATATCATGCCAGCCAATGGCGCCAGTTTAGCATTGCTGCAGGCTGAGGCCGGCGTTGGATGCCTGTCACACGGGCTTTTGCCTTAGGGTATGACGGTCTTGCGGCTTAATAGCCGGTAGCACTTTTTGCTGAGTAAAAAGGCATATAAAAACGCTTGCCCGGGGCAGTGAGCGGGCTTATAAGAAGGCCGCGGCGCCGGCATGTACGCGGGTGCCGGTGTCAGGAGCTTGTATCATGCATGAAGGACTCAGCCTGTTTTACGTCGGTGCGGTATTGATTTTGAACGGCCTGTGGATGGCCGGCCGCATTGAAGACCGTGAAATTCAGGTGATCAACTACTTTACCGGCGGTGTCAGCCTGGCGGTAGCCGCCTATGCGGCCTTTGGCCCAAAAGCCGACGCCATCAGCGTGCGCAACGCCGCGCTGACGCTGCTGTTTGCCTTTACCTACCTGTGGATCGCCTTTAACCGGCGAAACGGCTGCAACGGTCGTGGGCTGGGGTATTTCTGCCTGTTTGTGGCGCTCACCGCGCTGCCCACGGGCATCTTGCAGTGGACCCGCGCCGATACCCTGTGGGGCTGGTGGTCTACCGTGAACTGGCTGGCCTGGGCCGTCCTCTGGCTGGGCTTTTATCTGATGCTGTGCCACTGGCCGCGGATGCAGCCGTGGATGGCCAGGCTCTCTCTGGTGCTGGGCGTGTTCACCGGCTGGGTGCCGGGCTATCTGCTGCTCAACGGCCTGCTGCCGCTGGGCGCTTGACGGCCGGCTGGCACCGGCTGGCCGGGCAGCGGTATCCTATGCGACATGACTGCTGCCCGAACGCCCCCTGTCCCGCACGGTAATACCGCCGCTAACGCCGCCATCCTGCGCCCTTACCAGCGCGAAGCGGTGTCACGCGTGGTGACGCATTTTCGTACCACCAGCGAGCCCGCGGTGGTGGTGCTGCCCACCGGCAGCGGAAAATCCTTGGTGATTGCCGAACTGGCACGCCTCGCCCGCGGCCGCGTGCTGGTGCTGGCCCACGTGCGTGAGCTGGTGGAGCAAAACCACGCCAAGTATCAGGCCTACGGCCTCACCGCGGATATTTTCAGTGCCGGCCTCAAGCGCAAAGAGGCCGGCCGGCAGGTGGTGTTTGGCTCGGTGCAGTCGGTGGTGCGCAGCCCCGAGCGCTTTCGTGATGCCAACTTCACCCTGCTGGTGATCGACGAATGCCACCGCGTCTCGCCCGATGAAAACGCCAGCTATCGTCAGGTCATCGATCATTTGCGCGTGCAGAACCCGGCGCTCAAGATTCTCGGGCTGACCGCCACGCCGTATCGGCTGGGGCAGGGGTTTATTTATCACCGCCACTACCACGGCATGGTGCGCGGCGATGACGCCTGCTTTTTCTGCGACTGCGTGTTCGAGCAGCCGCTGCGGCTGATGGTCAAGCAGGGCTATCTGGCAGCACCCGAGCGGCGCGACATGGCGGTGGAACGCTACGACTTTGCCGCGCTGGCGCCCACCGACAGCGGCTATTTCAGCGACGATGCGCTCAACCGCGTGGTGGCGGCCAATCGGGCTACGCCGGGCATCGTTGCTGATATTATCGAGCAGGCGCAGACGCGGCAGGGCGTGATGGTTTTTGCCGCCACCGTGGCCCACGCCGAAGAGGTCCTCGGCTACCTGCCGGCCAACGAAGCGGCGCTGATTACCGGCGCTACCGAAGCCGATGAACGCGCCGAGCGAATCGGCGCGTTCAAGGCGCGTGAGATAAAATACCTGGTCAACGTCGCGGTGCTGACCACCGGCTTTGATGCGCCCCATGTGGACGTGATCGCGATTCTGCGTCCGACAGAATCCGCCAGCCTGTACCAGCAGATTATCGGCCGCGGGCTGCGCTTGTCGCCGGGCAAAGACGACTGTTTGATTCTCGACTACGCCGGCAACCCCTGGGACGTCTACGCGCCCGAAGTCGGCGAGCCGCGCCCGGCAAGCGATAGCGAGCCGGTGCAGGTCATCTGCCCCGAGTGCGAGCACGCCAACCTGTTTTGGGGCAAGTACGACGGCGAGCTGCTCATCGAGCACTACGGCCGGCGCTGCCACGGGCTGGTGGAAGACGCCGGTAAACAGCGACAGTGCAGCTTTCGTTTTCGCTTCAAGGTGTGCGACGGCTGCGGCGCAGAAAACGACATTGCCGCGCGCCACTGCAACGGCTGCAACACGCTGCTGGTCGACGCCGATGACAAGCTCAAGGACGCGCTCAAGCTCAAGGATGCCCGGGTGCTGCGCGTCAGCGGCATGCAGCTTGAGGCAACTCCCAACGGTCGTGGATTGCCGCGGCTGAAAGTGACCTACCACGATGAAGACGGCGCCACGCTCGCCGAATGGTTCGCGCTTGAAACTGCCGCCCAGCGGCGCGCCTTTGACGCCGTGTTTTTGCGCCGCCACCTGCGCGCGCCGGGCATCCCGTGGCAGCCGGCAACGCCCGCTGAGGTAGTCGCCGGGCGCGAGCGCCTGCGCTCCCCCGATTTTGTCGTGGGGCGTCAAATCGGGCGGCACTTCAAGGTCCATGAAAAGCTGTTTGATTACGCCGGGCGCTATCGCCGGGCCGCCGATGCCGGATAGCCGCCCGGAGGCGATTTGCTGGTAATATGCCGTTAAATATGGCTCTTCGTCGTTAGGTGTGGAATTCGCCCCCTAAATTAGGCCAAAATATGGCCTCCACAACGACAGGAAATATGACATGGATGGCACTAAGATTCTGACCCTCGGCCTGGGCCTTGAAGCGCCCTGGATTCTCAAGGAGCAGCACCTGGATACCGCCGTGTCACCTCACCGCTTGAACCTCACCGTCGAGGCAGAACGTGGCAGCCTTTACCCTTGCCCCGAGTGTGGTGACGCTTGCCCGGCGCATGATTTTGCCGACAAGACCTGGCGGCACCTGAACTTCTTTCAACATCACTGCTATCTGCATGCGCGAGTGCCGCGCACCAAGTGCCCCACGCACGGCATTAAGCGGATCGAGGTCCCCTGGGCCCGCCCCGGTAGCGATTTCACCCTGTTGTTTGAGCAGGCCGCCATGGCTCTGGTCAGGGAGATGCCGGTGCTCGCCGCCGCTCGCCTGATAGAGATCACCGACAAGCGGTTATGGCGTATCGTGCATCACTATGTCGGGTGCATGCTCGACCAACTTGACCTCTCTCAGGTTAAGGCCGTGGGGCTTGATGAAACCGCCGCCAAGCGCGGCCATCGCTACGTCACCGTATTTCTGGATATGCAGCGCAAGAGCGAGCCGGTTGTCTTCGCGATACCCGGCCGTGGCAAGGCCACCGTCAAGGCCTTCAGCGAGTTTTTGGCTGCACATCAGGGCGACCCTCAGGCCGTTCAGGAAGTGGTCTGCGATATGTCGCCAGCCTTCCTCAAAGGCGTGGAAGAGCACCTGCCCAAGGCCGAGGTCACCGTCGACTGGTTTCATATCGTGCAGATCTTCACGCGCGCCCTTGATGACGTCAGAAAGCGTGAGCGGCGCGAGCAGGAACCCCCCAAGCACTTACGCTGGGCTGTCTTGCGCAATGCCGACGCCGGCAACTTAACGGCTAATCAAATCGCTGCGCTGCAGGAACTGATGGCCGACCAGAGCGCCACGGCCGACGCTTGGATCATCAAAGAGAAACTGCGCTGGATTCAGCAGGCACCCACGCTTCGCGGGGCTCGCTGGCGAATCACGCGCTTCCTCAATTTTGCCCGAGAGGCGATCGCTGGCAAGGGCCTGCTGTCTCCGATGAATAAGGCGCTGAATACCCTGGAACGGCATACCGACCGCGTTATCCGCCGCTGGTTATCGGGCCTGACCAACGCACGGTTGGAAGGGATGAATAGCCTGTTTCAAGCGGCCCGATCACGCGCTCGCGGCTACCGAAACGAGAGCACTTTCATCACCATGATCTACCTGATTGGCAGCCCTGTGGGCAGCATGCTGGATCAGGCCAAATCCACATGAAACGTCGAAGAGCCTTAAATATTCAACCCCAAGGCCGCCACCAGGCAGCATGCGAAGACACGCGCAGTGGCCACTTGCCGAACAGCACGGGAGACATGATGTACAGGGCCATGCGCAAACGGCAGATAAAATGGACCGTAATCGTCTTTATCCTGCTGGCAGGAATCCTGTATCTCGGCAAAATCCCCTACGATGAAATTTTGCGCACCGAGGTGCATACGCGCCATATGCAGCTGATGAAAACGGCGAGTATGTTAAGGCAGGAAAAGCTGCTCGATGTGGTTCAGGATGCTCGCCGGTTGGCGCTGAACAGCGGAGTGAAAAGCTATATCGAGACGCCCACTGCCGACCACCGCAACAAGATGCAGCGTGCCTTGATCAATACCAGTAACGTTTATGGTCGCTACGACCAGATTCGCTATATCGACTTGCAGGGCATGGAGCAGGTGCGGGTTGACTATGCGGATGATGGCGCCTACGCCGTGGCTGATACGATATTGCAAAGCAAGGCTGACAGCACCTATGTAACAGAAGGGCTGGCACTTGACGAAGACCAGGTGTACTTCTCGCCGATTGATTTAAACAGGGAGAACGGCACCCTCGAGCGTCCGTTAAAGCCCGTGATTCGTCTGGTGCAAAAAGTCACCGATAGCGACGGCGAGCCACAGGGTTTACTGGTATTAAACTACGCCGCAGGGGAATTCCTTAACCAGTTTCGGGCGCTTTTTCCCGATCTGGATCAGCCGATGTTGCTTAATAATGAAGGTTATTGGTTGCTGAATGCACAGGCCGATAAAACGTGGGGGTGGTTGCTGGGCCAGCCGCAGCAAACGCTGGGTGCCGAGAGACCCGCGCTGTGGAAAAAGATGCAAACCACGCCCGGGCAGACCATGGAACTCGACGGCGATCTGTTCAGCTATCAGCGTTTTGATGCCGTTAACGTTGCCACCAATGGCCTCAGCTCCTACGCCGACGAGCGGAAGTTGATAAGGGGTATCAGCACTTCCGCTAAATGGTTCATGCTGGTGCAAACCCGAAGTCCGCAGTGGCATGTGGGAGCGGCGTACCTGCGGCCCTGGTTTCGGGTATTTGTCGTGGGGCTGTTTCTCATGGCGGCAATGCTGGTCTACTTCGTTATCGCCAGCCGCGAACAGCGGCGTGTGTCCCGGGCGGCACAGCGTGGCCAGCTGGCTGATTTCAAGGATCTCTACGAAAACGCTCCCATCGGCTATGTGACCGTGTCGGCGTCGGGCCTTATTACCAACGTCAACCACATGTTGCTCGCGTATCTGGGCTATCAGCGCGAGGAGCTGCTGAACGACTGCTACTTCATGGATCTGGTCGATGATGAATCACGCGCCGGGCTTGAAGGCCTGATGCACTCTTTGGGCGCGGGTGAGCACGAGCAGTATCGACTGGAAATGCGCTGCAAGCACGGTGAGCGGCTGACGGTGCTGTGCAGCGTGTCGTCACGGCTGTCTACCAGCAGTATGTTGACGGTCGGACGCTGCAGCGTGCAGGACATCAGCCAGCAGGTTAGCCTGGAGCGCTCGCTTGAGCGTCTGGCCTACAGCGACTCCCTGACCGGGCTGGCCAATCGCCGGCATTTTGACGAGCTTGCCAGCCGTGAACTAAAGCGGCTGCAGCGCGAAGGAGGGCCGTTGACGGCGCTGGCGCTGGACGTCGATCGCTTCAAGGCGGTGAACGACCGTTACGGCCACGCTGCCGGCGACAAAGTGCTGAAATCGCTCGCCCGGCATGGCGAGAAGCTGCTACGCGGCACCGATATTCTGGCGCGCTTTGGCGGTGAAGAGTTCACCGTGCTGCTACCCGGTGCCACCCAGGAGCAAGGGCGGAACAAGGCCGAGGCCTTGCGTCAAGCCCTGGCGGAGGCACCCGTCACCCTGCAGGCCGGCGAGGTGATTCACTACACGGTCTCTATCGGCGTGGCGACGCTTGCTCGGCCTGAAGAAACGCAGCTGCCGGCACTGCTCAAGCGCGCTGATGAAGCGCTGTACCAGGCCAAGCGCAGCGGACGTAACCGGGTCTGCGTGGCAGAGCCGGAGTGCTGAGACGCTGTTGCCAAGGGAGTGCCCTTGCTAGACTGAGCGGCTATTCCGCCTTCATCAACAGAGAGACGCCCGCGTGAGCGAGACGCCTGCCGCCGACACATCACCTAGTGCCGAAACGCCTGTCGAAACCGCCAGCGAGCCGGTGTCGCAGGCGCTCGCGTTACTCTTTGACGAGCCGATCACCGAGCTGCCGGAAGATCTGTACATTCCGCCGGAAGCGCTGCGGGTGTTTCTGGAGACCTTTGAAGGGCCGCTGGATCTGCTGCTGTATCTCATCCGCCGCCAGAATCTGGATATCCTCGGGATTAACGTCGCCGCCATTACCCACCAGTACATCGAATACGTGGAGCTGATGAAAGCGATGCAGATCGAGCTTGCCGGCGAATACCTGCTGATGGCCGCGATGCTCGCCGAGATCAAGTCGCGCACGCTGCTGCCGCGCCCGCCCAAAGCCGAAGGCGACGACGAAGAAGACCCCCGCGCCGAGCTGATCCGCCGGCTGCAGGAATACGAACGCCTGAAAGACGCCGCGGAAACCCTGGATACCCTCCCGCGCATGGGCCGCGACTGGTTCAGCGCCCGGGTTGAGGTGCCGTCGCTTGATGCCCGGGTGATTCACCCCGAGGTGGGGCTGTCCGATCTGCTCGGCGCGATGGGCGACATCTTGAAACGTGCCGAGTTGACCCAGCAGCACCAGATCAGCCGCGAAGTGCTGTCTACCCGCGAGCGCATGCTGCGCATCATGGAAGCGCTTAACCACGCGCGCTACACGCCGTTCGAGTCGCTGTTCACGCTGGAAGAAGGCCGCGCCGGCGTGGTGGTGACGTTTATGGCCATTCTGGAACTGGCCAAGGAAGCGATGATCGACATCGTCCAGAACGCGCCGCTCTCGCCGATCCACGTGCGCGCACGTGATACCGGAGCTGGCCGCGCCGACGACGACCCCGACGACGTGGAAGGCGGCGAATCTGCCTTTGCCGACGAGGAAATCCCATGAAGGAAGCGGCCACCGCCCTTGACGACCCTCTTACCCTTGACAACATCGTCGAAGCCGCGCTGCTCGCGGCTGGCGAGCCGCTTCCCGTGGAGCGGCTGGAAGCGCTGTTTGCCCATGCTGAACGGCCCACTCGCGCCGAGCTGCGTCAGGTGCTGGCGCGGCTGCACAAGCGCCACACCGACGGCGCGCTGGAGCTTCTGGAGAGTGTCTCGGGGCACCAGCTGCGTATTCGGCCAAGACTTTCGCCCTGGGTCTCGCGGCTGTGGGACGAACGCCCTCAGCGCTACTCACGCGCGCTGCTGGAGACGCTGGCGCTGATTGCCTATCGCCAGCCGGTGACCCGCGGCGACATCGAAGAAGTGCGCGGGGTCAGCGTTTCCAGCTCGATCATGCGCACCCTGAGCGAGCGCGGCTGGATACGCGTGGTAGGGCACCGCGACGTGCCTGGGCGCCCGGCCGTTTATGCCACCACACGCGGCTTTCTGGACGATTTCGGCCTGAAAACCCTGGACGCGCTGCCGCCCATGCACGCGCTGATCAATGATGAAGCCGGCGATCCCCCCGACGAGGTGCTCAAGCCCCTTGCCGAGGACGCCAAAACGGTGCAGGATGCGCCACCCGAGACGGCACCGCCCCTCGAAAGCGATGCCGAACACCACGCCGAGACGGCGTTAACCCAGCCGCTGAGCTTTGCCGATCTAGAGGCGCGGCTTGCGGCACGTGCCGAGCGCCCAGACGATGACGACGAGCGCACGGACGAAAACGATGTGAGGTCAGACGACCATGAGTCAGAATAACACTTCCCATACGCCGCCCAGCGGTGAAAAGCTGCAAAAAGTGCTCGCCCGCGCCGGTTTCGGCTCGCGCCGCGAAATGGAAACCGCGATTGCCGCCGGCCGCGTCAAGGTCAACGGCCGGGTGGCCACTCTGGGCGACCGCGTGGAGCCGCGCGACAGCGTCGCCTTTGACGAGCGCCCGATCACGCTGCGCGCCGAGGAAGAAGCCTCGCGCCGTGTGATCATGTACAACAAGCCCGAAGGCGAGCTGTGCACCCGTAAAGATCCCGAAGGGCGGCGCACCGTATTTGAACGCCTGCCGCGGCTCAAGGGCGAGCGCTGGATCGCGATCGGCCGGCTGGACATCAACACCAGCGGGCTGCTGCTGTTTACCACCGACGGCGAACTGGCCAACCGGCTGATGCACCCCTCGACCCAAATCGAGCGTGAATACGCGGTACGGGTCATGGGTGAGGTCAAAAAAGAGCATCTCGTGGCGATGGTCGAAGGTGTGATGCTTGAAGACGGCCCGGCGCGTTTTACCGATGTGCAGGAGTTTGGTGGCGAAGGCATCAACACCTGGTTCCACGTGGTGATTCTGGAAGGCCGCAACCGCGAAGTACGTCGCCTCTGGGAATCCCAGGAGCTGACCGTGAGCCGCCTGAAACGCGTGCGCTACGGCAACATCTTCCTGGATAAGCGCGCCAAGGCCGGCGAATGGGTCGAGTTGAGCCAGGGTGAGGTAGATGACCTGTCAGCGCTTGCCGACCTGCCTGCGCGCAAGGTGCCCGCGCTGACGCCGGATGAGCAAAACCGCTGGAGCCGCGACAAGAACAAGCGTCGCCCGGTACATGCCATGCGTAAACCCAAGACGCGCCGGTCGTGAATGTGCGTGGTGCATAGCGCGCTGAAGAATTTTATGACAATCAGGGCGAAAAGGGCTTGCGGTAACGGCGTTATATAAGTAGCATATGCAACCGTTCGAGGGGGTCGTTAGCTCAGTTGGTAGAGCAGTTGGCTTTTAACCAATTGGTCGTAGGTTCGAATCCTACACGACCCACCATTCGAACCCTGTAAGGGTCGTTAGCTCAGTTGGTAGAGCAGTTGGCTTTTAACCAATTGGTCGTAGGTTCGAATCCTACACGACCCACCAGATACAGGTTTCAGAGGTTTTTATCAGCTTTCTGAAACCCAGCAAAAAAGCGCCTCAGGGCGTTTTTTTGCTGTCTGGACTTCCTCGCTTACTTAACCGCCTTCAAGTGACGCAGTTCTAATGCCAGGGCTAATGGCAGAGCTTTAATAACGCCGTTATAGCGCCGGAGCGCTATTCTAAGAGACGTTGAGCCATAGGGGTGGTCAAGGGGCGCGTGTACCCGTGGCGGGCGCTGAGCCTGCATAAGCGGCTTGAGAGCGACGGGCGTTGCTGGACACGACTACTCGCTGATTAGGCATATGACAAGCCGGCTCGCAGTCGTATATAGGTCAAAAAGTTTCCGCAAAAGCGGAGGCGCCGGGGAAAGGCGGACTACCAGTCGGCAGGCCGACTCGGGCTTTCAGTAACTTGATGAAAAGTGGCAGGGGCCATGGCTATGTGGGTTTTAGGCGTATCCTGATATTCCTGGTTAAGCGAAGTGTATGGCTGGCTTTTAGTGATAGCATCACTTTGTCCTAACGTGTTGCTGTCTCGATATGACTCAATCTTTTTATTGCTGATGTTCCCGGCGTTATTGAATGCGCTTTTTGAAAAAACGGTGTCGTTTTCTAAAACGCTAGCCGTTTTCTTTTCTTTTGCTAAATGCGTTAATTGTGAAGATTGACCAAGAGTGTTCTCATAGGACATGCTGGCGAATGTTATCGATGCGTACGATACACTCATGGCTGAAATGCTGATTGCAGCAATTTTTTTGATTTTCGTCATGATAAGGTTCCTGTTGTTCAGTACGCCTTTAGTATGTGGGAGATTTATGAAACGACACTGAAAACCACTCATGGATTTAATAAAATATAAAAATAATTTGATGCTTATGCAGAAAAGTGTAGCTATATAGCGTGTAGCTATATAGGGCGTGACTATATAGAAAGTGCCGCTTATTGTTTTTTCGTGGCGAAAAAAATTTGCTGATTGACGACAGTTATAGGATTATTTTTGGCATTTTTTCATCTTTTTTGACGTTTTTTACAAGATAACTGTCCAGTTATCAATTTGCATGTCAAAGCACCACCACATGATAATGGGTGGTGCCTTTTATGCATCGTACGAGAAATGGATGCCACCTGGGCCGGGCAGTGTTTATCTATCGGGTTAAAACGATAGACTGACCCCCGCCACGACGCCAGTATTCTCTGTGCGGCTGCCTTCAGCGCGTGAAGAATCGGCGGTATCGCCGTATTCCTTTTCCCAGTAGGCCCCTACGTAGGGAGAAAATCGGCGGGTGACCTGATAGCCCAGACGCAGGCCTGCACGTACTGAGTTGAGCCCTTTTCCCACGCCAAATTCCTCAACTTCATCAGCGGCCACCGCGATTTCGGTGCGCGGTTGCACATAGAGCCGTTGGGTAAGGCTAATGTTGTACTCGCCTTCAAAGCTGGCGGACACGTCGCCTTCGTCACTGAGTTGTAGCGCGACGTCGGTTTCGATGCCGTAAGGCATGACGCCCTGCAGGTCAATAACACCATAAGTGCGCTCGGCATGGTCGTCAGAGAAAACGCCGCCCTGATAGCCAATACCGCCTTGCAGCTCCCAGAAGTCGGCAATGAGGCGGCTGTAAAGCAGTTCCAGGGACTCAAATTCGGCGTCTTCGCCGTCACCTTGAATGTTGTCCCCTTCCGACTTTATATACACGCGGTTTACATCGCCGCCGTACCAGCCTTGAAAGTCCCAGACCACGGCATCTGCTCCGTTATCCGGCATGCTGTACTCCAGTCGATCGAAGCGTGCCATGCTCATATTGTGCTCGACGACAGGAGAGGGCCAGCTACTGGGGGCATTGTAGCCATCTTTTGCCTGAGATGTGTTGGCTATCGCCAGCAGGCATATAGCGCTTGCACTAGTGACATAAAACCTGGTTTTCATGCTGACTCCTTAAGAAACCTGAACGACGCGGAACATGCCGGCATCCATGTGATAGAGAAGGTGGCAGTGGAACGCCCAGCTGCCTTCAGCATCTGCAGTGATGAGAGCTGACACGCGCTCACCAGGCTTGACGTTTAGCGTATGTTTGCGCGGAATGAGTTCGCCATGACCGTTTTCCAGTTCCATCCACATGCCGTGCAAATGAATGGGGTGTTCCATCATGGTGTCGTTGATCAGAATTAAACGTAGCCGCTCGTTTTTTTCAAAGTGAATGGGGCCGGTGACCTCGCTGAATTTCTTTCCATCAAATGACCACATGTAGCGTTCCATGTTGCCCGTCAGGTGTAGCTCCATTTCTCGCCCTGGCGGACGACGGTCGGGCCATGGTGAAAAGGCTTTAAGGTCGCGATACACAAGGGTACGCCGTGCGTCGGGATCAATCCCGATACCCGCTTGGTCGTAGCTAGAGCCAGGCTGGGCGGAGCCGGCCGCCAGCATGCCGTTGACACGATTCTGCTGCTTTTCGCCAGCCATGCCCTGCATGCCTGACATATCGCCATGATCCATGTTTTTCATGCCGGCCATGCTGCCTTGCATATCCGACATATCGCCATGATCCATGTCTTGCATGCCGGCCATGCCGCCCATGCCAGCTCCCATGGCCTGCATGCCACGGTCGGCAATTTGGCGGCGAGGAGGAATGTCAGCCTGCATGCCTTCTCGCGGCGCTAACGTGGCACGGGCATAGCCGCTACGATCCATGGATTCGGCAAAAATGGTATAGGCCTGGTCGTCCTCGGGTGATACCAGAACATCATAGGTTTCAGCGACGCCAATGCGAAACTCGTCAACGGGAACCGGCTGTACATGTTGGCCGTCAGCCGCCACGACGGTCATTTTCAGCCCGGGAATACGCACATCGAAATACGACATGGCGGAGCCGTTAATCACGCGTAAACGCACGCGCTCACCGGCCTTGAAGAGTGCATTCCAGTTTTCTGCCGGCGAATGGCCGTTTAACAAATAGGTGTAAGTGCTGCCGGTAACATCGGCTATATCACGCGAGCTCATGCGCATTTTTGCCCACATGCTGCGCATTTCAGCGGTAGCGGCAAAGCCTTTGTTGCGCACATCGGCAAAAAAGTCGGCCACGGTTCGCTCTTGATAGTTGTAGTACCCTTCCATCGTTTTCAGGTTGCGAAAGACCGCTGCAGGCTCTTCGTATGTCCAGTCGGTCAGCAGCAGCACGTGTTCACGATCATAGCGAAAGGGTTCGCGCTCAGCGGCATCGATGATGAGCGGGCCGGCATGCCCCAGCTGCTCCTGCAGACCTGAATGGCTGTGATACCAGTACGTACCATGCTGGCGCACGGGGAAGCGGTAGGTGAACGTTTCTCCGGGGTTGATACCGGCAAAACTGACGCCGGGTACGCCGTCCATTGCCATGGGCAGGATCATGCCATGCCAATGAATAGACGTGGGTTCGTCGAGCAGGTTGGTGACGCGTAACACGGCATCTTGCCCTTCCTGAAGACGGATCATCGGGCCGGGGCTGGTGCCATTGAGCGTGATCGGGCGAGCTTGTTGCCCTGCAATGGAGAAGGATTCACGGCGGATGGCCAGCGCGATTTCAGGCCCTTCTTCGCTACCGTAAGCATAGGTGTTGGTTTTCCCCCAGGGGGTGGCCCAGGCGGGGCTTAACCCCATGGCGGCGGCAGAGCCCAATCCCAGCGCAGCAGTGCCCTTGAGCATTTGCCGGCGAGACAGCGGGCAGGAAATGATACGTGAGTGTGCCATGTACAGCTCCCATCAATGGTGAATGGCGCTAGTTTGATGGCAGAAGCTGAATCAAAAATGAAAAATGGAGGGTGCCGTTGAGTCATCGGGAAGGGGCAAGGCAACCTCCACGCGCAGTCCGCCAAGAGGGCTATGGGTGAAGCGTGACTGTCCGGCATAGTGGGCCACCAGCTGGGTCAGAATGGAAAGGCCCAGGCCGTAGCCGGGGTGGCGTTCGTCTAACCGGGTGCCACGCTGGCCAAGCCGGGCGAGGTCGGTATCCGACACGCCCGGGCCGTCATCATCGAAGGTGAAAATCAGCATGTTGGCGGAAGTGGTGATTTCAAGAACAACGTCATTTTCGGCCCATTTGCCGGCGTTATCGAACACGATGCCCAGAATTTCGGAAAAATCGTAGGCCTCGATGGGTATCTGTTCCTGGTCATGTGCGGTGTGTATCAGGCGGAACTGTTTGCCGGGATACAGGCAGCGAAACATGTCGATAAGCCGTGTGCTGTCGTGCGTTATATTCGCCATGCGGCCGGCATTGGGGCCTGCAATGCGTGAGCGGCGTAGCTCGGAATCAAGCTGGGCGTTGATATCCTCGATACGCATGAGCAGCTTGTGGCGACGCTCGTCATCAATGGGCCTTCCGCCTCTGAGTACCTGTGTGACGGCTGCTAGCGGCGTTTTCATCGCGTGAGACAGGTTGGCGACGGAGTCTCGCGAGCGCTGCAGGCGCAAGTCGATATCGTCCATAAAGCGATTTAGCTGCGCCACCAGGGCATCAAGCTCGGCAGGTGCCGTAAGCGAAAGGCGCTGGCGCTCACCCTTTTGTAGCGCTTCAAGCTGTTTTCGCAGCTGCCATAATGGCGTAAGGCCACGGTTTACCGCGAGCATATTTAACGTGACCAGGAGTAAGAGCAAGCTTGCGGCAATGCCGCCGACCCACCAGTGCAGCGTTGCCAGTCCCGCCTCCACGCGGGAGAAATCCTCCCCGATAAGCAGCACGCCTGTAGTGTCTTGCCACTCAAAATGGCGCCGATACACTAACAGGTGATGCTCTCCCTTGGTCACTTCGAGCAGGGCATCGCTGCTATCATCCAGCAGCGGATCAAGGGTGCGTTGCCAGTGTGAATCAGAAGCACTTACGGTATCGTTGATGCGCAGGACATAAAGATGATGGAAGACTTGATAGCCCCGGCTGACGGAGTCGAGCGTGGTCGGGACGCCGACACGATCCTGTTTCAGCTGCAGAATGGCGTGCTCGGCTTCGCGCTGCAGACGTCCGCCCAAAAACTCCCGGGCAAGATTCTGGAGGAGAAAGCCGTGGAGTATCCACGTCACGCTGACTGCCACCAGCGCCACGCCGCCTAACCACGCTAACAAGCGAAAGCGTAAGCTGCGTCGATTAATGTGAAACAAACGTATACCCCTGACCGCGGCGCGTTTGAATCAAGGATTTGCCGACATAGCGGCGTAAACGTCCAATATAGACCTCCACGAGGTTGGATGCTGCAGCATCCTGATCCAGCGTATACAGCTGATCGAGCAAGTGTTCCTTGGAATGAACGCGATCAGGCTGATGCATCAGGTAACGCAGCAAGCGAAACTCCGTCGCGGTCAGGGACTGTTCTTCCCTGCCGGCGACGGTGACGGTCTGGCTGCCCTCATTCAGCTGCACGCCATTAAGCGATAGCTGCGTTGAAAACTGTCCCGAACGACGCCGTAGCAAGGCTTTTAAGCGCGCAAGTAATTCAGCCTCGTGGAAGGGTTTGGTCAAGTAGTCGTCCGCCCCCGTTTCCAACCCGACCACCTTGTCTTCCCATGTATCTCGTGCGGTTAACAACAGGATGGGCGTACTGCGTTGTTGTCCGCGCCAGTCGGCAAGAAGATCCAGGCCTGACCCGTCGGGCAAGCCGATGTCCAGAATCGCAAGCTCATAGTGTTCTGTGGCCATCAGTGACCTGGCCGCGCTCAGGGAGGCGGCCAGGTCAACAAGATAGCCGCTGTCTTTCAGACTCTCTGCCAGGCTTTCGGCCAGCAGGTCGTCATCTTCAAGTAGCAACAGTTTCATAAATTGATGTCATATTAGCCCGCCTTATTCATCAGGACGTTGAACGAGCGTTTTATGTCCAGTGGTGACCGGTACCGACCGACTTTTATGTCATGCGGTTGCTGAGTAGCCGGTCAGCATATAGCTTTTAAAGATTGATGACGGTCTATTCATAACTGTTGGGCATTGATTTCGAGCGTCGGCGCAGCCGCGCCCGTCAGCCTCCGTGATGGCTGCCGTGTCTGCTGGCAAAGGCGGGATAATGCGGTGTGTCAGGTCAGTGCCGTTAGCCGCGGCAACCCCTTCAGCAAGGACGGCCACCATTTGTCGGCGGCATCGCCAAGGTGCACGGTGATGCGCCGGGCGTGCACCGCCAGCGTGGCTGCAACCTTGAGCACCTGCTCGCGCATCCGCCTCAGGCTCCAGCCTTGCCGGGTTTGTTGCTCCAGCAAGCAGCGTAGCCCATGCAACACCTGATAGGCGTAGAGGCTCAGCAGCAGGCTCACTTCGTTGCGGGCCATCACGTCCTGAACGCTCGAAGCGCCGCGATCCGTCGAGGAGAGATGCACGTCGAGCGACGATTTCACCTCGCCCATGTGGGCCTCGGCGCTGCCACGTTTACGATACAACGCCAAGATCTTCTCCGGCGGCCAGTCGAACTGGCTGAGATTGGTGACCAGGAAGAAGGCATGCAGCAGCAGATCATCGGGGCGTTCCTGCACCACCAACACGACGCGTCGCGGTGACGGCCAGGCGTCGGCCTGATACTCGAGGTCATGGCACCATTCCCGCGGCTGCTCGGGCGGGCGGCCTCGTGGCCGCTTCAGATACGGCGCCGCCAACCTCTGAAGGCTCGTGTTACTGCGCAGTCGGCCCAGATACTCGATGTTGCGCTCCTCCAGAGCCTCCAGCGTGTCGTTGCCGGTGAAGCCGGCATCGATGCGCACCTTGACCTTGGCCCCGGTGCTCTCGTTGAGCCGCCGCACCAGGTGTGGGATCCAGGTGTCGGCGCTCTCGGCCGGGCCGGCATTGCCTTCGCGCAACAGGCCGCCGACCATGTCGCCGGTTTCAGCCACCGAGGCGACGAGCGGCGAGTAAATACGGGTACCGTAAAGGCCATGAAAGGCCGAGCCGCCTTGGTGACCGTGGACCTCGATCGGTAGGCCGTCGATGTCCAGCGTCAGGTGCTTGGGCCGTTCGCCGCCGTTCAGCGAAGTCAAACGCCAGATCGCCAGCCGCAGCAAGCCCTCATGCACGGTATCGATGTTGTCGTCGCGGCCCAGGCACGTGAGCAGCCGCGACAGCGTTGCTTGAGACGGCCGGTCCTGCGCCAATGGCGTCGTCCCGCGGGCATCGCTGCAGGCTAGCTGCCAGAGCGGGTCACGGCGGAGCGTGTCGGTATCGCTGAGGTCGATCCAGCCCATCGAACGCTGCAGCACCAGGGTGCGTAGCTGGCTGGCTAACGAGTGGCGGACGCGATCCGGATCGCGGTGATCGACCAGGTGGTCCTCAAGTGCGGCGATCACGCCGCTATTGTCGAGGGCTTCACGCAACAGCAAGGCACCGCTATCGCTAGTGGTGCGGTGGCCGCTGAGCTCGACGCGGATGGACCCGTTGCATGACGGGGTCCAGGGGGATAAGCTTTCACCCATGGCGAGTGGTCCTCTTGAATTGTGTTCGTTCAGGAACATCTTGATTCTACAAGAGAAACTGCTCGCCATCTTCTTTTCTGTCTCAGCCCGGTGAATTAGGCGGGATTAGGTTAATGTCACCCGACATGCCTGATTCATAGTGCCCGGGAATATTGCAGGCGTATTCCAGATGCTCGACGTTATCGGGGGCGGTCCACACTAACGTTGCGGTTTCGCCGGGTGCAATTGTCATGGTAGGCATTTGGCCGCCGTGTTCGCCTTCTGCCATATCATGTCCGCCATGACTGCCGTGCTCACCGTTGCCACTCATTTTCTGCATCATCTCGCGATGCGCTGTCTGAGCAGCAGGGTCACCAAGAACGAATTCATGTTCCAGGTTTCCCGTGTTGGTCACCTCGAATTTCAGTGTTTCGCCGGCCTTGATCTGCATATTGTCACGGTCAAACCACATATCACCTGCGTCCAACTGAATTGTACGGTCAATGTCGGCGCTGTCCATCGTGCCGTGCGAGCTATTGTGCTCGCCCGACGCCCACGTCGTGGTGGTCAAAAGGCCAAGCGATAGCGCCAGCAGACCGGATGTCAGGTAAGAGGTGCGCATAGGGTATATCTCCTGAGGGTGTTGGGCATTTTTTTATACAGCGCCAACCTGAAACTGACCTGAATGCTGCGGTTTGATATTGCCGGTAACAAAAAACCGCAAGACGTCGTGCTTGCCAGAACGCGTCTTTTCCCAGCAAAATAGGCTAGAATGTGAACGGGCAGGCCACCGCGAAAGACGCGCAGGCCGCCCGCCAAAGGCGCGGCGCGTGCGGAGCGCATACGTCGCGATCGGTGTTTAACAGGGGGATTCCCTGTTTGTCACAGTGGTAGACACGATGACGATAATGACTTCTCGGGCAAGCGTTGAGGCTCTGAGCCCCATCGCCTATTGCCCCACCCGTATTCCTGCCGAAGACCACGCGTACGTTGCCGAGATCAAACGGCTGCTGAAGGCTGAAAACGCCGTGCTGGTGGCACACTATTATACTGACGACGCGATTCAGCAGCTGGCCGAAGACACCGGCGGCTGCGTGGCGGATTCGCTCGAGATGGCGCGCTTCGGCGCTCGCCACGAGGCCACCACGCTGGTAGTCGCCGGCGTGCGCTTCATGGGCGAGACGGCCAAGATCCTCTCGCCGGAAAAACGCGTGCTGATGCCCACGCTTGAAGCCACCTGCTCGCTGGATATCGGCTGTCCGGCCGATGAGTTCAGCGCCTTCTGCGATGCGCACCCTGACCGCACCGTGGTGGTTTACGCCAACACCTCGGCGGCGGTCAAAGCGCGTGCCGACTGGGTAGTGACATCTTCCATTGCGGTAGACGTGATTGAACACCTGCAGGCCCGGGGCGAAAAAATCCTCTGGGCGCCGGACAAGCATCTGGGCGGCTACATCCAGAACAAGACCGGTGCCGACATGCTGATGTGGGACGGTGCCTGCATCGTTCACGAGGAGTTCAAGGCTCAGGGCGTGGAAGACCTGAAGCGCCTGTATCCCGATGCCGCGGTGCTGGTGCATCCGGAATCACCCGCGTCGGTGGTGGCGCTTGCCGACGTCGCCGGCTCGACCTCGCAGCTGATCAAGGCCGCGAAAGAGCTGCCCAACGACAAACTGGTGGTCGCCACCGACCGCGGCATTTTCTTCAAGATGCAGCAGGCGGTGCCGGATAAAACGCTGTATGAAGCGCCCACCGCCGGCAACGGCGCGACGTGCAAAAGCTGTGCCCACTGCCCGTGGATGGCGATGAACGCGCTGGACAACCTCGCCTCAGCGCTGCGTCAGGGCAGCGGTGAAATCGCCGTTGACGAAGCGCTGCGTCTGAAAGCGCTCAAGCCGCTGGAGCGGATGCTCAACTTCAACGCCTGATGCTGGGGCAGTGACTATATCGGTCGCGCGGCCAAGCCGCCCTCCTACGAGCCGGTAGTCAAACTTGCACCCAGCCGGTTTTGTAGGAGGCCGGCTACGCCGGGCGAAAGCAGGCCCGTGGCCTGCTGGAGTTCGTTGCTGATGCCAGCAAACCCAAGGCGCTTGGCAGCGCCGTCGCGCAATAAATTGCCCTCCTACAATAGGCCTATGGCAACGTCCTGGTTGCTGCAGAAGGCCGGCCGCTATGAATTACGAAAACTCTTCAAGCGCTTCGCGATATTCCAGAAATGCCTCGCGGCGGGCGTCAATGCGCGCTTCCAGCTGCGGATTATAGTCGCGTTCGGCGGCGTCCCGGGCGATGTCCAGCTGGCGGATGCTGCTGTCCACGCGCCCGGTCAGCTGCAGGTATTCGGCGCGGGCCAGATGCCCCTCGCCGGTATGCCCGCTGCGCCCGGCGGCTTCGGCCAGCAGGTCGAAGCCCAGCGGGTTTTCCGGATGCCGGGCCGTGACTTCGCGCAGCAGCCGATAGGCGGCCTGCGGGTCGCTGCCCAGCTGGGCTTCGGCCAGGATGAGCTGGGCGGGCAGGTAGCCGGGCATAAAGCGTAACAGCCGCTGGCTGCGGGCGATGGCGTCGTCGACGCGGCGTGCCTCCAGCGCAATGCTGGCCGCCGAGGCGGGCAGCAGGGCAAGGTCAGGGTGCTCGTCGGCAAGGCGGTCAAGGGTCTCCAGTGCGCTTTGAGTCTGGCCCTTGTCGGCGGCAATCAGCGCCTTCAAATAGGTGATGGCCGCGCTGGCAGCGTCGTCCTGACGCAGCGTGATCAGCGCCTGCGCCGGGGCGTTGGAATGCAGGCTCAAAAGCGCTCGGGCGCGCACCATGTCGTAAAGGGTGTCGTCCTGATGAGTATCGGTCACGCTCAGCTGGGCGGCGCGGGTCTGGGCATCGCTCAGGCGGCTCTCGCTGACCGGGTGGCTGAGCAAAAACTCCGGCGGCGTGCCGCCCTGCAGCCGCGCCATGCGCTGCATGGCCTTGAACATGCGTACCATGTCGTCGGGCGGGTAGCCGGCGTCGGCCAGGGTCTGCATGCCCACGCGGTCGGCCTCTTGCTCAAAGCGGCGTGAATAGCTGAGCTGATCCTGCAGCATGGCGGCCTGAGACCCCATGGCAGTGGCCAGCCCAGCGGCCCCGGCGCCGCTGGCGGCCAGCACCATGCCGGCCAGCATTGCGGCCATGGCCGGCAGCTGGGTTTGCCCGGCACGCTTGCTGCCGCGGGCAAAGTGGCGCTGGGCAAGGTGGCCAAGCTCGTGGGCCAGCACCGAGGCAAAGGCGCCTTCGTCCGGGGCAAAGGCATAAAGCCCCGCGTTAATGCCGATGACACCGCCGGGCACGGCAAAGGCGTTGAGCGAGCCGTTATCCACCATTACGCTGATGGGTACCTGGCCGCTGATGCCGCTGTACGGTGCCAGGCGGGCGATCAGCCGGTCAAGGTAGTAGTGGGAAAGCGGATCCTGCCACTGCGGCGCCTGAGCACGAAACTGACGCAGCCAGGCGCGCCCCAGGCGCTCTTCCTTGCTGCTGGCGGCATGGGATACGCTGCCCAACGCGGGCAGATGGTATTCATTGACGGCGGCGCTGACCGGAGCGCTGGTGGGCAAGCTGGCCGCGAGCGCAATCGCGCACAGCCAGCTGCAGGGAGCGTGGCGCAGGCGTAACATGGCGTCCTCATGGGTGGTGAAAAGCAATGGTGCCAGACAGCGGGCAAAAGGTTCTCGCCGTAGGACATTGAACCGCGGCGCAAAGTGCCTTTAAATCGCGCCTTTAAAATCGTGCGAGTATACAAACAGCCCGAGCATAACAGTGTATGCGACAATGCCGGGTTAATGCCGAGCACTTATGAGCTACACGTATAAACCGTACGTATGGACAGCACAGAGGGGATGGCGATGTCAGAACATACGCAGTCAGGGCCGGCGACGGATAATACGCCCGATGCGGTGCTGGATGCCTGCGGTCTTGCGTGCCCGCTGCCGCTGTTGAAAGCCAAGCAGTCGCTGTTTGGGCTTGAGGGCGGGCAGCTTCTGGAAGTGCGCGCCACCGATGCCGGCTCTTGGCGAGATATGGCCTCGTTTGCCGCGCAAAGCGACCACGTTCTGGAGGCGCGCGAGCAGGTGGATGACGTTTATTATTACTGGATTCGCAAGGCCGAAGGTGGTGGCCAATGACGTTGCGCACCATTTTCAAGGACTGGGTGGATCGCTACTTCTCCGATGAGGAGGCGGTTATCCTGCTGCTGGTGCTCATTGCGGGATTTGCCGCGGTGATCTGGTTTGGCCGGATGCTGGCGCCGTTTTTTACTGCCCTGATCATCGCTTTTCTGCTGCAGGGCGCCGTCAGCGCGCTGACGCGCCGTCGTGTGCCGCACCTGCTGGCGGTGACGCTGGTGTTCCTGGGCTTTATCAGCGCGCTGTTGACGCTGGCGCTGATTTTACTGCCGCTGATCTGGAACCAGCTGGTGGGGCTGGTGCAGGAAACGCCGCGCATGTTTGCCAGCGGCCAGAGCTGGCTGGATGAGCTGCAGGCGCGCTACCCCAACCTGATTACCCCCGACCAGATGCAGAGCTGGGTCGGTGCTGCCAGCCGCCAGATCAGCCAGCTGGGTCAGCGTGCGCTGACGCTGTCGCTGGCCTCATTGGGTAACGTGATGGCGCTGATCATCTATCTGGTGCTGGTGCCGATTCTGGTGTTTTTCATGCTCAAGGATCGCCAGACGCTGGTGGACTTTACGCTGTCCCTGCTGCCGCGCAAGCGCACGCTGCTATCGCGCATCTGGCAGGAAATGGACGTACAGATCGCCAACTATATTCGCGGCAAGTTTATTGAAATCATGATTGTGGGCACGGTCTCGTTTACGGTTTTTGCACTGCTGGGCGTGCCGTACTCGGCGCTGCTGGCGGTGCTGGTGGGGCTTTCAGTGCTGGTGCCGTATATCGGCGCGGCGCTGGCGGCCTTTCCGGTGGCGGCGGTCGCCGGGTTTCATTTCGGCCTGAGCGAAGAGCTGGTCTACGTGCTGGTGGCCTACGGCGTGATTCAGGCGCTGGACGGCAACGTACTGGTGCCGGTGATGTTTTCCGAGGCGGTCAACCTGCATCCGGTATCGATCATTGTCGCGGTGCTGTTCTTCGGCGGCATCTGGGGATTCTGGGGCGTGTTCTTTGCCATTCCATTGGCCACGCTGCTCAAGGCGCTGGTGTACGCCTGGCCGCGCGGTATGCGCCAGCGCGACGAGCGCCTCGCACTGGCCGATGAAGAGGGGGGCTGAGGCCGTAATACGGCACCGGGGGCTGTTCCTGCGCCCGGTGCCGCGTATAGAACGTTGTCGTTAAGCTTTTAGCCGTTGAGCGCCTTGGCGGCGGCGAGCACTTCGTCGACGTGGCCCGGCACTTTAACGCCGCGCCATTCCTGTGCCAGCTTGCCGTCGGCGTCGATCAAAAACGTGCTGCGATCGATGCCCAAATGTTCCTTGCCGTACATCTTTTTGAGTTTGATCACGTCAAACAGCTGGCATACCGTTTCGTCCGTGTCGGCAATCAATGCGAAGTTGAACTCCTCCTTGGCCTTGAAGTTTTCCTGGGCGCGCAGGCCGTCGCGGGAGACGCCGAGGATTACCGTGTTGGCGGCGTCAAACGCGGCCTTGTTATCGCGAAAGTCGCCGCCTTCGGTGGTGCAACCGGGGGTGCTGGCCTTGGGGTAGAAGTACACCACGACCTGCTTGCCGCGCAGTTCAGACAGCGTCACGGTGGCGTCGCCGGTTGCCGTAGCGGAAAAATCCGGTACGTTCTGGCCGATTTCAATGCTCATAAAAGCTCCTTGATCAGGGGGTGAGACAGGTTGATTACACGCAAGCGGCCGGCGACTGTCAAAAAAACGCGGCGTGGCATGCCTGGCGCAATGCCCGTTTCGATAACAAGTCGCAACGCTTTGCGCTGTACAGGCTTTCGTCGCCTGAGTACCATTTAGCGTCTGTGGAACCGCAGGGCGTTAACCAAGGCGCCGACGCGGCTCCTTGATCCCAATTACGCGCGAGCGTTTGCAAGCGCCGCGTGTCCCGATCTTTTTTGCGTGAGGTATAAGCGGATGATCACTGGCAGCCTTGTCGCCCTGGCGACGCCGATGAAAGTCAATGGCGATATCGACTGGGAGGCGCTCCGTCGCCTGGTGAACTTCCATCTCGACAACGGCACCGATGCCATCGTCGCGGCGGGTACCACCGGCGAGCCCACCACCATGTCCTTTGCCGAACACTTTGACGTGATTCGCACCGTGGTTGAGGAAGTTAATGGCCGCATTCCGGTGATTGCCGGTACCGGCGCCAACGCCACGTCCGAGGCGGTGGAGCTTGCCCGCTACGCCGGTGACGTCGGTGCGGACTATTGCCTGTCGGTGTGCCCGTACTACAACAAGCCGATGCAGGAAGGCCTGTACCAGCACTTCAAGGCGGTGGCCGAAGGCAGCACGATCCCGGTTATTCTGTATAACGTGCCGGGGCGCACCTGCTCTGACCTGTACAACGAGACCGTAATGCGGCTGGCCGAGGTGGATAATATCGTCGGGCTGAAAGACGCCACCGGCAACCTCGAACGCGCCGAAGACCTCATCGCCCGCCTGAAAGGCAGCGACTTCATGCTCTACTCCGGTGACGACGGCACCGCGTGCGATTTCATGCTGATGGGTGGCCACGGCGATATTTCCGTGACCGCTAACGTTGCTCCCAAGGCGATGCACGACCTGTGCGCCGCGGCGGTTGCCGGTGACGCCGAAACTGCGCACTCGATCAACACGCGCCTGATACCGCTGCACACCAACCTCGGCATCGAGTCCAACCCGATCCCGGTCAAGTGGGCGCTTAACCGCATGGGTTACGCCGATGCCGGGCTGCGTTTGCCGCTGACCTGGCTCTCGGACAAATACCACGCCACGATCAGCGAAGCGCTACAGCTGGCCGACGTAGTGGAAGACTAGTAGTGGAAGACTAACCATGTGGTGGAAGACTAAGCCACACACGTCCGGTTAGTGACAGACCAGGCCCGCAACAATCAAGTGGCGCCGGCGCGCAACGTGCCGGCGCCTGACTCGCTCAACGGAAAGGTGGCTGGATGAACGCTGCGCTCAAATGGATACCGCTGGCACTGGTAGGCGCTGTCGCGCTTGCCGGTTGCGCTCGGGATGGCTTTTACGACGACCGCAACCTCGACTACGTCGAGTCGGCGCCGGCTCCGCCGCTGGTACTCCCCGACACTCGCGATCAGGGCCGCTACCAAAGCGCGTTGCCCATGCCGCAGGGCGGTGCTCGCGCGCCCGGCCCCGATGAGCCGGTTGAAGCGCATGCGCCACGCCCCCTGACCGCTGCCAGGGGGCTTGAAGAAGACTACGTCACGTCGCGCCAGATCAACGACCAGCGCTGGCTGGTGGTGGCGGACGACGCGGCCAGCGTATGGCCGCAGCTGGAGCGCTTTGCCCGCACCCAGGGAGGCGGCATCGAACGTAGCCGGCCATCCCAGGGGGTGCTGGAGACGCAGGCCGGCACGCTGCGGCTGGACAACGCCGTGCGCGTCGGGGCCAGCGAGGTCCAC